>NZ_JBWKTM010000007.1:654-179308 GCF_059420325.1 Pseudomonas sp. GW821-FHT04C07
ACGGATATGTACACCAGCAAGAGACAGGCCGGCTGTCAGGCCGCCATCGCGGGCAAGCCTCGCTCCTACAGGGACCGTACAAGACCGCTGTAAGAGCGAAACCGCCAGCAGCCATTACCGCAGGAACGGATATGTACACCAGCAAGAGACAGGCCGGCTGTCAGGCCGCCATCGCGGGCAAGCCTCGCTCCTACAGGGACCGTGCAAGACCGCTGTAAGAGCGAAACCGCCAGCAGCCCTAACCGCAGGAACGGATATGTACACCAGCAAGAGGCAGGCCGCCATCGCGGGCAAGCCTCGCTCCTACAGAGTGCGGGAAACCTGACATGAACTTAAACGCACTTTACCGCGTCGACAGCTTTCCACACGCGCGACCTAACCTTGAATCAGGTTGGAAATCTTCACGTCCGGATCAACGTCAGCCTCATAGTCCACCCCGTCGATCTCGAATCCGAAGAGACGCAAGAACTCCGCCTTGTAGCCGGCAAAGTCGGTGAGCTCGTATAGATTGTCGTTGGTGACCTGATCCCAGAGCTGCTTGACGCGATCCTGGACTTCAGGAGCCAGCTCCTTGTAATCGGCGCGCAGACGGCCCTCTGGATCCATGCAAGGAGACTGGCCGTAAAGGCTGTCTTTGTAGAGCCCGTGGACCTGCTCGATGCAACCCTCGTGGGTGCCCTGCTCCTTCATGACCTTGAACAACAGGGACAGGTACAGCGGCATGATCGGGATGGCGGAGCTAGCCTGAGTGACGACCGCTTTCAACACTGAAACCCGCGCATCGCCTCCCAGGTCAGCCAACCGCTCGCGAATACCGAGAACCTTCTGATCCAGGTCTTTCTTGGCCGCACCAATGGAACCATTCCAGTAGATGTCATGGGTCAGTTTTTCGCCCAGATAGGTGAACGCAGTCGTTTTGGCACCCTCGGACAGGACACCCGCCTCGTGCAAGGCGTCCATCCACATCTGCCAGTCTTCGCCGCCCATCACGGCCACTGTGCCGTCGATCTCGCTTTGTGTGGCCGGCTGCAGGGTGGTGTCTTTGACAACCTCCTTGTCGGTATCAAGGCCTCGCAGGCTGACCGGCTTGTCGAGAGGTTTGAGTGTCGAGCTGAAAACCTCGCCGGTTTTAGGGTGGGTCCGTCTCGGCGCAGCGAGGCTATAGACAACCAGGTCGACCTTGCCGAGATCCCGCTTGATGGTTTCGATGGTCTTTTGTTTGATCTCGTCAGAGAAAGCGTCGCCGTTGATGCTCTTCGCGTAGAGACCATCCGACTCGGCAAACTTGTGAAAGGCAGCGGTGTTGTACCAGCCGGGCGTGCCGAGTTTGCCATCGACACTCTCACGTTCGAAAAACACACCCAGCGTATTGGCGCCGCAACCAAAAGCCGCAGTAATCCGTGCAGCAAGCCCGTATCCGGTCGATGCACCGATCACCAGTACGTTCTTTGGCCCTGCGCTGATCGGTCCTTTGTCGGTGACATAGTCGATCTGCTGCTTGACGTTGGCTTCGCAGCCAACTGGGTGGGTCGTCACGCAAATAAAGCCACGAACGCGCGGTTTGATAATCATAAAAGATCCCCCTCTTCCAATATGCCGAGAACCGACATTGGCTGTAGTTCTGTCAGCCGTCCAAGTCATAGACGCCCGCAAACCTGAAGCGTCACCGAGCCGCCCTGAATTTCACACCGCCCCCGTGATATCCGCCAGCAATTCAATAGATCTGCCCCCCTCCCCCGGATTAAAGGTCGAACCACACAAAAAAGGGTGGTAGCCAGCGGCAGACACTGGAGTACCACCCGGGATCAGGGCGAATCGCGAGGTGACAAGCCGAACGATCGTCTACGTCGCAGCGCTAAAAACTCATTTTATTGAGTAGCACTGACGGTGATCTTTCCAATCATTTGAGGGTGCAGAGCACAAAAATACTCAAACGCCCCAGGCGTATTGAACACATAGGAAAAGCTGTCATTGGTGTCGAGCGCGCCCGAGCGAAACACCTTATTGGTTTCCACGACCGTGTGCGGTACTTGATCGTCGTTGACCCATGTCACTTTTGTGCCAACGGCTATCGTCAAATCCTTGGGTCCATACATGAACTCTTTGATGTCGATTTTTACATCTTGTGCCCAAACGGGTATCGAGACCAACAGACAGCCCAGGGTCAGCACCTGCAAGAGCTTTTTCATGTGAGCGCCTCCCTTAAGTGAGTGTTGAGTCGATCAGCGCCAGTGGGTGATCGCCTTGTGTCGCCTTGACGTCGGTAATCCCCAGAAAGTTGCGCAGTTGATCGGCGGCCACCGTCATCGGACCCGGTGCAGGCGCGGCTCCAGGAGCCGGTTGCGGGTAGGCGGTGCCGCGAGCGGTGTGAAAGGTGATATTGCCCTCGACCTTTTGGATGACCTGATGGATGTGGCCGTTCAAGATCGTCACCGAGCCATAGTTGCGAAGCATGGCGATGGCCTGATCGCCGTCCTCCGTACCCCAGCCCCACGGCTGATAGATCGTCCACAAGGGAATATGAGTGAAGACGACGACAGGCGTGCTCGTAGACACTGCGCGCAAATCATCGGCCAGCCACGTGAGTTGGTCGGCACCGAGGGTGGCCTCGTGGCCCGCCTGCCAGTTGAAGACATTCACCAGCGCAATGAAATGCACGCCATGATCGTCGAAGCTGTACCAGCCATTGCCTTTCGTGCCTTTGCCGTAACGCTCCAGATAGAGTTTTCCGCCGCCTTCATCGAGGGTGTCGTGCTCGCCCGGCACATAGTGCACGGTTGATGGCAGACCTTTGAGGAGCTGCGCGGCGGTATCGAACTCTTCCGGTTTGGAGAGGTGGGTGATGTCACCTGTGTGGAGAATGAGTGACGGTTTTTTAGGCAGCGCTATGACCTTATCGATGGCCACCTGCAATGTCTTGCGCGTATCAGGGTTGGCCTCCTTGTTGAAGCCGATGTGCGAGTCGCTGATTTGCACGAAGTGGAAATTGCTGGCCAGTGCTGTCGGGTCCGATAACTTACCGGTGTCATCCAGCGCAAAAGCCCGTGGAATACCGCCGCTCAGCGCCCATATGACGCCGGCTCCGGCCCATGCCGAGCACAGGAGCAGGTTTCTGCGGTCAGGGTCCAGCGGGCCGTCGGTACGCTTATCGTGTGTTGTTGAGTGAATGTCCATGGGAACTCCCTCGGTAGCGGTTTACATTGATGAGCTGACACGATGTAAAACCGACCGGGGTGGAGTTTTATTCCAGGCAAAAATACGTTTTCTTTCGGGAATAAAACAGGACGTATCCCCGTTATAGGGGTTGGAAGGGGCTGGAGCCACTATGAAGCGATTTGAGGAGCTGTTTGCCCCGCATATGGATGCGGCTTATAACCTCGCGCGCTGGCTCACCGGCAATGAGAGCGCCGCCCAGGATGTCGTGCAGGAAAGTGCATTCAGGGCATTTAAATTTATGCACCGCTATGCAGACGGAAATGCCAAAGCCTGGTTCCTGACGATTGTGCGCAACGAGAGTTATAACTGGCTCAAGGCATCGGCCGGCAATCGATGGGTCGCCATAGGTGATGAGATATCAGCAGACGATCTCGCGTTGGGCCACACCCAGACCCCGGAGCTGTTTGCCATGCATGCCGAGGATGCCGAGCTGGTTCAGCAAGCGCTGCGAGCCCTGGCCCCGGCTTTTCGTGAGGTGATCGTCCTGAAGGAGTTGGAAGACATGCCCTACAAGGACATAGCAAAGGTGGTCGACATACCTTTAGGAACCGTCATGTCGAGACTGGCCCGGGCGCGCGCGATGCTCAAGCTGGAACTACTGAAGTTGCAAAACCATGAATGACCTGAACTGCACCCACTGCCACGAATTGATTCATGGCTACCTGGACAACGAGCTGGATACCGAAACAGCAGCGAATGTTGCCGAACACCTATCGAGTTGCGCCGATTGCCAGCGCCTGCATGACCAAACGAAATTACTGATCGCCAGCGTGAAGGCACAGGCGCCGTATTACGTTGCGCCTGACTCCCTGACTCACAGTGTATTTGCCAACATTCAATCACAGACCTCTTCGGCCAGGAGCGTTTGGGAAGTATTGCGAAACGCATCGCGGAGGTGGCTCGCACCTGCTTTTTCAGCCATAGCGCTGGCCATGGCACTGGTGCTGTTTGTGGCAACCCCTTCAAGCGAGCAACCCTGGATGGATGAGGCGGTGTCCAGCCATGTTCGGTCGCTGATGGCCGAGCACTTGAATGATGTGGCCTCCTCCGACAGACACACCGTCAAGCCATGGTTTACCGGCAAGCTCGACTTCTCACCGCCGGTGTATGACTACTCGGCACAAGGCTACCCGCTGCTCGGCGGGCGACTGGACTACCTGCAACACCAGACCACCGCGGCCCTGTCCTATGGCCACGCAAAACACATCATCAACGTGTTCATCCTGCCAACCACCGAAACGGATAAACCCCGACAGAGTCTGTCCATCCGCGGCTATAACATCGTCGCCTGGCAACAGAATCACATGCGCTTTATCGTCGTATCCGACCTCGAAAAAAGTGAGCTCGAAGCCTTTAGCCAGCTGGTTGAAAAAGGGGCTTGAGGGTCAATACCAGTCAGTTAAGACATTACGCGAACCGTAGCAGCTGGCGAAGCCTGCGTCCGGCTGCGCAGCAGTCGTAAAACAGTCACTGCGGTATTCCAGACAAATCGTGGAAGCAGGATTTGCGACGGCTTCGCCGCCGGACGCAGCCTTCGGCAGCTGCTACGGGGGACAGTGCTGAACCTGAAATTCCTTAACTGACCGGCATTGGGCTTGAGGGTGGTCTGTCATCTCTTCTCATAACGAGAAATGGGCGACCCGTGAGGTCGCCCATCTTCATTACGACGCCAGAACCTGCGCCTGCAAACGTCGCCCGATGACGTCCAGCAAATCACAGCCGTCGCGCAACGGGATAGCCAACACCCGTGCGAAGTCATGCAGGATGACCGCGTCGCTGCTGATCTCCTCGCGCATGGCGAGGTTCTCCAGCAATTGGGTCACGGCGCTGATGCGGTAAGCGGCGGTATCGTGCAGCACGTCGAGGGGGGCTTCGGTGTCGATCAGCAGCGAGTGGAAATCGTTGTCGATGCCGGTGACAGGCATGTATCTGTCCATGGGGAAAACTCCATTTGATGAAAGAACGTGACCACTTAGTGGCCGGATACCGGAGTGACCGCAGGCGCCGTCGAATCGGACGTGTCGAGGTTATCCAGCGCTCTGTTCACCAATAACTCGCCCAGAACGATCAGTTGCTGAATCGCCAGTGCCTTGTTACGGCGCGAGCCTTCGAGCTCGAAGGCCAGGTCAGTGGTCATCGCACTGAGAGAGGCGAACGTTTCGGAAGCGTGGACCAATAGGGTCTCCGTGTCGACGTGGGGAGCTATGACGAAGATAGTGCTCGGACTCGTGTTGAGCTTCGTTTTATCGAGGGGCGACGCCGGATGGAAATCGAGAGCGCGCTCGGCGGCTTCGCGGAGTTTGGCGGAATCGAGGGAAGCGTCAGCTGAAAGGCTTGGGTTTTCGGGGGGATCGGGGGTGATCTTTTTCATGAGTGCAACTCCTTGATTGGTGGAGTCACCAGACATCGCTGCTAAACGAAAAGGGTGGCGACTGTACGCGGGTTAGCAGACCAGGAATCAAGGAACCCGGCGCACCCGAAGGTGCCCCCCGCACAGCCGCCATAACACAGAACAGCGGACACAAAAAAGTGCCAACTGATCGAATAGCGGCACCTGCGTGCCTTGATATTAACCGAGCTGCTAAACCCGGTCGCTGATTTTGCAGCGACGGATGGAATTTACTTCCGCAGTTCATGACATACAAGTCGGCCTGAGACGGTACGGATTGCAGGAAATATCCGAAGCTTGTGTGCAGAGACGACAGGACGGACCGCGATTTACCCCGCCCTCAATAAAAGCAATCGCCCCCAAAGCCAAGCCCCGTTGATGCCAATGTGCTCGTAAGCCAGGTACTCAGGGCCAGGCCTGTCTGCAACCTGATCACATTCAGATTGTGCTTAGCAATTAAACGCAAGCAGCTACGAGCCCACCTATCGGGGCTTGAGGTCTTATCAAGATATCGAGGTTTTCATCACCCCCATTTCTTCCCGAGCTCCTCCAGACCAGCCTTTTTCAGATCCTGCGGGCTCATCGTGAGGCGAAACTTGCAGTTGGCATTGAAGTTGAGAAAAAAGGGTTCCGCAAAAGCGGGAATGTCGGATGAATTTTGCACGTCGATCACAAGGATCCCGCCACGCATTCCGTCGTTCTCAGTAAAGTACACCGCCTCCGGTTTGATGCTGTCCAGGATACGCTCAATAATCTCGCCCACCTTTGCGGATCTGACGAGGGAATTGAAGGGTTCATGAGGGAACTCGACCGTCAGTAGCATCTTCATAATTCAATCCTCCTTCCAGCTTGCTGCCCTGTAGCCAGAACTTTGCCTCTGGCTCCCATGCCGCCCAAGCCTTCAACAGCCCTGGCGGTCCGTATCCTTAAGCGTAGCGAAGCGTGAGCTAACGCTTATGCAGGGTTACGAGCGGTCATGGGGTCCACCAGAGTGGCATTGCCTCGAATGCACTCATAACGCGGGGAACACCAAGTGGAAAGCGGTATCAGTTTGTGAAGGTCGAACCAGCCACCCATGCCATTGTTACTTCAGGGGCTTGATCGACACGATGGTGGCCGCCATGCCCTCAGCACGAAATTCAAACGCTACTTTGTCCCCTGCCTGGGCGGAAAGAGACAGTACAACAACGGTGCTTGCAACGGCGATCAGGGCCAGTTTCATACGACTTTTCCTTGAGGGTTGGAGGGTACAACGCACAGGTGCCGACGGCGCATCAAGCGGTAGGCTGCCGGAATGACAAACAGGGACAACAAGGGGGCGGTGACCATGCCGCCGACCATGGGCGCGGCGATGCGACTCATCACTTCGCTACCGGTGCCGCTGCCCAAGAGAATCGGCAACAGACCAGCGATGATCACCGCCACGGTCATGGCCTTGGGCCGAATCCGCTGCACTGCACCTTCACGAATCGCGGCGACCAGCCCGCGCTCGGTGCTGTCACCGGTGTCTTCGCGCTCGGCCCAGGCGTTCTTCAGGTAGAGCAGCATGATCACGCCGAATTCGGCCGATACACCGGCCAGCGCGATAAAGCCGACCCCGGTGGCCACCGACAAGTTGTAGCCCAACAGATACAGAAACCATGCGCCACCGGTGAGAGCGAATGGCAGCGTGGCCATGATCAGCAAGGCCTCATCGAAACGGGCGAAGGTCAGGTAGAGCAGCACGAAGATGATCAGCAACGTGGCCGGTACCACCAGTTTGAGCCGGGCGTTGGCCCGTTCGAGAAATTCGAACTGCCCCGAGTAGCTCAAACTCATGCCTGGCTGCAACTTGACCTGCTCACTGACGACCCGGCGCAGGTCGGCGACCACCGAGGCAATATCCCGGCCACGCACGTCGATATACACCCACCCGGAAGGCCGGGCGTTCTCGCTCTTGAGCATCGGCGGACCGTCACTGACCTTGACCTTCGCCACCATGCCGAGGGTGATCTGACTCCCTGGTGGGGTGTAGATCGGTAATTGCTCCAGGGCGCCGAGCGAATCACGCCACTCACGCGGATATCGCACATTGATTGGGAAGCGGGCGAGCCCTTCAATGGTCTCCCCGATGTTTTCACCGCCGATAGCACCGGCGACAATCGACTGCACATCGGTGATATTCAACCCATAGCGAGCAGCGGCCTTGCGGTCGATATCGACGTCGATATAGCGGCCACCGGTCAGGCGCTCGGCCAGGGCCGAACTGACCCCAGGCACGTCCTTGGCTACACGCTCGACGGCCTGAGTGGCGGCATCGATCTCTGTCAGATTGTTACCGGCAATTTTCACCCCGATCGGGCTCTTGATGCCAGTGGCAAGCATGTCGATGCGATTGCGGATCGGCGGGATCCAGATATTGGTCAGTCCTGGTACACGGACCACCCGATCCAGTTCCTCCACCAACTTCTCCTGGGTCAGGCCGGGTCGCCATTGCTCGTGCGGTTTGAACTGAATGGTGGTTTCGAACATCTCCAGTGGTGCCGGGTCAGTAGCAGTTTCAGCGCGGCCGGCTTTACCAAAGACATGTTCGACCTCTGGCACTGTCTTGATCAGCCGGTCGGTCTGTTGCAGAAGTTGCGCGGCCTTCTGCGCCGATAAACCCGGCAAAGCTGATGGCATATAGAGCAGGTCCCCTTCATCCAGTGGGGGAAGAAACTCACCACCCAACTGTGACATCGGCCATACCGCGCTGAGAAACACCAGCAGTGCGACCAGCATGGTGATTTTTGGCCGACGCAGCACCGCGTCCAAGGCTGGCTGGTAGAGCCTGATCAACCAACGGTTCAGCGGATTCTGTTCCTCATTGGGAATCCGCCCACGAATCCAGTAACCCATCAATACCGGCACCAGGGTCACCGACAGTCCGGCCGCCGCCGCCATGGCATAGGTCTTGGTGAACGCCAGCGGGCCGAACAGCCGGCCCTCTTGCGCCTCCAGAGTGAACACCGGGATGAACGACAGGGTGATGATCAACAGGCAGAAGAACAGTGCCGGACCTACCTCGGCTGCGGCTTCGGTCATCACGTGCCAGTGATGTTCACCCTTGAGCTCCTCCCCTGGATGGGCTGCGTGCCAGGCCTCGATCTTCTTGTGAGCGTTCTCGATCATCACCACCGCGGCGTCGACCATGGCACCGATGGCAATGGCAATCCCGCCCAAGGACATGATGTTGGCGTTGATTCCCTGGTAGCGCATGACGATGAAGGCCATCAGCACCCCGACCGGTAGCGAGATAATGGCCACCAGGGAGGAGCGCAGATGCCAAAGAAATATCCCGCAGACCAGGGCGACGACGATGAACTCTTCGAGCAGCTTGTGGCTGAGGTTTTCCACGGCACGGTCGATCAGCTTGCTGCGATCGTAGGTGGTGACGATTTCCACCCCGGCCGGCAGGCTTTTCTTCAACTCGTCGAGCTTGGTTTTGACCGCTGCGATGGTCTCGCGGGCGTTTTTGCCGCTGCGCAGAATCACCACGCCGCCAACGGTTTCACCCTCACCGTCGAGTTCGCTGATGCCACGACGCATCTGCGGCCCCAGTTGGATCGTGGCCACATCTCCCAGGGTGACCGGCACGCCACCCGCACCGAGCCTGAGTGGAATCGCGCGAAAGTCATTCAGGGTCTTCAGGTAACCGGAAGCGCGCACCATGAACTCGGTCTCCGCCATCTCCAACACCGCGCCACCGGTTTCCTGATTGGCCTTGCCAATCGCCTCGGTCACCTGCGCCTGAGTGATCCCCAGGCTGGCCAGTTTGAGTGGGTCGAGCTGCACCTGATACTGCTTGACCATGCCGCCCACGGTGGCCACTTCCGCCACATTGGGCAGAGTCTTGAGTTCAAACTTGAGAAACCAGTCCTGAAGAGCGCGCAATTGCGCCAGATCATGCCCACCGGTGCGATCCACCAGGGCGTACTGATAGATCCAGCCCACCCCGGTGGCATCCGGCCCCAAGGCCGGTTTGGCGCCCGCGGGCAGGCGGCTTTGTATCTGGCTCAGGTATTCCAACACCCGCGAGCGAGCCCAATACATATCGGTACCGTTTTCGAACAGCACGTACACGAAACTGTCGCCGAAGAAAGAATAACCGCGCACGGTCTTGGCGCCAGGCACCGACAGCATGGTGGTCGCCAACGGATAGGTCACCTGGTTCTCGACGATTTGCGGCGCTTGACCTGGATACGGCGTGCGGATGATCACCTGCACATCAGAGAGGTCTGGCAGCGCGTCGATGGGCGTGCTCTGCACCGACCAGACGCCCCAGCCGGTGACGAACAGTGTGGCCAGCAATACCAGGAATCGGTTGGCCACTGACCAGCGAATCAGGGACGCGATCATGGCTGGTCCCCTAGTTTTTCCAGGCGCTCTACGCGCAAACCATCATCGGTTTGACTGACGGAGATACGAACCTTGTCGCCCGCCTTGAGTCCCTGCATGAGCGCAGGGGCCGCCAATGGGAAGGTCATGGTCATGCCAGGCATGCCCAATGTTTTGAAGGGACCGTGGGCAAGCGTCACATCTTTGCTATTGATCTGCAGGACTTGTCCCTGCGACTCATGAAGGGCGGAGGCGGTGCCTGGAAGTGCTGGCATTTCCAGCGCGCTTGCGACGATGCCCTTGAGGCTGGCCTCGGAGTCGAGCAGGAACTGACCTGAGCTGACCACCTGTTGACCTTCTTGCAAGCCTTTCAATACCGCCGTCTTGCCGTCGTTTTCCTGCCCGAGTTGCACCTCCACCGGACGGTAGCGACCCGCGTCTTCGGCGAGCATTACCAGCGTGCGCCGGCCAGTGCGGATGACCGCTTCGCTCGGCACCCATAACACACTTTGCCCGGTCTTCTGGTTCAGGCGCACCTGCGCCGACAATCCGGGTCTGAGACGCCCATCAGGGTTGGGCAGTTCGACGCGTACGCGAACGGTGCGGCTGTCCATATTCGTTTCGGGCAGAATCGCACTGACGGTGCCGTTGAGTACTGTCCCCGGGAAGGCTGGAAGGCGTGCTTCTACCGTCTGGCCGACGACGATCGATCCGGTCTCCGACTCTGGAACGGCCACCGCTAGCCAGACACTGCTCAAGCCATTGACGCGAGCCAGCGTCTCGCCGGCCGACACGGTCATGCCCGTACGGACATCCAACTCTTGCAGCACTCCACTGATGGGGTTGGTGAGGGTCATGTTCGGCTGAATCTTGCCGCTGCGTTCTACCTGGGTAATCAGCGCTGCCGGCATCCCCGTCAGGCGCAGCCGTTGGCGGGCCGCTGCGATCAAGTCGGCATCGCCATTACGTTTAAGTGCGAGGAATTCTTCCTGGGCTGCGGCCCATTCCGGTACCAGGATATCCGCCAATGGTGCATTGGCTTTGAGCACATCGCCGGGAGCACGGGCATAAACCCGCTCGACAAAACCGGCAGTACGCGCCTGGATCACGGCGACATCCCGCTCGTTGAACGTCAGCACGCCGACAACATCCAGGCTGGAAGCGAGGGCTCCACGAGTGACTGTGGCCAGACGCAGGCCGAGGTTCTGGGTCAGACTGGGGTCAATGCTGATGGCCGCGCTGTTTGTTGCCGCGTCGGCGTATTGCGGCACCAGCTGCATATCCATGAAGGGCGACTTGCCCGGTTTGTCGAACTTCTGCTGCGGGTACATCGGGTCGTACCAATACAGCACCTTGCGTTCGCCTTGCATTGTGGAACCTTGTTCGGCTGCTGCCCCGGGCATTGTGCTCATGCGCTGCTGAGCAAACCAGTAACCGCCGGCAACACCCAGGGCGATCGACAAGCCAGTCAACAAAGCCCCTTTCCAGATTCGAGCGCTCATTGGCTGGTTTCCTCGTAATTGAAATACAAACGTGCGTTGGTCAGGGCTCGCTGTTCTTCGACATCGATCTGTTTGAGGCGGGCCTCTATGAGTTCACGTCGGGCAGCGATGACCGGCGCCAGATCACCTTTGCCGGCGCGGTAGCTGGCCATGGTCAGCCCCACCTTTTCCTTGGCCAGGGGCACCAGACTTTCCTGACTGCGGCGCACGGCACGATTCAGGCGTTCGTATTCGGCCAGATCCTCCTCCAGTTGTTGGGTATGCTCACGCACCATGGCTTCACGCTCAGCCTCCAATTGGTTCAATTCAGCGTGTTTGGCGGCGATTTTGGGATTTTGTCGGGAGCCGGGAAACAGTGGCAGGTCGAACGAGAACTGCACGCTGACCATGTCCCCGAACTGACGGTCACGGTGTTGGTAATCGAGTTCCCAACTCCAGTCGGATTGTTTTTCCGCCTCGGCTTCACGGACTTTGGCTTGCGCCTCGCGGGTCATCGGTTCGAAGGCCGCCAGTGCGGGGTGATGTTGCAGCTTATGAGAGTAGCCTGTGGTCTCGACGGGCCATTGCGGCAAACTGCCGGTTGGCGGGTCGTTGGCCGCCGGGCCAATCCAGCGCTTGAGTGCAGCTCGAGCTTGCGCACGCATACGGATCAGGTCGTCCTGTTGATCCGCTAACTGCGCAGCCTCCTGTTTCGGCGTGACCGCATCCGCAGGCTGAGCCCGACCACCGGCAATCTGTGCCCGAACGGTATCGGTCAACAGACGATTTTCTTTGTAAAAGTCCTGGAACAGCGCCTCTTTACGCTCGACGGAATAGCTGCTGATCCAGGCCAATGCCGTGGCCTGTCGGACATTCAGACGCTCGACTCGACCTTCGGCCGCGGCTCGGTCAACGGCCGCATCGGCCACCTCAATACGTGCTTTGCGTTTGTCGCGGTTGGGCACTTCCTGCATGACCCCAACCATCTGCATGGTCATGGAGTCCTGGTCAATGCTCCAGCGGTCGGGGCCGCCAATGGGATAGTTCTGCACGCCGAGCTTTAACTTCGGGTCAGGCAGTTCGCCAGCTGGAATGGCAGCACTGCTGGCAGCTTGCAGTTTGGCGGCTTGGGCCGTCAGCGACGGCGCATTGTTTTCGGCCAGCCGCAATGCTTCATCGAGTGTCAGTGGGGCTGCGAGGCTCGGCAATGCCAGTACGCTTGCCGCCAGGCCGGCCACGAGGGACCAACCTGTGCAATAGCACTTGGAGTTCATGTTCACGATTCCTGTGATGATCCACTGCGCGCGTCATGAGAGATGCGCACAGATATGCCATCCCGCTAAAGCGGAATGAGGCTCAGTGAGGTACAGGAATCAAGCGCGGGGCGGTCGCCATACCCCTGAAGGGGTTTGCACTGGCAGGAAATCGCTGGAGAAGGAAAGTACGACAGGGCTGGTTAATGTGACCGGGGGCTTGATGATCGAGACTTGCAACATGCCGCCAGTCTTGCACTCCTGGCCCGGCTTGCAGGGTTTGCCGTGATCGGTGGGGCTTTTCATGTCGTGACAGCAGTCCATCCCCATATCGTCCATCATCGCCATGCCCATCGTCTTCATTGGGCAAGGTTCTGTCGGTGCCTGAACGCCCGCCATCCCGCTGAGGGGAAGCGCCAGGCTAATCAGGAATATGAGGCAAAACCGCAGGTAGCGTTTCATGGGCTGGAGTGTAGTCGTTGAGAATGGCTCTTACAATTGGACACGTGTCATCAGCAGCCTGCCGCAAGCCCCTGACCCGGGCGATAACACCGAACCTGAATTAAGCCAGCATTATCAGTACGAAGTAGAAGTTCATAGCGATGGAGGCTTGTTTTGTGTGGAGCAGGACGCTGGACTGGTTTCGGCGGAACCTGGCTTAGGGTTCAAAGCGTCACGCAAAACGCGAACATGCGGCGGTCGGTGAGCAGCGGCACCCAGCAGGAACATCTCTACCGCTCGATTGACCCATTCCCTGATCTGCTCGATTTCCAGAGGCTGCGAGGCGGGTTGATAAAGCCGTACTTGTACCTCAGCCGTCAGCAGCGCCAGGACCTGTGCTGCTTTTACCTCAGGGGCAGACCGGCGTAGCTCACCACGGGCGCATCCAGCTCGACAATACCGCATTACAATCGCTTGGCCCGGCCTCGTAGAACAGCATGCCGATAATGGAGCGCCCTGCCTCGGCCATGACCATCCGGTAAACCGCCAGTGCGCTGCTCTCGTTGGTCAACACCCATAACATGCACTCGCCAAAGCGTGTCAGCGCCTGCTCGAGCGTGACGTTATCCCGGTCATGGGCGGACAGTTGCGCCACCGCCTCTGATGAATGCACTGTGGCGACTGATCGAACGACTTCTACAAACAACTCTTCTATCACACCCTGGTTACGCCCCCCCCCCCCGTTGGGCCCTCTCACGGAGTACGGATTGTGCGGAGTAGTCAGTGTCGGGGATTTATTTCAAGAACCTCCCTCAGTCAACCTTATTCGAGGTTCTTTAGCTCAGGTGTGAACGGGTGAAAAGAGTGCAGACATGTCAATCACCAAATAACAAAGACAGCGTGGAGGGGTCAGGACGGCAGCACGAGGCCGTTGCCCGGTTCACCACCAGCGATGTCGGGCTTTGGCCAGATGACGTCCAGGCGTGTGCGGCTGATCAGCCATTGACCATCGACCCGGCGGTACTCGTCGGCATAGATGCCCATGAGTATCAGTGGGTTTACCTCGACGGCTCGTTCGGTCGCCAAGAACTGCATGTGGCAGCGTCCCTCGGCGTGGTTTTCGTCCAGTAGTTCAACCCACTGGTTGGAAACCAGGTGAACGAACGGGTAGGCGCCGCGCTGTTCGACGTCGTACTCGGCGAAGGCTATGGACAGGCCGGCGTGGATCTCTTCACGACCTCTCCAGCAGCCTCGATCCACTTGGAGAATGCCATCTTCGGTGAACAGCCTGGTGAGCGAGTCGATCCGGCCACTGTCCAAATGGTGGCAGTAGAGGACTCGTAGATTTCTGATGGCTTCCAGCGAAATCAGTTGGTTCAGTTCGGTGTTCATGGGCGCCTCTGGGAGATAACTCAAGGTGTAGCGCCAGCTTCATGATTGAGTAGGCGCTGCCGCGTCGTTTGCACATCTTTACTGGCGGGTGATCCGTAATCGGCTAAACGCGCATCACCACAGCACCGGTCGTGCGTCGTTCTTCAAGATCCTGGTGCGCTTGCACGACCTGTTCGAACGCATAGACGTGGCTCGGATCGACTTTGAGGATGCCCGATTGAATGGCCCCCAGCAGGTCGGCGGCAGCCATTTTGAAATCCTCCACTGACGAGGTGTAGTGCGGCAGGATCGCCCACGTCAGGTACAGTGCTTTTGGCATCAGCAAGAAAGGGTCGAACGGTTCCGGGAAACCAGACGCCTTGCCAAACTGCACCAGCGTACCGCGTGGTTTGAGTACGGCCAGTGAGCCGAGAAAGGTGTCCTTGCCCACGGAATCGAATACCGCGTTCACACCTACGCCGCCAGTCAGCTCGAGAATACGGGCAACGAAGTCTTCCGTGGTGTAGTTGATGACCTCATCGCAACCCGCATCGCGCGCGACTTGAGCCTTGCTGTCAGTGGACACCGTGCCGAACACGCGCAGCCCCAATGACTTGGCCCACTGCACGAAGATCTGCCCAACGCCGCCAGCGGCCGCGTGGTAAAGAATGGTGTCGCCCGGCTTGAGTGCCACGACTTCTTTCACCAGATAACGCGCGGTCAGGCCCTTGAGAAAACTGGCTGCAGCCTGCTCGTCGGTGACGCCTTCGGGGATGACCATCACCCGATCGGCCAGGTGCAGCTTTTTGCTGGCATAGGCGCCGAAGTTGACATGGCTATCGCCATAAATGACTCGGTCTCCGACCTTGACCGAGGTGACATTGCGGCCAACGGCTTCGACGATCCCAGCGGCCTCGTCACCGACAATCATAGGGAACTGCGGTACAGGCAGCGTGCCACGACGGAAGTAGACGTCAACGAAATTCACGCCGATTACGGTGTTGCGCACCAGTACTTGATCGTCGCCCGGTTCGGCAATCTCGATCTCTTCAAACTTCAGGGCTTCCGGGGCACCGTATCCGTGGATAACGGCGGCTTTGGCGGTAACTGGCATGATCATGTTCCTCAGTAGGGTTACGAGCTAACCCGATTTAAAGAGGTACAGTTTCAGCTGTTTTTGGAGGGGCGATAAGCCGGTGAAAATCGATATCACCTTTCGCGATTTACGAGAAATAAAACCAGTTTTGATGGCGAGAAAAAGTACCGAGCAAATGGAAATGGAATCCACGGACTGGAATGAGCCGGGCTACGCAAACCCTGCCAATTCCCGCGCGAGAAAGTCGAGGAACGCGGTGACCCGACGACTCGCCACACCTTCAGCGGTAACGGCATACAGGTTAGCCTCATCGGGAAGAAACCCCTCCAGGGCAGTCGACAGCACACCGGCTTGCAGGTCTTTGCGGATAGTCCATAACGGACTAATGACAATGCCGTAGCCTTTGATGGCCCACTGTCGGAGCACTCCGCCATTGTTGGCCATCCGATTCCCCGACACCTTCACCCTGAGCCGTTTACCGCCCTCGGTAAATGACCAGGTTGAAAATGAGCGGTCTGGCCACGAGATCACCAAGCAGTTGTGATGCGCCAAATCCTGAGGGCAAGTCGGTTTGCCATGAGCGGCCCAATAGGCCGGAGCCGCAGAAATCACTCGACGTCCTGAAACCAGTAGTCGGGCCCTGAGCGAAGAATCGGACAATGGGCCGTGACGTAGCGCAAAGTCCAGATGGTTCTGAACCAGATCAAGCACGCCTTCGGCCAATAGCAGGTCGAAACGAATGCCGGGATGCAACTCCAAAAACCTGTCGATCAAGGGAGCAACCACTTCACTGCCAAAATCCTGAGTGGTCGTGAAGCGGATGAGTCCTGTCAACGGCCCCTCTTTGACGCCCTCAAGTGTGGAGTCCCACACGGCCAATATCTTTCTTGCCTCAGACAGGAATTGTCGGCCCTCGTGAGTGAAGCTCAGTCGCCGAGTGGACCTCGTGATCAGCCGCACCCCCGCGCTCTGCTCCAACTGCTGCAAGGCAACACTGACTGTCGAGGTTGCCAGCGAATATTGGCGTGCTGCACCACTCAGACTGCCGGCTTCATCGATACTGACAAAGATTCGCAGCGCGTCGATCGTGTCCATATTTCGCGAATCCAGAATAATGGGTGGCCGGAGCGGTTCGCTCTGTTTCGCCGGGGTCGAAAAGTATTTCATCACACGTGGCATCGCGAACGCGATCACTCTCGGCTGTGCACGCCGTGGATGAACCTTCATTCAGGGATAAAAACGATGAATCAGAAAGACTCATCGCGGCTCGCCAACTTGCGGGCGCCGCCGCAATACTCCATCACCACCGTGCAAGCCGGTAATTGAGCCAATGTGCAGAGCAATTGGCCGCGGCTGGTTTTCTTGCGCAATACCTGGTGGTCTTTAGCGTCCTGGCCATGCAGGTGGAAACTGTGTTTGCCGATGTCGATACCGAGAAGCGTCACCGCGTTCATGGGAGATCCTCCGTCCGAAAACGAGAAAAGCCCTGCAAGCGTAAACCTGCAGGGCTTCTCGGTCAGGCTGATCATCTCATTAAACCCGGACGGTGCCGGGTTTTATGTGGGCATGGGGATTCAACACTCCCGCCAGGGAAGTGGACGCTCGAAGATCAAGAGCGAACCACTGAACCGGAGACCGGTAGATTTTCCAGCAGCTTGAGTCCCGTGGTCTTCACGAACGTCTCATAGTCCATCGGCTTCTCAATGCGGGTTTCCGCGTTCGGTAGCACATAGGCCCAAGCCCGCTTGGACGAAACGTCGTAGACCAGCTTGAACAGGCGGGTAGGTACCCAGACCTTGTTGTCACCAACAGTGGTATGGCCAGCGTCAAAGAGCGGGCCGGTAAAGACATAGACATCGCCATCGGCTCGCATCGCGAACTTTCTGACATCAGACTCGACCTTGCTCCAGATCTTCCGGTTATTGGTTGGGTCTTGCGGCACCATGTTCGAAAGCGCAAAGGTCTGGGCCATTGCATGCGGATTCGGTGCATCTGCCGCCGGGGACTGATGGCCACGATCCACTGCCGGATGTTGGCCACGGTAGTCGCTCAACTCTGCCCGCCCGCTCTTGGGAATGCGTGGGTCCGGATAGAACTGATTGGTGCGTTCCTCACCCTTGGCATCCTTTAGCTGGGCTGAATTGAGGCGCTCCACCACAACCAGCGGAGTCTTGCTGGTTTGCGAGTACAGCACCGCAAAGTCGTCGGAACACAGGGCCAAGGGCTTCATCGTTGCAGGCACGCTAGCCATGTTGATCGGCCTGGCTGCCGGGAACAGGTCTGCACACCCATCAAACGATGCCTGTTTCTGTTTACTTGAATAGAGGTCAATCGCCGCGTTCTGGCTGATTGAGCCAGAGCGGTACCCTTGCTCCTCATGCTGGCTGGACGGTTTGATGAAGTCCAGCAGGTTGCGAGCTTCAGCCGCACCCGTCGAGAACAAAACAAGGGCCGACAGCCCCACTGCAATTTTGCGTAGGTTCATGCTTAAAATCTTTGAATTGGATTGAGGGGGGATTCTTACGGTAAAGCCCCGTATCACAGGGCTTTAGTTGGAGCGGTTTCTGGTTATGCTGCGGCGAACATGTTTTCAATATCCTTGATCACACCACCGATGCGGGCTCGGTCAGCCCTGAACACGAAGCGCTGTACGTTGATCCCGACCATTCTAAAAATCCGCGCCAGGGTTTCAACTTTAATCATGCTGATGATGGCATGAGCGGGTTTCTACCGTCTGCGAATGGATAATGGCAGAAGAACGACCTATTGCCGTATCCGGAGTTTGTTGACCGCTACACTGAATCAAGGTTCCCCCGCCTCCGCCTCCAGACGCGACCAAACCTGGCCAGCCACTCCATCATCGCCAGCAGCGGGTCAGCTAACTGCGTTATTACATCCCATCTGACCACCTGTTTGCATTCGCGCTGACTAGCCAATTGCATTAGTGCTGACCATCGATTGCGTCCGACTTGACCAATGCATGTCGAAGAGGCGATTGGCAGAAAACGGCCCAATGCCGAACCAAACACAAATACGCCACTTGAACGAATCACGTCAGCCAACGACGAACGGCATGAGATCACGAGATTCATAACCTGCGAAGTGAGATTACTGGAAGGCCGCGCGGGTCAGGATCCAGGCTTATCTATATCGATTCATCAACTTTACGAGGATTTGTCACGTCGATACACATCCAATAGCGCCTCAAGGGGGTGCCTCAAGGTTCGATCAGCCAGACGCTTGCTCTGACTGCGACACGAGTAACCGGTAGCCAGCGGTTCGCCTTCCCCCAGAACAGCCAGCTGTTGCGCCCATGATTGATCAAAGATCATCCGTGAAGTCTGCTGGTTGCGTGATTCATGGCCGTAAGTACCGGACATCCCGCAACATCCGCTGGCCTCGGTGATCAACGTCAGGCCGGCGCGCTGAAAAACCTGCTCCCATTGTTGACTACTGGCGGGCACATTGGTCTTCTCGGTGCAATGCGCCAACAATCGATAAGGCTTACCCCGGATTGCGGGCTTGTCTCTCGAACTGAGCGCGTCGAGTAACCACTCCTGTGGTAACGCTACATCCGGGCATTGCCCCATGCCTGGGACTTTCAGGTACTCCTGACGGTAAACCAGCGTCATTGCAGGATCCAGACCCACCAGTTGCACACCACACTCGCTGAGGGCCCGCAGCGTTGAGGCGTTACGCAACGCAGCCTTGTTGAAGGCCCCGAGAAAGCCCTGAACATGCAAGGGTTTGCCATTGGCGCTGAAAGGCGCGAGGAACACCTGGTAGCCAAGGGTGGATGCCAGCTCGATAAAGCTGGCCAGCAAAGGTGTTTCAAAATAGCGAGTGAAAGCATCCTGCACTAACACCACGCTAAGACGGCGCTGATCGGCGCTTAAGGCGGCCAAACGCCCCGGTGTTGCCAGTCGCACATTAAAGCGTGTGAGCATCTGGTGAAAACCGAAACGACTGATCAAGGGACTGTCGACCATGCCGATGGAGTGAGCCAACCAGCTGCGGACCAACGAAGCCTGCATCAGAGCGTTATAGAGCCCGGGAACCCGCGCAAAATAAGGAATGGTGAACTCGAGCGAACCGATCAGGTAATCACGCAGCGGCCGAAGATAGCGCCCGTGATATAGCTCGAGAAACCGCGAGCGGAACTCCGGCACATTGACCTTGACGGGGCATTGCCCCGCACAGGACTTGCACGCCAGACAACCGGCCATGGCCTCGTAGACTTCGTGGGAAAAATCCGAGGTTCCCCGGCGCTGCGCGCGACTGTTGCGCCAGCGCTGTGGCAACCGGGTAAAGAAGTTGGGCCGACGCAGCTGGGGCGATAGCAAGTCCACCCCAGCGGCGCCCTGCAGGCGCAACCACTCGCGGATCAACGATGCGCGCCCCTTGGGCGAATGCTCGCGCTGACGGGTCGCCTTCCATGACGGACACATGGCGTCGTCCGGGTCGTAGTTGTAACAGGCACCGTTGCCATTGCAATGCACCGCGGTGCCGTAGCTCTGCCACACGCGCTCATCAATCTGCCGATCCAGCTCACCGCGTAACGTGACTTCGTCGATGCGCAGCAACGACTCTGTGCTATCCAGCGGCGTAGCAATCTTGCCGGGGTTAAGCTGATTGTGAGGATCGAACGCCGATTTCAAGGCCTGTAACGAGGGATACAACTCGCCGAAAAACGCCGGCGCATACTCGGATCGAACGCCCTTGCCATGCTCGCCCCAGAGCAAGCCGCCGTAACGTTGAGTCAGTTTCGCTACACCATCGGATATCGGTCGTACCAGCGCAGCCTGGACCGGATCCTTCATGTCCAGAGCCGGGCGTACATGCAGGACCCCTGCGTCGACATGACCGAACATCCCGTATTGCAACCCATAACCGTCCAGCAGCGCACGGAACTCAGCGATATAGTCGGCCAAGTGTTCCGGCGGCACCGCCGTATCTTCCACGAACGGTTGTGGTCGCACTTCACCTTGCACATTGCCAAGCAAACCCACCGCGCGCTTGCGCATGGTGTATACCCGCGTGACGGCTTCACGTCCCGCCGCCAGCGTATGCCCCAAGCGTTCGACACTCTTGTCGGCGCGCATATGCTCGACGAAGCCCGCAACACGATTCTCCACATCCTCAACGCTGTCACCGCTGAACTCCACCAGGTTGATTCCCAGGGTCGGGCGCCCGGGACTCTCGGGAAAGTACTCAGCTACGTTGTGCCAGACGATGTCCTTCATCGCCAGCATCAACACCCTGGAGTCGACCGTTTCGATGGACAAAGGCTTGAGTGCGAGCAAGGCACGAGCATCGCGCAGCGCCTGCATGAAACTGGCGTAACGCACATTGACCAGCACCGAGTACTTCGGGACAGGCAGCACATTGAGCCGCGCCTCGACCACAAATCCTAACGAGCCTTCGGCGCCGCACAGGACACTGTTGAGGTTGAAGCGGCCGTCAGGCTCGCGCAAATGAGCCAGGTCATAGCCCGTCAAACACCGATTGAGTTTGGGGAACACTGCCTTAATCAGTTCGGCCTTTTGCACACTGATGTCCCGAGCCACGCGGTAAACCTCTCCCACGCGATCCTGGCGTGAACAGTGGCGCTGCAAGTCCTCTTGCGTCATCGGATGCGTGCGCAAGCGCTCACCCCCTAGAAGAATGCTGTCCAGCTCCAGCACATGATCGCGGGTCTTGCCGTAGGTACAACTGCCCTGACCGCTGGCGTCGGTGTTGATCATCCCGCCAATGGTGGCGCGATTGGAGGTGGAAAGCTCCGGGGCAAAAAACAGCCCATACGGTTTGAGAGCAGCGTTGAGCTGATCCTTGACCACCCCGGCCTGGACGCGAACCCAGCGTCCCTGAACATCGATCTCCAGGATCGTGTTCATGTGCCGCGAAAGGTCAACCACGATGCCGTCAGTCAGCGATTGGCCATTGGTGCCCGTGCCACCGCCACGGGCGGTGAGTTTGATCTGCCGATAACGCGGCTCGGCGATCAGCCGGGCAACACGGACCACGTCATCGGCATCTTTGGGAAACACCACGGCTTGGGGCAATCGCTGATAAATCGAGTTGTCCGTGGCCAGTACCATGCGACTGGCATAGTCCGCACTGATTTCGCCCTTGAAACCGTAGCCCTTGAGTGCTGTGAGAAAGTCCCGATAGTCGTTCTGGGCCTGAGCCGGTTGCAGCGGGGCGATCATGGCGGGTCACTCTCCCAGGTAAGCTTTCTGGACTTGTTCGTTGTGCAGCAACTCTTGTGCCTGGCCTTCCAGAGCAATACGCCCGCCGTCGATCACATAGGCACGCTGGCAGGTCTGCAAGGCCAGCCTGGCGTTCTGCTCTACCAACAACAGGGTCACGCCGCCCTTGACCACCTCGCGGATGGTCTCGAAGATTTTCTGCACGATGATCGGGGCCAGCCCCATGGACGGCTCATCGAGCAGCAGCAGCTTGGGCTTGCCCATCAGCGCGCGCGAGATGGCCAGCATTTGCTGCTCACCGCCGGACATGGTCCCGGCCAACTGGAACGCCCGCTCCTTGAGTCGCGGAAAAATGCCGAACATGCGTTCGATGTCGGCATGGATCGCCGTTTTACCGTCGTTGCGCGAGAACGCCCCCATCTCAAGGTTTTCATAGACCGTCAACTTGGGAAAAATACCCCGCCCTTCCGGCACCAGCGCCAGGCCTTCGCGAATCAGGTCGTAGCTTTTGATCTTCCCGTGAGCCTTGCCATCGAAAGTGATCTGACCGCCCACCGGGGTGAGCAGTCCCGCCAGGGTCTTCAGGGTGGTGGTCTTGCCTGCGCCGTTGGCACCGATCAAGGCAACCATCTCCCCTTCATTTACATGAAAATCCAGGCCCTTGATCGCCTGAATGGCACCATAGGAAACCTTCAGGTCGCTCACTTCAAGAATACGTTTCATGCTCAAGCCACCGTCTCCGTACCCAAATAGGCCTCGATCACTCGAGGGTCTTTCTGCACTTGCGCCGGCAAGCCATCGGCAATTTTTTTGCCAAACTCCAGGACTGTAACGTGGTCACACAAACCCATGACCAGCTTCACATCGTGCTCGATCAACAGCACGGTTTTGCCGTCCGCCTTCATCTTGCACATCAGCTGTCGCAGCCCTTCGGTCTCCGAAGCGTTCATACCGGCAGCCGGCTCGTCGAGTGCCACCAACAAAGGTTCGGTCGCCAATGCACGGGCGATTTCCAAACGGCGCTGATCGCCGTAGGACAGGTTCTTCGCCAGCTCACCGGCAAACCGGCCTATGCCCACATAGTTCAACCAGTAGCGGGCCGCCTCGTGTATCTCGCGTTCTTCCTGAACACAGCGAGAGGTGCGCAAAATCGCACCAAACACGCCACTGCGGGTACGTACATGACGGCCGATCATGACGTTCTCCAACGCCGTCATATTGTGGAACAAGCGAATGTTCTGGAAGGTTCGCGAGATCCCCGCCTCCACCACTTTGTGGGGCTTGCTGATACGCAAAGGCTTGCCGTTGAACTCCACCTTGCCCTCTTCAGCTCGATACAAGCCGGTGAGCACGTTGAACAAGGTGGTCTTGCCAGCACCGTTGGGCCCGAGCAGGCCACGGATTTCGCCGCGTCTGATACTCAAGTCAATGTTGTGCAGGGCCTGCAGGCCGCCGAAGAATTTGCTGACCGAACGCAACTCCAGCAATACGTCGCTCATACCTTGTTCGCCTCTTTTAACTTGAAATCCTGCGGGGCTGTTGTCAGGTGCGTCGCCGTGCTGTCCAGCGCGGTGTCCATCGCCTGCGGCTCAGGGTCGGCATCATGCAGCTCGGCACGACGACGCTGTGAAGGCCACAGCCCCTCGGGACGGAAGCGCATCACCAGAATCAGCGCCAGGCCGAACACCAACATGCGCAGGGTCGAGGCATCGAGAATGTTGCGCAACACGTCACGGCTGATGAAGGTAACGTTGTCCAGGACGAACGGCTGAACCCAGTTGACCAGGTCGCGGAAGACCTCGGGCATGATCGACAGGATCAAAGCCCCCAGCACCACCCCTCGAATCGAGCCCATTCCGCCCAAAACCACCATGGCCAACACCATGATCGATTCCATCAACGTGAAGGATTCGGGACTG
This sequence comes from Pseudomonas sp. GW821-FHT04C07, assembly GCF_059420325.1. NCBI lineage: Bacteria > Pseudomonadati > Pseudomonadota > Gammaproteobacteria > Pseudomonadales > Pseudomonadaceae > Pseudomonas > Pseudomonas sp. GW821-FHT04C07. Next base: position 24,386 of record NZ_JBWKTM010000007.1, read on the forward strand.
ACAAACCCCTGGTAGGCGGAAAACAACGCGCCGGAAACGCCGCCGAACGTGGCGCCCATGGCAAATGCGAGCAACTTGAGGTTACGCTTGTTCAGTCCCATGGCCTCGGCGGCCACTTCGTCTTCGCGCAGTGCCATCCAGGCTCGGCCAATCCGCGAAACTTCGAGACGCTTGGACAAAATGATGGACAGGATCACTACCGCCAGGAAGAACAGGTAATAGCTGATCACCGGCGAGACTTGCAGGCCAAAGACGCTCCATTTGGTTTGCAGCGACAGCAGCGTTTGTGGCGTTTCACCTACTGCGTGGGACCAGGTAGCGCCGTCGATATGCAGCGGCGCGATCCCACTGATGCCCTGGGGGCCGTTGGTGATATTCACCGGTTGATCCAGGTTGTTCATGAAGATGCGGATGATCTCGCCGAACCCCAGGGTCACGATCGCCAGGTAGTCTCCGCGCAGCTTGAGCACCGGCGCGCCGATCAACACCCCGCAGATGGCCGCGAGCACCGCGGCCAACGGAATGATGATCCAGATCGGCCAGTTGAGCACGCCCTCGGTCAAGCCCACCAGGTTCAGGTGCGGCGAGGACAGCAACGCGTACAAATAGGCGCCTATGGCATAGAAACCGATGTAGCCCATATCCAGCAGGCCGGCATACCCGATCACGATATTGAGCCCAAGTGCCAGCAGCACATAGAGCATGGCAAAACCCAGGATGCGTACCCAGGTGGGTCCCAGGAACGGCACCGCATCCACCAGAAAGGGCAAGGCGATGAAAGCCAGAATCAGCAAGGCATATTGTGCGTAGTTGTTTTTCATGTTGGCAGCCTCCTAGGCGCGGTCGGCCTGACGCTCGCCCATTAACCCGTTGGGACGGAACAGCAGCACCAGGATGAGCACCATGAAGGCGAAGATGTCTTGATAGTTGGCACCGAGAAAACCGCCAGTCATTTGCCCGGTGTAGCCCGCCGCAAGGGATTCGATCAGTCCCAGCAGGATGCCACCGGCCATGGCGCCGAACAGGTTTCCGATACCTCCCAGCACCGCAGCGGAAAAAGCCTTGAGCCCCAGCAACAAGCCCATGTAGGCATCTGCCTGACCATAGTTGACCGCACGCATGACACCGGCGACAGCTCCCAGGGACGCACCGATCACGAATGTCGCGGAAATAACCCGGTTGATGTTGATCCCCATCAGCCCGGCGACTTCCTGATTCTGGGCCGTGGCGCGCATCGCCTTGCCCAGCCTGGTCTTGTCCACCAGCAACCAGAGCGCAAGCATGATCACCACCGAGATAATCATGATGCTCATTTGCACGTTGGTGATGGTGGCGCCGAACACTTCGATGGGCCGGGTTTCGACTACCTCGGGAAAGGTCTTGTAGCCGCGCCCCCAGATCATCATTGCCAGGTTCTGCAGGAAAATCGAAATACCGATGGCCAGGATCAGCGGCGTCAAACGGGGTGCCTTGCGCAGCGGGCGATAGGCAAACTTTTCCATACCCTGGGCCATGAGCATGCACACCAGCGCCGCGATCATGATGGCGAACAACAGCGTCAGCACTCCCGGTGCGAAGCCGAAACCCGCGAGCATGGTCAACACCGAGATGGTCACCATGGCACCCACCATCACGACCTCGCCATGGGCGAAGTTGATCAGGCCGATAATGCCGTAGACCATGGTGTAGCCCAGGGCGACCAAGGCGTAGATACTGCCCAGCACCAGACCGTTGAGGATCTGCTGCAACAAAATATTGAGATTGGCTTCCACTTGCTGAATCCTCAAAGCTGCGTCGTATCCACCAGCGCGCGCCGGGAACAGCGACGCGGTGACATTCATGGCAGATCAGAAAGAGCTTCTTTTTGTAGTCGCGGGCCTTGGCGGCCCGCTTATTGTTTTGGCTGACGCAGTGGCTTAGTCGCGTGCAACAGAAAGGGTTTTCCACTGACCGCCGGTAAACTGGAAGATGGTCGCAGCGGCGTTCTTCAGGTTGCCGTAATCGTCGAAGGCGATGGTGCCGGTCACACCGTCATAGCTGGAACTCTTGAGTACCGGCAGGTACACCGCCGGTTCGACGGACTGGGCCTTGACCATGGCGCTGATCGCCGCCCAGGTAGCGTCGTAAGCGGCCGGCGAAGACTGCACGACGCCCATACCGAACTTGTCCTTGAGTTTTTGCTCGAACGCCGCGCCCTTGGGCATTTCCTGCAACGGCATGCCGTAGTTCCAGGCGTAGGTGCCTTCGGCGGCGCTGCCGGCCATTTTCTTGAACTCGTCGTTAGGCAGATTGCCGATGTTCATGAATTTGGCTTTCAGGCCCAGGTTCTTCATCTGCTTGGCCATGGGCGCCGCTTGATAGTCCAGCGCCGCGAAGAACACCGCATCGGCCTGCTGGGCTTTGGCGGTGGTGAGGATGGCGTTGAAATCCGTAGCTTTGTCATTGGTGTATTCACGCACCACCACATTACCGCCGGCAGCCTTGACGGCCTTGTTCACTTCATCGGCCAGACCCTGACCATAGGCCGTGCGATCGTCGAAGATCGCAATGCGCTTGGCACCTAGCTGATTGACCAGGTAGTTGCCGGCGTAGCGGCCCAGAGTGGCGTCGTCGTTGACCACGCGGAAAACCGACTTGATGCCCTGACGGGTCAAAGCCGGGTTGGTGGCTGACGGCGAGATTTGCGGGATACCGGCATCACCATAGATTTTCGAAGCCGGAATACTGGTGCCGGAGTTGTAGTGACCGATGACCACTGCCACTTTCGCGTCTACCAGACGCTGAGCGACAGCCGTGCCGGTACGGGGGTCGGCCACATCATCTTCCGACACCAGCTTGAACTCCACCACCTTGTCGCCAATATTCAGCTTTTGCTGATTGGCCTCTTCTATGGCGATGCTGACGCCATGCTCGACATCAAGACCCTGGTGACCGGACGGACCTGTCAACGGACCGGCGAAGCCGATCTTGACCTGTTCAGTATCGGCAGCCGCGGCGGACCCAACACTCAGGATGGCAGCCATAGCTACGGTGAGCGCTGTAAAGCCCAGGTTATGTTTACGCATATTCCCCTCCCAGAAATCATCGGACAAACGAATTAAGCACGTTGGCGTGCAAGTCTTCTTTTCCACATCCGGGCCCTTTCACGGCAACCAGACCTTATTCGGGACATCTCACTGCAAGTGCGTAGGCCATTCGCCGGCGCACTTGTAAGATAACAGTCAGCAGGCAACTGTCAATAGGTGTATGCTTGGGTCGAGTGAAAATGGCGATGACGGCGCAAACAGCGTTGAACAACCCACTGATGCGATGCCGACTCGGCCCGAATTCCTGACCATTCGCACCATCACAGGTCAGTTATTTGATAACCTATAAGAAGTCAGTCTTTGCCTGAATCAAGGCGTATTCAAAACGGCCACGGCCGTGTTTGACTGAACCCCGTGACCTGTTCAACCATCTACGCTTGGGTGAACACCCCCCGTTTTCAGGAGCAACACATATGAACGCGACCCTCGGTACGCGAAGGGCCAATCTGGCGGAGACAGTGATCAAGGAACTGTCCAACCGCATTGATGTAGGCACCTATGGACCGGGCCAGAAGCTGCCGTCCGAACAGGAGCTGTGCAAGGAATTCAACGTCAGCCGCCCGGTAATCCGCGAAGCAGTAGCCTCCCTCCGCTTGGGCGGACGCCTGCTCGCCCGCCAGGGTGTCGGAGTGTTCGTGGTCGAGCAGGATGTGAAGCGCATCGGCTATGCCTTGAGCAGCGCTGTCGATGATGTGCGCGCAGCCGCCCACGTGCTGGAACTGCGCCTGGGCGTCGAAACCGAATCGGTGGCTCGCGCAGCCGAACGCCGCAGTCCGACCAGCATGGCGCAGATCACCGAAGCATTTGACCGTTTCAACGCGCTGGACGGAAGCGACCTGGAAGAGGAAGCCAAGGCTGACTTCGAGTTTCACCTGGCGATTGCCCGAGCCACCAACAACCCGCACTTCTCGCAACTGCTCGAAGCCCTGGGGCCGGACATCATTTTCGATTTGCACCTCAAGCACGGCCAATCCACCGGCAAGAGCCGCCTGGCCCACATCAAGAAAATCGGCCGCGAACACGGCGCGATTCTCTCGGCCATTACCATGGGTGATGTCAGCGGCGCGCGCTCGGCACTGCGCAAGCACCTCGAAGAAAGCCTGTCTCGCTACCAGCGATTGGTCGACAGCGGAGAGTAATCTCCGCTTCCTTCCTGCATTAGCCCAGGCCCAGGCAGACGTATTTGATCTCCAGATAGTCCTCGATCCCGTAACGCGACCCTTCGCGCCCCAGACCCGAGGACTTCACACCACCGAACGGAGCGACCTCGGTCGCCAGCACGCCGACATTGACGCCGACCATGCCGTACTCCAGTGCCTCGGACACACGCCAGACCCGCCCCAGATCGCGAGCATAGAGATAGCACGCCAGGCCAAATTCGGTGGCATTGGCCAGGGCGATTACCTCCTCCTCGGTGCTGAAGCGGAAAAGCGGCGCCACCGGGCCAAAAATCTCTTCCTGTGCCACACGCATGTCCGCCGTCACATCCGCCAACAAGGTCGGCTCGAAGAAGGAGCCACCCAAGGCATGGCGCTTGCCGCCCGCCACCACACGCGCTCCGGACTCCCGAGCCTGGGCCACCATGGCCTCAACACCCGCAACAGCCTTGCCATCGATCATCGGGCCAACGGTCGTTTCCGCTTGCGTCCCCTCGCCCACCACCAGCCCGGCGACCTTGGCCGCGAACTTCTCCACAAAGCGATCGTAGACACCCTCCTGGATGTAAAAGCGGTTGGCACACACGCAGGTCTGTCCCGAGTTACGGAACTTGGCGATCAATGCACCTTCGACGGCTGCGTCCAGGTCGGCATCATCGAACACAATGAACGGTGCATTGCCACCCAATTCCAAAGTGACTTTCTTGACCGTGGCTGCGCATTGCTCCAGCAGCTGAATACCTATGGGAGTGGACCCGGTGAAGGACAGCTTGCGCACCACCGCACTGGACGTCAGCTCGCCGCCGATGGCGGCTGAATCGCCGGTCACCACGCTCAGCACACCACGGGGAATCCCCGCCCGCTCGGCCAGCACGCACAACGCCAGGGCACTGTAAGGCGTTTGCGACGCGGGCTTGAGCACCAGCGTGCAACCAGCCGCCAAGGCCGGCGCGGCCTTACGCGTGATCATGGCCGCCGGGAAGTTCCAAGGCGTAATGGCTGCGCATACACCAATCGGCTCCTTGGTCACCAGCAATCGGCGATCGGCATTGGGCGAAGGAATGATGTCTCCGTAAATGCGCTTTCCCTCTTCGGCGTACCACTCCACGTAGGCCGCGGCAAACGTGACTTCGCCGCGCGATTCTGCCAAGGGTTTGCCTTGTTCGGCGGTCATGATCTGCGCCAGGTCCTCCTGGTGCAGCATGATTTCGCGAAACCAGGCCTGCAGGCGTGCCGCCCGCTCTTTCGCCGTCAGTGCACGCCAGGCAGGCAGGGCCGCCTCGGCGGCAGCGATGGCGCGGCGGGTTTCATTCACGCCCATGCGCGGAATACTGCCCAAGCGCTCACCCGTCGCAGGATTGGTGACATCGATTGTCTGGCCGCTATCGGCCGCAATCCAGCTTCCATCGATATAGCAACGTTCACGCAACAGTTGAGGGTCGGCAAGTTTCATGCTGATGGACTCACATAAATCAGGGGCGAAAAAAGACGGGGGGACGGCTGTCCACCCCGCCCGAGGGAAATCAGAGAGAAGCGAGGGCCTTTTCGCGGATCTGGCTCAAGGTCATGCGCGGCGTCAGGGCTTCGGGGTCCACCTGCACCTCGATCAGTGCAGGTTTGCCCGAGGCCACGCAGCGCTCGAAGGCTGCGGCGAACTCTTCGGTCGCCACCACCGTCTCGCCATGAAACCCATAGGAACGGGCCAGAGCGGCGAAATCCGGGTTGTGCAGCTCAGTACCACTGACGCGACCCGGGTAACTGCGCTCCTGGTGCATGCGGATGGTGCCGTACATACCGTTATTGACCACAATCACGATCAGCCGGGCATCGTAGTTCGCCGCTGTCGCCAACTCCTGCCCGTTCATCAAGAAGCAGCCGTCACCCGCGAAGGCCACCACCATACGATCCGGCGCAGTGATTTTCGCTGCCACCGCAGCCGGCACCCCATAGCCCATAGAACCGTTGGTAGGCCCCAGCAGAGTGCGGAAGGTGCGGTGTTGATAGCCACGATGCAGCCATCCGGTGTAGTTGCCGGCACCACAGGTAAGCACGCTGTCATGAGGCAGACGCTTGTTCAGCCAGGCGATAACCTCGCTCATCTGCACGGGCCCCGGCGACGGCGGACAGTCGAAATTGGCACGATAACCGCGATTGAGCCTGGCCACCCAATCACTGAAAGCCTGGGGTTTGACTGCCGAGAGGCCGGCGGCTTGGGCGGCGAAGATTTTCATCCCGGCATTGATCGCCAGCACCGGCTGATAAACCCGCCCCAGCTCCTCGATACCCGCATGTATATGCACCAGCTTCTGCTTCGGAACCGGAATATCCACCAAGGAGTAGCCGCCGGTGCTCATCTCGCCCAGACGCGCTCCCACCACCAGCAACAGGTCGGCGTTCTTTACCGCCTCCACCAGTTCTGGCCCAGCGGCCAGGCCCAGATCACCGGCGTAGTTAGGCAAGGTGTTGTTGAACAGATCCTGGCAACGGAACGACGCCGCCACCGGCAGATTCTGCGTCTCGATAAAGCTGCGGATATCCTCCACAGCTTCGGCACTCCACCCCCCGCCACCCAGCACCACCAGTGGACGCTGAGCTTCGCCGATCAGGCTTTGCAGTTGCGTCAGCGCTGCGGGCGATGCCGCAGGTTCGATAGACTGGGCAGGCCCGGCATCCGCCACGTCAACCAGATCGGTTAGCATATCTTCGGGCAAGGCCACCACCACCGGCCCCGGCCGGCCGTTGGTGGCGCGATGGAATGCCTGGCTGAGCAGCTCCGGCAGGCGCGCCGCGTCATCCACTTCCACGACCCACTTGGCCATTTGACCGAACATGCGCCGGTAGTCGATTTCCTGGAACGCCTCGCGTTCGACCTGATCGCGAGCCACCTGACCGATAAAAAGGATCATCGGCGTCGAGTCCTGGAACGCGGTGTGCACGCCAACCGAAGCGTTGGTCGCTCCAGGCCCACGAGTCACGAAGCAGATACCCGGCTTGCCGGTCAGCTTGCCATAGGCTTCGGCCATATAGGCCGCGCCACCTTCCTGGCGACACACGATCAGCTCGATATCGTCCTTGGCGTCATGCAACGCATCGAGCACTGCCAGATAACTTTCACCGGGGACACAAAAAGCACGCTCGACACCATTGATCCGCAAGGCATCGACCAACACTTGCCCACCACTGCGCAGCGCCGTGGATGTTTTGTTCATGATCTTATTCTCCATCAGGCTGTTCGGTCAGATGACCGAGTCTTCCAAAAAGGGCCGGTTTTCCACGACGCGTTCGTAGGACAAGGCGCTCAGGTCAAGGCTGCGGTAGGCACCGTAGGTGATCAGCTCACTGAGGCCACGCCCGATGGCGGGCGCCTGTTGCAAGCCGTGACCGCTGAAGCCGTTGCAGAACAGAAAGTTGCGCACCTCGCTGTGGGGGCCGACGATGGCGTTGTGGTCCAGCACGCAGAAGTCGTAATGCCCGGCCCAGGAGTTGACGACCTTGATCGCCTCGAACGCCGGTACCCGCTCGGCGAGAATCGGCCACACTTCTTCGTCGAACTCGTCGTGCAGCACGTCGAAGTCGTTGACGTCCACTTCCGGGTCGACTTTCGGATAGGTACCCCCCAGATAAAGATGCCCTTCGGGGCGAAAGAACACGCCCGTCGGGTCGATAGTCAGCGGCACCACACCGGCCAGCGGTGTATGGCAGTCGAAGACGAACAGCGAACGGCGGCGAGCCTCCACCGGAATTTGCAGACCGGCCATACGCGCAACCTTGGGCCCACGGGTGCCCGCCGTGTTGACCAGCGTCTGGCAACCGATGCGCTCACCACTGGCCAGACGCACGCCGGTAATCAGATCGCCCGTACGCAACACTTCGACCACTTCGTTCTCGATGTACTCGATCCCCAGGGAGCGCGCCTTCTTGCGAAAGCCGTTGAGCATGCCGTAGCTGTCGAACCAGCCTTCGCCGGTCTGACCGAAACTGGCGCCGGCCAGACTGTCCGGGTTGATCCAGGGAAAGCGCTCAATCAATTGCGGCGGATCAAGCATGAGCACATCGGCGCCATGCTCCACCTGCGTACCGTGCAAGCGCTCCAGCACTTCGTAGCCGCGCTGGTCCGCCAGGAACAGGTAGCCGTTTTCCCGGAATGCCAGGTCCGGCTTGTCGCCATTGACCTCCATGGTCTCGGGGAAGGCCCGCACAAACTCGGCACCGAATTTGGAAATCTGAATGTTGATCGGGTTGGAAAACTGCTGCCGAATCGAGCTGCTGGACAACGCCGTCGCCGATTGGGCGTAGGTCCAGTCACGCTCGATCACCAATACAGAACCGGTGAAATCCGGGTTAGTAGCGAGAAAATACGCGGTGGCGCTGCCGTTGACGGCGCCGCCCACGATAACCACATCGTAGTGTTGCTGGGTTGCTGTCGAAGCCATGGCTCGGACCTCTGAAAAGGCGGTAAGTAAGCGTTATTTCGGATCTTCAAAATGACCGGCACCGGCGAAGTTGCCGCCGTGATAGCGAGCAGCCGGTTCATTGGAGTCCAATGGCGGATGGTTGGCCAGGACCTTCTCGCGGAAGTCGTCGGCGCTGTCCTTCGCCACATAACCCAGGGACGACGCCATACGGTTGTCCCACAGACACTCACGGTTGGCGGACATGCCGTACACGATCATGTGGCCGACTCGCGGCGCATTCAGCGAACGCTCGACCAGTTGGGCGAAGTCGCCAAAGGACAACCAGGTCGCCAGCATGCGGCGGTCCAGTGGCTCCTCGAAGGAGGAACCGATACGCAGGTTCACCGACTCCACGCCAAACTTGTCCCAGTAATAGCGCCCCAGATCCTCGGCAAAACACTTGCTGACTCCATACAGGCTGTCCGGACGATGGGGAACGCTGGCATCAATGGTTTCGGTGCGGTCGTAGAAACCGATGGCGTGATTGGAGCTGGTGTAGATCACCCGCTTCACGCCATGCTGACGCGCGGCCTCATAAATGTTGTAGGTGCCGACGATGTTGCCGTTGAGGATCGACTCGAAGGTGTTCTCCAGCGGCACGCCACCGGCATGAATGATGGCGTCCACGCCTTCGGCCAGCGGCAGGACATCGCAGAAGTTAGCCAGATCGCAACGCACCAGTTCTTCGTGAGCTGCGGCCTCACCCATATCGGCAATATCGGTCAGGCGCAGGACATCGGCGTACTCGCCCAGATGAGCACGCAAGACGCGCCCCAGGCGGCCGGCGGCGCCGGTAATCAACAGTCGTTTGAAGGGCTTGCTCATGATGAAAGTCTCAAATGAGTAAAGGGAGCGGCGCTTACTTCAGCGCCGCCAGTGCCTCGCGCAACTGCACAATGGCCTGCTCAAGTTGTTCACGTGATGTAGCGAAAGACAGACGGATATAGGGCTCCAAACCAAAGGCCGAGCCCGGCACGGTCGCCACCTTGCCCACCCGTAGCAGGTAGCTGGCCAGGTCGGTATCTGTTTCGATCACTTGCCCCTGCGGTGTACGCTTGCCGATAAAGGCGGCACATTTGGGGAACGCGTAGAACGCCCCTTCCGGCATCTGCAGCTCAAGACCTTCGATCGCGGACAGCCCTTTGACTACCAGCGCACCCCGCGCCTGGTACTCACGGTTGGCATCACGCACAAAATCCTGAGGCCCGTCCAACGCAGCGGCCGCCGCCAGTTGCGAGATCGCCGACGGACAGGTCGTGGTCTGCGACTGGGTCTTGTTCATGGCCACGATCAGTTCCTTGGGACCTGCCGCGTAACCCAGGCGGTAGCCGGTCATGGCATAGGCCTTGGATACCCCATTGATCAGCAGCGTGCGCTCACGCAGGCCGGGACAGGCGATAACAAAGGGCACGAAAGGCTTGTCGCCGAGAATAATGTGCTCATAAATTTCGTCGGAAATGACCAGCACCCGCGGGTGCTTTTCCAGTACCGCGCCCAGGGCCGCGAATTCTTCCCGGGTATAGATCGCGCCGCACGGATTGTTCGGCGAGTTAAGCATCAGCCAGCGGGTTTTAGGGGTAATGGCCGCTTCGAGGCGCGCCGCATCCAGCTTGAAACCGTACTCGGAACCGCAAGGAATAACTTTGGGCACGCCGCCGTTGAGCAACACCATATCGGTGTAAGACACCCAATACGGCGCTGGCGTAATCACTTCGTCGCCGGGCTCCAGTGTCGCGAGAAAGGCATTGAACAGTAGCTGCTTGGCGCCATTGGCCACGCAGATCTCGTCCAGACCATAAATCAGGTCGTTTTCCCGGGCGAACTTGCCTACGATGGCCTGGCGCAGCTCGTCAAAGCCATTCGGCGCGGTGTAATGGTTGTGCCCGCTGAGCATGGCCTGGTGAGCGGCTTCAATCACGTGGGCCGGGGTGTTGAAATCCGGTTCTCCGAGACTGAGGTTGATCACCGGCTCGCCTTGGGCAAGCATTTTCTTGGCAAGGACCGACACCGCCATACTGGGCGAACTTTTGACTGTCCTGACCCGTGAACTCTGAAATTCCATGCCTCAGTTCCCCTGCCCTGGCTCGTAGCCATAATCTTCGCGCGCCTGCTCGGCGCTGATGTAACCGAACCGCAAATCGCGCGCGACCTCTTCACGAGGACGCTGGCGCGGATCGCCGTACCCCCCGCCACCCGGCAAGCTCAGCAGCAATCGGCGTTCAGACGGCACAAATTGCTGGCCTTTGCCTCGCAGCAGAGTGCCATCGTCCAACCCGACATAACCTTTGGCGCCCTCCTTGCCCCCCTCAAGACCGCGGGCCGGATACTGGATACGGTCGAACATGGCGCTGAACCGGAAGGCATAACCCTCGGCTGCCGAGACTTCGATTTCCTGACCAAGCCCACCTCGCAGCAAACCTGCACCGCCCGATCCGTTACGCAGCTCCTTGCGCCAGACAATCACCGGCCCCGCATGCTCAGTCGCTTCCACCGGCATGGTATGCACACCACTGGGGAACGCCGTGGCACTCAGCCCATCTTTCGCGGCCCGAGCGCCCATGCCTCCGCTGTTGAACATCAGCATTTCGGCGTTGCGGCCATCCGGGTTGCTTTCCAGAGGGCGCACGCTCAAGTGCAGGTTCCACAGGGCGCTGGCACCCTCGGCAGGTACCTGGCCTGGCAGGCATTTATGCAGCGCACCCAGCACCAGGTCGGGCACGAAATGCCCTAGAACGTGACGCACCGACACCGGAGCCGGGTGCTTGGCATTGAGAATGCAGCCCTCAGGAGCGACCACATCGAACGGTGCCAGGGAGGCGCTGTTGTTGGGAATTTCCGGAGCCACGATGCACTTGAGGCCGTAGCAGGCGTAGGCCTTGGCATAACCCAAAGGCACGTTGATACCGAACTGGCTCATACCGGAGGTTCCGGTGAAGTCCGTAAGGATGCCGTCCGGCCCCACCGTCAGCGTCACCGCCAGGGTCACCGGCACATCGTAGCCATCCAGCGTCATGCTGTTCTGGTAGGTGCCATGGGGTAACGACTTGAAGCATTCCAGAGTGGCGCGGCGGCTGTGCTCAAGGATAAAGCCGCCGATATGCTCGAGGTTATCGAGTTTGAACTCCTCAAGCATGCTCAACAGCCGCTTGTGACCGGTCTCGTTGCAGGCCGACAAGGCGTAGAAGTCACCAACGACACGGTCGTTCTCACGCACGTTGTTACGCAGGATATTGATGAAGTCGCGATTGACCTGGCCGCGCTCGAACAACTTCAGCACCGGAATGAACAGGCCTTCTTCATAGACTTCACGGGCATCGGGACCAAAGCCACGGCCACCGATATCGACCACGTGGGCGGTGCTGGCGAAGTAGCCAATCAACTGACCTTTGTAGAACGATGGCGTGACAATGGTGATGTCGTGCAGGTGCCCGGTGCCCTTCCAGGGATCGTTGGTCACGTACACATCACCCTCGAAGATGTTCTCCGGGCCGATGTCGTTAATGAAATGCACCACTGCCTCAGCCATGGTGTTGACGTGACCGGGGGTGCCCGTCACTGCCTGGGCCAGCATGTTGCCGGCGCGGTCGAACACACCGGCGGACAAGTCGCCAGCCTCACGCACGCTGGTAGAGAATGCCGTGCGGATCAGGGTCAGTGCCTGCTCCTCGACCACGGAGATCAGGCGATTCCACATCACCTGCATCTGAATATCGATCAATGTTTCGCTCATGGGAAATCGCCTTCTTATGCAAGTGACGCTTAGCGTCGAACGACCAGCAGACAGCCGTCAGGCTGGACCGTGGCGGTGAACGAGGACGACACGAAAGTCGAGGTTTCGCGTTCTGCGATGATGGCCGGACCGTCGATCCGCGCACCCGGCTGCAACTCTTCGCGCTGGTAAATACCCGCATCGACAAAGCCGCCGCCAAGCACATCGAACACCTCGCGCCGGGACACTTCATGGGCACGATGAGAGGCTTTGATCTGCTCCACCGGCAAGACATCCATCAGTGGCGAGCTGGCCTTGACCGACCAGCTGACTATTTCCACGTCTGGCCCCTCGATCGGGCGACCGAAGAACATGGTGTAGGCCGCTTCGAAAAGGACTTTGAACTGTGCCGTGTCCTCTTTACTGAATGCCTTGAATGGCAGGCTCACCGGAATCTCCCAGCCCTGACCGACGTAACGCATGAAGGCAGTGCATTCCAATTCGGGCTCACCCTCGGGCATGCCCTGGCGCAAGAAACCGATGGACTCGGCTTTCATGTCGTCGATCAGCCCATTGACCTGGGCCGCATCGAACTCCGACAACCGCACAAAGGCGCTGCGAACCGCTTCATAGCCGAACGGCGCGCGCAGGAAGCCGATGGCCGACCCCACACCGGCACCCGCCGGTACCAGGAATCGCGACACCCCCATTTTTTCGCAGAGCCGCGCCGCATGCAGCGGGCCACCGCCACCAAACGTGATCATGGTGTAGTCGGCAATGTCCTTGCCGCTTTCCACTGCATGCACACGCCCGGCGTTTGCCATGTTTTCATCGACCACTTCACAGATGCCGTAAGCGGCAGTGAAGGCATCCATATTCAGCGGAGCACCAATAACCCGATCGACAGCCGATGCGGCATTCTTGGTCGACAGGCGCAACGCACCGCCGGCAAAATTATCCGCATCCAGCCGACCCAGCAGCAGGTTGGCATCGGTAATGGTCGGCTCCAGGCCGCCTCGCCCATAACACGCAGGCCCTGGCTCGGATGCCGCGCTGTGCGGGCCAACGCGAATCTGGCGCATGCTGTCGATGCTGGCAATCGAACCGCCGCCGGCACCGATTTCAACCATTTCCACCACCGGAATTGAAATGGGCATGCCACTGCCCTTTTTGAAGCGGTACGTGCGCGCCACTTCGAAGGTCTTGGCGGTTTTCGGGACCTGGTTTTCGATCAGGCAGATCTTTGCAGTGGTGCCGCCCATATCGAAGGAAACAACCGAGTTCAGCGAGTATTTGCGGGCAATATCGGCGGCAAAGATCGCGCCACCCGCCGGTCCCGACTCCACCAGTCGCACTGGAAACTCGGCGGCGCTCTGCACGGAAATGATGCCGCCACCGGAGTGGATCATGAACACAGGGCAATCGGCACCCGCCTGCTTGAGCGTGACCACCAGGCGATCAAGATAGGATTTGATCAGCGGCTTGACATAGGCATTGGCACAGACCGTGTTGAAGCGCTCGAACTCACGCATCTGCGGCGAAACTTCGCTGGAAATCGAGATCAACACCTTAGGTAAGCGGACCTGCAGGGCATCGCGCAACAACCGCTCATGGGCGTCGTTGACATAGCTGTGAATCAAGCCAATCGCCACGCTCTCGTAATCGCCTTCTGCGATTCGCTCAACCAGGCAATCAATGTCTTCCCGGGTCGGCGCAATCAGCACCTGCCCATGCACGTCAAGGCGTTCGCGCAAGGTGTAGCGATGCTCACGTTCAATCAACGGCGGCGGCAAGGCGATATTGATGTCGTATTGCTCGAAGCGGTTTTCGGTACGCATTTCCAGCGTGTCGCGAAAACCCTCGGTGGTGATGAACGCGGTCTTGGCGCCCCGCCGCTCGATCAGCGCGTTGGTCGCCAGCGTCGTACCGTGGATCAGCTGATCGATATCGGAAAGCTTCAGGCCCGCAGCTTCAATGACGGCGTGAACACCGCTCAGGATCGCCCGCTCCGGGAGCTCATAGTCAGTCAGAATTTTGGTTGAATGCAGCACACCACCGACATCCAACGCGATATCGGTAAAGGTTCCACCTATGTCCACGCCGACCCGGCATGAAGTAGCAGTCATCGTCGTATCCCCTGAAGTTCTTGAGCTCATGGCAAGAGGCAATCAAGCCGCTTAAATGTAAGTTATATGTTGTCTTACAGGCAGTCAAGGACTAACGCCCTGGTTTACGCCATCTCCGACAAAGATCGAAAAGACCAGCGCCTTTCCAATCCCGGCCAGATCAGTCGAGCGTCTTGACCATCCGCGAACCGCCCACGGCCTGCGCCGTGGGAAATACCTCAAGGCGCGTCACATCCACCTGTTCAGGCAGGCGCAGGGCCGCCAACAGCAGCTGAGCAATGTCTTGCGGCATGATCGATTCATACCCCTCATACAGCTCACTACCCGCCGCCTGCATACCCATGGCCGTGCGATACAGCTGAGTCTGTACCCGCCCCGGTGCAATCTCGGTCACCCGTACGCCACTGCCCAGCAAATCGCAACGCAAGGCGTCACAGAACAGACTGATACCCGCCTTGGACGCACCATAGACAGCCGCCCCTGGATGAGGCGCACGGCCAGCGCTGGAGCCGAGAAAGAACAGATGCCCATGGCCACGTTCGATCATGCCTGGCAACACTTGACGAGTCAGGTGCAGGGGCGCCTTGAGGTTGATATCGAGCATATTGTCGATTTCTGCCGGATCAATTTCCTGGAACGCCGCCCGCGTGGACAAGATACCGGCGTTGTTCACCAGCACATCCACGGGGTACTGCTTCAGGATTTCAACGAAAGCATCGGCTTGACGCACGTCCGCCTGCAACGCCACAACCCCCTCCTCGGCCCGCAGTTCATCAAGCGCTTCGCGACTGCGCCCCACTGCAATCACTTGCATACCCGCATCACGCAACGCCAGGACAATCGCCTTGCCGATGCCGCTGGTGGCACCGGTGACCAACGCACAACGATAGGCCGCCGGCAACGCTGCTGAGTCAGGCATAGATGTAGCCTCCGCTGACGATCACGTTTTCGCCTGTGGCATAGCTGTTGCGACTGCTGCCCATCATCACAATCCACTCGGCGATTTCAGCGGGCTCAGCAGCGCGCCCCAGCGGGTTCGCCGCCGCCAACTCGCCCAAAAAGCCCAGTTGCCGGGCACGCTCGGTCGCGAAACCGGCGGGCGCCACCGAGTTGACCAGGATCTGATCCTTGGCGCAGGCCTGGGCAAAAGACTTGGTCAGGCTGACCACCGCGGCCTTGGTCGCTGCGTAATGGGCATTTTGCGGGTGCGCCTTGAAGGCATCCACAGAGGTCACGTTGACGATGCGACCGGTCACCGCCGGTGCCGCGACATAAGCCTGCATATGGCGAACCGCTGCAACCATCATGTGATAGGTGCCCTTGATATTGACTGCGTTCTCCAGATCCCATTCGTCATCGCTGATCTCGAAAATATCCTGGCGTGGATAAATCGCAGCGCTGTTGACCAGGCAATCCACACGACCGAGCGCATTAACGATCTGCTGGAAAGCGCCGTGAGCGCTTTCCTTGCGGGATATATCACCCGCCGCCGTGGCGACTTCGCAACCCTCTGCACGCAGAATACTTGCGGCCTCGGCCATCAGTTGCTCATTGCGGTCTATCAGACCGATTTTCTGCGCTCCGCGCCTGCGCATCAACTTGGCTGTTTCCAGCCCCAAACCCGATGCCCCACCTACGATTACGACCGTCTGACCATCCATAAGCACCTCCGCGATTTAGTCTTTACGTAAGATGCCTGTTGTCTTACATTTGGTCAAACCAAAATTGTGCGAAAACGGCCCGGCCATCGCCTCGCCACACGCACACAGGACACCAGCATGCCTGCGGCCACTTTCCCCTCCAGCCCTCATTCCGCCATACGTGATCGCCTGCTCGACGCCGCGACCCAGCTGTTTGCCACCCGCGGCTACCAGGCCATTGGCCTGCGTGATCTGGCCGGCCACCTGGGCTTGCATGCTGGCTCGCTGTATCACCACATCGAAAACAAGCAGTGCCTGTTGTTCGAGCTGATCGAATCCACCCTGGCCGATCTATTGTTCGACACAAAACGCCGCATGAAAGGCGCAAAAAATCCCGATGATCGCGTGCGCCGCTTCGTGCAGGCCTTCGTCAGCTTCAGCCTGGCGCAAACACATCGCTTGCAACTGGTGACTCGAGAGTTCGTCAACCTGTCCCAAGAACAACAGCAGCAGATCAATGCCCTGAAAAATAATTATGCCTCGATTCTGAGTAGCATCATTGCCGCCGAATGTGCAAACCAAAGCCGGCAAGAAAGTCAGATCAGCCTGGCAACCCATGCCGTCATCGGCATGCTGTACGGGCACGTGCAATGGCACGGAGTCGAGGTCACCGAACAGCGCCTGACACAAGCGTTGATCACCTTCGTCATGGGCATTATCGAAAGCGCCAAGAACAATTCAAACATGGCCTGAATAGCATGCACCCACAACGACTGGCACTGCACAACGAGCTGCACGCGCGCCCTTCCCTGTATTTCGACGAACCCGCTGACGTCTTTCATATGGCGTTTATCGCTGACGAAGCGCTATGCGACACCTTGCTGAGTCGATGCTGCCCCGACCCCGTCGACCCACAAGCGGTCCAGGGCATCACCGAACTGGACGGCCACGCCTTGAAGTGGGAGCGGCACGCGGAGTTCCTGACCCTGACGCTGGTAATGACCTCCTCCAACCAGGAGCCTTGCTGGAGTCCGCCACCCAAGACATTGATGGACAGGGTCGAACCCTATTTGAAGCACATGATCAATGCCGTGCAGATTATGGTACGTACCGACGCATCCTTTACCGGCGATCTAGCGACTTACGGATTCAAAGACCCTTGTGGCTCTTGCATAGGTGGGGGCGATGCGGTGGCCTGGAGCGATTTTCGTCTGAGCGAGGACGGCACCAACCACTTTCTATTCGTTAACAAGCGCCTGAATGCCTATCGCCAGGGACGGATGATCCGTCGCCTGCTGGAGATCGAAACCTACCGAATGATGGCTTCGCTTTCACTGCCCACCGCGAAAGCGTTGAGCGCTCAACTCAATGCCTTCGACAAGACACTGGTCAATCTCTCGGAGCGCAACGCCGGGTCCGATACTGAAAATGCGAAAGTGTTGCTGACTGACATTGCCAACCTTTCGGCGCAAGTGGTCAGCATCACCGCGAAAACCCGACACCGCTTCAGCGCGACCCAAGCCTACGCTCAGCTGGTGTTCGAACGCCTGGGCGAACTACGGGAAAGTCACGTGGGTGATTGTCAGCGGCTCGGTATTTTTATTGAAAGGCGCTTCAAACCCACAGTCAGGTATTGCTCCGTGACCGAACAGCGCCTGGAGCAGCTAGCCAAAAGCGTCGCTAACCTTGGGGATCTTCTGCAGGCACGCGTTCAGGTCGAGATGGAGGAACAGAACTCGGAAATTCTGAATAGCCTGAACACTCGCGCAGACACCCAAATCAAAATCCAGCGCGCAGTAGAAGGCTTGTCGATTATCGCCATCACTTACTACCTGCTGAACCTGCTCAAGCTGCTCTATTCGGGATTGAACCTGCTGGGAGCGGACGTTTCCGCAAAAGACGCCATGCTGGCCATGACTCCGCTCGCCATCAGCATGCTTGCGCTGGTTTTGATCAGGATCAAAAAAGCCAAAGAGCATTGATACGACAGGGTCCACAGGATCTGAACGCTAGTGGCCTGTACGGTTAGTTCGTCAGTTCAAATTCGGATGCCAGAAGCCCCTGGCCAAGGCGCTGTGACGAGTCATAGCCCGCTATGGCGAGGAACAGCAACGCAGGATAGGGGCTTGTGGCGCCGAAGTTGACTAACAGAACCAACCACACAGGCCACTAGATGCTGGCCTTCAACTCACTCAGCAATGCCCATCGTCCACAGTCTTGTCCGCAGTGATGAGCGGCTCGATGCCCCAGTCACCATGCAGATACCAATCGTCGCCGATCATCTCGGCGGGATGCATCGTCCGATCGGCAAGCACCCTCCCCACAAGGGGGTCACCCATCCGGGGTAAAAATAACCATTAAGTGGGTGTTTTCACCCTAAACCTCATGGTCTTTTTCACCTCACACTCTGACAGCCCCAATAAATAAGGACCTCCGGGCCTGGCCCGGGTTTTGCTCAAGTCTGAGCACACCCACAGAAACCTTTGATCCCTCCTCGATTACCCGGAGTCGTCATGAGAAAAGTCATCCAGCCACTGGCATGGTTTGTCGTGCTGACCTCAATCGTGGCTTTGGCCAGCGGTGTCTCTCTAAGTCTCGTTTGACTTGCTAGCCATCTCCCTCCCCAGCCATCAGGACGATTTTTTATGGTTGATCGTCTGCGCCTGGAACAGTTCGAGTGAGTGACATGCCCATCTGTCTGTATTGCCAACACGCAAACCCCTCGCATGAATCCCAATGCCACCAATGCGGCACGCCCCTGCTTACGCATTTCGACGCTGGTCTGCCCGACGAACGTGCAACGGACGGCAATGCACACGGCATTGTTACGCCTCGTCCCTCTGATCGACCTTGACGCGGATCAACATCAACGGATTCCTTGAGGTGATAAAGCGTCAATTTGCCATCATCCACAAAGCAAAAATCATGCTTGTGCAAGTGCAATGGCACAATATGCCAATGATCGAACATTCCTGTTTGTCCTGATCCGAAGCAAACCATGACGACTCGAAACGTTGTAAACAACGAGGTCTACCGTGTGGTAGTCGGCATCGCTCGTTAATTTCGTTGGCTCGGCGCAATGCAGGCTCAAAAATCGAAGAACACCGTTTCACCCTCCCCCTGAATGCGTATATCGAAACGATAAGCCACCTTGCCGTCCACCTCGCAACGCTGCGCTATCAGCGTTTCCCGACGCTGCGGTTGCTCGATCAGATTCAGCACCGGGCACGTCGCGTTGGCGTGTGGCTCATCGGCGAAATACAGCCGGGTCTGCAGGTGAATATTGATCCCGCGAGCAAACAGCGACACATTGATGTGCGGCGCCATCGGCACACCGGCGGCGTTCTTCACCACCCCGGGTTTGATAGTGTTCAGCGTCCACTCACCGGCATCGAAGGTGGTGGCGGTCCGACCGAAGCTGTTGAAGGCTTTTTCCGAGTCAAAGACCGGGTCATAAACCCCTTCATGGTTGGCCTGCCAGAACTCCAGGAACGAGTCGCGCACCAGGTGGCCATTGCCGTCATAGACATGACCGATCAGCAGAATCTGTTCACCTGGCGCGCCGGGCCTGGCCATCTGGTTCCAGATTTCCTCAGGCCGGGTCGGGTTGCCGGCAGCTTCCAGAGCCAGGCCGATATGCACGTAAGGGCCGGCCGTTTGCGAAGGGGTTTCGGGTAGCAGTTCGATAGGCATGAGCGTCACTCCTCAGCAGTTTTCGAAGTGGGTCTTGCGCTGGCCGCGCAACACGATGTCGAAGCGATAAGCCAGGCAATCCATTGGATTGGCGCTGCCCATATCGAGCCGGGCGATCAGGCTCTGTACCGCCTCTGGGTTGGCGATCGACTTGACGATCGGGCACATCGGGATCAACGGATCGCCCTCGAAATACAGCTGAGTGATCAGCCGCGTGGCAATCGATGGCCCGCTGATGGAAAAGTGAATATGCGCCGGTCGCCAGTCATTCGGGCCATTGCGCCATGGATACGGGCCGGGCTTCACGGTGCGGAAACTGTAATAGCCATCGCGGTCGGTCAGGGCCCGGCCGACACCGCCGAAATTCGGGTCCAGAGGCGCCAGATAGCGATCATTCTTGTGCCGGTAGCGACCGCCGGCGTTGGCCTGCCACATCTCCACCAGGGTATGCGGGATTGGCTTGCCATATTGATCACAGACCCGGCCGGAAACGATGATCCGCTCCCCCACCGGCAAACCACCGTTGTTGAAGTTGAGCAGCAGATCGTTATCGAACCGACCCATTTTCAGGTGGGAGAAATCCGGGCCGCTGGTTTCGCTGGTCGACTGGGGAATGCTCACCAAAGCTTGGCGTGGAGAACGGGCGACAGAGGTTTTGTAATCAGGGGTCAGGGCTTTGGGGTGCCAGTTTCGGTCACGGATGACGAAGCGACTGCTGTCTGCATCAGACATGTCGATCTCCTGTTGTTTGATTGACGGAGGGGGTGCCTCGCAGTTTCAAACAACAGACCCACCGTGAATATTGAAAAACAGCCACTTAAACATAACCATACGGTTATGGATAAAACCCTTCGCGATACGCCTGCCCTACCTCGCGCAGCACCTCGACACACCACTGGCCCGCCAGTGATAACGGCAGGCTGGCATTACTGGAAATCCCCACTGAACCACCCGGTTCGCGCTGCCCCGGATTGATCTCGACCAGGTCGCCGCTTGCCAGATCCAGGCGCACTGCATCCAGCGGCGCGATCCAGATCGCCTCGCTGGACAACACATAACGACGGCTCAGGGTCACGGATAAGGTTTCCAGACGCTGCCGCGACTGGCTGATGCCGCATTGCACGAACAGGCTGTCGGCAAACTTGCGAATCGTCGTCCCTGCCAGTGGCAGCACCAGCGGGAAATCTTCCAGGGCGCCACGCTCCAGTGGCCCGGCCAGCAAGGGATGATCAGGGCGCACCACCAGGGTCATGGATTCGCTGTACAGATGCTCGAAAGTCAGCCCCTGAATCTCCGGACTGTCGGTCATACGACCGACCACCAGGTCGACATCACCCACTCGCAACTGCGACAACAAATACGCGCTCGGCCCGGTCACCACACTGACCACCAGCGCCGAATGGCGCTCGTGCAAACGCCGCACAACCTCAGGCACCAGCAAGCTTTCCACCGTCGACAACACCCCAAGTCGCACCCTGCCCGCCGCATATTCGCCACCGCGCAAGGTATTCACCCCATCACGCAGCGCCTGCACCGAAGGTCCGGCATAACGCAAAAAGGCGACCCCGGCCTCGGTCAGGCTCACGCCACTTTTACTGCGCATAAACAGGCTTGTCGCCAGCAGTTCCTCCAGCTCCTTGAGCGTCTTCGACATCGCCGGCTGACTCACTGCCAACACATCCGCCGCCCGCGCCAGGCTGCCCTGACGAGCCATTTCAAGAAAGCATACGAGGTGACGGAATTTGACGCGGGTGTCGATGTTCACTACAGAGCCCTGTGAAGTTGCCTCGACTGCGTCGAAACGTTTGCAGGCGATATTACAGTGCCCTCAACTGCCTGACGACCGGACTGCAAGTCGCCAGTCTTACCGTGCCCCAATCAACGAGCGAAAAGAGTACGTTGCGTTGACCAGCTGAGCGTGTACCGTCATTTTTATGGCGCCATTTGGTTGTTTTTAATGACAATTCTCGAAGTAACGCTTGGACAATTCAAAAAATTGGCGGTATCATTTTGATATCAACTCTGCTGTCGACTTGCTTAGCCGACACGACAAGCAGCGGATAAGCTTCGAAACCTTGGTTGCACCTGCCTGTACGTTGCGCTACTTGCGGCAATCATTGCGTACCGGACCCGGATCAAAATGCACGGACCAGCAGCTTGATTTGCCGTGCACCCGGTTGAACACAGAAGTATTCAGACAAGACACTCGACTGAGTGATTGGAGACGACAGGGCTGGTTCGAGTTGCATGGGACTTGCGCCCCACCAGCGAGGCGCCGCGTTGACAGCGCCCTCGGCCCTGAGCCGCGAAGTTCACCGATAACTGCCGTAAAGCCTTGATAGCCAAGGAAGAATTCGCTGAAAGATGACAAGGACGTTATTCATTACTCGAAACAAACACTTGATGATTGCACGCCGCGAGTCCCGGCTTTACGGGACCCCGAGGCTCTGCCGTGGATGGTTCAAGAAGTCACACGAGCCAGACACCGAGTGCCGGCGAGCGCCGAGGATGGTTGTCGCATCCGATATGGCAACAGGCACATGAACGGGTCTGCCCGTCCAGCAGCAAGGATGATTCAGGTCATGTCAGGCGCCGGGTTCATCCCTGGACGTCCGTGGTTTTTTCGAGGTTTCCGGCCAGATGACAGCTCCTTTGCAGCGGCCGTTGCACACCCGGTTCACGGTAAGAAGGCGGTAGAGGATCGATTGTTGCATAGGGCTCTCGGCCCGGTTGGTTTAAGGCATTTTTCGGGTACGGAGAGGTCAGTTTGAGTCATGTCAGCTTAGGCATCCGGCATTTGCAGGATGAGCAAGTGTTATTGCGTCAAGGAGGCCTGTACTGGGTCTCCGTCGACCTGAACAGCGATGCCCAGACGCTTGCGCTTCAGTTCCTGAGCGCCTTGCCGCAAGCCCAGCCAACCACACTGGTGTGCGGCGGATGCGATCCCCGGGCCCTGCTGGAAAACCTCGACGGCGAGTCTGGCCCGGAGCGTCTGCGGCTCTTCGAAGTAGCCGACGATGATCTCGGGATGGCCCTGAAATCCTTGGCGTCCGAGTTGCATCGCGGCGTCAGGACCCCAGGCAGTCAAATCCTCCTGCTATTACCGGCCCTGGCCTGGCGGCGCTTTGACGCCCGGCATCTGCAGCAATGGTGTGAAGAAGTACGCCAGTGGTTGCGCCAGCGTCGCTGTACCCTGGTGGTCCTGTGCCACGGCCAGGAACCGGCGCTGCATGCCGAACTGGTGGGCCTCAACGAAGAGTTGTCGGGGTTGGCGCAGTTGTATCGGCGTGATGGCAGCATCCGCTATCAGCAGCACTTCTGGCACAACGAGCTGGGCGTGTGCACCGCCCGAGAGTTCGAACTGGAGCAGGCCGACGGCGTTCTTGGCCTGAGCCAGGCGCAACGTGGCAGCCCGCAAGCCATCCGCACCGATGACCAGCGCGTCTACCTGACCCAGCGCAGCGTACTCGAAGGCGCACCGCCGCTGTCCCAGCAATGGCGACTGTTCGAGGGGCGCGACGAGCTGCTGCTGCACGCCCTCAAGGCGCGAGCCGCTAGCGTGATCGTGGCCATCGAAGGCAACGACCAGGTCGAAGACCTTGCCCGTCAGTTGCACAAATTGCGCAATCAGTGCGGAACGGCACTGAAAATCATCGTTCGCGAAATGGAGCCCTGCCTGCGCTACCGCGACGAGCGTCTACTGCTGGCCTGCGGCGCCAATCTGATCGTACCGCTGAAGGCCTCGCTGGCGCACTTTCTAAGCCTGACCGATAGCGTGCAGGGGCAACTCTGGCATTACCGCAGCGACATTGATTTCCAGACTCTGTACGACCGCATGCGCCCCCCTCATGTTCGCGGGCTGCTGACGCCGAGCACGTTCATCGCAACCCTGGACCAGGTGTACCGCGGCGCCTCGGGCGAGATCAGCCACCAGTTGCTGAAACTGCAGTCACGTGGCGGACTCGAGATCGAGCAATACCTGAGTCAGATCAGCCTGCGCCGCTATGGCGACATCGCTTGTGTGCTGGACGGCACCTTCTATCTGTTTCTGTTCGCCTGCCGCGCCGATGGCCTGGAGCCGGCCCTGGGCAATATATGCCGCCTGCCATGGGCCGATATTTTCAGCGCCTGCGAGTCGTTGCCGTCGGTGGATCACTTGCCGCGCAAGGCCTTTATCGAGGCGACCGAATTACCCGAGACCTTCCGGCTGGCGGATGAGCGGGTCATCGACAATCTGTCGCAGTCCGTCGGTTTGACCGGCTTTACGCCACACCGCATCACCCTTTCGCTCACGGAACCTTGCGCATGATGTATTCCGAGTTGCTGCAGGTGATTGCCGCCAGCAGCCTGCTGACGCTGGCGCTGGCGATGCTGCTGAGCCGTTTCAGTCAGCGTATCAGGCACGGGCTTGAGCGTTACTTGCGCCCGCGTTACCTGAAATCCCGTGGCGTACGTCGGCGTACGCCCCCGCAACCTACCCAGAGTAAGCCCCATGAGCCGTCCTGAAATCCCCGTCATCGCGCAACCTGCGTGGATCTGGCCGGGTCTGGGCCTGTGGAACCTGTACTTTCTGATCAAGTTGCTGTTGTTCTGGGGCGGTTACCTCAATCTGCAGATCCTGCCCAATCTGGTGTTCGCTGCCGTCTTGCTGGTGCCGTTGCGCAATCGCTATGCGAGCCTTCTGCGTTGGCTGATCGCCGTGCCGCTGGGGGTGGCGCTGTTCTATCAGGACTCCTGGCTGCCGCCGTTCAGCCGCCTGCTGGACCAACCCGGCGTACTGAACTTCACCGGTGCATACCTACTGGAGCTGGCCGGTCGCTTCATCGACTGGAACCTTTGCGGGCTGCTGCTGATCGTGGTGGTGGCCTACCTGTTCGTCAGCCAGTGGCTGCGCCTGACCACCCTGACCCTGGGCTGGCTGGCGTTGCTGGGCAGCGCCAACCTGCTGGCGTTGCAAGCGCCCGCGCAACAGGCTGCGAACCCCGGCACGGCTTCTGCCAGCGCCGTGGTCAGCAACGCCGAGCCCGACAGCGCGACGCTGGACGACTACCTGCAGAAGTTCTATGAAACCGAGGCCGGCCGGCGCGTCGAGTTCAAACCCTCGACCTCGGCAGCCCAGCCGTTCGATCTGCTGTTGATCAACATCTGCTCCATGGCCTGGGACGACCTGGACGCCGTGGGCCTGCGGGACAACCCGCTGTTGCAGCAGATGGATGTGGTGTTCGACAACTTCAACTCGGCCACCGCCTACAGCGGCCCGGCGGCGATACGCCTATTGCGCGCAAGCTGTGGCCAGCAACCGCACAACAAGCTCTACGGCGTGGCGCCGGAGCAATGCCTGCTGATGGACGATCTGCGCAAGCTCGGGTTTGCCAGCGAAGTGATGCTCAACCACACCGGTCAGTTCGAAGGTTTCCTCGATGAAGTCCGCAGCCAGGGGGCTCTGCCCAATCCGGCGGTGAACGCCTCAAACCTGTCGCGGGCGCTGGTGGGCTTCGACGGCTCGCCGATCTGGCGCGACCGGGAAGTCCTGGACAAGTGGTGGCAGCACCGCGAGAACAACCAGGATTCACGCGTGGCGCTGTTCTACAACACCACCACGCTGCACGACGGCAACCGAGCGCTGACCGCCGACGGCGGCACCAAGAGCGCCGAGTACAAGCCTCGCGCCCAGGCCCTGATCGACGACCTGACGGCCTTTATCAAGGAACTCGAGCGCAGCGGTCGGCGCGTGGCCGTGGTGATAGTGCCCGAGCACGGCGCGGCGCTGCATGGCGACCGCATGCAGATCTCCGGCATGCGCGAGATTCCGAGCGCCTCGATCACTCACGTGCCAGTGGGCATCAAGCTGATCGGCATGGGTTCCGCGGCGAATTCAGCGCCGCTGCATGTCAGCGCACCCAGCAGTTACCTGGCCTTGTCCGAAATCATCGCCCGCTTGTATGCCGCCGCTCCCCAGGCCGAGGGCCGGGGGCTGGACTGGCAGGCGCTGTTGAGCGATCTGCCGCAGACCCCTGCGGTGTCCGAGAACTCCGGCACCGTGGTGCTCGACTACGCCGGCAAGCCCTATGTCCGGATCAAGGAGAAAGGTGCATGGCTACCTTACCCTCAGCGCTTCAAATGAGTGCCTTGGCGCATGCCCGTAACGGGCGCGCCGATGACATCGCCCGACTGAAGCTTGAGCTGAAGCTGCCGGACCTCGAGTACGTGGACATTTCCGCCGAACTGGAACTGCGCCGCGCCTTGCAGCGCTGGCCGCTATTGGCCGAGCTCGAAGAGGCACTGCCGCTGGAAACACAACTGAAGGCCCCACAGGAGGTGAGGACGTGAGATCGCTGAGTCTGCGCGGGTTGCGTGGAGGCGTCGGCAGCAGTTCCCTGCTGGCGGGGATAGGCTACGCCCTGCACAGCCTGGGCGAGCGGGTGCTGATGGTCGACATGTGCCCGGAAAACCTGCTGCGCCTGTACTTCAACCTGGCGACCGTGGAAAGTTGCGGCTGGGCCCGCGGCATGCTCAATGGCGAGAATTGGTACAACCAGGCCTGGAGCCTGGCGCCAAATTTGAGTTTGCTGCCCTATGGCCGCCTCGACCGTGAAGAACAACTTGAAATGGAACGCCGCCTGGCGAAGGACCACACCCTGTGGGCCAGACGTCAGGCCAGCCTGGCCGAGCACTACGACTGGGTCCTGTTCGATGTGCCGCAGCGCCTGGTCGGGCACGGCAACACCGGCCCCTGTCATTTCCCTATCCAGGTCGCCGAAGCAGACGCGGCCTGCCATGTGCTGCTGCAACAGCAAGAGACGGTGAGCGGTCCGCTGCTGGTCAATCGTTTCGATCCCGGTAGCCAGTTGCAGCGCGATCTGATGCTGATCTGGCGCAAGAACCACGCCGATCGGTTGCTGTCCCTGACCGTGCACAACGATGAGGCGATGCGCGAGTCGCTCGCGTTCAAGACCCCGGTCGGGCTGTATGCGCCGGGCAGTCTGGCGGCCCAGGACGTGCTGAGCCTGGCGACCTGGTGCCTGGCCCGTCGCCTGGAGGTGGCATGATTGCCCGCTGGTTTCCCTACACCTACCTGCGTCGCGAGTACGATACCCCCCCTCTGACCGGGCTTTGGCTGGCCTCGCTCAATGCTCTGGCCTGGCTGTTCCTGCGCCTGGAGGCGCCGGGCTGGCAGCAGTTGCGCGAGCAGCGCCAGCGCTGGTATCCGCAGTTGGCGAACAAGCCGCCGAGCCTGGGTGATCCGCTGCGTTTGCTGGTGCAAAGCATCTGGTTGCTGCTGGTGCAGCCGCTGCGGCCACGCCGCCCGCTGAGCTGGCGGCGCTGGACGCGCCCCGCGCGACTGCGGCAACGCCTGCTCGGCGTGCGCTTGGGCCACTTGCTTGAAGCCTTGCCGCGCCATGTCCAGCAAAGCCGGCGAGTGCGGCAGAGCCAGATCTGGTGGAAAGGCCTTGAGCCTCGCCGTCAGCGCTGGCTGAACATCGGTGTGGGCGTGGTAGCGGTGGTGCTGATGCTGATGTGCATCACCGAACCCTTCGGCTACATCGCCCAACTGGTGTTCGTGATTCTGCTCTGGGCGCTGGCCATGCTGGTGCGGCGCATCCCGGGGCGCGTCCCGACGCTGTTGATGATCGTCCTGTCGACCATCGTGTCCTGCCGCTACCTGTGGTGGCGCTATACCTCGACCCTGAACTGGAACAACCCGCTGGACCTGACCGTCGGCCTGTTGCTGCTGGCGGCCGAAACCTATGCCTGGGTGGTGTTGATCCTGGGCTATATCCAGACCTGCTGGCCGCTGGGGCGCCAGCCGGCGCAGATGCCTCGCGATACCCGGCTGTGGCCCACCGTCGATCTGCTGATACCGACCTACAACGAGGACCTCTCGGTGGTCCGCGGTACGGTCTACGCCGCCCTGGGCATCGACTGGCCGCAGGACAAGCTACGCATCTACATTCTCGATGACGGCAAGCGCGAGAACTTCCGCCAGTTCGCTGCCGAAGTCGGCGTCGGCTACATCACTCGCACCGATAACCGGCATGCCAAGGCCGGCAACCTCAACCATGCGTTGGGCCGTATCGATGGCGAGCTGGTGGCGATTTTCGACTGCGACCACATCCCTGTGCGCTCCTTCTTGCAGCTCACTGTGGGCTGGTTCCTGCGCGATCCGAAGCTGGCCCTGGTGCAGACCCCGCACCACTTCCTGTCTCCCGACCCGTTTGAGCGCAACCTGAACATGTTCCGTCGCCGGCCCAACGAGGGCGAGCTGTTCTACGGCCTGGTGCAGGACGGCAACGATATGTGGAACGCGGCGTTCTTCTGCGGTTCCTGTGCGGTATTGCGCCGCGCCGCGCTGGAGGACATCGGCGGCTTCGCGGTCGAAACCGTGACAGAGGACGCCCATACCGCGCTGCGCCTGCACCGGCGCGGCTGGAACTCGTCCTACGTGCGCATTCCCCAGGCTGCCGGGCTGGCGACCGAAAGCCTGTCGGCGCATATCGGCCAGCGGATTCGCTGGGCCCGCGGCATGGCGCAGATTTTCCGCACCGACAACCCCTTGCTGGGCAAGGGCCTGACGATCTTCCAGCGAATCTGTTATGCCAACGCGATGCTGCACTTCCTGGCCGGGCTGCCACGGTTGTTGTTTCTCACCGCGCCGCTGGCCTTCCTGTTTCTGCACGCCTACATCATCTACGCCCCGGCGTTGATGATCCTGTTGTACGTGCTGCCGCACATGATCCATGCCAGCCTGACCAACTCGCGGATGCAGGGCAATTATCGCCAGACGTTCTGGGGTGAGGTCTACGAAACGGTACTGGCCTGGTACATCGCCCGACCCACCACCGTGGCGCTGTTCAACCCCAAGAAAGGCAAGTTCAACGTCACCGCCAAAGGCGGCCTGATGGAGCACAACCAGTTCGACTGGAAGATCGCCCAGCCCTATCTGGTGCTCTCGGCCCTGAACCTGGCGGGCCTGGGATTCGCCTTCTGGCGCTTGCTCACTGGCCCGGCGACCGAGATCGGCACGGTGCTGGTCAGCACTCTCTGGGTGATCTACAACCTGCTGATCACCGGTGCGGCGGTGGCGATTGCCGCTGAAGTGCGACAGGTGCGCCAGACCCACAGGGTGCAGTCCAAGCTGCCAGCGGCCGTGCGTCTGGATAACGGTCGCTTCTACTCCGGCATGCTGGTGGACTACTCCGACGGCGGCGCCGGGTTCCAGGTGGATGTGCCGCTGTCGCTGCCGGTGGGCGGTCGCGTTTCTCTGCTGATGCAGCGTGGGCAGCGCGAGTTCCTGTTTCCCGGCGAGGTCTGCCGTAGCCACAAGAACTTCGTGGGCATCAGCTTCACCAGGCTCACGGAGCAACAAAAGATCGATTTCGTGCAGTGCACCTTCGCCCGGGCCGACGCCTGGATTAACTGGGGCGAAGACTTCGCCCAGGACCGGCCGCTGCACAGCTTCCTGGACATTCTCAAGCTGGGCGCCAAGGGTTACTACCGGCTCTACGAATACCTGCCGGCCTGGACCCAAGTGGTGATCGGTCCGTTCCTGCGCCTGCTGGCCTGGCTGGGCAGTTACCTGCCGCGTATGCCCCTGGCGTCTTCCCCCTCCTCTTCTTCTATAACGGTGAACGCATCATGAGCCGCTATTTCAGCAAATCTCTATTTGCCAGCCTGGCGCTCCTGGCCGTTGCCTGCGCACAGGCCGCCCCGGCGCCTGTCACTCCCCCTCTGGCGCAGGAGCAGAAAGCCCCGAGCTGGGCCACCGCGCGCACCTTCGAACAGCTGGGGCGTTCGGCCGACAGCCTGTTGCTGGGGATCCACAACAGCGATCAAATCGAGTTCACCCTGCGGCGCGACCGTATCGCCAGCGATGCCAGGCTTAAGCTGGAATACACCCCGTCTCCGGCGCTGCTGCCGACGCTCTCGCATATGCGGGTCTACCTCAATGACACCCTGATGAGCGTGGTGCCCATCGAGAAAGAACAACTGGGGCGCAAGACCACGCAGCAGATCGCCCTGGATCCCCGGCTGGTCACCGATTTCAACCGCGTGCGTCTGGAATTCATTGGCCATTACACCGACATGTGCGAAGACCCGGCCAACAGCGCCTTGTGGGTCAACGTCAGCCGCGCCAGCCAGGTTTCCCTGCAGGAACAGGCACTGGCGACCAGGAACGATCTGGCGTACTTCCCGAGGCCATTCTTCGACGCACTGGGCGATGGCAAGCCGGTCATCAACCTGCTGTTTGCCGCCTCCCCGACCATAGGCGAACAGCGCGCCGCCGGCATCCTGGCCTCTTACTTCGGCAGCCTGGCGGGTTGGCGCGGCGCTCAGTTCCCGGTGCTGTTCGATCAGCTGCCGGCGAGCCAGGACCAGGACAACCTCAATCCTTCGGTGGTGTTCGCCACCAACGATCATCGGCCACAGTTCCTCGCGGACCTGGAGAAGTTCCCGCTGGTGCAAGCGCCGGTGGTGCAGCTGATCGACAACCCCAACGACCGCTACAGCAAAGTGCTGCTGGTGATGGGGCGCAATGACGCCGACCTGGCGGTGGCCGCCCGAGCCCTGGCCCTGGGCGGCGACCTGTTCCGCAGCTCGCGGGTGACGGTGGAAAACGTCCAGCAGTTGCAGCCGCGCAAACCCTACGACGCCCCCAACTGGATGCGTACCGATCGCCCGGTGCGCTTCGCCGAACTGCTCAAGTACCCTGAGCAGTTGCAAGTCAGCGGCCTTCTGCCGCGGCCGATCATCCTCGACATCAACCTGCCGCCCGACCTGTTCGTCTGGCGTAACCAGGGCATCCCGCTGCAGACCAAGTACCGCTACACGCCGCCGTCGACCAACGACGAGTCGCGCCTGAACATCAGCCTCAACAACCAGTTCATCACCAGCCTGCCGCTGCTGCGTAACACCAACAGCCGTCTGGAAGAACTGCGCCTGGCGGTGCTGTCCAACGAGTCGGCGAACACCAGCGACCACCTCTTGGTACCGGCGCTGAAAATCGGCGATCGCAACAGCATCCGCTTCGACTTCAGTTTCGCCAGCACCTTCGGTAGCTCCCAGCGCGACCGTTGCCAGACCTCCCTGCCGGTGGACACCCGGGCTCTGATCGACGATGAGTCGACCATCGACCTGTCGGGCTATCACCATTACATCGCCATGCCGGACCTGCGCGCTTTCGCCCGCAGCGGCTTCCCGTTCAGCCGCATGGCCGACCTGTCGGAGACCCTGGTGGTGGTGCCGGCCAATCCGACCGCCACCCAGCTCAGCACCTTGTTCGAGGCGGTTGCCAAGATCTCCTCGCAAACCGGCTTCCCGGCGCTGGCGCTGAACCTGAGCGACAACTGGGATGACGCCAGGAAAGCCGACGTCGACCTGCTGGTGCTGGGCGCCCTGCCCGCGGACCTGCGCAATCAGCCGGACCTCAACCTGTGGCTCGACCACACCCTCGACTCCCTGATACAGGCATCGAATGCCGCCGCCGGTCAGGCTTCGGCCCGGGCCGGGCAGATCAACGATGAGCGCAACCTGGGAGCCAACCGGGTCGAAGTGTCGGCCAAGGCCCCGATGGCGGCGATCGTCGGTATGCAGTCGCCCTTCCATAGCCAGCGCAGCATTGTCGCGCTGCTGGCCACCAATACCCCCGACTACCAGATGCTGCGCGAAACCCTCAGCGATAACGGGAAAATCGACGCCGTGTCCGGTTCCGTGGCCATGATCCGGAGCAGCGGCGTGAACAGCCAGCTGGTCGGCGAGCAGTACTTTGTCGGCTACTTGCCATGGTGGCTGATGCTCTGGTTCCAGCTCTCGGAACATCCGGTACTGCTGGCTGGCATGGCGGTCCTGAGTGTACTGCTGGCCGCCTTCCTGCTGTGGCGCGCCTTGCGCTGGGCCGCGCGTCGTCGACTGGCGAACGAGGAGTAAGGGATGAAAGCCGCCATCGCATGGGCGTTGGCCCTGAGCCTGCCGGGTCTGGCGGCTGCCGCCGAGTGCACCTGGCCGGCCTGGGAGAGCTACAAGAAGGCGATGGTGAGCCCCGATGGACGGGTGATCGATCACTCGATGCAGCAGATCACCACCTCGGAAGGCCAGAGCTACGGAATGTTCTTTGCCTTGCTGGGCAACGACCGTGACAGCTTCGCCAAGCTGCTGAAATGGACCCGGGACAACCTCGCCGGCGGCGACCTGAACCGCCAACTGCCCGCCTGGCAGTGGGGCCTGAGCAAGGAGGGTCGCTGGCAGGTGCTGGATCCGAACAACGCCAGCGATGCCGACTTGTGGATGGCCTACAGCCTGCTGGAGGCCGGCCGCCTCTGGAAGCGGCCGGATTATGAAACCCTTGGCCGCAACATGCTCTGGCGCAGCGCCGCGCAAACCCTGCGCCCGCTGCCCGGGCTGGGCCTGATGCTGTTGCCGGGGGATGCCGGCTTCGAATCCGCCGACGGCTGGCGGCTCAACCCCAGCTACCTGCCGCCACAACTGCTGGCGCGTTTTGCCCTGGTCGCACCCGTGTGGCACGACGTGGCGAACAGTACCCGGCGCCTGCTGCTGGAAAGCTCGCCCAAGGGCCAGCCCGCCGACTGGGTGGTCTGGAAAACCGGGCAAGGCTGGGCAGCGGACGCCAAGGGCGCGCTCGGCAGCTATGACGCGATCCGCGTCTACCTCTGGCTGGGCATGCTCGATCCTCAAGTCCCGGGCAGGGCCGAGTTGCTCGCGCAGGTGCAACCCATGGTGGCGCTGACGGCGCGGCTCGGCCATCCGCCGGAGCGTGTGGATGTCGCCCAGGGCACTGCAGAGGGCGTCGGCCCGGTTGGCTTCTCGGCGGCGCTGTTGCCGCTGCTGGCCAGCACAGCCGAAGGCGGTGCGGCGTTGGCGGCCCAACGCGAACGCCTACGCCAGAACCCGCCCCCGGCGGACGCCTATTACAACCAATCACTGCTGATGTTCGGCCAAGGCTGGGACCAACAGCGTTATCGTTTCGACAAGGACGGCCGGCTGCTGCCGGCGTGGACTTCATCATGCAAGTAGTGCTCATGCGCAAAGTCGTGTCGCAATGGACGTTGGTGTTGAGCTGCTTGTCGGGCACCGCGCTGGCTCAGCCGGTTACACCCCAGGAACAGCAACAGTGGCTGCTCGAACAGGTACGCCTGGGCGAAGCGATGTATCGCGAGGACCTGGTGCGCGACTCGCTGGCGCGCCTGGAGTCGATTGCTCCGCAACATCCGCAGGTCTTGGTCGGCGGGATTCGCCAGGCCCTGCTGCAACATAACCAGCCGCTGGTCGAGCAACGCCTGGAGCAATTGCGCCGCCAGGCCCCGGGTTCGCCGGCACTGCGCCAGGCCCAGGCCCTGATCAAGCTGCAGAGCAAGGACGGTCAGCATCTGTTGCAACAAGCCCGGCTGCTGACAGCTGCCGGACGGGCCGAAGAAGCAGTGGCACAGTACCAGGAGCTGTTCGGCAGCGAGCCGCCGGACTTCTCCAGCGCACTGGAATACTGGGGCGTGCGCAGTGGCATCAGCGGCCAGCGCCCCGCGGTGATCCAGCAGTTGCAGAGCCTCGACAGCCAGTACCCGGGTAACGCGGGGCTGCGCCAGATGCTCGCCGGCCTGCTGTTCGCCGAACAGCGCGATGCCGAAGCCCTGGCGATTCTGCACCAGCTGGCTGGCGATCCCCAGACCAGCAACCTCGCCTCCGAGCGCGAATACAACTACCTGAGCAAGCTGCCGGTCAGCGGCGAAACCGCTCGCGCCTGGGAAGACTTCCAGCGGTATTACCCCTATTCGACCTTCAAGAACCAGGCAAACAAGCAGCTGCAGCACCAGCGCCAGTTGCTCGGCGATCCGGCCTGGCAGGCCGGCGTCAAAGGCAAGGAGCTGCTGGAGGCCAACGACAATGTCGGCGCCGAAAAGCTCCTGCGCCGCGCTTCGCGCAGCTACCCGGACGATGCCAGCCTGATCGGCTTCCTGGGCACCGCATTGATGCACCAGAACAAGCATGACCAGGCCTATGCGGCGTTCACCGAGGCCTTGGGCAAGGAACAGGACACTTCCTGGATCAGCAAGTGGAAAGACCTGCAACTGGCCAACCGCAACTGGATGTTGCTGCAACAGGGCGACGAAGCCCTGGAGCGCAAGGACCTGGCAGCGGCCCGCAAGGCCTATCAACAGGCGCGCCAGGTCAAACCCGACGAAGCCGACTGGCTGGTGGGCCTGGCCAATATCGCCCTGGCCGAAGGCGAAGACATTCAGGCCGAGGCCCTGCTGTTGCAGGCGCGCAAGCTGCAGCCCGACAACGGCAAGGCGGTGCGCGCCCTGGTGCGTCTGTACCAGGCGCAAGCGCCGGAAAAAGCCCAGGCCTACCTCGACACCTTGCCGGCGGCCACCCAGCGCGAATTTGCGGCCTTGCGCCGGAGCCTGGAGCTCGACCGTCTTAACCTCCAGGCCGATGCCGCGACCCGGCGCGCCGACTGGCCGACGGTTTCGCGGGTGCTGCTCAAGGCCCGGCCACTGGCGCCGGACGATCCCTGGCTGACCTATCGCCTGGCCAATGCCCAGCACGCACAGGGGCAAAACAGCGCGGCCGAAGACAGCTTCCGCCAGTTGATCCAGCGCCAGGGCAGCAATGCCCCGGCCCGTTACGCCCACGGTTTGTACCTGGCCTCGATCGGGCGCGACAGCGAGACTCTCGCCACCCTGGCCGCCATTCCCGCGGCGCAGTGGGACGACAATATGCGCGACCTGTCCAGCCGAGTCGAACGCCGCCAACTGTTGGCCCGGGCCCGGGCCCTGCGTGATGCCGGTCACGAGCCGCAGGCGATCGCCCTGCTGCTGCGCGCGCCGAGCACCGACGATCTGGCGACCCTGGCGGACTGGGCCTACCAGCGCGGCGATCAGCTGCAAGCCGAGACCTACTATCGGCAAGTCCTGCAGCGCGAGCCGAGCAACGCCGAGGCGCAGCTGGGCCTGATCGAAACCCTGATTGCCCGCGGCCAGCCTGCGCCGGCGCAGCGCGCCCTGGAAGAACTGGCGGTGCCAGCGAATGCGCCGGCGGCCTACCAGCGACGCCTGGCCAATGCCTGGACCGGGGTGAACCAGCCGGACAAGGCGCGCGCGCTGTACGCCCGCCTGCTCGAGACGCCACAGAGCGATCCGCTGCTGTATCGAGACGCGGCGCGGCTGATGTCCCGCCAGCAGCCCCAGCAGGCGCTGGACAACTATGCCCGCAGCATGGCCGCCGCCGGCTTGATCGATCCCGCACAGGCCACCCCACGCGACGATCGCGCCATGACCCTGGCCAGCCGGGCGAAGGACGCCGACGAGTGGCTGCCGCGCAGCCTGCGCAGTGACGTGGACACCCTGTACCAGGCGCAGAACCCGACGGTGCACCTCTACCATGACTTCGCCTGGCGTACGGACAACTCGTCGTCGGGGATTTCCGACCTGACCACACAGACCACCATCCTGCGCCTGGATGCGCCGATTGCCGAAGGCCTGGGTTTTCTACAGGCAGAACAGGTCGAGCTGGATGTCGGCAGTTTCGCCACCGAGGCGAACGGCCTGCACCGCCAGCAGTTCGGTACCTGCGCACTGGTCACCAGCGGTTGCCCGGATACCTCCGAAAGCACCAGCGGCACAGGCCTGGCGATGGGCTGGAAAAATGAGCGCTGGGCGCTGGATCTGGGGCACTCGCCAGAAGGCTTCAAGGTGCCGAACTGGCTCGGCGGGGTCACCTACAGCAGTGACTGGCGGTCCCTCGGCTGGTCCCTTACGGCCTCGCGACGGCCGCTGAGCAACTCTCTGGTGTCCTATGCCGGCGCGGTTGACCCGATCACCGGAATTACCTGGGGGGGCGTCACCGCCAATGGCGTCACCCTGGGACTCAGTCATGACGAAGGGGGTGTCGACGGCGTCTGGGCCAGCCTCGGCGCCCACTGGTTGCGGGGCAAGAACGTCGCCGACAACCAGCGCCGGTCGGCCATGGCCGGCTATTACTACCGCCTGATCGACCGCGCCGACGAGCGTCTTCGCACCGGTCTGACCCTCATGTACTGGGGCTACGACAAGGACCTGAGCGAGTACAGCCTGGGCCAGGGCGGTTACTACAGCCCGCAGCAGTACTATTCCATCGGCGTACCGCTCAACTATGCCTGGCGAAATGCCGACTGGTCAGTGCTGCTGGAAAGCTCGGTGGGCTGGTCCTATGCCAAGACCCGCGATAGCGATCTTTACCCCGTTCACGGGGCGGACAAGTTGCGCGAGCTGATCGAGCAAGCCGGCGATGTATTCGCCGAGGATGCCAGCCAGGTCAACGCCGGCAGCAGTAGCAGCGGGGTCAACGTCCGCCTGCAAGGCCTGTTCGAACGCAGGCTATCGGATAACCTGGTCCTGGGCTCCGGCATCACCTGGCAGCACAGCGAGGGCTACGCGCCGAGCCGGGCCTTGCTCTACCTGCGTTACACCTTCGACCCGTGGCAAGGCAACCTGCCGTTGCCGGTCGAACCCATAGCGCCTTACGCCGACAGGCGCTGAGGGTCAGGCCGATGGGTGGCGAACCGATAACGGAAGGTCCGAGGCCGTTGCAGATTTTCGAGCCCCTGGTTCCTGGGTTCGAAAACGCCGCAGCGGCCCTTGCGGACATCGCTATGAGATTATCCAGCCCCAATAGTGCTCGTGCAGCCAAGCCCCTATGCAGGGGACAATCGCTGCATGATCGATGCGCTCAAGCAATTGGACAGTGACCGGGCGCGGGCGGTCGCTGCGCTCGATTTACCTGTCTCACCCGAGCGATTGAAAGAAATGCATAAGCTGGGCGTGCGCGGGCTGCGCATCAATTTGGAGGTCTGCCTGAAGAAGTCGCAGTGCATCTCAAAGAGCTTGCCGGGCTCATTGCACCATTGGACGTAGAGTTCGTCTCCCTGCGCCAATACAGGGTTGCCCGGATTGATTGCAACCCGCAGACAACCGTTTGGTGCTGACTCGCCCCGTACAGAGAAAATATCCTGTCCCATTGCTACTCACTCCTTCCGGATTCGGAAGACTCTACTGAGTGCGATGTATTGCGCTTGGCCACCAGCCTTCCTGCAATCAGAACCAGGACCGCGCCCGTCAACCCGGCTGCGTAATACAGCGCGGAAGATGACGAGGGTAAGCCGATATCGGTGATGGCCATGGTACCGGCAATCCATCCCACTAATGCGGCGCCAAGCTTGATGACTATCGGGAATCGATCCATGAAATGCAGGACAAGCTTGCTGCCCCAGATGATGATTGGAATGCTGATCACGATCCCAAAGATGACAAGCTCAAGCTTCCCACCCGAAGCTCCCGCCACCGCCACCACGTTATCCAGACTCATGACGGCATCCGCCACAACGATTGTCTTTATGGCGCCGAGCAGCTGCGCACTGGCCGTAAATTTACTGTGAGCATCTTGCTCTTCGGGAACCAGGAGCTTGATACCAATCCATACCAGCAGTGCTGCTCCAACCAGTTTGAGATAAGGCAGCTCAAGCAGTTGCAGTGCAAAGAAGATCATTGCCATGCGCAGCAAAATCGCACCCAAGGCACCGCCAATGATGGCCCGATTGCGCTGCGCTTCAGGTAGCTTTCGACAAGCCAAAGCGATGACAACCGCATTGTCGCCGCCCAAAAGGATGTCGATTGCGATGATCTGAGCGATGGCAAGCCATATGCCTGGCGAGTTAAGAAGTTCTAACAAAATGGAGGCTCCCGAGATAATGTTAGCTGATGGTCTGGTGGTTTTGAAGATCATGCACACTGGACTGGCGGTCTTGATCGACTGCCCATTGGGAGTGAGTACACCCGACTGCTGATCCACATCGAACGCACGATGTTGTCGCTCTCCTCGTTAGCCACAAAGAGGCGTCTGCCATCGGGTGTGATGTTCATGAAGCGAGGTGTGCGGCCTTGTGTCGACGTATGTCCTACTGCTTTGAAGGAACCGCATTGCTCAAGGCTGAAGGTGGCGACCCTGTCGTGCCCCCGGTTGGACGCGTACAAATGCCTACCCGAGGGGGCCATCACAATAGCTGCTGCGCGGCTGTTACCAGTGAACTGCGCAGCGGCAAACGTGCAGCCGCGATCATGAGTTTGATCCAATCGGCACGGCTCAACGGGCATGATCCGTATGCTTATTTGAAGGACGTCCTCACGCGCCTGCCAACGCAGCGTGCGATTGCCGAACTGCTGCCGCATAGATGGCAACTGGCTTAATTATGTAAGGAATGATTAGTTCCTCTGTTTATCACGATATAGCAGCTATAAAACTTGTAATAAGCTATCCGTGATATTTCCCGAAAAAGTTGTCTCTACCGGTCCGATGAGAAAGACAGGTCCTACGCCATCCCATTGAACCGTTACGGTTCCGCCATCACATTCAACCTCAACGGAATTGTCTAACAAGCCACGACGAATTCCGCTAACAGCGGCGCCACAAGAGCAGGAACCTGAACCGAGCGGAATACCACCCCAGCGCTCCCAAATGCGCAACCGAATGTGCTTTCGGTTAATGATCTGGACGAAATGCACGTTCGTCCTGAGGGGAAATAGTGGGTTGGTTTCAATTGTCGGTCCGATTGTCGCTATATCAACGGCTGTTAGATCATCCACAAAATAGGTGCAGTGCGGATTTCCCATGCTGCACGCTGTTGGGCCACCAGCAAGTGGCAAAACAGCAGTATCCAGTTCCAGAGCCAGGGGAATATCCGACCAGCCGAAAAGCGGCTCCCCCATGTTGACAGAAATTGCGCCGGTTGAGGTTCGTTCGCAAGTTAGTAGACCACGGTTGGTTCGGAGCGCTACCGAAGTAATATTTGATTCGCGCATCAGCATATCCGCGGCACCCCGCGTTGCGCTGCCACAAGCATCCAGCGTGGAGCCATCGGCATTCCAAAACATCAAGCGCGCAACTGCATCATCGCAATCGAGCACCACCGCGAGTTGATTGAATCCGACTCCTCGGTTCCGATCACCCATTCGCCGAGCCATGGTACTTGTCATCGGATTGGCCGAGTTTCGCGAGTCTACAATAACGAAGTCATCGCCATTTGCGTGCATTTTATGAAAACTCAGCGACATAAATAGATCCTGGCGACGAGGCATGTGGTGAATTGACGTTTAAAGGCGATCTAGCCCCATTCGCATAACATTTGCAAGCCGTGTGAAAGCTCGAGAGGCCGATGTGTTTGGCAGACACTTACCTTAAGCGGCGGTGTCAAGAAGGTGTGTTGGCCGGACGCATACCGAAGGAGTTCGCCGAACAGTACCTGTCGCCCCCCAACAGACACGCCAGGAGTGCTTCGGATGTAAGGAATAGTTTTGGCCATGCCCGATCCCCTTGCAACGTATGGGTGTTCCTCTACCTACAGAGCCAGCACGCCAATGAAGTTGATGTCGATCAAGAACCATTGATTACCAGTATGCACCCACTGAATCGTAACGCTGGTGCTCATGGCATCTCCTGGTGGGCCTCACTTCAAGGCTTGGAGGTGCCTACAAAACCAGGGGCGATTCAAACGTCTATGCAGAGCTCATTTCCATCTCCGGGCTCAAAGTCCCCAGCCATGCAACAAGGCACACTATGACCACAGCCATTGAAAATTCAAAGGTCATGCTACGCCGCAAAGCGTTGACCGCGACTGAATACTCTCCATTTCTAACTGATCGTTCTAATAGCGGACTTAGATGAAAACGGTTGAGAATGGCCAGTACGATCATTCCGGAA
This sequence comes from Pseudomonas sp. GW821-FHT04C07, assembly GCF_059420325.1. NCBI lineage: Bacteria > Pseudomonadati > Pseudomonadota > Gammaproteobacteria > Pseudomonadales > Pseudomonadaceae > Pseudomonas > Pseudomonas sp. GW821-FHT04C07. The sequence goes on from NZ_JBWKTM010000007.1 coordinate 63,994, forward strand.
AATAGTAGAATTTTCAAAAACAGCAATATGCCATAAGTGGTCAGCATCACCTCATCGAGGGCTGGACCTACGATAAAAAGGTAATTCACTACACCGGTGATGCTTAGGATCACTACGATCACCGCGCCAGCCGATTCAAATCCCGTCAGTACCCGAGCAAGAATTCGTGCCTCTTGCTCGCCCTTCAGTGATTTCAAACGCAGCAGCAGAGCGAACGCCGCGAGAGCCCCCAACCAGCCACCTGCGGCTAAAAGATGGAAGATATCGCTAATGAAATGCCAATAGCGACGGCTACCTTCATCCATAGCACCGTGTCCTGTCCATGCCAGGGTGGCCAGTGCAATGGCTCCACATGCGGTGACCATCCAGAGACTGAGTGTCGGAAAGCGCTTATTCAATGTGACGGCGATAATTGCCCATAGCAGAGCAGCTATTCGGACCATCCAGGTCAAACCGACATCAGTCCCCATAAGGACCATTTGAAAGATATGGTGATGAAGCTCCATAAACCCTGAAACGCCGCTCATTGCTTTTGCCAGCAGCAACATAGCAGCAAGGGATAGAAGTACGCCGATAGTGGATGTACCGAAAAGGAGCGACTCAAAGTTCAAGATCGTGCCAGATATTCGCTCTTTTCCCCTGAGGCTGTACACACCAAAAATTGCCAATCCGAACAGCAGCATCAGGTCCAAATAAAGAGCAAAGCGAATCACGATATTAATTGAGTCGCTCATGAATCATTTCACTTTGAAAGAGAAGTTGCCGGTGATGGGATGAGTGTCCGAAGAGACAGCACGCCATTCAACCTTGTAGGTACCAGTGGTCAGTGGAGAAGCAGGCGTGATAACCATCATTTTTGGATCGGCGCCGCCGGAAACACCAGCTTTAACACCCATTGGAGAGTTCGGCATGCCTGGCATATCGGTCATGATCAGTTTTGCACCAGAGAACTGAGTCGTGAGATTCTCAGAAAAGTGCAGTTCAATTTTTGAAGGTGCCGCAGAGTCCGAACCTTCAACAGGCGTGGAAGAAAGGAGTTTGGGATGTGCTTGAGCGACTGCACTAATCAGCAAACCAGCGGTAAGCGCAACGGCTACGGTGGTAGTTTTAAAGAATGACATGCAAGACTCCTCACAGCATGAGCTGTTGATTCGAGGTTTGATTGGGGGGAGATCTGGTTTTTACTTTCCGATTCTTGTTATAACCACAGACGAATACCCAGCGTATTCCGCGTCCTGGTACATGCTGAACATAGGGGCGTTGGCCAAGACTCCAGCGTCACAGTGCAGATACACGATGCCACATGAACGCGGACCGTTCGATTACATTTCAGTCAGCTTGGGACTGGCTCTATGCCCAGAATAAGGGGCCTCACGGGGCATAACGCGCTGTCCCATCCGCCCCGACTTCAAGACTTTCTGGACACTTCAAAGCGCTCAGTCCATCTGAGAGCAAGGTCGCAAACCATGGTTATCAATTCGGTGTTTGATCACTCATGAGGAGCGAATTGCGACTCCGAGTCTGGTGCGTCGAGCATGTAACCCATGCCCCGAGAGGTATGGATCAGCTTGACCTCAAAGTCGTCGTCGATCTTCGCTCTCAGCCTCCTCACCGCGACCTCGATAACATTGGTATCGCTGTCGAAGTTCATGTCCCAGACCTGGGAGGCGATAAGTGACTTTGGCAGCACCTCGCCCCGGCGGCGCAGCAACAGCTCGAGCAACGCAAATTCCTTCGCCGTGAGGTCTATGCGTTTGCCTCCACGAATGGCTCTGCGCTTGAGCAGGTCCACCTCCAGATCGGCCAGTTTCATATGGGTTTGCGAAGGCGCACTGTTACCCCGACGCAGTAGCGTTCGAACGCGGGCCAACAATTCAGAAAACGCGAAGGGTTTGATCAGGTAATCATCGGCTCCAAGCTCAAGCCCCTTTACTCGATCTTCAACGCGGTCTCGCGCAGTCAGGAAGAGGACGGGAACATCGTTCCCGGATGCACGCACCTTCTGAAGTACTTCCCAGCCATCCAGGCCGGGCATCATGACATCGAGAATCAGCAGGTCATACGCCTCGCTCAAGGCGTGCTGAAGCGCCTGCGTACCATTGGTAAAGCGATCGACATTGAACCCCGACTCTGTGAGGCCCTGCTGCAAATAGATACCTGTTTTTGGTTCGTCTTCAGCAACCAGAAGTCTCATGAGGGTGGATCTCAAAGTGATGACGGACTGAGTTTGCAATGAATAGGTCCAGCCAAGCAGAAACTGACAGAAAAGTAATCCTGGCCTCAGATAGATGTCAGCAAGCGCTACTCAAATATGGCCATGTGCGCACTCATTATGGGGATGGGCATCATGTCTTGAACCTGCGCTGCGCTTACGCATCTGTTCAAGAAGGAAGTCGCAACCTGACACAACGGTAATGCTCACTTAAGGCTTCTGACAGGGAACGGGTTTTAAAGTTGTATCGAGCCTGAAGCTCAGCCCCAAGAATCATCATCCTGATGTGGATTCAAAGGGGAAAACAAAACTCATCCGAGGATACCCAAATGAAATCCGTCAAAACCCTGCTTGTCATCGCTGCCTTGACCGTCTCTTCTCTCGCTATGGCCGAAGGTGGTGGTGACCGGACATTCGCACGGATGGACGCGGCCAGGAAGGATTCAATGGAATCGTACCGAGTAGCCCAAACCCAAGGCACTCAACCTCCCGTCGCAGAAAGTAAAACCAAAGCACTCGAGCACACTGATTGCTGAATAGCTGAGCGCACTCTCAAGCTGACAGAAATGTAATCACTGTGGTGGTTCAAATGTGGCAATTTCTGAACTCGCTTGCCGTATCAATTCGTCTTTAGTGACGGCGGGCGAAGCTCATCCGGGACCAATACGAACTCCCGAGAGAGTGCCTTCAACCTGTATGGGCAACTCACTGGTTGTTTCGCACAGCTCCCCTTTTGATTGATTGGACATATACGGCATGCATTCCAAAACCTCCAGGCGGACCTTCGTCAAAGGCCTGACAGCGGGTGGCATTCTTGGCGGCCTTGGTCTGTGGCGCACCCCTGTATGGGCAGTGACCAGTGCTGGTCTGCCGAGCGTACTGACTGGCAACGAGTTTGATCTGTTTATTGGTGAAACCCCGGTAAACATCACCGGTTCGCCGCGCACAGCCATGACCATCAATGGCACTCTGCCGGGGCCTCTGCTGCGCTGGCGCGAAGGAGAAACGGTCACACTGCGTGTGAAAAACCGTCTGGACCAGGACACCTCGATCCATTGGCACGGGATCATTCTGCCGGCCAATATGGACGGTGTACCTGGTTTGAGTTTCCATGGCATCGCACCCGATGGCATGTACGAGTACAAGTTCAAAGTTCACCAGAACGGTACGTACTGGTACCACAGCCACTCTGGTTTACAGGAACAGGTAGGCGTCTACGGTCCAATCGTGATCGACTCAAAAGAGCCTGAACCTTTTCAATACAACCGCGATTACGTGGTGATGCTGACCGACTGGACCGATGAAGATCCTGGTCGCGTCATGGCCAAGCTGAAGAAACAATCGGACTACTACAACCACCACAAACGTACTGTTGGCGACTTCATCGACGATGTCAGCAAGCAAGGCTGGTCCGCAGCCGTGGCCGATCGGAAGATGTGGGCCGAAATGAAAATGAACCCCACCGATCTCGCAGACGTCAGTGGCGATACCTACACCTACCTCATGAATGGCCAGGCCCCCAATGGCAACTGGACCGGCATTTTCAAACCGGGTGAGAAGCTGCGCCTGCGCTTTATCAACGGCTCGGCCATGAGCTATTTCGACGTCCGTATCCCTGGTTTGAAAATGACTGTTGTGGCCGCCGATGGCCAGCACGTCAACCCGGTCAGCGTCGACGAATTCCGAATCGCCGTAGCAGAAACCTATGACGTGATCGTGGAGCCTGTCAGCGAAGAGGCTTACACCATCTTCGCCCAATCCATGGATCGCACCGGTTATGCACGCGGAACCCTGGCGGTACGCGAAGGGTTGAAGGCGCCGGTACCGGCGATTGATCCCCGCCCTCTTTTGACCATGGATGACATGGGGATGGGCGGTATGACCGGGATGGACCATGGCAGCATGGCGGGCATGGGCGGCGGCGATATGAAGCAAGGTGACATGTCCGGGATGGCCGGGATGGATCACAGCAAGATGACTGGCATGGATCAAGGCGATATGACCGGCATGGACCAAGGCGACATGTCCAACATGGCCGGCATGGATCACAGCAAGATGGCTGGGATGGACCATGGCGATATGTCGGGAATGGCTGGCATGAGTGGTATGGGGGGAGAAATGCAGACTCACCCCGCTTCCGAAACCAACAACCCCTTGGTTGACATGCAGGCCATGAGCCCAACGCCAAAGCTAAACGATCCCGGCATTGGCTTACGAAACAATGGTCGTCGCGTGCTCACCTACTCTGACCTGAAAAGTACTTTCCAGGATCCTGATGGCCGCGAACCCAATCGCACCATCGAGCTGCACCTGACCGGTCACATGGAGAAGTTCTCGTGGTCGTTCAACGGCATCAAGTTCTCTGACGCCGAACCGTTGCGCCTCAAATATGGCGAGCGCCTGCGCATCACGCTGGTGAACGACACCATGATGACCCACCCCATCCACCTCCACGGCATGTGGAGCGACCTTGAAGATGAGAACGGCAAATTCATGGTGCGCAAACACACGATTGACATGCCGCCCGGAACCAAACGCAGCTATAGAGTCACCGCCGATGCTCTGGGTCGCTGGGCCTATCACTGTCACCTGCTGTTCCATATGGAAATGGGCATGTTCCGTGAAGTACGGGTTGATGAGTAAATGAGACGGGTTATGAGCACTTACCTAAATCGTCAATCGCTGATGGGCGAGTCCAAACCTGAACACGGGGCAGTGGACCACAACACGATGAGCCATGAGTCGATGGATCATGACCCAAAAACCAAACAGGCAGATTGAGATCATGACCAGTATGCTTTTACGCCCAGCCTTGATTGCACTGGCAGTCTCCGTCAGTCCTGCTTTCTCTGCCTTGGCCAACGCCGCTGAAGAGATGGATCACGGTTCGATGGGAACCATGGACCATAGCAAGATGGGGGCCATGGATCACGGCAAGATGAACATGGACCAAGGCCAAATGGACGGCATGGAGAGCATGGACCACAGCAATATGAGTATGGATTCAGGAGCGACCACCACCAGTCGTACCCCCATTCCGGTACTGACCGACGCTGATCGTGCCGCCGCCTTTCCATCCGTGGCTGGTCATGGCGTGCACGACAAAAAACTCAACGCCTTCATCCTGCTTGATAAGTTCGAGTACCAGGATGCTGACAACGGCAGCGCACTGAGCTGGGATGCAAAGGGATGGATTGGTGGAGACATTGATCGCCTGTGGTTGCGCTCGGAAGGTGAACGTACCAACGGCGTAACCGAGAGCGCCGAACTCCAGGCGCTTTGGGGGCATTCGATCGGTCCGTGGTGGGATGTCGTCACCGGTGTACGCCAAGACTTCAAACCCGGCTCACCACAGACTTGGGGGGCTCTTGGTATTCAGGGGATGGCCCTCTACAACTTCGAAACCGAAGCGACTGCTTACATCGGCGAGAACGGCCAGAGCGCCGCTCGGTTCGAGGGTGACTACGACATTCTGCTCACCAATCGCCTGATCTTGCAGCCCACCGCCGAGATGAACCTTTACGGGAAAAACGATCCTCAGCGCGGCATTGGCTCGGGCTTGGCAAATACCGAAGTGGGCTTGCGTTTGCGCTATGAGATTGTCCGCGAATTTGCGCCCTATATCGGGGTGACCTGGAATCGCTCCTACGGCAAAACCGCCGACCTGGCCGAAGACGAAGGACAAAAGACCAACGAGGCTCGATTTGTGGCTGGTATTCGGATGTGGTTCTGAGTCATTTGCCTGAGCAACACCATCAAGCACTTTGAGTGATCGGGGAGACTTCTCCCCCGCTCAAGGTAGAAACATCAAGCACACCCATGCAGCGGGTGTCGAAACTTCAAAGGTTCACGCCGCTGCCAAGGCAAGGATATTACCCATGCACAATAACTTTCGTCTGCGAGCATTACGCATCGCGACATTCGCGGCACTGTTCATTGGTTCAACTGCTCACGCGGCACAGGCCCTGACAATCGATGTTCATCGAGATGCAAACTGCGGGTGCTGCAAGAAGTGGATTCAGCACCTTGAAGCCAACGGCTTCACCGTAATTGACCATGTAGAAACCAACATGAGTGCGGTTAAACAGGACCTTGGTGTCGTTCCACGACTCTCGTCGTGCCACACCGCGGTGATCAACGGGAAGTTCGTTGAGGGCCACGTACCCGCTGAGCAAATAATTGCGATGAGCGAACGCGATGACCTGGTCGGGATCGCTGCGCCCGGTATGCCGGCAGGCTCGCCAGGGATGGAAGTCGATGGAAAGCACGACGCTTATCAGATTGTCGGCCTGACTAAAGCAGGCACCGATCAGATCATCGCGCAATATCCTGGAACCTGATCTGGATTCAGGTACTGGGGAGCTGCAACCGGTTCGATGCGGTCGGTCTCATCCGTCAGCAAAACCAGGGGCGATTTATCCGCCCCTGTTCGATTGGAATTCGAGATCCAATACTGCTGGCTACACGCAGGAGTAGCCAAGCGTATAGATGTCCAGTAGCAGAGTGAGCGTAGCCAGTCATCCAGCACTCCTCCGCCCACAGGTCGCCTCTGGCCGTCCCCGGTTGGATCTCCCGCTCTCTCTCTAGATTCAGGGGGCAATAATGATGCTCAGCAGAGTTCAACGGTCTTATCGAGTTCATCTGCTGCTGACGCTTTACCTCTCATACGGGAAATCATATATTCGATAACCCGCAGCGCAATGCCTGTCTCTACCTGGTGCCAGCGAGGCATTGGCCCGGAGCTTTGAGAATCCGGCCACCAACACCAAACCCGACGCGTTCCGTCACACCCTTCACGAAATTCATGAGCGCATCAAATGGGTGACCGTCCTGAACGGGCAGCCGCTTGCTGCGAAAGCAAAATCGCCTGATTGCGCCCTCGACCACGAGATCGCTCGATGAAAATCCTGTTTCTCTGCACCGCTAATAGCTGCCACGCCATTCAGCATCCAGCCCATATCGAACACATCGGCCAGTTCGACACCCAGTCGAACTCCCACGAACAACAGATACAGAGCACAACAACATGACTATCAAAGTTGGCATCAATGGATTTGGCCGGATCGGTCGCCTCGCTCTGCGAGCAGCCTGGAGCTGGCCAGAGTTTGAGTTCGTGCAGATCAACGATCCAGCAGGTGACGCGGCGACTCACGCGCACCTGCTGAACTTCGACTCGGTGCATGGCCGCTGGAATTACCAGGCCGACTCCGAGGGCGACAACATTGTCATCGATGGCAAACGAATCAAGGTAACTGCCAACAAGGCGATTGCCGACACCGATTGGTCTGGCTGCGACCTGGTGATTGAAGCCAGCGGCAAGATGAAGACCGTCGCTGTGCTTCAGGCTTACCTCGAGCAAGGTGTGAAGCGCGTGGTGGTCAGCGCCCCAGTGAAGGAAAAAGGTGCGTTGAACATCGTCATGGGCGTCAATCATCAGCTGTTCAATGCCGCCGAACATCGCATCGTCACGGCGGCCTCATGCACCACCAACTGCCTGGCTCCTGTGGTCAAAGTGATCCACGAGAAACTGGGCATTCGCCACGGTTCGATCACCACCATCCACGACCTGACCAACACCCAAAGCATCCTCGACCAACCCCACAAGGATCTGCGTCGGGCACGTGCTTCGGGCATGAGCCTGATCCCGACCAGCACCGGCTCGGCAACCGCCATCGCAGAGATTTTCCCGGAGCTGCGCGGACGTCTGAATGGTCACGCGGTACGTGTGCCGCTGGCCAACGCTTCGCTGACCGACTGTGTCTTCGAAGTCGAGCGCGCCACGACCATCGAGGAAGTGAACCAGTTCCTCAAGGATGCTTCGGAAAACGAGCTGAAGGACATCCTCGGTTTCGAGGAACGCCCGCTGGTGTCCATCGACTACCGCACCGACCCGCGTTCGTCGATCATTGATGCACTGTCGACCATGGTCATCAATGGCACCCAGGTCAAACTCTATGCTTGGTACGACAATGAATGGGGCTATGCCAACCGCACCGTCGAACTGGCCAGAATGGTCGGGCTGGCAGTCTAAGGAGCGGTCATGAAAGCGTTGTCAGCCCTCGCTCCAGAAGTGCGGCAGTACCTGCTCGTCACCGGTAATTACTGGGCCTTCACCCTCACCGACGGTGCCTTGCGCATGTTGGTGGTGCTGCACTTTCACGCGTTGGGCTACAGCCCGCTGCAAATCGCGGCGTTGTTTCTTTTCTACGAATTCTTTGGTGTGATCACCAACCTTGTGGGCGGCTATCTCGGCGCCCGGCTGGGTCTGAACCGGACCATGAACATCGGGCTGGGCATCCAGGTCGCGGCGCTGTTGATGCTGACGGTGCCCTTAGCCTTGTTGACCATCCCCTGGGTGATGGGCGCTCAGGCGTTGTCCGGGATCGCCAAAGACCTGAACAAGATGAGTGCCAAAAGCTCCATCAAACTTCTGGTGCCCGATGGGCAACAGGGCAAGCTTTACCAATGGATAGCCATCCTCACCGGCTCGAAGAATGCACTCAAGGGTGTCGGCTTCTTTCTCGGTGGGGCATTGCTCGCCCTGATGGGTTTCAAGGGTGCGTTGTTGGCCATGGCGAGCGTCCTGGCGCTGATCTGGATCAGCAGCCTGATTCTGCTGAAGAAGGACCTGGGCAAAGCCAAGGCCAAGCCCAGGTTTCGTGAAATCCTTTCCAAGAGCCGGGCGATCAACATTCTCTCAGCAGCGCGGATGTTTCTATTCGGTGCTCGTGATGTCTGGTTCGTGGTGGCCTTGCCGGTTTACCTGAGCAGCGTCTTTGGTTGGGATTTCTGGAAGGTCGGCGGATTCCTCGCGGCCTGGGTGATTGGCTACGGCATCGTGCAATCGTTCGCCCCGCGCATCACTGGCAAGAAACGTGGACATGTCCCTGATGGCCGCGCCGCATTCCTTTGGGCGCTGGCTCTGGCGGGGCTTCCTGTGGCAATCGCCCTCGGGTTGAACACCGGGCTGTCGCAACAGGTGGTGCTGTTAGGGGGATTGATGGTCTTTGGTGCGCTGTTCGCGGTGAACTCCTCACTTCACAGCTACCTGATCGTGTCCTATGCCAAGGAAGACGGCGTGTCGCTGGATGTGGGTTTTTATTACATGTCGAACGCCATGGGACGGCTGATAGGCACTGTGCTCTCCGGCTGGGTTTATCAGGTGCATGGACTGGGTGCGTGCTTATGGATATCGAGCGCATTCGTGCTGCTCGCAGCCTTAATTTCCATAGGCCTGCCCAGGCATTCTGCGTCGCTACTTAACGACGTCGGGAAGAAAGGCCCATGCGCATGACCGCATCGGAAAAACCTTCCCCGCAAATGAGATCTCAAACTGCAGATGGCTTTCATGGAAAGACGTGGTCGACCGCGAGCTGACCGAACGTGAAGATGAGCGTGGAACGGGTGTCCGGATGTTGGTGGGCTGAGTGTCCGGATGGCGTGGAATCCGCACCTAAACGGTGACAAATAATGCCTCGACCATTACAATTTGATTATCATCGACCGTTTTAGGGTACTGGCAACTCCATGGAAAACAAGACCGCACGACTGACTGTGCTCATTGATCCCGTCAAGAAAAAAGCCCTTGAGGAGCTCTGTGCATCTCAGGATCTGACCCCTTCACAGGTCGTCCGTCAGCTTATTCGAGACTACCTGGAGACACATGGCGTGTCCTACTCGACCAAAAGCAAAATTGCGGCTAATGGTAAGTGATTCACTCGCCAATGGGCTGGCACGATGGGAGCCAGATCATCGCTCTGCCCGTAACGCCCACTCAGCTGTAACCTGGCAACTTGTCAATCTCGAAACGGCCCAATGCACCATTGAAGTCAGCATGATAATGCTCTGAGCCAAGCGCTTGGAGTATCCCTGCCCTGTCCAGCTTGCCAAGGACTTTCTCGTTGGCTTCGCACAGTTTTACGACAATGCTGCGCTTACGTAAGTGCTCAATGACTTCGAGCAGCGTTTGTAAGCCCGTTATATCCATGAATGGCACTCGCTTTAGACGAATAATCAATGTCCCTGGATCCGTGTGCGTTTGAGCCAGAACGCGCTCAAAGGTTTCTGCTGCGCCAAAGAAAAGCGGTCCCTCAATGGTATAAACCAAAACGCCAGGCGGAAGATGAACATGGCCATTGATCCGTAACTCAACCTCAAGCTCTTTTTCGACCATTTGCTGCACCTTGACTGAAGACGCCATCCGACGCATGAATTGCAGCATGGCGAGAATGACACCGATGTTCACGGCGATCGTCAAGTCACTGAAGACGGTCAGACTGAAGGTTATGAGAAGTATAGCGACGTCGGCTTTTGGGGCACGCTCGACCATACGTTTGAAGTGCTTCAACTCACTCATGTTGTAAGCAACGATAAATAAGATCGCAGCCAAGGTACACAGCGGAATATCCGAGGCCAGAGGCGCCAGGAAAGAGATCAATAAAACCAATGTGAGAGCGTGGGTAAAACCCGCAATTGGACTGGTCCCGCCATTGCGGATGTTGGTAGCTGTTCGAGCGATCGCGCCTGTCGCAGCAAAGCCACCAAACAAGGGAGTGACCAGGTTAGCGATGCCTTGGCCGATTAACTCCTGATTGGAGTCATGCTTGGTACCCGCCATACCGTCGGCGACAACAGCAGACAGTAATGACTCGATGGCCCCCAGCATCGCGATCGCGAACGCCGGGCCGATCAACTCAATCACCTGCGTTATGGTTATATCAGGCAGGCCAATCGCAGGCAGTCCTTGGGGAATTCCCCCAAAAGCACTGCCAATCGTTGCAACACCTGCAAACTGAAAATAAGACTGTATTACCGTCACAACAACCATGGCGACCAAGGGACCCGGTACACGTCTTATGCCAGGTATTTTGGGAGCTGTAATTACCAGCACCAGACTCAAAAGCGCTAACAGTGTCGTGGCCACATGAAGGTTGGGCAGCACCTGGAGCAGATGCCAGAACCGATCATGGAAATGCTCACCGCCGATTTTCGGCAAGCCGAAAAAGTCTTTCCATTGCCCCACCCAAATGATCACACCAATGCCGGCAGTGAATCCGACAATCACAGGGTCGGGAATGAACTTGATGATGACCCCAAGCTTGGTGATACCAAGCAATAACAAAATCACCCCGGCCATCATCGTTGCTACCTGCAGGCCGTCAACGCCGTACTTAGCGGTCACGCCAGCCAGAATGACGATAAATGCCCCTGTCGGGCCAGCGATCTGAAGACGGCTCCCTCCGAAGAGAGAAACCAGGATGCCACCGATAATGGCCGTGTAAATCCCTTGCTCAGGCTTGACGCCTGAGGCGATGGCAAACGCCATGGCCAAGGGCAGCGCCACGACGCCGACGATGACCCCAGAGACGATATTTCGAAGCCAGTGCTCAGGCCTTAACAGGCCTGCTTTCCAAGCTTCTCGTATCGCAATCATGACTAGCCTCTCTCTGTTGGCATGTGCATAATATTCACATGCAGTGATAATAGTAAAGCCGTTGAGCTACCCTTGGCACAGCACCCGAGCGCACTGAAAATACAGTGCTGAAAGGTCCAAAATCATGCTCGTGGACACAATGAGTCCACACTCGGAGATCCGCATGAAACGCGAAGACGTCAAAACCAAACACGGGGAAGGCATGCACTTCGACACGCATGTGATAGCCAACCCGGCCAACACGAACGAGTGGATCATCCTTTTCAAGAAAGAGGCGGGAAGAAGTTACTTTCTGGTCAATGACAACGAAGAAATCGAGTCATTCGGGCACCTGGATGACCTGATCCATGAGCTTCGGGACATTGGCATCAAGTCCGCCGAAGTTCACTTCTGATTGTTCCTCTCCTGGAGTTTGATCATGTCAGTAAAGGTTGAGCGTCTGTCTAACCAAGGCGAAGAGCTTTGGTCTGTTTGCTTCGGTGACCGGAGTGTTGAGTTTTGCAATGAGCGGGGGGCCAGGGATTATGCGGCCACACTCAAAGAAAGAATCGAAGCGCCACATGTCTTCCCGCGAAATCTCGAGAAATCCGCTCCGGTACGGTAAGCGCTGGTGGCCACGCCTCGGCGCAGGCTGTGGTTACTCATCTCTGAAACATACAACAGTCCCGCGGCTTCGACACGTGCCGCCAGGATGGTATTGACGCTACGTAACGAGTCGGGTGGGCAGCGACCTCTTGATAGGCTCTTCAAGGCCGCCGAGAAGAGGGTATAGATGACTCACATATTGGCCTGTATCGATAGCTCAAATACTTCTCCGGCCGTCTGCGACTACGCCGCGTGGGCCAGCCTCAACTTCGTCCTTCCGTTGACCCTCCTGAATGTTGTAGATCGTCCCCCTTGCGTGGAGACTCGACCCGGTAGCCTGGCGCACGTGTTAGAGGCTATGACGCTGGACGAACAGCGTCACGAGAGAGCCCTGAAACAAGGCTACCTGATGCTTCAAAACGCTCGGGAACGAGCGATCGCTGATGGCGTGATGAAACCAGAACTCCGTCAAAGAAACGGAGAACTGTTGGGTCGATACCGGAACACCCAAGAACCTGGGGCGACTCGATGCGGCGGGAGCCATTCTGGAGATGACCGGGTGTGATGTCCGGACCGCTATCCGCGGCGGAAAAGTGGAACTCGCCTTACAGGCTTATCAAGCCGAGCACGACAGGCTCGGCACTTCCCCGCCGTCGTCAGCGCACCACCTCCAGCGCGTCTTCAGACTCAGTGCCTTATGAAACCCCACACAAGACGCCTTCGTGGCTGAGCCAGGCCAACTTCCCGTTAACCTGGCGCAGGCGATACGCTCGGCTGGATCAAACCCTGACGTTGCGTCCCGGCAGCGATGTTCGTTGGCTGGTTTCCCAATCTTTGGCGAGACCGACGGCTGCATCGGACGCAGGCAGCATCTTGCGCCCGCGAACCAGATCAGATGCCCGCTCGGCAAGCATGATGGTCGGCGCATTGAGGTTGCCATTGGGCTCCGTTGGAAACACCGATGAGTCGATCACACGCAATCCCGCGATACCCCGCACACGGAGTTCGGAATCGACCACCGCCATGTCGTCCTCACCCATGCGACACGAACCGCAAGGGTGGTAGGTGCTCTCCAGATTCTCGCGCACGAAGGCGTCGATCTCTTCATCACTGTTCACCTGCGGCCCAGGCGCGATCTCAACATCGCGGAAACGGTCCATCGCAGGCTGACCGATGATCTCCCGAGTCAGGCGTATGCAGCGGCGGAAACCTTCCCGGTCCTGCTCGCTTTGCAGGTAGTTGAATTGAATCTGCGGATGCTCGTAAGGGTCAGCGGAACGGACTCGCACATAGCCGCGGCTTTTGGGTTTGTTCGGCCCGGTGAGCACCATGAAGCCATGGCCCTTGATCGGTTTATTGCCGTCGTAACGCATTGCCGCGGGCAGAAAGTGAAACTGGATGTCCGGCCAGCGCAGGCCCTTCTCGGAGCGGATGAAACCACCGGCCTCGAAATGATTGGTGGCGCCAAGCCCGTCCTTGAACAACAGCCAGCGCAGGCCGATCAACAGCTTGCTCAGGGGATCCATTTTGCTATTGAGCGTCACCGGTTCCTTGCACCCGAACTGGATGTAGACCTCTGCGTGATCCTGCAGATTCTCCCCTACCCCCGGCAGGTCATGCCGGACCTCGACCCCGGCTTTGCGCAGAACTTCAGCCGGACCGATACCGGAACGTTGCAGCAGGTGCGGCGAACCGATGGGACCTGCCGACACGAGGATTTCCCGATTGCAATAGACCTGGTGGGTCTGGCCTTGGTGGTCATAGCTGATCCCGACGGCTTTTTTGCCTTCAAGGATGATCTGCCGCGTCATCGCGTGAGTGACCACGGTCAGGTTCGGGCGCCCCATGGCCGGCCGCAGATAAGCGTTGGCCGTGGAACAGCGCACACCATTTTTCACTGTCATGTGCATGGCACCGAAACCTTCCTGCATGAAGCCGTTGCAGTCGTCGGTCTTGATGTAGCCCGCTTCGGCACCGGCTTCAACCCAGGCGCCGTACAGCGGGTTTTTCATGTTATTGCCGTTGGTGGTGTGCAACGGCCCGGTTTGCCCACGGTAGCTGTCGCCACCTGCCTCGTAGCTTTCTGCCCGCTTGAAGTAAGGCAGGCAATTGCGGTAACCCCAGCCCTGAGCTCCAAGCGATGCCCATTCGTCAAAGTCATAAGCGTGGCCACGGATGTAGACCAGGCCATTGATCGACGATGAACCGCCCAGAACCTTGCCTCTCGGACAGTGGATGCGACGTCCATTGAGGTAAGGCTCCGGCTCGGTCTCGTAGCGCCAATTGTACTTCTTGGTGTTCATCGGGATCGAAAACGCGCTTGGCATCTGGATCACCACACTGCGGTCACTGCCGCCGAACTCCAGCACCAGCACTGAGGTGTCGGGGTCTTCGCTCAGACGGTTGGCCAGTACACAACCTGCCGAGCCTGCACCGATGATGATGTAATCGTATTTTTGGATAGTCATGGTTATCTCCCGACTGTCGATCCGTTGAAAACCGGCAATGCCTGCTTGGTCAGCTTGTCGCCAGTGGTGTATTGCGGAGATGTTTTTTCGATGCGCTGGATGACGGCTTCTTCACGCGCAAGGTCAATCGAGCGGCTGAGCCAGTAGTACGCCAAACCCGACACGATCAACCCGACGAGCCAGGCGATATCGATGCTGCCGAGTGCTTTTGCGAGTGGGCCGACATAGACCTCACGCTGTTCAACGCCGTCGAAGATGTAAAAGAACGGGATCATGGATATGAAGCCGATCGCGTACGCGGCGATGCCGCGCAGGCCCCAACTGCCGTAGATGTTGCCGTGCGGCATGAAGAAGTGCGGAATGGCGTAGCGGCCCTTGCGGACGAAGAAATAGTCGGTGAGGTTGACCGAGGTCCACGGCACCAGGAAGTACAGCATCACCACCAGGTAGATACCCAGCACCGACAGTCCTTTACCCGAACTCTGGATGCTCAGGGCGACGCCCAGTTGCAGCAGGATCACGAAACCGATGGCCAGAACACGCGCCTTGCGTGTCGGCTCGATGTGCTTGATCGAATCGACACAGGTCAGTGTGGTCAGCTTCGCGCTGTAAATGTTCATCGCGATGACCGGCAGGAAGGCCAGGATCGTGACGACCACCACTGCGGTACCGATGAGCGGCGACACCGTGTTGCCCACTTGCCCGAGGGCTACCAGCACGTCAGTGGAATGCAGGTGATCGGCCAGCCAGCCACCCACGGAAATCATCCACGCGCCGGACAACGAGGCCCCGAGAAACACCACCGCGATCAGTTTCCCGCTCGAAGTGTTCTTGGGCAGGTAGCGTGAATAGTCGGAAACATAAGGCGCGTAAGCGATGTTGTAACTCGCCGCCGCCGCGAACTGGGCGATGAAACCGGTCCAGTTGAAGCCCAACGGTGGCGGAGCAATTTCACCGGCTGCAAGCACCGGTATCGGCGCATCGGGAACCCAGCCCATCAGCACTGCCAGCGTCACCAGACCGTAAAGTGGAATCGACAGATACAACGCCCATTTGAAACTGCGGTGCATCCAGTCATGGCCGAGGATGGCCAATATGGCGGCCGGCACCGTCACGGCCACCGCCACCACCGCGGGGTTGAAGCCGAATAGCGTGTGCAGGCCTTGCATCATCAACACGAGATTGACGATGTTGAAACCGGCAAACACAAACAGCGTCGCCAGCAGCACGAGAATAACGCCACGATAGCCGAACTGCGCACGCGACTGGATCATCTGTGGCAGCCCCAGGTGCGGCCCCTGCGAGCCATGAAAGGCCATGAACAGCGTGCCGAACATGATGCCCAGCGTACCGGCCAGCGTGGTCCATAAGGCGGTCAGTCCGACACTGGGACCGACGAAGCCGATGGTCATGGTAAAGAACGTGAAGTTGCCGAGGAACCAGAACGGACCCTGACTCGACAGTTTGTCGGTGCGCTCGTTCTCGGGGATGAAGTCAATCGAATGCCCCTCGACGACGGACTTGTCGTCAAGGCTGGACACGCTCGGGGCGGACTTGGCGTTAGTGTTCATGACGTACTCTTATTGTTGGAAGATCATGACGAGATAACCGCATTCTTTCGGGTGAACGAAGCCCGGGCGCGTCCTTGCCGTTCCCAATTTCTGAAGGCGCCACTGGCGCCGGGTAAAGATGAGCCTCAGCCGAGACTCAGGGCAGCGTGATCCAGACCGCCTTGGTCTCCAGCAAGTAATCGAGCTGTTCCGACCCCAGATCCTTGCCGAATCCAGATTGCTTGTAACCACCGAACGGCATAGACGGGTCGATGGTGCTGTGGGCATTGACGTAGACCGAACCCGCCCGCAACCGTGGAATCAGACTGTGCACACGTCCAAGGTCATTGGAATAGAGTGCGGCCGCCAACCCGTAAGGTGAATCATTGGCCAGCGCCAACGCCTCCTCTTCATCGTCGAAAGGCGCGGTCACCAGAACCGGACCAAAAATCTCCTCCTGGACGATGCGCATATCATTGCGGCAATGGGCAAAAATCGTCGGCTCGACGAAAAACCCCGGGCCGTCGACAGGCTGACCGCCGTAGACCAGTTCGGCGCCCTCGCGCTTGCCGGTTTCGATGTAATCGGTCACGCGCTCCTTTTGCAACGCCGATACCAACGGGCTGATGAAGCAGTCTGGATCCAGACCCGGTGCAATCTTCAACGTCCGTGTGTAGGCGATCAGCTCGCGCAGGAATTCGTCGTAGATGCTGCGATGAATATAAGCGCGTGTGCCGGCATCGCACACCTGCCCCGAGTTGAAGAACACCCCGTTGGCGATGGCTTGGGCGGCGGCCTTCAGGTCCGCATCGGCCAGCACGATTACCGGTGATTTTCCTCCGAGTTCGAGGGTGAGTCGCTTCATTTCGTCCAGCGCAGCGCGTCCGACGGTGCGGCCTACTGGCGTCGAGCCGGTAAAGGTGAGCTTGTCGATGCCTGGGTGCGTGGCCATGGCCGCACCGACCACGCTACCGCGTCCGGTCACGATGTTGATCACCCCATCTGGTATCCCGGCTTCCTGAACCAGTTCGGCGAAGCGCAAGGCCGACAGCGAGGTCAGCTCGGCGGGTTTGACCACCAGGGTGCAACCGGTTGCCAAGGCAGCACCGAGCTTCCAGGCCATGGTCTGCAACGGGAAGTTCCAGGGCACGATGGCACCGACGACACCCACTGGTTCCTTACGCGTATAAGCCAGATAGTTGCCGGGTAACGACGGCTCGACGGTACGCCCGTGGAGTTTCGTCGCCCAGCCGGCGAAATAACGCAGGGTATCGACCGTACCCTGGATATCGACATCCCGTGCCTGTGCAGCGGACTTACCCATGTCGATCGATTCGATTTCGGCCAGTTCAGCGGCGTTGTTTTCAATCAGGTCAGCCAAGCGGTGCATCATCCGCTCGCGTTCCGCCGGCTTGGCCTGACGCCAGGCGCCACCATCAAACTGTGCACGGGCGGCTTGCACGGCGCGATCCAGATCCTGCGTGGTACCCATCGGAATACGGGTGATCAGCCCCTCGGTCGACGGCTCGATGACATCGCTAGTCTGCCCGTCGCTGGCCTCGACCCAGGCGCCACCGATGAACATCTTCTGAGCCTTGCCGAGGAAGGTTTGGGTGGCTTCGGATACTCCGAATTTTTGCAGGTAGTGCTTGACGATCGTGTCCATTTTTATTCTCTCTGCTCGGCGGCCAGGTCACGCCGGGTCACTGTGGTTCGATGATCGATCCGGACAATCAGGCCGGGGTGGTTTCGCTCATTAAGTGCCGCGCTTGAGCCCGCTCGTGGAAGATGAAGCCGATGCTGTTGAGCAACAGTTGCGCAGCCAGAATCGAGGTAATGCCGGAAGGGTCATAGACGGGTGCCACCTCGACCAGATCCATACCAACGATGTTGCCTTTACTGCGCTTGGCCAAGGCCTGGATGATTTCCAGCACTTCGTAATACAGGAAGCCGCCATGGCTGGGCGTGCCTGTACCGGGGGCGATGGACGGGTCGAAACCGTCGATGTCGATGGTGATGTAGTAGTTGATGTTTTGCGGGATCAACTCCAGCACGCCCTCAGTGCCGAGGCGGCGCACATCGCGGACCGAAAGGATCTTCGAGCCGGCGCTATGAGCCGCTTCGTAGTCATCGCGATTGGAAGAAGACACGTTACGGATGCCCATCTGGGTCATGCCGACGATGTGGTTCATTTCCGAAGCACGACGCAGCGGGTTGCCATGTCCATAGCGCACGCCATGGCGCTCGTCGACGAAGTCCAGGTGCGCATCGAAATGGATGATGTGGATCGGACCGCGGCCCTCGAACGCCTTGATCACCGGAGCGTGAACTGAATGATCGCCACCGAGCACAACGGGCATGACACCGGCATCAAGAATTTTGCGGACGGCATACTCGGTGTTCTCGTTGCTCGTAACCATGTCGGTATGCACGATATCGGCGTCCCCCACATCCACCATGCGCACGTCCGATGCGGTCAGGTACATGACGTCATCTTCGTGGTCATAGGCACCGGCGTGGCCGAAGGAGAACAGCGTCGATGCCTCGCGAATCCCGCGTGGTCCGAAGCGTGCGCCGGAACGCCACTGAGTCCCCATATCGTTAGGGACGCCAAGGACCGCCACGTCGGCATCGAGCGCATCCCAATCGGTGCACACCGCGGATTTTGCAAAGGTGCAGTGCCCCACGAACGGTAAGTTCAGGCGACCGGATTCATAACCATTCTTCGACATTTCAGGTATCTCCAATTCTTGTTATTGGCTAAGCGGGCTTGCTGGACGACCGCCGTTGGAATGACTATGAGCGCAGGTTTTCGTGGTAAAAATGCTAAACATCAGATACTCATATCGGTATTTCCGATGCATCCACAGATGGGAGGTCCAAGGTGATTCAGCTGCACGATGTCGATCTAAAGCTGCTCAGGGTGTTTGCCGCGATTGTCAGGTGCGGGGGTTTTTCTGCCGCGCAGGCGGCGTTGAATGCCGGCCAGTCGACCATCAGCGAACAGATGACCCATCTGGAAACCCGACTTGGGGTCAAACTCTGCCAACGCGGTCGCAGCGGCTTTCGCCTGACCGAGCAAGGAGTGGCAATCCATGAGGCCACTCAGCGCCTGCTCTCGGCGGTGGAAAATTTCTGCATGGACGCCGACGTGCTCAAGCAGCACATCAGTGGCAAGCTCAACCTGGGGATCATCGACACGACCATTACCGACCCCGGTTCACCGATACCGCGAACCACCCAGCGCTTCGTGTCCAGGGGGCATGATGTGCATCTGAACGTGTATGTGGGCACCCCCGCAGAACTGGAGGAACGCGTACTGGACGGCCGACTGCACCTGGCCATCGGGCACTTCCCGATCCACGTTCCAGGCCTGCTGCACTCACCGCTGTATCAGGAAGCATTGGGGCTGTATTGCGGGCGGCGTCACCCGCTCTATGGCAGCAAGGCCGAGGGTAGCGAACTGCTCGAAGAAATTGGCGCCAGCCGAATTGTCGCCAGGGGCTACATGCAGCAATACGACCTGGAGCATCTGGGCGTCAACAAGGCTGCGGCTACCGTGGATAACATCGAAGCCCTGGCCATTTTGCTGATCTCCGGAGCCTACCTGGGCTTTCTGCCCATGCACTTTGCCGCCCAGTGGATCAAGACCGGCGAAATGCACCAACTGGCACCCACCACCTTGCAGCTGATGTCACCCTTCGATGTGATCACCCGGCGTGGCATTGCCCCGCCGCCGATACTTCAGGCCTTCCTCGAGGATCTGGCAGCCTGTTCGAGCAAGGCACGCAGCACCTGATACGAGCGTCACGCTCGCCACAAACGAACGGAGCCCGGCATACTCATTGACGCAGCGATCCCGTTCGCAACCCTTGCAGGCCACCTATGCGTATCCACGTCACATTCATCGACCGCGTCGGCATCACCCAGGAAGTGCTTGCGCTGCTGGGTCGACGCAGTTTCAATCTGGATGCCGTCGAGATGGCGCCCCCAAACGTCTACATCGATGCCCCGACCCTTGAAGCCGATGTCCTGGAGGAGCTGCGCGAAGCCTTTCTCGGTGTGCAAGGCGTGCAATCGGTGACGATGGTCGACATCCTCCCGGGACAACGCCGACGCCTGCAACTGGATGCCTTGCTGGCGGCCAGCACCGACCCGGTCCTGGCGGTGGATGGTCGCGGCCATGTGCTGCTGGCCAACCCGGCGCTGATCGCACTGTGTGGCCGTGAACCGGCGGGTGAGCCGCTGACCGCGCTATTCGATGACCCCAGCTTGCAACTCACATTGATCGAGCACGGTTACCGCCTGTCCATGCGTGAGGTCACGCTCGGCGGCCAGACCCTGCTGCTCGATGCCCTGCCGATCACCGACGCTGGCGCCCTGCTGACCCTGTATCAACCGAACCGTATCGGCGAACGACTGTCGGCCTTGCACCACGACCACGCCGAAGGTTTCGATGCACTGCTCGGCGAGTCCCCGGCGATTCGCACCCTCAAGGCCCGTGCACAACGGGTGGCGGCGCTCGACGCACCGCTGCTGATTCAGGGTGAAACCGGGACTGGTAAAGAACTGGTGGCCCGCGCCTGCCACGCGATCAGCGCAAGACATAACTCGCCATTTCTGGCCCTGAACTGCGCAGCGCTGCCCGAGAGCCTCGCCGAAAGCGAGCTGTTCGGTTACGCCTCTGGTGCCTTCACCGGTGCCCAGCGTGGCGGCAAACTCGGCCTCCTTGAACTGGCCGACCAGGGCACGGTGTTCCTCGACGAAGTCGGTGAAATGTCGCCCTACCTTCAGGCCAAACTGCTGCGTTTTTTAAGCGATGGCTGCTTCCGCCGGGTCGGTGGCGATCGTGAGGTCAAGGTCAATGTACGGGTCCTCAGCGCGACCCATCGCGATCTGGAAAAGATGGTCAGCGAAGGCAGTTTTCGCGAAGACCTGTTCTACCGCCTGAATGTGCTCAATCTGCAAGTGCCACCATTGCGTGAACGCGGCCATGACATCCTGTTGATGGCTAAACACTTCATGCAACAAGCCTGCGCACAGATTCAGCGCCCGGTCTGCCGCCTGGCGCCCGGCACCTATCCGGCGCTGCTCGGCAATCGCTGGCCGGGCAATGTGCGGCAACTGCAGAACGTGATCTTTCGCGCCGCCGCCATTTGCGAGAGCCCGTTGGTGGACATCGAAGACCTGGATATCGCCAGGACGGCCGTGGCGCGGCAGAACGATGGCGAGGTTGGAAGTCTGGAGGATGCCGTCGAAGGTTTTGAAAAAAACCTGCTGGAACAGCTCTACAGCAGTTATCCCTCCAGCCGTTTACTGGCCGCACGCTTGCAATCTTCGCACAGCGCCATCGCCATCCGTCTGCGCAAATACGGTATTGCGGGCAAGGCCTGAACCCACCGTTGTCTGAAAATCGATACAGCGTATCGAATACAAGACATAACGCCGCAACTCCCGCGTTTCCCCCGCCAGGCCTCCCCTTCGTCCACTCACCCCCCGCCACCTGTATTGATTTCAATACGAAAGGGCCCTTCGCAGAACACCAAAAACACCTTAAGCAATTGATTTATAAAGAATAAATAATATTGGCACCACACTTGCTCTCAACCCTCAGGCAACGCTCGCTGCCCGTCACGAGCCTGCAAACATCGTCATCCGCCATAGCAGCGGGTACGCCTGACCTTTGAGGAGTTGATATGAGCGAATTGCGTTTTACCGTCGATCACGAATGGCTACGTCTTGAGAGTAATGGCCTGGTCACCGTTGGCATCACCCCTTATGCCCAGGCGGCGCTGGGTGACGTGGTCTTCGTTCAGGTGCCCGAGTTGCGTACCTACCGCGCCGGCGATGAAGTGGCAGTTCTGGAATCGGTGAAAGCGGCCAGCAACATCAGCATGCCGCTGGACGGTGAAATAGTCGACGTGAATTCGACGCTGGAAGACTCCCCTGAGCGGGTCAACGAAGACCCACTGGGTACGGGTTGGTTCTTCCGCTTGCGCCCCAGCGACACCGGTGCAATGGACAACCTGCTCGACCAGAACGCTTACGACCTGCTGATCAAAGACCACGCCGACGCTTGAGGAACATGTATGACTACCCTCCTCGACACCCACAACGAATTCATCGCGCGCCACATCGGCCCGCGTCAGGACGACGAGCAAGCCATGCTCAACAGCCTGGGCTTCGACTCCCTGGAAGCCCTGAGCGCCAGCGTCATCCCCGACAGCATCAAGGGCACCAGCGTGCTGGACCTGGGCGCCGGCCTTAGCGAAGCCGACGCCCTGGCCTCGATCAAGGCCATCGCCGCCAAAAACCAGCTGTTCAAGACCTACATCGGCCAGGGCTACTACAACTGCCATACGCCATCGCCGATCCTGCGCAATCTGCTGGAAAACCCGGCCTGGTACACCGCCTACACCCCGTATCAACCGGAGATTTCCCAGGGTCGTCTGGAAGCCCTGCTGAACTTCCAGACGCTGATCAGCGACCTGACCGGCCTGCCGATCGCCAACGCCTCGCTGCTCGATGAAGCCACCGCCGCTGCCGAAGCCATGACCTTCTGCAAACGCTTGAGCAAGAACAAGGGCAGCCACGCCTTCTTCGCCTCCCGCCACTGCCACCCGCAGACCCTCGACGTCTTGCGCACCCGCGCCGAGCCACTGGGCATCGAGGTGGTGGTCGGCGACGAACGCGAGCTGACCGACGTCAGTGCGTTCTTTGGCGCCCTGCTGCAATACCCGGCCAGCAACGGCGACCTGTTCGACTACCGCGAACTGACCGAACGCTTCCACGCCGCCAACGCCCTGGTCGCGGTGGCCGCTGACCTGCTGGCCCTGACCGTCCTGACGCCGCCAGGCGAATTCGGCGCCGACGTGGCCATCGGCAGCGCCCAACGCTTCGGCGTGCCGCTGGGCTTCGGCGGCCCGCACGCGGCGTACTTCTCCACCCACGATGCGTTCAAACGCGACATGCCCGGCCGTCTGGTCGGCGTGTCCGTAGACCGTTTCGGCAAGCCGGCCCTGCGCCTGGCCATGCAGACCCGCGAGCAACACATCCGCCGCGAGAAAGCCACCAGCAACATCTGCACCGCGCAGGTGCTGCTGGCCAACATCGCCAGCATGTACGCCGTCTACCATGGCCCCAAAGGCCTGATCCAGATCGCCCAGCGCATCCATCAGCTGACCGCGATCCTCGCCCAAGGCTTGAGCGCACTGGGACTGAACGTCGAGCAGGAACACTTCTTCGACACCCTGACCCTGGCCACCGGCGCCAACACCGCCGCCCTGCACGACCAGGCCCGCGCCCAGCGCATCAACCTGCGGGTGGTGGATGGCGAGCGTCTGGGTCTGTCGCTGGACGAAACCACCAGCCAGGCGGACGTTGAAACCCTGTGGAGCGTGCTGGCCGACGGCAAGGCCCTGCCGGACTTCGCCGCCCTCGCCGCCTCGGTCGAAAGCCGCATCCCGGCTGCACTGGTGCGCCAATCGCCGATCCTCAGCCACCCGGTGTTCAACCGTTATCACTCGGAAACCGAGCTGATGCGCTACCTGCGCAAACTCGCCGACAAGGACCTGGCCCTGGATCGCAGCATGATCCCGCTGGGCTCCTGCACCATGAAACTCAACGCCGCCAGCGAAATGATCCCGGTGACCTGGGCCGAATTCGGTGCCCTGCACCCGTTCGCCCCGGCCGAGCAAAGCGCCGGCTATCAGCAGCTGACCGATGAACTGGAAGCGATGCTCTGCGCCGCCACCGGTTACGACGCCATCTCCCTGCAACCAAACGCCGGTTCCCAGGGTGAATACGCCGGTCTGCTGGCGATCCGCGCGTATCACCAGAGCCGTGGCGAAGACCGTCGCGACATCTGCCTGATCCCCTCGTCCGCCCACGGCACCAACCCGGCCACCGCCAACATGGCCGGCATGCGCGTGGTGGTGACCGCGTGCGATGCCCGCGGCAACGTCGACCTCGAAGACCTGCGCGCCAAGGCCATCGAGCACCGCGAACACCTCGCCGCGCTGATGATCACCTACCCCTCGACCCACGGCGTGTTCGAAGAAGGCATCCGCGAAATCTGCGGGATCATCCATGACCACGGCGGCCAGGTGTACATCGACGGCGCCAACATGAACGCCATGGTCGGCCTCTGCGCACCGGGCAAGTTCGGCGGCGACGTGTCCCACCTGAACCTGCACAAGACTTTCTGCATCCCCCACGGCGGTGGCGGCCCGGGCGTCGGCCCGATTGGCGTGAAATCCCATCTGACGCCGTTCCTGCCGGGTCACGCGGCCATGGAGCGCAAGGAAGGCGCGGTCTGCGCGGCACCGTTCGGCAGCGCGAGCATTCTGCCGATCACCTGGATGTACATTCGGATGATGGGTGGCGCGGGCCTCAAGCGTGCCTCGCAGCTGGCGATCCTCAACGCCAACTACATTTCCCGGCGCCTCGAAGAGCACTACCCGGTGCTGTACACCGGCAGCAACGGCCTGGTGGCCCACGAATGCATCCTCGACCTGCGCCCATTGAAAGACAGCAGCGGCATCAGCGTCGATGACGTCGCCAAACGCCTGATCGACTTCGGCTTCCACGCCCCGACCATGTCCTTCCCGGTGGCCGGCACCTTGATGATCGAGCCGACCGAAAGCGAATCCAAGGAAGAACTGGACCGCTTCTGCGACGCCATGATCCGCATCCGCGAAGAAATCCGCGCGGTGGAAAACGGCACCCTGGACCAGGACGACAACCCGTTGAAAAACGCCCCGCACACCGCGGCGGAAATCGTCGGTGAGTGGACGCATCCGTACAGCCGTGAACAGGCGGTGTACCCGGTTGCATCGTTGATCGAAGGCAAGTACTGGCCACCGGTCGGTCGGGTCGACAACGTGTTCGGCGATCGCAACCTGATCTGCGCCTGTCCGTCGATTGCGGATTATCAAGACGCCTGATCGTCAGCCCCCAACACTCATCAAGAACAACAGAGGATTTCACTATGTTCAGCAAGCACGACCAGATCAAAGGCTACGACGACGAACTGCTGGCAGCGATGAATGCCGAAGATGCACGGCAAGAGCACCACATCGAGTTGATCGCCTCGGAAAACTACACCAGCCAACGGGTGATGGAGGCGCAAGGCAGTGGCCTGACCAACAAGTACGCCGAAGGCTATCCAGGCAAGCGCTATTACGGCGGCTGCGAACACGTCGACGTGGTCGAGCAACTGGCCATTGATCGAGCCAAACAGTTGTTCGGCGCCGATTACGCCAACGTCCAGCCGCACTCCGGTAGCCAGGCCAACGCAGCGGTCTATCTGGCCCTGCTGCAGGCCGGTGACACCGTGCTGGGCATGAGCCTGGCCCACGGCGGCCACCTGACCCACGGCGCCAAAGTCAGCTTTTCCGGAAAACTGTATAACGCGGTGCAGTACGGCATCGACACCACGACCGGGCTGATCGACTACGACGAAGTCGAGCGCCTGGCCGTCGAGCACAAGCCAAAAATGATCATCGCCGGTTTCTCCGCCTACTCGAAAACCCTGGATTTCCCACGCTTCCGTCAGATCGTCGACAAAGTCGGCGCTTATCTGTTCGTCGACATGGCTCACGTCGCCGGTCTGGTCGCTGCCGGTCTGTACCCGAACCCGCTGCCGTACGCTGACGTGGTCACCACCACCACTCACAAAACCCTGCGTGGTCCACGTGGCGGACTGATCCTGGCCCGTGCCAACGAAGAGCTGGAAAAGAAACTCAACGCTGCCGTATTCCCTGGTGGTCAGGGCGGCCCGCTGATGCATGTGATCGCCGCCAAGGCCGTGTGCTTCAAGGAAGCGCTGGAGCCAGGCTTCAAGACCTATCAGGCACAAGTGATCCGCAACGCCCAGGCGATGGCTGAAGTCTTTATCCAGCGTGGCTACGATGTAGTGTCCGGCGGCACCGACAACCACCTGTTCCTGGTCAGCCTGATTCGTCAGGGCCTGACCGGCAAAGACGCCGACGCCGCCCTCGGTCGTGCCGGTATCACCGTCAACAAGAATGCCGTACCGAACGACCCACAATCGCCGTTCGTGACCTCAGGCCTGCGCATTGGCACGCCAGCGATCACCAGCCGTGGTTTCAAGGAAGCTCAGAGCATTGAGCTGGCTGGCTGGATTTGCGACATCCTCGATCATCTCGGCGATGCCGATGTCGAGGCCCATATCGCCAGACAGGCCGCCGCCATGTGCAGTGATTTCCCTGTTTACCGCGACTGATTCGCCTCGCGCTACAAGGTGATCAGGAGCGAGCTTGCTCGCTCTTGCGGATCGTACTTTTCAGTTTGGAGTTTGTTGCATGACCACCGAAACCCTCGCGAAAACATCCTTGCACGCACTGCACCTTGAACTTGGCGCCCGCATGGTGCCGTTCGCAGGCTACCAAATGCCGGTGCAATACCCCTTGGGCGTTATGAAAGAACATCAGCACACCCGCGAACAGGCTGGCCTGTTCGATGTTTCACACATGGGCCAGATCCGACTTCACGGTGCCGGTGCGGCCAAGGCACTGGAGGCGCTGGTGCCAGTGGATATCATCGATCTACCAGTAGGCATGCAACGGTATGCGCTGTTCACCAATGAAGATGGTGGCATCCTCGATGACCTGATGGTGGCCAATGCCGGGGATCATTTGTTTCTGGTGGTCAACGCCGCCTGCAAGGACCAGGATCTGGCTCATTTGACCCAGCACCTGGGAGGGCACTGCGAGGTTGAATCGCTATTCGACAGCCGCGCCTTGCTCGCTCTCCAGGGGCCGCATGCGGCCGAGGTCTTGGGTCGTCTGGCACCCGAGGTGAAGGCCATGACGTTCATGCAGTTCGCTCGCGTGCGCTTGCTCGGGGTCGATTGTTATGTCAGCCGTTCCGGCTACACCGGCGAGGATGGTTACGAAATTTCTGTTCCTGTGGAGCAGGCGATGGTCCTGGCTCGCTCGCTGTTGGCCGAGCCAGAGGTCAAGGCCATCGGCCTGGGAGCGCGCGACTCGTTGCGCCTGGAAGCCGGTCTTTGCCTGTACGGGCACGATATGGAACAGCGTACTACGCCGATTGAAGCCAGCCTGGCCTGGGCCATTTCCAAGTCTCGCCGGGCAGACGGTGTACGTGCCGGTGGCTTCCCGGGCGCCGAGCAAATCCTGGCTCAGCAGCGTGATGGAGTCGTCAGCAAGCGCGTCGGCCTGCTACCCAAGGAGCGTACGCCGGTGCGTGAAGGCACGCAGATCGTCAATGCGGACCGGCAAGTGATCGGTCGGGTCACCAGCGGCGGCTTCGGTCCCAGTCTCGGCGGGCCTCTCGCCATGGGGTATGTGGAGAATGCATACAGCCAGCAGGAGACTGAGGTGTACGCCCTGGTGCGAGGCAAGGTCGTGCCTATGCAAGTGGTCAGAACACCATTCATTGAGCAGCGTTACTACCGTGGTTGAACAGGTGCGCGCTCCATAGCAGAGCGCGACCTTTTGGAGCAGGGATATGACACAAATGCAGATAAGCGACAGGCGCCCCCAACCACTACAGCCCGGCGTAAAACTGCGCGGTGCCGATAAAGTGGCACGCATTCCGGTAAAAATTCTCCCCACTGAAGAGGTCCCGCGCAAACCCGATTGGATACGCGTACCGCTATCGACGTCACCCGAAGTGGCGCGGATCAAGGCGTTGCTGCGCAAGCACAAGCTGCACAGTGTCTGCGAGGAAGCTTCCTGTCCAAACCTGGGTGAGTGCTTTTCCGGCGGCACCGCGACCTTCATGATCATGGGCGATATCTGCACTCGCCGTTGCCCTTTTTGCGACGTCGGTCACGGTCGACCCAAGCCATTGGACGCAGAGGAGCCCGGCAATCTGGCGACCGCCATTGCCGATCTGCGTCTGAACTATGTGGTGATCACTTCGGTAGACCGCGATGACCTGCGCGACGGCGGTGCCCAGCACTTTGCTGACTGTCTACGTGAGATTCGCAAGTTGTCGCCGGACGTCATGCTGGAAACCCTGGTACCGGATTATCGCGGGCGCATGGATGTGGCTCTGGCGATCACCGGGCAGGAGCCACCCGATGTGTTCAACCATAACCTGGAAACGGTGCCGCGCCTGTACAAGGCTGCGCGCCCGGGCTCGGATTTCCAGTGGTCGCTGGCGTTGCTACAGAACTTCAAAGAGCGCGTACCCAAGGTGCCGACCAAGTCCGGCCTGATGCTCGGGTTGGGTGAAACGGACGACGAGGTGATCGAGGTGATGCAGCGTATGCGCGAACATCAGGTCGACATGCTGACACTCGGTCAGTACCTGCAACCCTCTCGCAGCCACTTGCCGGTGCAGCGTTTCGTGCATCCGGACACCTTCGCCTGGTTCGCCGAAATGGGGTTGGAGATGGGGTTCAAGAACGTCGCCTCCGGGCCATTGGTAAGATCGTCCTACCGTGCCGATCAGCAAGTACACGACAGCCGCAGTCGCTGACCTTGAGTGGGCTCGAATCTGAATGTCTTCAGCGGGCGCTGGCCAGTCATTGGGTTGTCGATTTGCTCATTTGCTTACTTCGGCAACTCAGATACAAGCATCTGTGATTGTGGATGTTAGGTATTTTTGGCCCGTTCTTATAATGCCCCAATCCCGCTCAGCGTCTAGACGACGCCAGCACATTCGGGTGGTTGCCAGGGAGCAGGCAAAAACAAGAATAATGTAGCCAGTATCGATAGGTAGACCATGAATAACTCTGTGAACGCGACCCCGGCTGTCCCAGGTGTCCAGCTCCCCCGATCCAGAATGAACGATTGTCATTTTACTTGCTCAGTCCAAAATTCAACTGTTTGCAGACATGGCGCACGTTGCGCGCATTGATGTGGGCAACTGAAAGTAAACCTGAATAAAATTTATTCCTGGCCGAAGATTTTTTCGGGACAACGAGATAAACGAACACAAAAAACAACACAAACCAAGTCGGGGTAAACCGCCATAATTTGACCTGTTCGGACTTTCAATATCTGCATTCTGCTTAGCTGGATAATAAAAGCGACGCCCAAGTAACTAACCACTACTTGGCGTTATAACACCTTCTATAGCTATTAATCAGAGCCTGAAAAATGAACCTCTATGAAATAATCGGGTATGACCGTAACGGCACTGTCCGTGAGCTGGATACGGCGCTTAACAAAGCAACGCTCAATACCAGGGATGTCACTTTTTCGGCGCTTGGCTTCAATGCGCCAGGCTGGATCGCTGCCTCTTCGATGTCGATACTTTACTCAATATCAGGCCACCATGCGCCGCTGGCCATTTTGATTGCGTACTTCTTTCCGATGTTGGTGATGGCGTTCTGCATGATCTCGCTCACTCGACAGGCGCCGTCAGCAGGTGGAATTTTCACATTCACTACGAGATTTCTGCATCCCAGTATAGGGACGGTACTCGGCTGGGCGTATGCGGTTGCATGCACTGCGGTGATGGCCATGTGCGCAATCATCGGTACTGAATACATACAGGCGCTGATCCCGGCAGTGGCTGGACTGCTGAGCGCTAAAGTGATCGGGACGAGCCTGATCCTGATCTTCCTGGTCATTTCCTGCAACGGAGTCAATGCCACAGCCAAAGTCGCCAGCGTCTTTCTGATTTTCGAAATCAGCGTTGTCGCTGGACTCGGGTTGCTGGGGCTGATCAATCCTCAGGTCAAAGACTTGTCGATCACCTCCATGTATTCATTGCAGGGCGCTGGTGGTTGGTCCGCGATTGGACCGGGTGTGCTGTTCGGCGTCTGGATGCTCGCCAACTTCGACTCAGCGATCAACTATATAGAAGAGTCGCGAATTCCGGTTCGGACGGTTCAACGCTCAATGCTGCTCGTGCTGACTTCAGCCTTTCTCATTTACAGCCTCGCGGCTATCGGCTGGCAGTTCGCGGTGCCGGTAGAGAAATTGGCGGCAATCATTGAAGACGGTAATGGTGGACCTATCGCTGCTGTCGCTAACGTCTACTTGCCACCCGCCATGGCCTGGATCGCATTGTTCGTGGTGATTACATCAGCCTGCGCCGGACTGCAAATTTCCTCTAGCGCGGCGGCTCGTACGCTCTACCGGATGAGTGAAGAAGGGCATCTGCCAGTAGCGTTGCGCTCAGTCAACAAAACGAAGTCCCCCTGGCTGGCCAGCGTCCTCGTTTCGGCCGTCGCCATCGCGCTGCTCTGGTGGAAACCGCTGGATAAGATCTCGTGGTACTACGACGTAGTGACCATCACGCTGGTCATGTCCTACATGGCCGCTATCGCAGCGTTCATTGCGATGAGCTGGCGCCGTCACAGTTTCTGGATGTGGTCGGCACTGTCGATCCCGGCGTCTCTGGCAATCCTTGTGCTGGGATACATCGGCTATACCGCTGGGGCAAATCCGGTTTCTCCGGAAGACATGTACACCGCCTGGTACTTGGGAGTGCTGACAATAGTGTCCGGGGTAATGATCCTGGTATGGCGCTCGTATACCTCCAAGCGAACTGTGCTTTCTAAAGTATCCGTTCAATCATGATGCCGAGGGTAAGACAGAACTTTACGATGAAGGCCTGCTTTAGCCGAATCTATTGCCGAGCCTGAATATCACTCTAATTAAAACTATAGGTGAACGTATGAAGCGCGTTGTCGTTATCACTGGGGCTGGAAAGGGTATTGGGCTGGCGACCGCCAAGCGCTTTGCTGCCAATGGCGATCATTTGGTACTGAACTACTTCGACTGCAGCGATGAACTGGAAGCGGTGATAGGTCTCGCCGAAGAAAACGGTGGCGATGGCATCACAGTTCAAGCGGATGTCAGTGATCCTGAAGCGGCAGCCGGAATCATCCGGGAGGCAGAGCGTCGCTATGGGCGGGTCGACATCCTTGTCAATAATGCCGGACGGCTGGTTTCTGCCACCGTTGCACAGACGACCTGGGCTCAGTGGGAGCAGATGATCAGCACCAATCTCGGGGGGACGTGGGCCTGTATGCAGGCCGTATTGCCGGGCATGCTGGCTCGCGGTCAAGGGCGGATCATCAATATCAGCTCCGAGTTGGGGCTGATTGGATTTGCGACCTACGCGGCGTACTGCGCCTCCAAGGGTGGGGTGATCGCGCTGACAAAAGCGGTTGCAAAGGAGGTTGCCTCGTCAGGTGTCCTGGTGAACACGGTGGCACCGGGCCCGATCGAGACGGACATGCTGATCAAGGACACCATCGAATACAACGATGAGACGCGCGAGACGATTCCATTGAAGCGCTTCGGCAAGCCGGATGAGATTGCGGCCATGGTCGAAGCCCTGGCCGGCCCCGCGGGAGATTACATGGTTGGACAGGTGATCAGCCCTAATGGCGGAACCGCAATCTGATTGACTGGTTGAACTTGAATTTCAGTGAGCCCGGATTTCTCCATATTAAATAAGTGGCTCGAGCGTAATTATAATAAGAGGAATACAAAATGAGCGCTGTAATGATTACCGGTGGTCTGGGTTATGTGGGTCGATACCTAACCAAGAAGCTCAGTGAGCAAGGTGTTCACGTGGTGAGTTACAATCGTGACTACTCAGAGGCCAAGTCCGAATTCATGACTGCCGTACAGGGTGAGTTGTTCGATATTCCGAAAATTGTCAGGACCCTCCAGGAGTTTGGGGTTGATCGCGTCATTCATACAGCGGCCATGTCGCACCCTGACTTGTCCATAGAGCTCCCGATTACCACGGTGGCGGCCAATATCGATGGCACCATTCATTTACTTGAAGCCATGCGCTTGGCAGGCGTTAAAAAGCTCGTCAATTTCTCTTCCGAGGCGGTCTATGGGCATGTCGAGGGCGTGGTTAATGAACAAGCGCCGGTCAACCCAACCACGCCTTACGGTGTAACCAAGCTGGCCACTGAACACTTTGGTCGGGTCTATAACGAACTCTATGGCATGGAAGTCATCTCGCTGAGAATTGCGGAAGTCTATGGCCCTGAAAATAAAATGCCACAAATTCTCAGGGATATACTTAAAGCCGTTCATCGTGGTGAAAAGTTCACACTGCCTTCCGGTGGCGACCATCGATTCCATTATATTCATGTGCAAGACGTTGTCCGTGCGGTACTGATAGCGACGGAAGCTAAAGACATCAAAGGCAGTGTGTTTAATATTGCGGGCGATCGTCCCTGGAGGCTGCATGAGGCCGTCGATATCATCAGGAAGCTGATGCCTGCTGCCCAGATCGAAATCGGTGGTGGTTACTGGCATCTGGATCGACAGGGAGAGTGGGATCTTAGTGCTGCGGAGCGGGAATTGGGGTATCGAGCGCAGTGGAGCCTTGAACAAGGCATAGCACATTATTCTGACTGGCTAATTGATCACGAATATTGATATCAGTTCTCGGTAGCTGTTACAGACGTATTTTTGGTAATTATTGCAGTCAGGAGCAAGCATGATTAACAACCCTATTATTTGGCCAAATGGCGCACGCTGTGCCGTAGCCTTTACCTTTGATATGGATGCAGACAGCATTCTGCATGTGGCACACCCCAAAGACTCAGCGACACGGGTTGCCAGTATTTCAATGCTGCAATACGGTCCTGATGTGGCGGTGCCAAGGATTCTGGAGACGTATCGACGTTTCCAGATCAAACAGACATTTTTTATCCCGGCCTGGTGCATCGAGCACTATCCCAAAGCCATTGAGGCGATTGTCGAAGGTGGTCACGAGATTGCCCATCATGGCTACATACATGAGCATCCAAACGAGCTGAGTCGAGACGAGGAAGCTTACTGGCTCGATCGCGGCTGCGACACTATCAAGCGCTTTACCGGCCAGGCACCGCGCGGATGGCGGGCACCGCTCTACAATATGTCAGAGCACTCTGCTGACTTGTTGATCGAGCGCGGCTTCAGTTATGACGCATCATTGATGGGAGATGATATTCCTTATCTGTTACGGACCTCTGCTGGCGAACTGGTGGAGCTGCCTTCAAGCTGGGCCCTGGATGACTGGCCTCAGTATATGCACAGTATCGACCTTGATTTTCAGATGCCGATTCAATCGCCTCAAAGAGCAGTTGAGGTGTTCAAGGCCGAGTTTGATGCCGCGTGGGAATACGGAGGTCTGTTTATACCGGTTTGGCACCCGTTCCTTTCTGGTCGTCTGGCGCGGTGGCATGAGGTCACCAAACTGATCGACTATATGATGTCTAAAGGCGATGTTTGGTTCGCTCGTATGGACGAGATCGCGGCGCATGTTCAGAACAGCGTGGCGAGTGGCGCCTACACGCCACGGATTGATAACCTGCCTTACTATCAAGGGCCAGTGAAAGCCAATAAATAGTCTGCTCTGGTGGAAGGCTGATTGAGAGCGGCCATCTGTGGATGGCCGCTTTTTTACTGCTTGTAGTCATCAAACGGTATTGAATATGGACCGCGACCCAAGTATGAGTTTTACGATTTTGAAGGAATGATGGATGAACTCTTTCCTCCTGGCAGGGCCCCCTCCCGCTGAAGCGCAAGTTCTGCCAGCAATCTGAACTCTTGCAGCAGACCGCGGACATAAGCAATCTGGTTGATTGCCCAACGCTCCTCCTCGGCCATCATCTGCTCCAGCGTAAAACCTTCGGGCAATGAGGTTTGACTCATCTCTCGGTAAGGAATAATGGGGTCTTCGCCCTCGTCCACTTGACGGAATGCGGGGGCGATATAGTGGTTTTCCTGCTCCAGGATAAAAGCGATGACCTGGGATCCATTCTCTCCGAGCATCAACAGCTCGAACAACATACGGGCATTGGGCAGGTCATCCTCGGCACTGCCCTGTAGTACGCCATAGTGACCGACTCCATTTTCCTCGGGAACGACACGCACACCTTTCATGTGCACTTGCCGGATATGCGAAGCCAGGGTTTTCAGCGCCGCTAACGGTTGTTCGGCGGCATTGATCATATTGCCGAAATCGAACAGCGCGTGCAGGCGTGGATGATTGATGCGCTCAAGCAGTGTGACAATCTCGCTACTTTTCAGCTCTTCATGCTGTTCAAAGTCAATGTAGAGGTCATACCGTTCGGCTTGTCTGGCGAGGTAGTGCAAGTCCGATTCGATGGTGTTTAAAACCTCGGAAAGCCGTCCTCCATAGCGCGAATAGACGCGGATGTTCTGCACCCCCATAACATGCGCCACCTCAACCACCCGATCCACGTCCGCCTTTTGGGTACTACTGATTTCCAGGTGGATGTCCAACCCCAGCGCCTCGGCCCTTTGGCTGACAATGCGCAGTTGATCGTCGCTCATCCGCTGAAGACTGCGCTCTTCGCCATCCAGTAGATGAATGCTGATGCCGTCGAGTGCATGACGATAGGCGAAATCCAGCAGGTCAATCGGCCGGTATGTTCCATAGGTCAGCTTCATCAGCTGGGGGTAAGCATGGGCGAACAAGCGCATGCCATCGAGTCGTTCAAGCAGCTTGGTCGCCAGCGCCGGGGTTAGCTGAGGTACCGGCAGGCCCGCTGCTTTGTGGCGCAATAATGCATCGAAACGCAACTGGATCAACGGCATGCTACCCCTTGGGTCTGACCCGTAACGCTGGGCTCATGTTGCGCCAACTGCCAGTCATACTGTCGCCATTGATGCTGGTCGGATACCTGTTTGAGCGCTGGCGCGGGGTTGACGACGCACGCGTGCTGGACCGCGTGCAATAGCGGCAAATCATTCACCGAGTCACTGTAGCCATAGCTGCCCTGCAAACTGTTGCCATGGTCCTGCAGCCACGCCTGCAAGCGCTCTACCTTGCCTTCCCGAAAACTGAGCACCCCTTTAGTCGCACCGGTAAAGTTGCCCGCTACCTGTTCAAGCTCGATGGCGATCACCTCGCTCACGCCCAGCATGGCCGCGATACGGCGGACGATAAAGTCAGCCGTAGCCGAGATGATTAATAGCGTGTTTCCCTGTTGGCGATGCCACTCAATTTGCCGACGCGCGGCTGGAAATATACGGGTGGAAATCATGCTGGAGACAAAGTCATCAGCCCATCGTTCCACTTCGCTGACGGCCACTCCAGACAACGGTTGGAGCGTAAAGTCCATGTACTGAGCCATGGATAGTTCGCCCAGATGATAGGCTTGCATCATCGCCTGCTCGGTGACCAGCATGTCGGCTGCTGCCACACCGCGCTGCACCAGATAGCGCAGCCAGAGACTGGAACTATCGCAATCGATAATGGTGTCGTCCATGTCAAAAATAGCCAAAATCGTCATGCGACCTCCTGCAGTTCTTCACGATTGAACAGCAGGTCGAGCCGCGCGCCTGCCGGCAGCAAGGATTGCGAACTGCGATTGAGCATATCGACCATCAACGAGCAGCCTTGCGCATCGACGTGGTAACGAATGACATTACCAAGCAGTTGATGGTGACGTACCGTGGCGCGGCACGGCGCGCCCAGATGTGGGCCATAGCTGCGGCCAGCTTGCGCCACATGGATCGCTTCTGGCCGGATTGCCAGTTGCCCTTGTATGTGCAGGCCAAGCAGTTGTTCCGCCTGGCTGGCATCCAGCAGGTTGTAGCTGCCCATGAAGCGCGCTACAAAACCATTGGCTGGACGGGTGTAGATGGTCTCCGCGCTCCCTTCCTGTACGATGCGACCGCCATCCATGACAATGATGCGGTCGGACAGCATCAGCGCTTCTTCCTGATCGTGGGTCACGAAAATGGTCGTCAGTTTCAGCTGCGACTGGATCCGTCTGATCTCTTCCTGCAAGTTCTTGCGGATGCGCGCATCCAGTGCCGACAGTGGTTCATCCAGCAACAGGATGCGCGGCCGCACCACCAATGCCCGCGCCAGGGCGACACGCTGACGCTGGCCGCCGGAGAGCTGACTCACGAATTTATTCTCGTGCCCCTGCAATTCAACCAGACGTACCGCGTCGGTCACTCGTTGGAAGGTTTCATCGACACAGACGCCCTGCATTTTCAGGCCGAAGGCAATATTGCCCATCACCGTCAGATTCGGAAACAACGCATAACTCTGGAATACCATGCCTATGCCGCGTTTTTGCGGAGCAACATGGGTAATGTTATTTCCCGCCACATGAATCTGGCCGCTATCGACTTCAGTTAAACCGGCGACGCAGCGCAATAAGGTCGACTTGCCGCAGCCACTGGGACCGAGCAGGGTCACCAGTTCGCCTTCCTTGATATTGAAATTGATGTCGTCAAACACGCGGGTCTTGCCCGAGCCTTTGCCGAAGTATTTCGACAAGTTGGATACTTCAAGATAATTCATCGCACAGTCCTATCGACTCAAGCGGGTGGCAATCCAGGTCACGCCCAGCGTAAATATGAAATAGCTCATCACCACGGCACTCATAAAATGGCCGCTGGTGGAGCGCACGGAATAGAGATAGACGTTCAAGGTTTCGTAACGGCTGCCAACCAGTATGTTGGCAAATACAAACTCGCCCAGCAGGAAGGAGAACGAGAGAAACAACGATGCCATCAGGCCCTTGCGGATATTCGGCAAGATCACCCGCAAAAAAGCCGCGGAAGTGCTTGCCCCTAGCAGATGCGCCGCATCCATCAGGTCACGCACGTTCAGCCCTTGCAGACCGTTGGCGAGTGCCCGGTACATGAACGGCAGGACAATCGTGAAATAGCACCCTATCAGTACCCACGGCGTACCGATCAGCGGTAACGGGCCGTCGGCATAAATCTGCAACAAGCCCACTGACGAGACCACAGGCGGCACCGCGAACTGGATCAAAATCAGGATGTTCATCCAACGATCCAAGTGCGGAAAATAATAGAACACAACAAATGCGGCAGGCACGATGACCACTGTGCTGAAAACCAATGTGCCCAGTGCAATCAACAGGGAGTGGCTAAATGCGGTCAAGAAGCGCGGCTCTTGCCACAACTTTAGATACCAGTCGAACGTCAGCCCCTCGGGTAATATCGTTGCACTCCAGTGCTGGGAAAATGAATAAATCAGGGTCGCCAGAACAGGGATACTGAGTAGAGCCATCAAGCCAAACAGCACCAACTGGTGATAACGGTTAGTGTGCATGGTAGCTTCTCTTCATTAAGAACTGGTTGACCATCGCCACGAACACCAGCATCGCCACCAGAAGCACGGACAGTGCTGCCGCCAGATTCGGTTCCAGAGAAATGTCCCCAGCTACCAGGCTGGAAATGCGGATGGTGACCAGGTTGTAGTTAGAGGTCATCAGTGCGTATGCACTGGCATACGCCCCCATGGCATTAGCCAACAACAAAATGAAAGTGCCGAATATCGCTGGCAGCAGCACCGGTAACGCAACCAGGCGCCAGTAACTGGCACGGCTGGCACCCAGCAAGGAGGCGGCCTCTTGCCAATCGTCTTGCAGCGCATCAAAGGCTGGATAGAGCAACAGTACCGCGAGTGGTATCTGGAAATAGCTGTAAATCAGCGTCAGCCCAGTCTGCGTGTATAGATTAAAGTCAGCCAGCCAACCCCATCGCCGCAAGAGCAATGTCACGGCGCCATTGGTTCCCATCACGATAATGAAGGCGAATGCCAATGACACGCCACTCAGATTGCTGGCCATATTGGTGAATGCCACCGTCATGTCGCGGACAACGCAATCCACCCGTTTCAACGAAGCGGCGGCCACCAGCGCGATGGCTAATCCAATCAGGCTGGAGCAGACGCAAACCCAAAGGCTGTTGCCAAAGGCCTGCCGGTAAAACGGCGAATGCAGGATCTCGCTGAAATTGGCCAGCGACCATGCGCCATCAACCTGCACGCTGTTGATCAGCAGCCATGCTGTCGGTGCCAGTGAAAACAGCACCAATACACATAACAAGGGCAGCAGGACCAACGCCGCCCGCCAGTGGCGAAAGCGCGGGTAATGCGGGGTGTCGATAGTCGCTGGCATTGCCAGCGGATTCGATGCAGATGTCATACAGCTAGCAATTCCGTATTACATGGTTTTTGATAAGTGAGCGCGAGATACGGCCGCAGCAAAACCTTAGTGCGACCATTGCCCTGTTCTCTGTTCCAATGCTCACCTCTAAAAACCATAGCGAACGACCCAAGTCGCGCAGTAGGTTTTTAGAAGCGAACTAACGCGGGTGGAATTACTTGTTATAAATCATGACTTGTTCTTGCCACTGTCGTGGTATGGCCTTGGTGGTCGTCTCCCAAGCTGCAAAATCCTGGATCGGTTTGGCGTTACGATATTGCTCAGCCGACAGCATCTTGTCTGTTACGTCCTGCGGCAGGACGACGTTGCTGCGAATCGGGCGCGCATAACCACGCGCCAGGTTAATCTGGCCGGCATCGCTGAAGATGTATTCACGCGCCAGTTTGGCGGCGTTCGGATGCTGTGCGTATTTGTTGATGAGGGTTGAATAACCGGCACTCACGCTACCGTCCACGGGAATGGATACCGTGAACTGCGATGGATCGATCTTGTCGCGGTAGCTTAATGATGTGAAGTCCCATAACAGCGCAACTTCCACCTCACCTTTTTCCATGTTGGCGATATTCGCATCGGTCATGGAAAGCCGCCCTTGTTTAGCCAGCTCGGCAAATAACTTATACGCAGGTTGCAGATTCTTTTCATTGCCGCCATTGGCAATCGCCGCTGCCAGCAGAGCGCTATTGGCCTGCGCCGAGACGCCCACTTCGCCTACGGTGACCTTATAGTTGCCTTTGAGCAAATCGCCCCAGGACTTAGGCGGATCCTTGACCAGCTTGTTGTTGCTGATGAAGGAAATGGTCCCGCTGTAGGCCACCATCCAATGACCGTCTGCGTCCTTGGCCCAAGCCGGAATATCGTCCCAGGTGGTCGGTTTGTAGGCTTGGGTAACGCCCTTTCTGACTGCAATCGGGCCGAAAGATTGGCCAACGTCGCCGATATCGCCTGACGCGTTTGATTTTTCAGCTTCGAATTTTGCGACTTCCTGTCCCGAACTCATGTCGGTGTCCTGATGTACCAGGCCGTATTTTTGCGTGATCTGGGCCCACGTATCTTTCCAGTTCGCCCAGTTATCCGGCATGCCCAAGCTATTGACCGCGCCTTCTTTTTTGGCGGCGGCGACTAAAACATCCAGGTCCGGCTGCGCGTACGCACTAGAAACTGCAATCGACAAGGCACTTGCAAGCAAACTCGTAATCAGCATTTTTTTCATGGGATAGCCGTGTGGTATAGACCAGATTGAGGCGGAAACTGGATGCTACCCATAAAAAATGACCGAAATGTGACACTTGGGACGCGTTAAGCACCTGATCGAGATGGAACAGGTGCTGCCCTGGAGCGACCTGCTGGCGTTGATCGAGGCGCACTGAGGGCTGTCGTTGCAGCACATTCACGTGCCCGGCTCGACCAGGAACAAGGAAGGTAAACGCGATCCCAAGATGCACCTGAGCGCAAACGCGGACGAAGGTCGAGCACCCGCTTCGGGTGATCAAACGTCAGAGGGGTAGTGGGCGAGGTGTGCCCGAAGAGAGTCAGTTGAATGTCGTAAAGGTAATGAAATCATGAACTGGGATAATATCAGCGCTCTAAAATCATCCAGACCAACACCGTGACAGAAAAAATCACTACCCAAGCTGCCACCATCTATCACGCATTGGCAACGCAAATCATCAATGGCACGCTGGCGTCCGGTAGCAAGCTCCCTTCCGAGCGAGAGCTGAGCGACCTGTTTTCCACAACCCGCATCACGCTCAGAGAAGCCCTGCAAAGAATGGAGGCGGAAGGATCGATCTATCGGGAAAGCCGGCGCGGCTGGTTTGTTACCCCACCTCGACTGGTGTACAACCCCTTCACAAATTCGCTGTTCCACCAGATGGTCGAAAGTCAGGGGCGCAAGGCGCTCACACAGGTCATTTCGACCAGTACGGAATTGGCGAGCCCGGAGTTATGCCTGAAGTTGGCGGTGCCACCGTCAAGCATGCTGCACTGCATACGTCGCCTACGTTATGTCGATGGGCGCGTCGTCATGTTTGTAGAACATTATCTGAAACCAGAATTTGTCCCGGATATATTGAAGCTTGATTTGACTCAGTCGCTGACATCCATTTACCGAAAGCATTATGACATCCAATGCGGCCGCGCCACTTTTGATATTTACCCCACTGCGGCGCAGGCTAGCGTGGCGAATTATCTCAACCTGCCAGAAGGTAGCCCGCTGTTAATGATCATTCGCGTCAACTATGACCAACATGGACAAATTCTTGATTGCGATCGCGAGTTTTGGCGTCATGACGCAGTCCGAATTTCTATGGATAGCCAAACACTGCATTCTGACAAGATAGCTTAACCATCCTCATGGTTGAGCGGATGATACACGGCCTCTGCTGACTTCTCGCTCCGGCTAGCGCCGTCGCCCTTTCAGGCACAAGGCGAGATCTCCCCAGGTAAGAACGCAATCCTTCACCACACAACCGCCGGATTTACGCCGCCTGACCCTTGACCACAAGAGCTTCGCGATTTTGTGCCCGCTCGCCCTGGTCGGCTTCGCCTTGTATCCGGTTCTTGTACATCGGCTCATGGCTTCGATTCACGCTTCCTCCCCACACTCGGTCGCCCTCATGCAGTTGCGCTTCACTTCGTTCGCTGTGGTCAGCTTACGGCGGGACTTTCACCCACAAGATTGCGCCCATGCTGGGCGCACACAAAAACGCCACTCTATTGAGTGGCGTTTTTGTAAATCCTGGAGTGGGAAACGAGACTCGCATCTGGCGTCCGACCCATTGAAATCTAACGGGTTTCTTTTATTCCTGAAGTAGGAAAAGACTCAATTCTGGACTTGTTTTTTGGGTGTATCAAGAACAAAAAAGGAGTGATCCCAAGCCACGCTATTGGATTCTACTCATAGCCACCCGGACGCCCGATTATCAACCTGGCGGTGTCAATTGCACAGAATCAACAGGAGATGAGTCCTCACCAAAAATACATTTCACGTCCACCGCAAGGGTCTTACGTCATTTAAAACACGATAACGACACGGGCTCCTGGACAAATATCCAAACAAAACTCAATAGAAACCCTAGGCGTCGGCAAAGCATTCGGTCCGGCTGACAAGCAAACTTCCGGTAATGAGTAGCGCCACATTGTCGCCTGCGGACCTCCCTGCTACCGGAGCGCCCTTGGCCAAGCCCTCGAAACGCCCCATGGCAGGTCTCGCTGGCATTTTCCTCGCGGCCATGATGGCGGGGTTGAACAGCCGCGTCGGCGCATTAGCGCTGGCAGATGTGCGCGGTGCACTCGGTTTTGGCCTCGACGACGCCTCCTGGCTGACCACGGTGTACAGCGCCGGGGAATTGATTGCCATGCCATTTTCGGCGTGGTTTGCCATTACGCTCTCGGTCCGTCGCTTCGAACTGTGGATCCTCGGTACTTGCACGCTGCTGGCGGTGATCCTGCCCTTCATCGTGGAATATGGGTTGGCCCTTGTAGGAAAAGCGGCTGGTGCCGTCAGGCATCAGCCCTTTGCCCTGAGTCGCACGAATTTTCTGGCAGAGATTGGTCTTCCCGGACATGCAGGATTTGCACTTGCCGCATTCCGGGGTGTAGAGCGGGATCACGTGATCGCCCACCGCTACGGAGGTAACACCCTCGCCAATGGCCTCGACGACACCGCCGCCCTCGTGACCGAGGATAGCCGGAAAGATACCTTCCGGATCGGCGCCGGACAGGGTAAAGGCGTCGGTATGGCAGACACCGGTTGCGATAATGCGGACCAGCACCTCACCGGCTTGCGGAGGCGCCAAATTGACTTCAACGATTTGCAGAGGCTGGTTGGCCGCGAAGGCTACGGCGGCTCGCGATTTGATTATTATCTTTATTCCTGGGTGCCAAGGGGCACTTCGCAATTGGGCGAAGAAAGAACATGAATGGGATTGTGCTGACGGGGATCACGCAAAGTGATGCTGCAACGATGGTAAGAGACAGGGCATCCATGCCCCTATAGCGAGCTAGAGCGTTGCGTCGATTTTTTTCGCAGCAGCTTCACTTACCCAGGTGTGCCAGATTTCCGGGTGCTCTTTGAAGAAAATTTTGGCCAGCTTGGGAGAATCAATGTGCTCCTTGGTCATCCGAGCCAAGTTCTGATTTAACAGGTCGATCGGCAGATTGACCTTCTCCAGCACCGTAACCAGTTCTGGCGCCTGCTGATGGAAGACGCTGGACAGACCCACTTTGATGCTGATCTTTTTGTCGATGCCTGGCTTCTCTTCCAGCTTGACCAGATCAACTTGCCCCATCAGCGGCGTCGGCGACCAGTAGTAGAACAGAATAGGCTCGCCACGCTTGTAGCTCGACAGGACTGCGGCATCCAGGGCCGGGCCGGTACCTGGGCGGAAGTTGGTGTAGCTCGCTTCGAGGCCGTAACTTTTAAGCATTTCGCTGTTTTCCAGTTCGCAGGTCCAGCCGGCCGGGCAGTTGTAAAAACGGCCCTTGTTCGGCTCTTCCTGATCCTTGAAGAGTCCAGCGTATTGGGTCAAATCGGCGATTTTTTTCAGGTCGGGTGCCTTGGGCTTGAGGTTGCGTTTAACATCACCCTCGACCACATAACGCGGCACATACCAGCCTTCGGCTGCACCGATAATCGGTGCGCCGACACCCACTACCTTTCCGGTATTGGCTGCCTTGTTCCAGACCTCACTTCGACCGACCCACTCTTCAGCTAACACTTGAATGTCGTTGCTGCTCAAGGCGTTCTCCATGGTGATGGAGTTGCCCGGCAACGTATCGATATCACAGCCATAGCCATCCTTGAGCACTATCTGCAACACGTCGGTGAGCAACATGCCGCTTTCCCAATTGAGCCCGGCGAATTTCACCGGTTTACCCGACTCGCACCAACTGGCGGCCTGGCTCGCAGCACTACCAGCCAACAGACCAACGGAAAGCAAAGGGACTACCAGACTTTTTTTGATTTTCACAATCGCACGCTCCAACACAGTGAACAGGGTTATGGCAGTGCAAGTGTTCGCCACGTCAGTGGCGAACATCTGTCATCAACGTGAAACTCAAGCTCCTTGATGTATCGTCGGGAACCAATCTTCGCGCAGTCTCTGACCGGTCTGCATCGCATGCCCTGGATACGGTGGAGAGGTCCGTCCTGGACGCTCGATGTAACGTATATCGTCGCCCAGCCAGCGAAGCGACAACACACGTCGACGCTGCGCTGACGCATTGCCTCTGGCGCCATGTACCGTCCGAAAATCGAACAGCACCGCATCGCCAGGTTGCATCTCCCACTCCAGTACGTGCATGCCCTCTTCCGTGTCGGGATTGGGAGCGTCCCGGAATCCGTCTGCGTCCCTGTAAAAATCGCTTTGATCGGCCCAGTGGACGGGTTTTATCCCTTTCTCCCACCGATGTGAGCCTGCAAGAAGTCGCAGCGTCGACTCTCGTACCGGGTCCACGGGTATCCAGAAACTGACGTTCTGGTTGCCTTCGACGAAGTAGTAGGGGATGTCTTGATGCCAGGGCGTGGCTTTCTGCGCACCCGGCTCCTTAACCAACACATGATCATGGAAGAACTGCGCCGAACTCGAACGCATGACCGCCGCAGCGACGGAGGCGGCAGGTGACTGCTCCACCATTGCGCGAAACTCTGGAATCCGCTGCCAGTTGCAATAGTCATCGAAAAAGCCGCCCGGTTTGTCATCCTTCTCGACGTATCTGCTGGCGTAAACGCCCGGCTCGGCGAGGTTGCGTTCAATACCGGTGACGATGGTCTCGATCCAGTCACTGAAAATGCCGCGCAGGCAGACCGCTCCATCGCGCTGAAAGGCCTCGATGTCATTTTCATTAATGGTGTATGAGCTGTGTGTCATGACCTGAAACTCCCAGAAGCAAAAAATAAAGGTGGGCGCGGGACAAATATTTCATGACACTCAACAATGATAAAATAATATGTATTGATTTATCACCTAAGAAAATCTTATGAAGTTCAGCCTGCGACAACTCCGTTACGCACTCGCTGCAGCCAAACACAGCAACCTCACGCTGGCTGCCGAAGAGTTGCACGTTTCCCAGCCATCGATCTCCACCGCCATTACCGAATTGGAACTGCTTTTCGGCCAGCCACTCTTTGTTCGCCAACGCGGGCTCGGCGTGACTCTGACCCCCTTCGGCCGCACGGTGATGGCTCAGGCAAAACGCGTCTTGGCCGAGGCTCGGACCTTTTCGGATATCGGGAGCAATAGCAGCGAGTTTGCCGGGGAACTGGTACTGGGGTGCTACGAGGACCTGGCTCCATATTGCCTGCCGCAGATTCTGAGACGCCTCCAACAAGACTATCCTCAGGTCACTGTCGATATGCGCGAAGGCGGGTTCGAATATCTGGGCAAGCGTCTCGCTGAGGGCACTTTGGAGCTGGCGTTGACGTACGATCTGGGGTTGCCGGCAAATATGGAATGCATAGAGCTATGCCAGCTGACCGCCCATGCCCTACTGTCTGCTGATCACCCGCTGGCAAACGAGCCCCGTGTCAGTCTGGCAGCGCTAAGCGAATGTAATCTGGTGGTGACTGATCAAATCCACAG
The DNA here is from genome assembly GCF_059420325.1 of Pseudomonas sp. GW821-FHT04C07. Classification (NCBI taxonomy): domain Bacteria; kingdom Pseudomonadati; phylum Pseudomonadota; class Gammaproteobacteria; order Pseudomonadales; family Pseudomonadaceae; genus Pseudomonas; species Pseudomonas sp. GW821-FHT04C07. The sequence continues at coordinate 108,748 of NZ_JBWKTM010000007.1, forward strand.
CTGGCAGCACGTGCTGGACCTGTTCAACTTCTATGGACTCGCGCCCGACAGCGTCCAGCGCACACACAGCTTCGAGTTTCAACGCAGCCTTGTTGCAAACGGATTCGGTGTGGCGCTGACCTATACCAGACCCTTCGGCGACCATAGCTACGATGGTCAGCCTCTGGTCTGTCGTCCCATACGGGAAGAGCTGCCCGCTCAGCGCATCGTCTTAGCCTATGATCAGCGCTACCCTTTAACGCCACCTGCTGAAGCGTTCAAAATGCAAGCCGTGACCTGGTTCAAGGAACGACTGCCGTTTGCGTCAAATTGAATATTCCGCAGGGGCCATCCGCATCCAGCACTGCTCGTCCGGACGAAAACCGGACGAGCCATTGGTTCAATGCCTCGTCTTGCGCTCCAGTAAACGCACGCCGAGTGACAGCGGATAACACAGCGCAAAGTAGATCGCGCCCACGAGAATGTAGATCTCCAGCGGCATGAAGTACACGCTACTCAAGTCCTGAGCCCGCAGCATCAAATCCGGCGCCGCGATCAGCGAGGCAACCGAGGTATCTTTCAACAGCGAGATCGCCACATTGCCAATCGGCGCCAGCACAATACGAATGGCTTGGGGCAACACAACCCAGCGCAACACCTTGAGATGAGGCATACCAATCGCTTTCGCCGCCTCCACCTGCCCCTTGGGCACCGCCTCCAGACCCGAACGGTAAATCTCCGACAGGTAGGCGGCAGCATTCAGCCCCAACCCGATCATCGCTGCCTGGAACGAGCTGAACTGAACGCCGATTTCGGTCAGGCTGAAATAGACGATGAACAACTGCACCAGAGCCGGAGTACCGCGAAACACTTCGATGTAGATCAGCGCCGCGCGCCGCAATGCCCGATTGCTCGAGAGTCGCGCCAGCGCCACCAGCAGACCGACGATCAAGCCAATGACCAGCGCACCGAATGCCAATTGAAGAGTGGCCCAGGCCGCTGTAAGAAGTTCGACATGGGTTGCTTCCCACAGGTCGCCATAGCCCATATCAATTCTCCTTGACGACTTTGAGTCGCCGTTCGGTCCGCGCTGCCCAGTGGGAAAGTACCAGGCTTAACACCAGGTAGATGATCGCCAACAGGAAGTAGATCAGGTTGGTCTGGTAGGTTTCGCTGACCAGCATCCGCGCCTTGAAGGTCAGCTCCGGCACCGCCGCCGCTGACGCCAGAGACGTGTCCTTGAGCAGACCAATGGCGAAATTGGCCATCCCTGGAATGGCGACCTTGAACGCTTGGGGCAGCACGATGATGCGCATCGCCAGGGAGCGGGTCATGCCGATGGAAAACGCCGCTTCGCTTTGCCCACGATCGATGGTGCGGATGCTCGAACGGAACACTTCCGAAAGAATCGCCGCACCGTTGAGACCAAAACCAATGATCGCCGCACCAATCGCCGGCAACGTGATTCCGATGTAGGTGAGCCCGAAGTACAGAATGAACAGCTGGGTCAGGATCGGTACGTTGCGAAACACCTCCAGGTACACGCTGGCGATCAAGCTCAGCACCCGGCTGCGCGAGAGCCGCATCAGCGCCAGGCAAAACCCCAACAGCGCAGCCACAACGAACGCAGCGGCGGTCAGACCGACGGTGGTCAGCGCCCCGATGCCCAGCACATTCAAAAAGTACGGCAGCATCTCGATGGCTTTGTTCAGTGCGGTGGAATCGAACATCAATCAGTGCTCCTGCACGGCGCGGATGAAGGAGCGGGTACGTTCGATCTGGCTCTCACGGAAAATCTGCCGGGGCGGGCCTTGCTCGACAATGTTGCCGTCGGCCATAAAGATCACCTGATCGGAGACGCTTTCGGCGAAATGCATTTCATGGGTCACGATAATCATCGTCATGCCCTCCTCCGCCAGCTTGCGCATGACGGTCAGCACTTCGCCCACCAGTTCCGGATCCAGCGCCGAAGTGGCCTCGTCGAACAACATCAGCTTGGGTCGCATCGCCAGCGCCCGGGCGATGGCGATGCGCTGCTGTTGCCCACCCGAGAGCTGTTCCGGGTACACGTCACGCTTGGCGAACATGCCCACCTTGTTCAGCAGATCCTCGGCAAGTTCCACCGCTTCGGCGCGACTGCGTTGTTGCACCTTGAGCGGGCCGAGGATGATGTTTTCCAGTACCGAGAGGTGAGGAAACAGGTTGAAACGCTGGAACACCATGCCGATCTCGGTGCGCATCCGCGCCAGCTCCTTATCGCTCATGGGCACTTTTCGTGTGCCCACCAAACGCTGGCCGATCAGTTCGTTATCGATGTAAATGTCACCTTTGGTCGGCTCTTCGAGGTAGTTGACGCAGCGCAGCAAGGTGGTCTTGCCCGACCCGCTGGGCCCGATGAGCGAGATCTTCTGGCCCTGCTGTACGTTGAGGTCGATGCCTTTGAGAACGTCCAGGCTACCGAAGGACTTGTAGAGCCCCTCGATCCGCACCAGTGGAGTTGATTCAGCCATGAGCAATGTCCGTAAGTGGATGACGCAAACTATGATCGCGACGTCGACTCAGGCGAAGGCCTGACTGAAATCTCGCGGCGTATGCTCGAACGGCCCGATGAGGTTGCCCTTCTCGTCCCGATCCACGCCGATGCGCGGGTCCTTGGCTGGAGGCACGAGGTAGTCGGGGTTCTTGATCCCGTACTTGGCGAGGATCGGTTTGATCTGATCGGTACTCTTGAGCCAGCGCAGGCCCTGGTTCACGCCATCGAACAAGTCCTGGTTCTGCGGATGAACGCCCCAGATCGCCTCGAACTTGGCGGTCAGGCTGGGGAATTTTTCATCGTAGGACATGGGGATTTGTTTGAGCTTGAGGCTGGGGTCCTGAAGGATCATGTAGTCGATGGTCGGGGCATCCAGCACCGCAAAATCCAGCCGTCCGGCGCGCACGTCTCGCAGGCAGGAGTCGGTATTGTCGTAGAGTTTGACCTCCTTCACGCCCTCGATTTTCTTCATGTCCGGGATGGTGAAATAGCCGGTAATGGCGCCGATGGTGCGACCCTTCACATCGTTCACGGTGATCGAGGTTTCGAACGGCTCGCTGTCGCGCATGATCACGTAGGCACCGGTGTAGAACACCGGGTCGGTCAACAGCAGGATCTTCGAACGCATCGGGTTCCAGGCGAAGTTGCCGCCGAACCAGTCGGCGCGTCCCGACCTCACCGCTTCCACCACCGCTGGAAAACCCATGGTCAGGACATCGAGCTTGAGTTCGAGGCGGTCGGCGATGAGCTTGATAAGTTCCAGATCGGTGCCCACGGGTGTACCTTCGCGCAGCGCCCCCAGAGGCATGTCGCCCAGGCAGGCCGCGGTCAGATAGCCGGGGCGCACGGTTTTGATCGGTTGCCCGGCAGCGAATGCGAGCGGCATCGGGCCTATCACGCTACCCAACAGGGCCGCCAATGAACCATAGCCAGCGGCTTTGAGGAGCCCGCGTCGGGAGAAACCTTGAGTATCAAACTTGAAATCGGACATAGATCACCTATTGGCAAATTATTGTTTTGGACCATTACAAGCCATACAACTCAACCGCCGTCCGTGGCTCGATCTCCCTGGGTTTCATGATCGTGTCGGCAAGCCCGCCAGAATGTCGATGGCATTGACGTGGGGCTTGCCAGCTTGCTGCCGGCGACGCTTGAGCAGCAGGTAAGCCGCGGATACCACGCCAAGACTGACCAGGCTGGCGAGGAACTGCGTACGCAAGGATTCTTGAAAAGCCATGGCTACCAAAACACCCGCAATCACTGCCACCACAGCATAGGACAACCACGGAAACAGCCACATCTTGAGGGTCAGTCGCGCGGGCGCCGTGGCTTCTACCTGGCGTCGAACCTTGATCTGCGCCAGCGCCACTGCCAGATAAACGAACAACATCACCGCACCGGAAGCGTTGACCAGAAACAGGAACACACCCTCTGGAGAAATGATCGCGGCCATGATTGCGATGTAGCCGATCACACTGCTCAGCAGCACCGCCGCTCTTGGTACTTTGCGACCGGTGAGGGTCGACAGTTTCGCCGGTGCATCACCGCGCTGACTGAGGCCGAAGAGAATCCGCGAAGACACGTACAACCCGGAGTTCAGCGCCGAGAGCACGGCCACCAGCACCACCGCTTGCATGATCATCGCGGCGCCGGGAATGCGCATGACCTCCAGCGCCGCCACGAACGGCGAATGGCCGGCGACGATCTGCCCCCAGGGCACCACGCAGACAATCAGGAAGATCGAGCCGACATAAAAGGTGATGACCCGGAAGATTACCGAACGGGTCATGTTCGCCACGTTCTTCGATGGATCGTCCGACTCAGCGGCGGCAATGGTCGCGATCTCGGCGCCGCCTACCGCGAAAATAACTGTGGGTACACCGGCCAGAATCGCACTCACGCCGTAAGGCATGAAGCCGCGGTCATTCACCAGATTGCCCAGCAGCGCGCTGGTGCTTGGGGCGAAACCGAAGAGGTAAGCGCCAACCACAAAGATGAAGACGATGATCGCGAAGACCTTCAATGAAGCGAACCAGTACTCGAATTCACCATAGGACTTCACCGACAGACAGTTGATGGCGGTCATGATCGCCAACAGACTCAGACCGATCATCCACGCCGGCAGCGGTATCCATTGCTGGAGGATATTGGCACCGACCACCGCTTCAACCGCCACCACGATCACCCAGAAGTACCAGTACAACCAGCCACTGGTGAACCCGACCCAATTGCCCAGGCCGATTCGGGCGTATTCGGTAAAGGAGCCGACACCGGGCAAGGCCACGGCCATTTCACCGAGCATGCGCATGACCAGCATCACCACGATGCCGGCAGCGAGATAACTGAGAAATGCCGCCGGGCCAATGGCCTGAATCGTTGCGCTACTGCCGACAAACAGGCCTGCGCCGATGATCCCGCCGAGCGAAATCATCGTGATATGGCGTTGGCGCAGAGCCCCGCTCAGCCGCTGTTCGCCTGATTTTTTAACGGATTGCCGGGCGTTGTTCATTGGATGACCTCCGCGTTGTTGGGTGAGGTCGATCGACCGGATAAATTCATCGAAGACTTTGCGCGAGGGGGACAACACACCGGATACTCTGTGCCGCCCGCTGACGGGCTGCAGAGTAGGTGGTGCCGGAGCGTCAAGGGCGAACCCGGCTGGAACGTTTTGATAGTCATGTGCGTACCCATTGGGCTGAGCATGGCAGCCATTTTCTTATTGTGTTGCATTACAAGCATTACAACTCACACACTAATCACGGTTTTTTAGCTTGTCAATGGGCTTTGTATCAGATAAAAAGCAATACAAATTTGCTTATTGTCTTGCTGCAAGCATGACAAGCAGGGATAAAGCACCATGAGTCAATTCGAACAACTGCTGGACGAGCTGAAAGCCAATGCGGCTTTGCAGCGCGACAAAGCCGAAACCCTTTACGCCCAATTGGCCGACTCACTGGCTGAGGCGATCGGCAACGGCAAGCTCAAGCCGGGCGAGCGTTTGCCGCCCCATCGCGAGTTCGCCAGCGCACTGGGGGTGAACATCACCACGGTGACCAAGGCCATGGCCGTGTTGCAGCAGAAAGGATTGGTCGAAAGCCGTCCGGGTCGCGGTACGCAAGTCGCCCTGCCTCGGCATCCAGCCGCGCAGTTCCAGTCGGCGCCGAGCAATGACCCGGGCACTGTCGACCTGAGCGTCAATCGTCCGGCCACCGATGGTTTTAATCGGGTGCTGGCGCAGTTGCTGCCGCGTCTTTCCAGTGACCCGCGCTTTGGTGACATGAAGGACTATCACCCGTCCGAAGGTCCGCTTTGGGCTCGTGAAGCCGCAGCGCAGTGGTTGCGCCACACCGGCGTACAGGCCGAAGCCTCGCAGATGCTGATCGTCGAAGGCGCCCAGCATGGCATCGCCAATACCCTGCGCAGCCTGACCAATAGCGGCGATACCGTGCTGGCCGATAGTGTGACCTATCAGGGCATCAACGCTTTGTGTCGCTCGCTGGGTCTGATCCTGATCGGGGTCGACGCCGATGCCCGCGGCATTTCACCCGAAGCCTTGCGCCTGGCCTGCGCCGAACATCAGCCACGACTGTTGTTTCTGGTGCCCTCGATCCATAACCCGACCGCCATCACTCTGGACGCCGAGCGCCGCGAAGAACTGGCAGCAGTGATTCGGAAAACCAACCTGCTGGTCATTGAAGACGATGTGTATCGGCCGCTACTGGATCAATCGCCCCCGGCCTTCGCGGCGTTGATGCCGGAGCGGACGATTTACATTTCGGCACTGTCCAAATGCATCGCCCCGGGGTTGCGCATGGGCTTCGTCATGGCTCCTCAGCCGCTGGTGCAAGACATCGCCGCCATGCAGCGCATCGACTGCTGGAGTACTTCGCCGCTGACAGCGCTGATTGCCACCCGGCTGATCGAGGACGGTCATGCCGACCACCTGGTCTCGGAACAACGCGAAGAACTGCGCATCCGCCAGGCGCTGCTCGCCACTCACCTTGAAGGTCTGGAATTCCAGCACAGCGCCACCGGCACCCATGCCTGGCTGGTCCTGCCGGAACCCTGGACCGGTTCGCGCTTCGCACGCCTGTGCCAGGACCACGGCGTGGTGCTGCTCGCTGGTGGGGCCTTCACCTTGCGCCCGGAGCTCTCGCCACAAGCAGTGCGGATCAACATTTCAGCTGCCCTGTCACGCGAGCAGCTGATCAAAGCCTTGAGCGTCATCAGCCAACTGGCACGCCAGGGTCATCTCCATATGCACAACCGGATCTGAGGACATGACACAGCCAGTTCATTGTGAAATTGCCGTTATCGGCGCAGGCGTTATCGGGGTTGCCACCGCACTCTGGCTGCGCCGCCAGGGTTATCAGGTGCTGTTGCTCGAGCGCGACGCAATTGCCTGCGGCGCGTCTTACGGCAATGCCGGTACCCTCGCGCCTTACGGCGTGATGCCTATTGCCCAGCCATCGCTGCTGAAGGCGATTCCGTCCCTGCTGTTTTCACCGGACTCGCCCTTCGTCATTAACTGGGCACGCCTGCCCCGGCTGATGCCCTGGCTGTTACGGTTTCTCAATGAATGTCGCGCTTCGCGTTGCGAAGCCAATACCCTGGCCCTGACAAAAATACTCCAGCACACCTACAGCGGTTATGCGCCGTTGCTGGCCGACTGCCCGCAGGCTGATCAGCATTTACGTCACAACGGTTGCATTTATGCCTACGGCACCGAGCAAAGTTTCGCCGGCGCGCAGTCAGCCATCGAGCTGCGCCGTTCTCTGGGTATTGCGCAGCAGGTATTGAGCGCGGCCGATGTCGAACAACTGGAGCCAGCCCTTGCTGGCAAATCGGTGGCCGGCATTCTGTTTCCCGAGTCGTCCCATATGGATGATCCGCAAGCCTTCATTGAAGCGCTGGCGGCGCCGCTGATCGCCGAGGGGGCGCTGCATCAGGCGACGATCACTGACGTGCAACGGCAGAGTAACGCCCTGCATCTGCTCAGTGCCGAAGGCCAGACCTACCGCGCCGACCGGGTGGTGCTGTGCGGCGGCGCCTGGTCCGCGGCGCTGGCACGCCAGGTCGGGGATCGCATCCCGCTAGATACCGAGCGCGGCTATCACATCGAATTCGACCTGCAAGACACCCTGCTCAACCGCCCCTGCTGCCCAGTGGAAAGTGCGTTCTACATGACGCCCATGGCCGGCCGCCTGAGGGTGGCGGGCACAGTGGAGCTCGGCTCGATCAATGACCCGGCCAATCCCAAGCGTTTCGATTACCTGGAGCGACACGTGCGCCGAGTTATGGGTCTGACCGAACCGGTGGCCCGCAAGTGGCTCGGGTTCCGCCCGTCCCTGCCCGACTCGTTGCCAGTGATCGGCCCATCGCCGAACGAACCACGACTGATCTATGCCTTCGGCCATCAACACCTGGGCCTGACCCTCGCCGGGGCGACCGGCCAGTTGGTCGCGGACTGCATCGCCGGCAAGGCACCTGGCTGGCTGGACAGTTTTTCCGTGCAACGCTTCTAAACCGCGCCATTCCACAGGAGAGCAATTGATGCCAACCATCGAACGCAAACACACCAATCAGCGCATGAGCCAAATTGTCATTCACGGCAACACCGTGTTCCTCGCCGGTCAGGTCGGCGAAACCCACCACAACGTCGCCGACCAGACCCGCGATGCCTTGGCACAGGTTGATGCCTTGCTCAAAGAGGCTGGCTCGACGCGGGAGCATTTGCTGCAAACCACCATCTGGCTGGCCGACATGGCGGACTTCGACGCAATGAACGCAGTATGGGACGCCTGGGTACCGAAGGGGCATGCCCCGGCTCGTGCCTGTGGCGAGGCGAAACTGGCTGACCCACGGTTGTTGGTGGAAGTCATCGTCTGCGCGTCGAGGAAGTGAACTCTCAGGACGTTCTCATACGTTTCAAATGTCAAGTACAACCGATAGATGCCTTTAGTGACGGGCAGCAATCGGCCCAGATTGTCAAAAGCTCGAAACCTGGTAGCACTCTGTGGTTGCGAATCACTTCTTGCTAGCGGGCTGCGCAGCTATCAAGGAGTCAGTAATTTCCTCTTGTGCTCTCCCTCGGCCAATCAGCCAGCGTTGAAATGCCCGACATTGCGCTTTCTGCAGAGTGTTAGGGTGCCAACTCAGGTAATACGGCGAGGGAAGAGGCATGGCTCGCTGCCAGGGAATGATCAAGCGCCCTTCATCGATGTCACGGGCAATCATGGAAAACTGCGCCAGCACTATTCCTTGGTGATCGATGGCGGCTTGAATAGCCATGCTGGACGAAGAAAAGCTACGACGTATGGCAATCGTCTGCTCGACGGCAGCGCCTCCCAGCTCAAACCATTCGGCCCATGAGGGGGGTGAGTCAAATTTCGGCCGCGAATCGATACGGATAAGTGGGTATTGGAGCAGGTCACCGGCATGCTCCACATTGCCTGGATGGCCTAAAAGCGTCGGTGAGCATGCCGGTACCACACAATCGCGGAACAGTACAACGCTATGCCCGGCATATTGGCCGGGTTCGCCATAGCCGATACGAAAATCTGCGTTTTCCTCCTCCGAAGTATCCGCCAGCGTGCCATCCAGATAGATGTCGAGATCACCATCCTCATGCTGCCATTCGTAGGTGAGAGGCGCCAGCCACTTGGTCATGAGAGAAGGCAGGCCACTGACATACAAATTGTTGGGGTTTTTCGAACGCTCTACTTCGGAAACAGCGGCTCTCAATTCTTCAAATGCTATAGAACACCGCGCATGAAAACGCTGGCCAATGGCGTTCAGCCGCAAGCGCTGTCCCTCCTTGACCGTCAAGCTCATGCCCAGCGCTTCATCAAGCAACTTCATCTGCTGACTCACCGCGCCCACGGAGATGTTCAAACGCTTTGCGGCTTGGGATATACCGCCACAGTGACCAACGGTTTCGAATATCTGGAGGGCTCGTAAGGGCGGTAAGCGACTCATGGCGATGCGAAGGCCTCGAAAGCGTTTTAAGTTTAGAAATTCTAATAAAAATGACAGAAATTACCATATTTTCTTCATATCAAAACCGCTTTAGCCTTCTCCCACGCTCAATCGAGCGATGGCCTGGCCGGTCCAGCCCCCCCCTCAATCATTTCGTTTCTCGGGAGTTCGCAATGAAAGCTCATCCTCAACAGATCACTCAGGTAGTCCTCGGCGATAGGGAGCCCTCCATCGAAGAGTTTGTCGCGGTAGCCCGTTATTCGGCCAAAGTGTCGTTTTCCGAGACCTACAAGAACCGCGTGAAAAAGTCCCGTGGCCTGGTGGAGCGTTTCCTCGATGAAAATCGCCTGGTCTATGGGGTGACCACCGGGTTCGGCGATAACGTTCGGCATGTGATTTCTCCGCAGAATGCCAAGGAGCTCCAGGTCAATATCGTGCGCTCCCATGCCGTCGCCGTGGGCGAGCCGCTCAAGCGTGAGCAGGTTCGTGCGATCCAGTTGATGGTTCTGATCAGCCTTGGCAAAGGTTTTTCGGGGGTGCGCCTGGAGTTGCTGGAGCTGATTGCCGCTCTGCTCAACAACGAAGTCGTGCCGTTTGCGCCTGGCGAGGGTTCGGTGGGCTATCTGGCCGTCGAGGGGCACCTGGCCTTGGTCCTGCTGGGCGAAGGCCAAGCCAGGGTCAATGGCGGCGAATGGGTGGATGGCGCCACCGCGCTTGAACAGGTCGGCCTGCAACCGACAGACCTGCAGTGCAAAGAAGGATTAGCCCTGCTCAATGGCACCACGTCAGTTACCGCCATCGCTATTCTGGCGCTCTACAACGCCATGCAAACAGCCTCTCTTGCCGATGTCGCCGCAGCACTTTCACTTGAAGCGTTGAAGGGCACGATTCGCGCATTCGACCCTCGCTATCACTCGGTCAAAGCACACAAAGAACAGGCGCAAACCGCCAGGGATATAAAGGCGATGCTGCATGATAGCCAACTGGTCGCCGAAAACATCGATTACCGGCTTCAGGATGCCTACAGCCTGCGTGCCATTCCCCAGGTGCATGGCGCTTCGAAAAAATTCATTGATCACGCACGCGAAAATATCGAGAACGAAATTCACTCCTCGGGCGACAACCCGGTCATCTACCCTCTTGACGACGGCGACGGCATTGCCATTTCAGGCGCCAACTTCGACGGCACCTACATCGGCATGTCAGCGGATACGTTGTGCGTGGCGCTGGCCAACCTGGCGAAGATTTCCGAGCGCCGTATCGACCGGATGGTCAATTCACACTTCAGTGAAATGCCGGCGTTCCTGGTGCGCAACCCGGGCCTTAACAGCGGGTACATGATCCTTCAATACACGGCGGCTGGCCTGTACGCGGAAATGAAGACGCTGTCGTTCCCCTCCTCTGTCGACAGTTTCTCGACCTGCGGCAACCAGGAGGATCTGGTCAGCCTCGCCTACAACGCCGTCATCAAGGCTTACAAGGTTTCCGAAAAACTGGAGTCGGTGCTGGCGATTGAACTGCTGGTGGGTTGCCAGGCCTTGGACTTCCATGATGTGCACAAGGCTTCTAGCGTCACCAAGGCAGTTTATGATCTGGTGCGTAGCCGAGTACCGGTCGCCGACAATGATCGTGCATTCTATTCGGACATGATGAGTGTCACCGAACAGGTACGTAGCGGTGAAGTACTTGCCACGGTGCTGAAAAACCTGAAGTAAATTTGTTGTACTCCAAGGCTGTCCATTGGTTGTCAAGGGTATGCGTTTCTCTGCATTTCGACGACTGATGGATTGCCTTGGGGCCGAGCCTGGATCTGTATCAGCGTTTTCGGAAGCGATGTGGGGCACCTCCTCAACATGGTCACCAATCAGCAAATCCGGGAAGTCGATAACCTCACCTGCTTTGCCCCCATCTGATAAACATAGCTACGGTGTCCGTGCCAATCCTGGACATGATGACCGCCTCGAACCACTCACTGGCCATAAACCAAAGTACTCGCGAATGCTGAATGTGAGCGGCCCGGAAATCTAGTCTGAAAGAGCCGATTCGGCCCTGGCTTGAAGCCGTTTCCAAAGCGCACCAACTTGTTACCGAACGCCCCAACGTAGCGCAAAACCATATTCAAGTTACAACCACCACGCCTTCGCAAAAACCCTCTGAAAAAATTCGATACCCGGCAAACCTTTGCCCCAAGGGCTTTTCAGCCAGATCCAACACTTTATTGAACGACTATCCAATAAGTTGGCCGCTTGATTGCATAGTCTTGTATGTACAAGTAAAGACGTATGAGTATGGGTCACGAAGACTCGACCATCGTCCATTGATTCGCTTGTGGCGCAACGATGCGCACAGGCTGGCTTACCCACTGCCTGGGTTAGTTTGGATTGATCGCTGAGGAGTTTTTTTCGTGACCGAGAATAAGCCTACTAAATACCGTGACGTCGAAATCCGCGCTGCTCGCGGCAACAAGTTGACCGCCAAGAGCTGGTTGACCGAAGCGCCGCTGCGGATGCTGATGAACAACCTCGACCCGGAAGTGGCCGAGAACCCCAAGGAGCTGGTGGTTTACGGTGGTATCGGTCGTGCGGCACGTAACTGGGAGTGCTACGACAAGATCGTCGAAAGCCTGACCAATCTGAATGACGACGAAACCCTGCTGGTGCAATCCGGCAAGCCGGTCGGCGTATTCAAGACCCACAGCAACGCCCCGCGCGTACTGATCGCCAACTCCAACCTGGTGCCACACTGGGCGAGCTGGGAACACTTCAACGAACTGGACGCCAAAGGCCTGGCCATGTACGGCCAGATGACTGCCGGCAGCTGGATCTACATCGGCAGCCAGGGCATCGTTCAGGGCACCTACGAAACCTTCGTCGAAGCCGGTCGCCAACACTACAACGACAACCTCACCGGTCGTTGGGTCCTGACTGCCGGTCTGGGCGGCATGGGCGGCGCTCAACCGCTGGCCGCGACCCTGGCCGGCGCGTGCTCGCTGAACATCGAATGCCAACAAGTGAGCATCGATTTCCGCTTGAACAGCCGCTATGTCGACGAGCAAGCCACCGACCTCGACGACGCGCTGGCCCGCATCGCCAAATACACCAGGGAAGGCAAGGCGATTTCCATCGCCCTGCTGGGTAACGCGGCTGAAATTCTGCCGGAACTGGTCAAGCGCGGCGTGCGCCCGGACATGGTCACCGACCAGACCAGCGCCCACGATCCGCTCAACGGCTACCTGCCAGCCGGCTGGACCTGGGACGAATACCGCGCTCGCGCCAAGACCGAGCCGGCTGCCGTGGTCAAAGCCGCCAAGCAATCCATGGCCGTGCACGTCAAAGCGATGCTCGACTTCCAGAAAATGGGCATTCCGACCTTCGACTACGGCAACAACATCCGTCAGATGGCGCAAGAAGAAGGCGTCGAGAACGCCTTCGACTTCCCGGGCTTCGTACCGGCCTATATCCGTCCGCTGTTCTGCCGCGGTATCGGTCCATTCCGTTGGGCGGCACTGTCGGGCAACGCTGAAGACATCTACAAGACCGACGCCAAGGTCAAAGAGCTGATCCCGGACGACGCCCACCTGCACAACTGGCTGGACATGGCGCGCGAGCGCATCAGCTTCCAGGGTCTGCCGGCACGTATCTGCTGGGTGGGTCTGGGCCTGCGCGCCAAGCTCGGTCTGGCGTTCAACGAGATGGTTCGCAGCGGCGAGCTGTCGGCACCGATCGTGATCGGCCGCGACCACCTGGACTCCGGTTCGGTGGCCAGCCCGAACCGCGAAACCGAATCGATGCAGGATGGCTCCGACGCCGTGTCCGACTGGCCACTGCTCAACGCCTTGCTCAACACCGCAAGCGGCGCGACCTGGGTGTCCCTGCACCACGGCGGCGGCGTCGGCATGGGCTTCTCCCAGCACTCGGGCATGGTGATTGTCTGCGACGGTACTGACGAAGCGGCCGAGCGTATCGCTCGCGTGCTGCACAACGACCCGGCCACCGGCGTCATGCGTCACGCCGATGCCGGTTACCAGATCGCGATCGACTGCGCCAACGAGCAGGGCCTGAACCTGCCGATGATCACCGGTTGATCTGTCGGTCAGGGGCACATGGAGATGGGGAAGCTGTCCAGGCTGAAACCATTATGGGTGCGAATTAACCGGCGTAACTGACGGTGGCTTTTATGGTTTTGTCTTGTGTGCACAAAAATAGTTGTGCGCACAGACATTGGAGATTCGGCCTGAGCCGGATCAGTTCGCAACACTCCATTGATTAGGCAGGAAGTATCAAGATGTCGAAGAAATCAAGCTGGTTGGGTTCTGTAGCGCTCAGTGCAATGGTTCTGGCCTGTGCTCCGGCACTGCAGGCCAAAGAGTGGACCTCGGTGAATATTGCAACAGAGGGCGCCTATGAGCCCTGGAACCTGACGCTGCCGGGTGGAAAAATCGGCGGCTTCGAACCGGAGCTGATGGATGTCATCTGTCCGCGCATGAAGCTCAAGTGCAACATCGTCGTACAAAACTGGGACGGCATGATCGCCAGCCTCAACGCCGGTAAATTCGACGTGCTGATGGACGCCATTGTCATCAACGACGAACGCCAGAAGGTCATGGCCTTCTCGACGCCTTACGCCCAGACACCGGCCAGTTTCGTCGCGCTCAAAGCCGATCTGTTGCCGGGCAAAACCGGCGCCGACGCCGCCGTCACGCTGGGTACCGATGCCAAGGAAGTACGTGCCGGCGTTGAAGAGCTGCGCAAGGCGCTCAAGGGCAAGACCATTGGCATCGCCTCTGGCACCATTTACACGTCATTCATTGATCAGAACTTCAAGGATGTGGCGACCATTCGTGAGTACGGCAGCTCGGCCGAAGCCATTCTCGATCTGCTGGCCGGCCGTATCGACGTAGCGTTCGATGACGTGACCTTCTTCAATTCGGTCATGGACAAGCCTGAGAACAAACCGCTGGTCTTTACCGGTCCGGTCATCAAAGGCCCGATCTGGGGTGCAGGCGAAGCGCTGGGCTTCCGTCAGAAAGACCCGGAACTCAAAGCCCAGTTCGACGCAGCCCTCAAGGAAGCCATGGCTGACGGCACGATCAAGAAACTGAGCGAGAAGTGGTTCAAGGCAGACCTCACCCCTCAGCATTGATTCTGAATGGCCCGACACCGTGAAGGTTGCCGGGCTGCTTAAACCTTCTCATAAGTAGGACCCTCTATGAACCTCTTGCAGCTACTCAGTTTCGGTGACTCAGGCTGGGGAATGGCGCTGCTCAAGGCAGCGGGCATGACCGTGATATTGACCCTGGCAGCCCTGCTGGTGGGTGCGGTATTTGGCAGCCTGGTCGCTGCTGCCAAGCTATCCCGTCGACGCAGCTTGCGCTGGCTGGGGGATCTGTATTCGATACTGTTCAGGGGGATCCCTGAGTTGCTGGTGATCTACCTGTTCTACTTCGGCGGTGCCAGTGTGGTTACGGCAGTTGGCCACTGGTTCGGTGGTGAAGGCTATATCGACGTACCGCCTTTTCTGGTCGGCGCGTTGGCGGTCGGGCTGATTTCCGGCTCCTATCAGGCTGAAGTCTACCGTGGCGCTTTTCTCGCGGTATCGCGCGGCGAACTGGAAGCAGGACTGGCCATCGGTATGACCCGCGCGATGCGCTTCAAACGTATTCTGGTCCCCCAGGTGCTGCGATTTGCGCTGCCCGGGCTGGGAAATGTCTGGCAAATGAGTCTGAAAGACTCCGCGCTGATTTCAGTCATCGGCTTGGTGGAATTGATGCGTGCCAGCCAGGTCGCGGCCGGTTCCACTCGTCAATATTTCACGTTCTACATCATCGGGGGCATCGTGTACCTCATTCTCACTGGCCTGTCTGGTCGGCTTTTCCACATGGCTGAGGCTCGCGTGCGTCGCACGCGGCAACGCAGCCCAGTCTAGTTCGAGTCGGGAGCGCCACTTATGATCGATTTTCCGTTTCTCGCTGACACCATGCTCAAGCTTTTGGCAGCGCTGCCCACAACGCTGACGCTATTTTTCAGCTCATTGGTGATCGGCCTTACCCTGTCCGTAGGCATTGTCAGCCTGCGGGTCAGCCGCTGGTGGTTTTTCAGCTATCCGGCGCGGTTCTACATCATGTTGTTTCGCGGTACACCGCTGCTGATTCAAATGTTCCTGATTTACTACGGGCTGGGCCAGTTCCCGGCCATTCGCGACAGCTTCGCCTGGGTACTGCTCAAGTCGCCCTATGGCTGCGCGGTGGTTTCACTGGCCTTGTGTACCGCCGGTTACACCGCCGAAATCATTCGCGGCGGGCTGCTTAGCGTGCCACAGGGGCAGATCGAGGCGGGCAAGGCCGTGGGCATGTCGCCCTGGGAACTGCTACGCCGGATCATTGCGCCGGTTACCCTGCGCCAGGCCCTGCCGGCCTACTCCACCGAAGCCATTTTGCTGGTCAAGTCCACGGCGCTGGCCAGCCTGGTGACTGTCTGGGACGTCACTGGCGTCGCGCAACAGATCATCCAGCGCACCTATCGCACGATGGAAGTGTTCATTTGCGCGGCCTTGATCTACCTGGTGCTGAATTTCCTGGTCGTCCGTGCTGTCGCCTGGCTCGAGCATCGCCTCTCGCCGCACTTGCGTGAGCGGCCAGTTGACACCATCAAAAAAGCCAGCCCTCCGCTGACTACCCATTCCTGATTTGATACGGAGCATGCCATGAGCACTCAGCCCGCTTCAGCCTTGTCGGTAACCAATATCCAGAAGTCCTTCGGCAGCGCACATGTCCTCAAGGGCATTTCCCTGGAAGCCCACAAGGGCGACGTAATCTCGATCCTCGGTGCCAGTGGATCCGGTAAAAGTACCTTCCTGCGTTGCATCAACCTTCTGGAAACGCCCGATCAAGGCATCATCAGCGTCAATGGTGAAGTGATCGAAATGAAGCAGCATGCCGACGGCCGCCAGACCCCGAGCAACAGCCGCCAGGTCGAGCGCATGCGCAGTTGCCTGGGTATGGTGTTCCAAAGCTTCAACCTCTGGTCGCACATGACGGTGCTGCAAAACATCATTGAGGGCCCGATGCGGGTGCTCAAACGCTCCCGTGCCGAATGTATCGAGGAAGCTGAGGCCCTGTTGCACAAGGTCGGCCTGTACGATCGCCGCGACTATTACCCCGCGCACCTGTCCGGCGGACAGCAGCAGCGGGTAGCGATAGCGCGCGCGCTGGCGATGAATCCACAAGTCATGTTGTTCGACGAACCGACCTCGGCACTTGACCCTGAACTCGTTGGAGAGGTGTTGCGGGTGATGCGCTCTCTGGCCGAGGAAGGCCGCACCATGCTTGTAGTCACGCACGAGATGGGCTTTGCCCGGCACGTGTCAAACCGGGTGGTGTTCATGCACGGCGGCCTGATCGATGCCCAGGGCACGCCAGCAGAACTATTCGAAGGTTTGCCCACCGAACGCTTTCGGCAATTCGTCTCAAGCCATCATGAGAGAAGTACCGAATAAGCATCACCCAGGGTGCGCGCCTTGGCGCGCACCCTGCCAGTCCGCTTCAGACTGGGTGAGAAGCGCACGCCCCACTCGCCCATGCGCCGGCCTTCGTCGAGTTGTTGTTGCTGCCAGGCGTGCAGCGCAGCATCCAGGTCGGTTTTGCCATCCAGGGTCTGGGCCCGCAGCCGAACTTGCCCGAGCGGTAGGCCTTGCGTTCCATCCCTTGCATCGGCATGTCAGGGTTCAACTGATAAGGTACATAAGTGATGCGGCGAGTGGCTGACAGGCCAGTAACGGCCAGGGCGCGATCCAGATTTTCACCACCAATCCAGCACCAGGGGCAGATGAAATCATAAGTCACTTGAATGTCCGCGAGGGATGCTTGGCGTTTCATGGTGGTCTCCGTTGAATGTGTCCAGACCTTCACGTTAGGCCTGCACGCTCAGTCGGAGAATCCACCGGCGGCGCAACGTTGCGTTGCGCCGCGAGCAAAGGTGTGGCCGTTACTCAGAGTTAAACAGCGCCGGCGTCGCGAGACTAACCCGTCAGCCTTTGAGCAGGTGCCGAATACGTACAGGCTTTCCAGCGATTTGAAAGCGCCGAGCGGCTGATTCGATTTTCAACTCTGCGCGAGTGACTCTACTGTGATGGCGTAGATGATCGTGCCAGGACTCGTCAAAAAACAGCTCTATCCACAGTTGCGGATTTTCGGTGTCCTGCATCAATTGCCAGGAAAAAGAACCATTGCGCTGCCGCATTCTGCGCACCTCTTCCATGGCCTCTTTGAAGGCATCGGCATCCGCCGTGTCAATCTCATACTCGACCGTGATCATGACTGGCCCACGCTCACCATCAACGTCGACATTAATCAACGGTTGAGGCCAATGCAGCGAAGGGGCCAGGTCTTCGGCGCTCAGCGCGGGCAGTTTGACCCACCAGCCCACCGCGACTCCCGCCACCATGATGACGGCGGCAAAACTCAGCGATATCGAGATCGAAAGCCAGCTGGCGATCAGCCCCCACATCACACCGCCCATGGCCATGCTGCCAAAGAAAGTCAGAATGTAGACCGCCAACGCCCTGGCCCTTACCCACGCAGGTACCGATGTTTGCGCAGACACCTGGAGGCTGGACAATACCGAGATCCAGGCAGCACCACTGATGAGCATCACCGGGATAAGCAGATAGAAATCCCGAACCCATGCCAAAGCCAGCAAGACTGCCGCATAGATAAGGCTGGCCGATGCCACCAGCTGATTGACCGCAATATGACGACGAATTACGGGCAGAAACATTGCGCCCGCGACCGCCCCGATCCCGACGCAACCGAGCAAGATCCCGAATTGCTCAGCGCTGCCCTTCAACTCACCTCGCACAATCAGTGGAAGCAACGACATGCCGGCGCTAGCGCCCAGAAAAAAAGCCAGGGCACGCACCATGACTCGCTGTAGTTCGCGTGAACTACGGGCATAGCGCCAACCCACACGGATAGCGCCAAACAGCCGTTCTGCCGGCAATACGGACGGTTGTGGCGTACGACGCCACAAGGCGAGCACCGCGATAACGCCAAAGAAAGACAGGGCGTTGACGGCAAATGTCGCCCATGGCCCTACCAGGCTGATGATGATGCCAGCGATGGCCGGTCCGAGTGCGCGGGCAACGTTGACCCCCACGCTGCTAAGCGATATCGCGGCGGGAAGATCACTGGCTGGAACCAACTCAGGTGTCAACGCTGACCATGCTGGCATGGTCAGCGCTGTTCCAATTCCCATGGCCAGCGTAAACAGGAGTAAAAGCGTAGCGCTCATCAGGTTCGCAAAGGTGATCAAGGCGAGCGCAAGCGCAATGACGGCCATCCCTGCCTGGACAGCCAACAGGTAACGTCGTTTGTCGATGATGTCGGCCAGCGCGCCAGCGGGCAGCGCTAGAAGGAACATGGGAGCGGCACCCGCCACCTGTACCAGAGACACCATAAAAGGACTGGCCGACAAAGAAGTCATCAGCCAGCCAGCACCGACTTCATGCATCCACGTCCCTATGCTGGACGCAATGCTGGCGAGCCACAGACTGCGAAACAATCCATGACGAAGCGGTTGCCAAGCCGAAGTTGTCGGTGTCTGCTCATTAGTCATTGTGCTCACTGTTCTCTCCCTACAGTTTGCTCAGAAGTGGCCAGCGATGCGACAGACTCGTACCCAATGCCAATTTTCCAGATCCTGCGACAAGAATCGTCGAGAAGATGATCAGCAGCAGCCAGGCGAACTGGCCCTCGGCCAGGCTCCACTCGGGATGAACCCAGACAACCGATACAACCAGTAAAAATAGAACAGGCAGTGTCGCAAGGCGCGTCAGAAGTCCCAACGCGATGAATATCGGACAAAATACTTCCGAGAAAATTGCCAGAGACAAGGTCAACCGAGCCCCCATGCCAAACGGGTCTTCGATCAACGTCAGTTCGTGCTCGAAATTGAAAAGCTTGGGCAATCCGTGCACCAGCAACAGCATCAGTACACCGGTGATGCGTAGCCAAAACAGCGCCGCATCCGGTGCAGTCGTCGTACTCATATCAGATGTGGACATGTTCCATTGCTCCCCACCGCTCGCCTGAGTACGCCTCTTCCCCTATCAAGGAAGAGGCGCAATACAGATCAGTGACCTTCCGATGCGTTAAACATGGTTTTGGCATAAATCAAACCAAGACCATAAGCGCCGCCGTGAGCGATAGAGGTTTTCACCGTCTCGTTATAGGTGTCGCTGCGAGCCCAGTCACGTTGCAGTTCCAGGAGGTACTGGAGTGAGGTCATCGGACGCGCACCGGCTTGAATCATGCGCTCGATAGCGCGCTCATGAGCCTCATCCGAAACGTCACCGCACGCATCGCAAATGATGTAGACCTCGAAGCCTTGTTCAAGCGCCGAGATCGCAGGGCCGACAATGCAGACCGAAGTCCAGAGACCGGCAAGAACGATTCGGTCGCGACCGATCTTGTTCACAGCGACGGCTATGCGCTCGTCTTCCCAGGTATTCATGCTGGTCCGGTCAATCAGTTCCTGACCGGCGAAGACCGAGGTAATTTCTTCAAACATCGGGCCCGAAAAACTTTTTTCGGCGACGGTGGTAAGAATGGAAGGAACGCCAAACTCCTTCGCTGCCTTGGAGATCAGTGCAGCGTTATTGCGGAGTGAAACAGCGTCGATGGATTTGGTCGCAAATGACATCTGCGACTGAAAGTCGATCAGGATCAGAGCGTGGTTGCTCGGATTAATCAGACCTTTACCTGGTGCTGCTTTTGCGGTTGCCATAACACTTCTCCGGATATGTTTGAGAGGCGCTATTTTCGGCTTCGTTGGAGCAGAGCGATTGTATGGATGTGCGAATCTGGAAAAGTTTGTGCTGAGAACATTCTTTCGCCAAGCATCTGGAGGCTGCTGTATTTACAGCCCGTCCTCGGTCCGATCCAGCCGTTCACGCAAGAATTCGATCAGCGCCTGCACCGGTCGCGAGCCCTGGCGATGCTGCGGATAGACCGCCGATAACGTCAACGGCTCGGGGCGGAAGCTGTCCAGCACCGGCACCAGCCGCCCGTCCTTCAAGGCCGAGCCGACAATGAAGGTCGGCAAATAAGTAATGCCCATGCCGGCGATGGCCGCATCCTTGAGCAACTCACCGTTGTTGACCCGCATCCTTCCGGTGACGTTCACGGTCAATGGTTTGCCCTGTCCTTCGAACCGCCATTGCACCTGGCGACCGTGGCCGTAAGGCAGGCAGTCATGGCTGTGCAAGTCTTCGGGGTGAATCGGCGTACCGCGCTCGGCCAGGTAGGCCGGGCTGGCGCAGTACACCCGCTGGATGGCGGCGAGGCGTCGGGCGATCAGCGTCGAGTCTTCCAGCACGCCGATGCGCAATGCCAGGTCGTAGCCTTCACTGAGCAAATCCACCGGACGATCACTCAAGTCCACTTCCACCGTGACGTCGCGATAGCGCTGCAAAAACACCGGCAGCAGGCACCCCAAGTGCGCCACCGCGAACGACAGCGGCGCGCTCAAGCGAATGGTGCCGCGTGGCTCGGCGGTCTGCCCGGCGATGCCCTGCTCCACGTGTTCGACTTCGCTGAGCAGACGCAGGGCCGACTCGTAATAACTCTGCCCCAGGGGCGTGACATCCAGCCGCCGGGTCGAGCGGTTGAGCAGGCGCACGCCGAGGCGCTCCTCCAATTGCATCAGCCGGCGGCTGACGAACTGCTTGGACAGGCCCAACTGATCGGCCGCCGCCGTGAAGCTGCCGGAGTCCATGACCTGGCAAAAAATACGCATGTCTTCGAACGGGTTCATTGTCACTCTCTGGTTGACAGTTAAACGCTTTATAGCCGCTTTTTCACTTTCAGGCACCTCATTAATCTGTGCTCACGGTGTTGCTGAGGCCTGAACCCCAGCGCCACAGCAGCCCGATCCCAAGGCATAAAAACTCAAACGATTGAAAAAGGAATTGACCATGAGCCTCAAGAAAACCCTCACCGCTTCCCTCCTCACCCTGTCCATCGGCAACGCTTTCGCCGCCGGCAGCCCCGGTGTCGAACACAACACCCAGGCCTTCCTCGATGCCCTCGCCGCCGGCGGTGGCAAACCGCTGGAACAACTGAGCCCGAAAGACGCCCGCGCGGTGCTGACCGGTGCCCAGGCCTCGGTGAAAGTCGATCTGTCCGGTGTTGAAGTCAGCGACAAGGCGATCAAGGTCGACGGCCAGACGATCAACCTGAAAGTGCTGCGCCCGGCCAAGGTCAAGGGCGAGTTGCCGGTGTTCATGTTCTTCCACGGTGGCGGTTGGGTGCTGGGCGACTTCCCGACCCACCAACGCTTGATTCGCGATCTGGTGGTGGGCTCCGGGGCAGTTGCCGTGTACGTCGATTACACCCCGTCGCCGGAAGCGCACTACCCGACCGCGATCAACCAGGCCTACGCCGCCACCAAATGGGTGGCCGAGCACGGCAAGGACATCGGTGTCGATAGCAAGCGTCTGGCGGTGGCCGGCAACAGTGTCGGCGGCAACATGGCGGCGGTGGTGGCGTTGATGGCCAAGGAACAGAACACCCCGGCCCTGCGCTTCCAGTTGCTGATGTGGCCGGTGACCAACGCCGGGTTCGATAACGGCTCGTACCAGCAGTTTGCTGAAGGCCACTTCCTGACCAAAGGCATGATGCAGTGGTTCTGGGACAACTACACCACCAACCCGGCCGAGCGCGCGCAGATCCATGCCTCGCCATTGAATGCCAGCGCCGAACAGCTCAAGGGCCTGCCTGCCGCGCTGGTGCAGACCGCCGAATTCGACGTGCTGCGTGACGAAGGCGAAGGCTACGCCCGCCACCTCGATGCAGCCGGCGTACCGGTGACCTCGGTGCGCTACAACGGGATGATTCATGACTTTGGCCTGCTCAATCCGCTGAGTCAGATACCTGAAGTGAAGGCAGCAGTGCGACAAGCGGCGGCTGAGCTCAAGACCCATCTGAACTAAGTCAGGGCCCTTCCCCCACAGCGATGTGGGGCGAAGGGCTTTTTTTCCACCATCCGGTGCGAGCCATTCACTCTTTTCCGGCGGAGCTATTCCATGACTTTCATGTTTGCCCACCTGCTGTCCTGGAGCGCCCTGCTTCTGGTGCTCGACGCTCTGCTCTGGCACCTCGCCCCGTTCAAGCACCGCGCCCCGCGGGTCGGCGTGCGTCTGGTGTTGTTTCTGGCGTTCAGTGCGCTGGTCATCAACGCCGGCGTCAGCCCGTTGCAGGCGCCGTTGTTCGCCGATGACCATGTTGCACAACTGGGCGCCACGGCACTGGGGATTCTCTGGTGGCTGTACGCCGCGCGGGTGCTGACCGAAGTGATCGGTCTGGCCCTGATGCGCCGCATCGGTCACAGCGGTCGGTTGTTGCAGGACGTGATCGGTGCGCTGGTGTTCCTGGCCGCTATAGTCGCTGCCGCCGGGTATGTGCTGGAGCTGCCGGTCAAAGGCCTGCTCGCGACCTCCGGGGTGGTTGCCATCGTGGTCGGTCTGGCGTTGCAGAGTACGTTGAGCGACGTCTTCTCCGGCATCGTGCTCAACACCACCAAGCCCTATCAGGTGGACGATTTCGTGATGATCGACGGCGTCGAAGGCAAGGTGCTCGATATCGACTGGCGCGCCACCCATCTGCTGACCAGCGCTGGCACCCTGGCCGTGGTGCCAAACTCGGTGGCGGCCAAGGCCAAGATCGTCAACCTCAGCCGCCCGACCAACCTGCACGGCGTGTCGATCAGCATCATGGTGCCGAACCACATCCGTCCGCGCCGGGTGCTCGATGCCCTCGAGCGTACTCTGCAAGGCAGCAGCAGTCTGTTGCTCGATCCGGCGCCGAAAGCGCTGCTCAAAGAGGCCGGTGAAGAAATGTCCGAATACGTGGCCAGCGGTTTCATCGCCGAACTGGGCAAGAAAGGCGACGTGCGCAATCAACTGTTCGACCTCGCCCATCGGCACCTTGAAGCGGCGGGCATCTCGCGGCATCCGGACGGCGTCATCGAACCCTCGAGCCGCGCCCGCGCGTTGCTCGATGAAGTGAAGATTTTTCGCTCGCTTAGCCATGAGGAACGTGACCGCCTCGCTGAATCGATGGTGCCGCAGCAGTACAGCGCCGGCCAGGTGGTGCTGGATCTGGACGAAGTGCCGGACAGCCTGTTTGTGATTGCCACCGGTGTCGTCAGCGCCAGCGTGTCCGACGGCAATGGCCTGGCCGAGGCAGGCCGCATGGGGCCGAGCGAAGTCATGGGCGAACAGAGCATCCTTGCCGATACACCGTCCCAGGCGACGTTCACCGCGCTGACATCCTCCATCATCTACCGTCTCGACAAGAACCTGACTCGCCAGTGCATGGAGCAGCGCAGCGAAGTGGGCCAGGCGTTGAACAAATTGCAGGCAGTACGGCAACAGAACAGTCGGCTGGCGTTGATGGCCAAGCCTGTGCCGATCAGGAAAGGTGGGTTTCTGGGGTGGTTGCAAAAACGTTGAACACAAAAATGCCCGCACATCGGCGGGCATTTTTTTCAGCGGATCACTTGGCAGTGAACTTGGTATAGCTATTGATCAAATTGCGATAGTTCGGCAGGCGCTGAGACAGCAGGTTCGCCAGACCTTCCATGTCATTACGCCAGTCAACTTGCAGCTCGCAAGCCACCGCGAACCAGTTCAACAGATGCGCACCGGCGGCCGACATCCGCGCCCACGCTGCTTGTTGCACAGTGGTGTTGAAGGTGCCGGAAGCATCGGTAACCACGAACACTTCAAAACCTTCAGCAATCGCCGACAGGGTCGGGAACGCCACGCACACGTCAGTCACCACACCGGCGATGATCAGTTGCTTGCGACCGGTAGCCTTGATGGCTTTGACGAAGTCTTCGTTGTCCCAGGCGTTGATCTGGCCAGGGCGGGCAATGAACGGCGCGTCAGGGAATTGCTCTTTGAGTTCCGGCACGATCGGGCCGTTCGGGCCGCTGTCGAAACTGGTGGTAAGGATGGTCGGCAGGTTGAAGAACTTGGCGATGTCGCCCAGCGCCAGGACGTTGTTCTTGAACTCGTTCGGGCTGAAATCCTGCACCAGCGAGATCAGACCGGTCTGGTGGTCGACCAACAGCACTACGGCATCGTCTTTGTTCAAACGCGAGTAAGGAACGTTGCTCATGCGAAACTCCTCGATGGATGGTTGTTGCGGGGGAGCGCCGGTCACGAAGACCGGCGCTTTGTTTCTGAATCAGAAGGCGAAGCAGGAACAGCCGAACGCGCCCCAGAAACCGGCGAAATCGCTGACCGGCGCATTCGAATAGCGCGCCTTTTCATGGCTGTGCGTATGCACCGCGCACGGGCCGCTGCAATGGTGGACCTGAGCCTGCATCGGCGAATTCGGGCGCCAGTGGCCGGGGACTTTCATCACCGGCGACCAGTCCGGCAGCACCGGCACGCTGGCCGGCCCGAGTTTTTCGAAGTCGCCGGCGGCGTACACAACCTTGCCGCCGACCACCGTCAGTACCGACTCGATCCACTTGATCGCTTCTTCCTCGATGCTGAAGAAGTCCGCGCTCAACGCTGCCACGTCCGCCAGTTGCCCGACCTTGATCTGGCCCTTCTTGCCCTGTTCGGACGAGAACCAGGCGCTACCGTGGGTGAACAGTTCCAGCGCAGTGGTGCGCGGCAAGCCTTCCTCGTACAACGCCAGACCACCGACGGTGCGGCCGCTGACCATCCAGTACAGCGAGGTCCACGGGTTATAGCTGGAAACGCGTGTGGCGTCGGTGCCCGCACCAACCGGCACGCCCTCGGCGAGCATGCGTTTGATCGGCGGGGTGTGCTCGGCGGCTTTGCTGCCGTAACGGTCGACGAAGTATTCCCCCTGGAACGCCATGCGATCCTGAATCGCGATGCCGCCACCCAGCGCCTTCACGCGCTCGATGTTCTGTGGAGTGATGGTTTCGGCGTGGTCGAAGAACCACGGCAAACCGTTGAACGGAATGTCGCGATTGACCTTCTCGAACACATCGAGCATGCGGCTGATGGATTCGTTGTAAGTGGCGTGCAGACGGAACGGCCAGCGTTGCTCGACCAAGTGGCGAACCACCGGCTCCAGTTCCTGTTCCATGGTCTGCGGCAAGTCCGGACGCGGTTCGAGGAAGTCCTCGAAATCCGCCGCCGAAAACACCAGCATTTCACCGGCACCGTTGTGGCGCAGGTAATCATCGCCCTGATGCAGGGTGACGCTGCTGGTCCAGTTCTTGAAGTCGGTCAGCTCTTCCTTGGGCTTCTGGGTGAACAGGTTATAAGCGATGCGAATCGTCAGTTGCTGGTCCTTGGCCAACTGCTCGATCACTGCGTAATCGTCCGGGTAATTCTGGAAACCACCACCCGCATCGATGGCGCTGGTCAGGCCCAGACGATTGAGTTCACGCATGAACTGACGGGTCGAGTTGACCTGATATTCCAGCGGCAACTTCGGCCCTTTGGCCAAGGTCGAGTAAAGAATCATCGCGTTCGGACGGGCCACCAACATGCCGGTCGGATCGCCGTTGGCGTCGCGCACAATCTCGCCACCCGGAGGGTTCGGCGTGTTGCGCGTGTAACCGACAACCTTGAGCGCTGCGCGGTTGAGCAAGGCGCGGTCGTACAAGTGCAAAACGAACACCGGCGTATCCGGCGCAGCCTGGTTGAGTTCTTCAATCGTCGGCATGCGCTTTTCGGCGAACTGGAATTCGTTCCAGCCACCGACCACCCGCACCCATTGCGGCGTCGGCGTGCGATCGGCCTGGTCCTTGAGCATGCGCAGGGCATCGGCCAGGGACGGCACGCCTTCCCAGCGCAGTTCGAGGTTGTAGTTCAAACCACCCCGGATCAGGTGCAAGTGCGAGTCGTTGAGCCCAGGGATGACGCAGCGGCCCTTGAGGTCAATGACCTGAGTGCCCGAACCGCGCAGGGCCATGGCCTCGGCATCGGTACCCACCGTGACGAAGCGGCCATTGGTGATCGCGACCGCACTGGCGAGGGGTTTTTCACGGTCAACGGTATGAAACTGGCCATTGAATAGAATCAGATCGGCGTTCATTGGTTTTCCTCAGGCAGAGTGGAATGAGGTTGTCCGGCTTTCAGCCACGGCGCGAACAGACGCGTCGCCCTGGGCATGAACAGGTACACCACCGAAACCACAATGGTCACGGTGATCAGAAAAGTGGCAACCACGTAATTGGACAGAAAGGCGTTGAGCTTGAGCAGCGGGCCCCAGATCAGCGGCACCAGCAAGGTATGCGGCAGGATCACCAGCAGCGTCACCACGGCCTGCTTCCAGCGCGGCGGTGGCGAACCGGCATCGGCCTGTGGCGCGAACCAGAATTCCTTGACCGGGTTGACCTCGGTCTGGTCCCCATCCGCCAGCATCGGCTCGGCTTCGTTGACCAGCTCCAGCCGTTGCGGCGAATCGAGCCAGCGCTGCATCGCCTCGGTAGAGCAAAACCGCAGCACGCAGGTAAACATGTCCAGGCCGGCGCTCTTGCCGCGAATCACATCCACCCCCAAATGCCCCTCGCTCTGCCCGGCAATACCGACAATCCGCCGCAGCCAGGCTTCATAGGGCACTTCAAAACCGGCCTTGACCCGGTGTTTGACGACCAGGGTCACGACTTCTTCGAAGCCGCGCACCGGGTGGGTGGTTGCAGGGTCGAATCGATTGGATTCAGGCATAACGAAAGGCTCCGGCGAAACGGAAATTGTGCGCAAGCACAAGTGAAAACCAGCGGCGTCGATGCGCCAGGACTTGATTCGATAATGCCGGTGTGAGGGAGGGGAAAATTGAACGTATGTGCTCTCTTTGCGAGCGGACTTGAGCCCGACACTTTCCTGTGGCGAGCGGGGTTGCTCGCGCCGGCCGGTCCGCGCTCGGGCGCGGCTGTCGTAGAACCGGCTGATGTGTTCTACCTGATGAATCCCGGTGGTTGGTTTTGGGGCCGCTACGCGACCCAGCGGGAGCAAGCTCCCTCGCCACAAAAGCGGTTTCTGGCAGGAGTTTTTCCCGCTATGAAGCTGGAATATTCAGCGGCTCGGACATGAACTGAGTAATCCGCGACCGCAACCATCGCTCCGCCGGATCATTGTCGTGCACCCCGCTCCAGGCCATCGACAACTGTGCCTCATCGATGGGAAACGGCGGATCTTCGGCCCTCAAGGCACAGCCTTCGACCAGCGCGCAGGCGGCGTAGTCGGGAACGGTAGCGATCATTTCAGTCCCGGCGAGCAACGCCCGCAACCCACTGAACTGCGGCACCCCCAACACCACCCGTCGGGTGCGACCCACCTTGGCCAGATCAAGATCAATGTTGCCGCTCAAATCCCCCGAAAACGACACCATCGCATGGGGCCGCTCACAGTACTCATCCAGCGTCAGTGCTCCAGGCCGGTTGTCTGCGCGCAGCACTTTGCACGGGATATCCCGCAGTTTCTTGCGTTTGGCATTGGCCGGCAGTTCGGTGGTGTAACTGACCCCGACTGAAATTTCCCCGGACGCCAGCAACGCCGGCATCAGCAAATAATTGGCCCGGCGCACCACCACAATGATTCCCGGCGCCTCCTCCCGCAGATGGCTCAACAGCGACGGAAACAAGCCAAACTCGGCGTCGTCCGACAGACCAATGCGAAACACATCACAACTGGTAGCCGGATCAAACTCCCTGGCCCGGCTGACCGCCCCGCAGATGGTGTCCATCGCCGGTTGCAGCTCCTTGAGAATCGCCAGCGCCCGTGCCGTCGGCTCCATGCCGCGACCGTTGCGCAGCAACAGCGGATCGTCGAACAGATCACGCAACCGCCCCAACGCGGCGCTCACGGCTGGCTGCCCCATAAAGAGTTTTTCGGCGACCCGGGTCAGATTCTTTTCGAACATCAGAGCCTCGAAAATCACCAACAGGTTCATATCGACGCGGCGCAGATCGCTACGGTTCATAGGTACGGTTCCATGGTGTTTTTCCAGCCTGGCAAAGTCTTTTGGACTTTACTCAATCATAGGTTTGCGCGCGCTGTTAACCGGAGGAATTAACAACGTTTAACTCGCAAGCCAAAGCCCTGCGACCAACAATCAAGCCTTCTACGCATACCTGTTATTCCAAAAGGGATGGTGCTGACCCACCGTGCAGTGCGCCAGCGCATTCCCACCGACCCGGACATTTGCCATGGCCCACGTTCAGCACAACGCCGCCCACGCATCAGCCACGCAAACGCGAAAATCCACCACTGGCGGCCTCAGCCCCTGGCGGGAAAGCCTGGTCAAGCAGTTGATCCTCGAGCGCCTCAGCGAAACCCTGGAAGTCACCGAACTGGCCCGGGCCTGCGCGATGTCGCGCAGTCATTTCTCCCGTACCTTCAAGTGCAGCACGGGCCTGTCACCCCAGGACTGGATTCGTTGCCAACGCATCGCCCGGGCCAAGCAACTGATCCAGAACACCGACATGACCCTGACGCAAATCAGCCTGGAATGCGGCTTCTGCGACCAGGCGCACTTCTGCCACATTTTCACCCGCTGCGAAGGCATCACGCCTTTCGCCTGGCGCTGTCAGGCGATGCGTGCTCTACCCTCTCTCAACAGCAAAAGATCGCAGGCTGCGCCAGCTCCTACACAGATATGTGTACACCCGTAGGAGCTGCCGCAGCCTGCGATCTTTTGATTTTGATCAGGCCTTGAGGAACGCCAGCAGGTCGGCGTTGAGCTGATCCTTGTGAGTATCAGTCAGCCCATGGGGCGCGCCGGGGTAGACGAGCAGTTTCGAGCCCTTGACCAGTTTGGCCGAGGCGATGCCGGAGGCTTCGATCGGTACGATCTGGTCAGCATCGCCATGCACCACCAGAGTCGGCACGTCGAACTTGAGCAGGTCTTCGGTGAAGTCGGTTTCGGAGAACGCCTTGATGCAGTCATAGGCGCTCTTGTGTCCGGCGGTCATGCCCTGCATCCAGAACCAGTCGATCATGCCCTGAGAAGGCTTGGCGTCAGGCTTGTTGAAACCAAAGAACGGCCCGCTGGCGACGTCTTTGTACAGCTGCGAACGGTCCGCCAGGGACGCCTGACGCAGACCGTCGAACACTTCCATCGGCAGGCCGCCTGGATTGGCTTCGGTCTTGAGCATCAGCGGTGGCACCGAGGAAATCAGCCCGGCCTTGGCGACCCGTCCGGTGCCGTGTCGACCGATGTAGCGCGCCACTTCGCCGCCGCCGGTGGAGAAACCGAAAAGCACCGCGTTTTGCAGATCCAGCAGCTCGATCAACTGCGCGAGGTCGTCGGCGTAGGTGTCCATTTCATTGCCGAACCAGGGCTGGCTGGAGCGGCCGTGACCACGGCGGTCATGGGCGATGACCCGGTAGCCCTTGGACGCCAGGAAAATCATCTGAGATTCCCAGCTGTCGGCATTCAACGGCCAACCGTGGCTGAAAACGATGGGCTGACCGGTGCCCCAGTCCTTGTAGTAAATCTCTGTACCGTCGCGGGTGGTGAATGTACTCATGGCGATTGCTCCTTAACTAAGGGGTCGGGGTGTTTGGGTGAATCAAACCGATAGATGGCCCATTCGTTCGGCCAGGCGCGCTACCCGCTCGCCCAAGTGCGCGGCGGTGCAGCGATCTTCGAGAGGTGGCGCATGGTCCGGGGACTGTTCGACATTCGACTGGGCCATGGCCCCCAGGGAACTGCCCAGGCGATTCAATTGCCCATCGAACACGCCAGCGCTGGAGCGCGCCGGCAGCAGGTCGAGACCGACCCAGATCATTGAGTGCTGAGCGGCGAACACCGCCATCTGCAGTAAGGTGTTGAGCTTGTCGCCGCACAGGCAGCCGGAGTTGGTGAACCCAGCGGCCAATTTGTCGCGCCAGGGCTGGGCCAGGTAGAACGACGCAGTAGCCTCCATGAAGCCTTTGAACGGCGCCGAGGCGCTGCCCATGTAAGTCGGGGCGCCGAAGATGATCGCGTCGGCGCGGTGCAAGCAGTCCCAGTGTTCGTCCACTTCCTCGACCGGAATCAGTCGGCAGGTACTGCCCAGGTGCCGCTCCACGCCTTGGGCCACGGCTTCGGCCATGACCCGGGTGTGCCCGTAGCCACTGTGATAGACCACCACCACGTTGCTCATTCCGGCATCCTCCAGAAGTGTTTATCCTTTTTGCTGCACGAAGCACAACGACCGGTGCCTTCGGTTGATGGACTTGAAGTATTGGATTTTTGGGCGTAAATCGGACGCAGGACGAGTTAAACGTTGTTAATTTTCAACGGTGCACCAAAGACCCGACTCACCCCTTTGCCACCGCCGCACCCAGTAAATACGGAGCTGCGAACGGTACCGGCAACGCTGCAGCCGATGCGCACACCGGATAGTCGCTCGGCCACCGCGTTGCGCTGACGAAAAAATCTGAGGAACATGCTCGGATACCGCGTGATAGACGGATGCAAGCAGGAGTGACCCGTTGACCCTTTCCCCCGAACAGGCTGTGCATTTCGGCCCTTACCGGATCTACCCCGGACAACGTCTGGTGCTGGAGGCCGACCAGCCCCTGCGCCTGGGTCGGCGCGCCATGGACATTCTGTTGATCCTGCTGGAGCACGCCGGGGATGTGGTCAGCAAGCAGCAACTGATCGCGCGGGTGTGGCCCAAAAGCGTGGTGGAAGACATCAACCTGCGAGTGCACATGGCGGCGCTGCGCAAAGCCCTCGGCGACGGTCAGGCCGGCCAGCGCTACATCGTCACCGTGGCCCAACGTGGTTACAGCTTTGTCGCGCCATACTCGGTGGAACACTTCGACCAACGTCCCGTGAGCGGCGGGCACGAGCAAAGCGGCCATAACCTGCCCATTCGTCGGACTCGCATGATTGGTCGCCAAGCCTTGGTCGACAGTCTTGTGATGCACTTGCCACACCAACGCTTCATCACCCTCGTCGGCCCAGGCGGTATCGGCAAGACCACGGTGGCACTGCGCGTCGCCGAACAACTGATCGGTCGCTACCGGGACGGTATTCGCCTGCTGGACCTGGCCCCGGTCAGCGATCCGTTGATGATCGTCCCCCACCTGGCGACGCTGCTGGACCTGTCGTTGCATGACGCTGAACCGATGACCGGTCTCGCGACCTTCCTGCGCGAGCGGCAGATGCTGCTGGTGATCGACAACTGCGAGCATCTGATCGACGCCATTGCGTTGCTCAGCGAAAGCATCCTGCGTGGCGCGCCCGATGTGAACATTCTGGCCACCAGTCGCGAGAGCCTGCGGGTCGAAGGCGAATTCGTTCAGCGCCTGGAGTCTCTGGACTGCCCACCGCCCATCACCGCACTGGACCGCATCCAGGCCTTGAGCTTTTCGGCTGTGCAATTGTTCGTCGAACGGGCGATGGCCAGTCATGACAGTTTCGAACTGACCGATAACGAGCTACCTCTGGTGATCGAGATTTGCCGCCGCCTGGACGGCATTCCTTTAGCGATCGAACTGGCCGCAGCGCAAGTGGGCAACCTTGGCCTGAGCGGATTGCTGACGCAATTGCAAGGCAGTTTTCGTCTGCTCACACAGGGCTGTCAGACAACGCTGGGACGGCATCAGACCCTGCGCGCAACACTCGACTGGAGCTTCGAGCTGCTGAGTACCTGCGAACAAATCTGCCTGCGCCGACTGGGTGTGTTCAGGGGTGGTTTCACGCTGGAATCGGCGGCCGCGGTGATTGTCGGCGAACACATCGAGCCCAGCGAGGTGTTTGGCTCGATCACGCAACTGGTGGCCAAGTCACTGCTGAACGTTGAGGTCGGCGACGAGCAGGTGTTCTACCGCCTGCTCGACACCACCCGCAGCTATGCCCTGGAAAAACTCGACCAGGCCAATGATTTGCCAGACACCCTGGAGCGCCACGCCGAGTGCTGCCGGGCCTTGATGCATCAGGCCCAGAACGACTGGGAGCACATCCAGACCGATGTATGGATCGAGCGTTACGCCCGCAGTCTGGAAGACATCCGCTCGGCCCTCGACTGGGGCTTGAACGCTCATGGGCCGCAGGCTGTGGCGATCCGACTGGCTTCGGTTTCGACGCCACTCTGGCAGGAACTGTCGCTGCTCAAGGAACACGGCGTGTACGTGCGCAAGGCCTTGGCGCTGCTCGAATTGACGCCCGAGCCCTGCCCTCGTCTGAAAATGGCCCTCAAGCTCGCCCTCGGCAGCTCCTGCTACCACACCCAGGGCGGCACCGCCGAAACCGTCGAAGCCTTTGTGACCGCCAGAACCCTGGCCGAACGCTGCAACGACGTGGCCGGTCAGCTCAGAGCCGTGTCCGGGCACATGGCGGTCAATCTCAGTTGCGGCAACTACCAAACGGCCCTGGAACAGAGCCTGCAATTCGATCGGCTGGGTTTGCAAGGCGACGCCGTTGTGTCCCTGAGTACTCACCGTTTGCGGGTGCTGGCGCTGCACTTTGTCGGGGATCAGCAACTGGCACGGGAGAATGCTGAACAGGTCATTCAGCGCATGGCCCAGAGCGGGCACCTCAATCGCTTCACCCACGGCTTTGGCGTCCAGTACGACCAGAGCGTCGCCGCCCTGACCATTCTGGCGCGGATCCTCTGGTTGCAGGGCCATCCCGAAAAGGCCTGGCGCACCGCCCGTCAGGCGCTGGACATTGCGATCCAGATCAACCACTGCACGTCCATCTGCTACACCCTGGCACTGTCCGGTTGCCTGATCGCCCACTACAACGGCGACACTCAAACTGCCCGCGAACTCTTGCGCCTGCTGTTCGAGCAAGCACAAAAACATTCAGTGCTGCTGTTCTACAACTGGGCCCGGAACTATGCGCAGGTGATCGATGGCGATGATGCACATTCGAACCCGCAACCCGGCGCCGGGCTGATCAAGGAAATCATGGTCACCCTGGATATTGGTTTCGTCGATGACGCCTTGCTGGCACGGGCCGAAAACGGTGCGGCGGGCTGGAGCACGGCGGAAATCCTTCGGGCCAGAGCGGATGCTCTACTTGCAGAAAACTGCCAGAGCGCAGCCGAGACCGTTCTGCTCAAGGCGCTGGCGGTGGCAAAAGCTCAGGGTGCTCTGGCCTGGGAACTGCGCACTGCCACGTCACTGGCCCAGCTTTGGCAGCGTCAAGGTCACTTCCAACAAGCCCATGACCTGCTGGCGCCGATCTACAACCGGTTCACCGAAGGCTTTGCCACGCCAGACCTAACCAAAGTACGTCATCTGCTCGACGAGCTGCAACGACACCGGCCCGCCTGAAACCCAGCGTGCCCGGCTGACGTAGCGGGTGTAACGCATTTCGAAGGCCCGCAAGTCACCACTGTGTTCGAGCTTCTCCAGCGCGTAAGTGCGGGTGGTGTTGAGAAAGCGGTAACGCGCCACGCCGCTGCCCTGCTCCACCGACAGCAGTGATTTCGCCGCCAGTCGCTCCACCACTTCCACTACGCTGGTGGGCCGCAGCACGGCACAACTGATCACGCTAATGGCCGCGTCCAGGGTGAAAGCCATTTTGAACACCGCCAAACGCTGCAACACGATTTGCTCCAGCAGGCTCAGCCGCTCATAGCTCCAGTCCAGCGCGGCCTTGAGCGTCTGATGCCGTGGCACGGCTGTGCGCCGACCTTGAGTCAGCAGCTGAAAACAGTTGTCCAGTTGTGCTTGCAGCCCCACCAGCGCCAGCGCATCGATCTGCGCCGCCGCCAGTTCGATGGCCAGGGGCAAACCGTCCAGGCGCCGACAGATTTCACGCACGGCCTTGAGGTCCTGTTCGCGCAGAGCAAACCCTTGTTGACGGGCGCGGGCACAGCTGACAAACAGCTGCACCGCCGAATAGCCCATAGCCTCGGTAACACAATACAGCGCTGACATCGGCGGCACCGCCAGGGCTGGCAAACGCTGGATCGTTTCTCCCGCCACCTGCAGCGGTTCGCGGCTGGTGGCCAGGATCGATAGCCGTGGCGCCGAAACCAATAGGCCCTCCACCACCGATCGGCAACGTTCGAGCAGGTGCTCGCAATTGTCGAACACCAGCAATGCATGCCGCTGCGCCAGGGCATCCAGGCCAACGTCCAGCTCAAGGGTGTGATTCAGATGATCGACGAGCCGCGCTGGGTCATCGATTGCCGCCAGATCAACGATCCAGACGCCATCGCGATAGTGTTGCAACAGCAGCTCGGCCACGCGCAAGGCCACCGTGGTCTTGCCGATACCAGCGGGGCCGACCAGGGTCATGAAACGGCGAACCGGTAACTGTCGGACCAGACTGCCAACGATCGAATCTCGGCCGGTCACCGGCGTGATCCGTGTCGGCAGGTTGTGCCGGGGCTGCTGAACGGTCTCGATCGAAACCTGCATCCCGTCCGACTCGCGCTGCACTGGGGCGATGAAGCTATAACCGCGCTGGGGAATATTAACGATGTAGCACCGCCCGTTCTGGCCGTCGCCGAGGGCCCGACGCAGTGCAGCGATGTGCACGCGCAGGTTGATCTCCTCGACCACCGAAGTCGGCCAGACGTGGGCAATCAGTTCTTCCTTGCTGAGCACGCTACCCGCGCGCTCGACCAGTACCTGGAGGATATCCAGTGCCCGTCCCCCCACGCGTAGAGGCCGATCACCTTCCAGGACCAACCGTTGACTCGGGTGGAACGTGTACGGGCCGAACCGCAGTACCGTATCGCTGTTTAAATCTCTGAGGCTGTTCATACATGTTCACGTGCTCAAAACCTGACCCGACTCAAGGCACGGAATCATCCGTTGCACATGTTCGCCCAGGCTCCCGCACCTCCGCTGCCAAGAGTTCACGAGTATCTTGGCAGGCATGAGTGACGGTACAACGGCGATGGAGGGAGCGTCACGGCCATTGCGGTGCGCAGGACGGACAAGAACGCTTTAACTGAACTGTTCGCGGTACTGGGCGGGGGTCAAACCCAGTTTTTCACTGAACAGAAAACGCATGTGCCGCACGCTGCCGAAGCCGCTCTTGTAGGCGACAGTCTTGAGCGGCAGGTCACTGGTTTCCAGCAGGTTCCTGGCGCAATCGATGCGCGCGCTTTGCAGAAACTCCATGGGCGTAATGTTCACTTCCCGGGCAAACACCCGAGCGAAATGCCGCGCACTCATGTTCACCAGGCTGGCCATGCGTTCGACGCTGAAGGCTTCATCAAGGTGTTCGAGCACATGGTTCTGCACCCGGGTCACCGGCGTTTCCTGGGGTGCCACCGCAGCCATCAATGGGCTGAACTGTGCCTGTCCGCCCTGGCGTTTCATCACCACCAGCAATACCTTGGCCACGTCCTGGGCGATTTTCTTGCCGTGATCCTGAGCGACCACCGCCAGTGCCAGGTCGATACCGGCGGTGACCCCGCCAGAGCTGATCAGGTTGCGATCCTCGACGTAAATCTGATCGGTCTTCACCGTCGCCTTGGGGAAGGCTCGAATCAACCGCTCCGTGTAATGCCAGTGAGTCGTCACCCGATAACCGTCCAGCAAACCGGCATGCCCCAATATGAACGCCCCCGTGCAGATCGAGCCATAACCGGCCGACCGACTGACGGCACCCCGCAGCCAGTCGAGCAACAGTGGATGTTTTTCGTTGTAGGCCCCCGGACCACCCGGCACCAGCAGCAAGTCATAGCTGTCGCAGGCCTGGTCTATATGCACATCGGCCTGAACGCTGACGCCGTTGGATGCGCGCAACGCGCCATGTTCGGTGCCGATCGTCGACAGCTGATAACGGTCGCCCGGCTCCAGATAACGGTTGGCGATGGAAAACACCTCCATGGGCCCGGCCATGTCGAGCAGGAGAAAGTCTGGAAACAGCACCATTGCCACGGTTTTCATGGGTTGGAAATCACTGATATCAAAGAAATAGGAAACGTAGCGTCAGCACTGAACATTATGGCCATTTGTAACAACAAGAATACATGAACCCGCTCACATAACTGTCAACCTGATCGAGACAGTATTTCAATTTTCATCTACTTATTGCACTCGCCGGTAAACATTAACCTTCTCCTCACTCGGACGAACTCTCGTCCCAAACAGGAGATTTCATCATGCTGACCCTTCGCAAAGCCTCTGATCGCGGCGCGGCCAATCACGGTTGGTTGAAGTCGTTCCATACCTTTTCCTTTGCCAACTACCGCAATCCGCGGGAGCAGGGTTTTTCCGACCTGTTGGTGATCAACGATGACCGCGTGGCAGCCGGTAAAGGCTTTGGCCAACACCCGCACCGGGACATGGAGATTTTCTCCTATGTGCTCGAGGGTGCCCTGGAACACAAGGACACTTTAGGCACAGGTTCGGTGATCCGCCCCGGCGACGTGCAATTGATGAGCGCCGGCAGCGGCGTGGCCCACAGTGAATACAATCACTCGGCGACCCGGCCGGTGCACTTCCTGCAAATCTGGATCGTACCGGACGTCAGCGGCGCCAAACCGCGTTATCAACAAGAGCACTTCAGCACGCAGAAGAAACGCGGTCGCCTGCAACTGATCATCTCCCCCGATGGGGCCAACGGTTCGCTGCGGGTGCGTCAGGATGCCCGGGTCTATGCCGGCCTGATCGACGGCAAGGAAACCGCCAGCCTCACGCTCGCCGCCAATCGCTACGCTTATGTGCATGTGGCTCGGGGCAATGTCGAACTCAACGGCGTGCAATTGCAGGAAGGCGATGGTGTGCGTGTTCGGGATGAACAGGCGCTGACCTTGAGCAACGGCGTGGATGCCGAAGTGCTGGTGTTCGATCTGCGTCCTCAAGAGCTGCCGGAAATGCCATGAACGTAACTTGCCTGGGGGGCGCTGTGCCCCCCCGGGCTTCACTCATTGGAATGTGAAAACACTTCGACAGGGACAGCCAAAGAAAGACTTTTCTTTGGACGAAAGAAAATGGACCTCTTTTCAGAGATCCATTTTTTAATGCTTGGAGCGGGAAACGAGACTCACATCTCGCGTCCGACGAATATCGGCCACCGCAGGCAACTCTTCGGGCTGGTAGACCATGAACAGATACTCTCCAGCCCTCTACCGCTCGGGATCGATGGCCGCTCGGATACAACCCACATAAGGAAGTTTCAGCCTTCCTCGTTCAAACCAACCTACGTCGCCATAACCGACACACGCGCAGACGGCTACCAAGACTACACGACCAGCGAGAGCCAGGGCGTCATCGCCAACTTCGGTTATCGCCTCAACCTAACCTGGAAACGCGTTTCTACCTACGCTTCCGCCAGACTGACAATGATCTCGCCGGGGGGTGACCAAACGCTGCTCGAGCACGACCCACACGCAGCCAACCCCACTTACGTGGCACGGAATGAGAGCCGTGAGAAACAGATACGACGCCGATCCTTACGCCCTGTTCGGCGCGACCCTGCGCTACAACGCACACAAGCGCGACTGGCAGACCGGGCTACGACAACAAAGGCCAGGACGCGGTTCGGTAAACGCAGGGGACGGCCTGGCGATGGATGGGGTATCGTGGAGTCTGCGCTGAGGCCTGCTGGCGATCGGTCAATTGATCCCCCCTACCTTGCCAGCACTGCTGTCCCAGCCACCTCCCAAGGCTTTATAGATCGCGACGATTCCACGGTACTGATCTGTTTCACCCAAGGCCTGGGCATCTTCGGCGTTGAGCCGCTCGCGCTGCGCATCCAGCAACACCAGATAATCCACGGTCCCTTCCTTGTACTGGATGGCCGCGAGGTCAGCGGCGGCGCGGCTCGACTCACTTTGCCTGATCAACGACAACAACCGTTGCTGACGCTTGCCATAGTCGCTGAAGGCGTTTTCAGACTCTTCAAGCGCCAGCAGCACTTGCTGCTCATAGGTGGCCAGGGCGCCTTCGGCATTGGCGTCGGCACCACGGATGCGCGCCCGCACGCTGCCCAGGTCAAATGCCGCCCAGGTAATGCTCGGACCCAAGCTCCAGGCCCGGGCGGCGCTGGAGCCAATCTGTGAACCACGGCCGGCGGTGAAGCCGAGGAAGCCGCTCAGGCTCACCCGCGGGAACAAGTCGGCAGTGGCCACTCCGATTTCAGCCGTGGCAGACGCCAGCCTGCGCTCGGCGGCGAGCACATCGGGGCGCCGGCGCAGCAGTTCGGCGGGATCACCGATCGGCAGCGCCTTGGCGATGGCCGGCAACTCGGCGGGACTCAACGACACGCTCAAGGCATTCGGGCGCTCGCCCAGCAGCGTGGCGATGCGGTTTTTCTGCCGCACCTGCTCCGCTTGCAGTTGCGGCACCGTAGCCTCGACCGCCGCCAGACGCGCATCGGCACGCACCACATCGAGTTCATTGCCCACACCGGCGTCCCGCAGGCTGACCGTCACGGCACGGGAATCCTGCTGGTTCTTCAGGTTGGCCAGGGCGATTTTTTCCCGCAGTTGCGAGCCCCGTAGTTGGCCATAAGCGTCCACCAGTTCGGCAATCATGGTCACGCGCAGCTGATACAAGTCCGCTGCGGCGGCGTCTTCCTGGGCATCGCTGGATTCCAGTTGACGCTGGATCCGCCCAAACAAGTCGACTTCCCAGGCCATGTCCAGGCCCAGGTCGTAGCGTTCCTGATTGACGCGGCTTTCGGTCTGACCGGGCACTTGCCCCTTGCCCTGCTGGCTGCTGACGCGGCTGGTGACAACCGGCAAATTGTCGTTGCTGACGTCATCCCGAATCGCCCGGGCCGCTTTCCAGCGGGCAAAGGCGACGCGCAGATCGCGGTTGCCTTCCAGGGATTTGCTCACCAATTGGTTGAGCGTGGGGTCATCGAACTGCTGCCACCACACCGTTTCAAACCGCGATTGATCGTAGTGCCCGCCCTGGACCGACACGACAGTGGCCGGCGCGGTATCAGGGGTTTTGTAATCGGGGCCCACCGTACACGCGGCGAGCGCGACGACCAGAAGGCTGGGTAAAAAAAGCTTCAAGGTGTTCATTAATGAGCCTCCGGATTCACTGCGTTTGCCTGGTGAGCCTTGGTAACTTTTCGCGCGTTTTTGCGCTCGATGGCACGACGAATCAGCACGAAGAACACTGGCGTCAGCAACAACCCGAAGAAGGTCACGCCGAGCATCCCGGAGAACACCGCCACCCCCATCGCCCGGCGCATTTCCGAACCGGCACCTGTAGAGGTCACCAGCGGAATCACCCCCATGATGAAGGCGAAGGACGTCATCAGGATCGGCCGCAGCCGCATGCGGCAGGCGTCCAGCACTGCATCCAGCGGGGACATGCCCTGCTCCTGTTTGTCCTTGGCGAACTCGACGATCAGGATCGCGTTCTTGCAAGCCAGGCCGACCAGCACGATCAGGCCGATCTGGGTGAAGATGTTGTTATCGCCCTTGGAAATGATCACCCCGGCAATCGCCGACAGCAGGGTCATTGGCACAATCAGGATCACCGCCAATGGCAAGCTCCAGCTTTCATACAACGCGGCCAGGACCAGGAACGCCAACAGCACGCAGAGTGGGAACACCAGCAACGCGGTGTTGCCGGACAGGATCTGCTGGTAGGTCAGGTCGGTCCATTCGTAGGTCATGCCGTTGGGCAGCTCTTCTTTGAGCAGCTTTTCAATCGCCGCCTGGGCCTGACCGGAGCTGTAGCCCGGCGCGGCGCCGCCGTTGATTTCCGCGGTGATGAAGCCGTTGTAGTGCATGACCCGATCAGGCCCCGACGTCGGGCTGACCTTGACGAACGTGGCCAGCGGGATCATTTCGCCTTTGTTGTTACGCACTTTCAACTGACCGATCTGCTCCGGTTCCTGGCGGAACTGCTGTTCGGCCTGCACGTTGACCTGATAGGTCCGCCCGAAACGGTTGAAGTCGTTGGCATACAGTGAGCCCAGGTACACCTGTAATGTGTCGAAGATGTCGTTGATGGCCACGCCATGGATCTTGGCTTTTTCCCGATCAATCGCAGCGTCGACCTGCGGCACGTTGACGGTGTAGCTGGTGAATAAATTGGCTAGCTCCGGAACACTGCGGCTCTTGCCGATGATGTTCATGGTCTCTTTGTACAGCTCTTCGTAACCCAGGTTGCCCCGGTCTTCAATCTGCAAACGGAAACCGCCGATGGTACCCAACCCTTGAACCGGAGGCGGCGGGAACACTGCAATGTAGGCGTCCTGAATCCCGCCAAACTTGGCGTTCAGCGACGTGGAAATCGCCCCGGCTGACAGACTCGGATCCTTGCGTTCATCGAACGGCCGCAAGCCAATGAAGGCGATGCCGGCGTTCGGGCTGTTGGTGAAGCCATTGATCGACAGGCCCGGGAACGCCACGGCGCTGTCGAAACCCGGCTCGTTCATGGCGATGGTGCTCATGCGCCGGATCACCGACTCGGTGCGATCCAGGCTGGCCGCATCCGGCAGTTGCGCAAAGGTCACAAGGTACTTCTTGTCCTGGGTCGGTACGAAACCGGTTGGCGTGGTGCTGAACCCCATGTAGGTCATCGCGATCAGGCCGGCATAGACCAGCAACGCCACGCTGCTGCCCCGAATGATCTTGGCCACGGCAATCACATAACCATGGCTGGCCTTATCGAAGAAGCGGTTGAAGGGTTTGAACAGCCAGCCACCGAGCAGGCGATCCAGCACTTTGGAGAAGCGGTCCTTCGGCGCGCCGTGGGCCTTGAGCAACACTGCGGCCAACGCCGGCGACAAGGTCAGGGAATTGAACGCCGAAATCACGGTAGAGATAGCGATCGTCAACGCAAACTGCTTGTAGAACTGCCCGGTCAAGCCCGAGATAAAGGCAGCGGGTACGAACACCGCACACAGCACCAGCGCCGTGGCGATGATCGGACCGGTCACCTCGCCCATGGCTTTTTTGGTCGCCTCGACCGGTTCCAGCCCCGACTCGATGTTCCGTTCGACGTTCTCCACCACCACGATCGCATCGTCGACCACGATCCCGATCGCCAGGACCAGGCCGAACAGCGACAGCGCATTTAATGAGAAGCCGAAAAGATGCATCACGGCAAACGTACCGATCAGCGACACCGGCACCGCGACCAGCGGAATGATCGAGGCACGCCAGGTTTGCAGGAACAGGATGACCACCAGCACAACAAGGATCAGTGCTTCGAACAGCGTGTGAACCACCGCCTCGATCGAACTGCGCACGAAGATCGTCGGGTCATAGACGATCTCGTAGTCCATGCCTTCCGGGAAGCTCTTCTTCAGCTCCGCCATCTTCGCCCGCACCTGGTTGGAGATGTCGATCGCATTCGAGCCCGGACGCTGGAAGATCGGCATCGCCACCGCTTCCTCGTTGTTGAGCAAGGCACGCAAGGCGTACTGGTTGGAACCCAGCTCGACCCGGGCGATGTCTTTCAGGCGAGTGATCTCGCCGTCCGGACCGCTGCGGATAATGACGTTCTCGAACTCTTCTTCGCTGACCAACCGCCCTTGGGAGTTGATCGACATCTGAAAGCTCGTGGCATTCGGCGCAGGCGGCGAACCCAGTTGCCCGGCAGCGACCTGGCGGTTCTGCTCGCGCACCGCGTTGACCACATCGGTTGCGGTCAGATTGCGCGAAGCGGTCTTGTTCGGATCGAGCCAGATACGCAGCGAGTAATCACCGATACCGAACATCTTCACATCGCCGATACCGTCCAGGCGCGACAGCTCATCCTTGACGTTGAGGATCGCGTAGTTCGACAGGTAGAGCATGTCGTAACGCTTGTCCGGCGACACCAGATGCACCAGCAAGGTCAGCTCGGGAGAGGCCTTGTCGACGGTGATGCCGATACGCGTCACTTCCTCGGGCAGCTTGGGTTCAGTGCGAGTCACACGGTTCTGCACCTGGACCTGGGCGTTGTCCAGATCAGTGCCCAGGGCGAACGTCACGGTGAGGGTGAGCCGGCCATCCGCCGTAGATTGTGAGGACATGTACAACATGTTCTCGACGCCGGTGATCGCCTGCTCCAGTGGCGCCGCTACAGTTTCACCGATAACTTTCGGGTTGGCGCCGGGGTAGTTGGCGTGAACCACCACGGTCGGTGGCACCACTTCCGGGTATTCGCTGATCGGCAACTGGAACAGCGAGATCGCGCCGGCAATCAGGATCAGCAGCGACAGCACCGCCGCGAAGATCGGTCGCGTGATAAAGAACTGAGAAAACTTCATGTCGGTGCTCCTTATCCGCGAGGTGCGGCGGCTGATTCCGCTTTCACCAGAGCCGGTGCCTGGGCGGAAACCGGCTGGTTGGAAGCTTCAATCGCCTGACGCTGGCGAGCCAGTGTGACGACTGTTTCCGGGCTGGCCATCGGGGCATCCTGCGGATCGATCACCGCGCCGGGCCGCACGCGCTGCAGGCCGTTGATGACGATA
The DNA here is from genome assembly GCF_059420325.1 of Pseudomonas sp. GW821-FHT04C07. Lineage (NCBI taxonomy): Bacteria > Pseudomonadati > Pseudomonadota > Gammaproteobacteria > Pseudomonadales > Pseudomonadaceae > Pseudomonas > Pseudomonas sp. GW821-FHT04C07. Next base: position 151,569 of record NZ_JBWKTM010000007.1, read on the forward strand.
CGATCGTCTTTTTGCAGACCGCTGCGCACGATGCGCAAGCCTTCAAGTTTCGGTCCCAGATCGACGCTGCGATAAACGGCCTTGTTGTCCTGATCGACCACCAGCACGAATTTTTTGCCCAGGTCCGTGCCCACCGCTTCGTCTTTGATCAGCAGGCCGGGATAGGCGGCGCTGCCCACCAGTTTCAAGCGCGCATACAGACCGGGGGTGTACTGGCCGTCAGCGTTATCGAACACCGCGCGACCGCGAATGGTGCCGGTTTTCGGGTTGACCTGGTTGTCGACAAAGTTCATCTGCCCGAGGTGGCTGTTGCCCTCCTCGTTCGACAGGCCCATGTACACCGGCGTGGCTTGACCGCGCTGCCCCTGGCGGGAAAGCAGGCTGTACTTGAGGAACATGCGTTCGTCCGCATCGAAATAGGCGTAGACCTTGTCGGTGGAGACCACGCTGGTCAGCGGTGTGGTGTCGGCGGTCACGATGTTGCCGGCGGTGATTTCTGCCCGGCTGACCCGACCGCTGATCGGTGCAGTGACCCGGGTGAAACTAAGATTCAAACGTGCAAGATCGAGCTGCGCCTGAATCGCATCGACACCGGCACGGGCTTCCTGGGCGGTGGTGGTGCGGGTGTCGGCCAGCTCGGCAGAGATCGCGTTGCTGCTCAACAAGCGCTGGCCGCGCTGCGCTTCGTTGCTGGTGCGGACCAGGGTGGCGCGTGCCTGTTGCAGTTGCGCCTCGATGCGATGCACTTCGTGTTCGAACGGCCGTGGATCAATCTGGAACAGCAAATCGCCCTTCTTCACCAGCGCGCCGTCAGTAAAGGCTACGCGATCAATCTGCCCGGTTACCCGTGGACGAACCTCGACGGTTTCCGGTGCTTCCAGGCGAGCGGTGACTTCGTCCCATTCGGTGATGGGCTGCTCTAGCACCTTGGCTACAGTAACGTGCGGCGCACCCGGCGCCTGAGCGGCAGAGGGTGCGCGTTCACACGCGGCGAGCGCCAGCAGCGCCAACGCAGCAAGGGGATAACGCAAAGGTTTAAGTGACTGTTCCATAGGTAGTGTCCGCCAGACGGTTTGGGAATTTCCGGATTCTCGGCGTCGCGCGAGGTCGCGACGAATTGAACGGAGTGAAGTTGGCCATCACCAATAATGATGATCATCATGTTTAAGGGCAAAAAAAGGGAGCGATCCCGCTTAAACCTTGGTATTGGTGAGCACGGTACAAACGGAATCCAGCGCCGGCCCCAACGCCTGCGCAGCATTCAACGCTCGCTCAGTGGGCACCATCCGGCGACCGATGCGCTCGAACAAAGGGTCGTTGAACAGCTTGCGCAAACGCACCAGCGCCGCGCTGACAGCCGGCTGGCCCAGGGATAATTGCTTGGCGGCGCGGGTGAGATTGCGTTCCTGGATGAGCGCCTCGAACACCACCAACAGGTTCAGATCGATACTGCGCAGATCATTACGATTCATGAGTCCGGTCCACGTAGAGATTTTCAACTTGAGCCACAGGCTCGGGATCCGCCAGACTTGCGTCGATTCGGGCAAAGCCATTGCAGCGACCTTATATGACGACCATAATAAATACCAGCCTCTCAGCGAAGCTTTTCCCAAGTGCAACCGACCGGGCTACAGGAGCAGTCTCATGAAAGTCACAAAAGACCAGGCCGCAGCGAACAAAGAGGCGATCCTCACGGCTGCGTCCCGGCTGTATCGAGAAAAGGGCATCGATGGCATCGGCATTGGTGAACTGTCGCGCTCGGTGGGCCTGACCCATGGCGGCTTTTACGGACAGTTCCCCGGCGGCAAGGAACAACTGGCCTCAGAGGCCGTCAGCCGGACGTTCGAATCCAATATCCACGACTGGCAAAACGCCAAATCCATTCCCGAACTAATCAAGGGTTACCTGACGCAAGCGCATCGTGATAACTGGACCGAGGGCTGCCCCATCCCCGCGCTGGCCGCCGACGTGGGTCGCACGGGGGGAGCCGTCAGCAGCTCCTTCACCCAAGGCGTCGAGCGTTTGATCGGAACGCTGATGGCACTGGTCGAGGGTGAAACCCATGACGCGAAGCACCAGGAATCGCTGCGCATCCTGTCATCAATCGCAGGGGCTATGCTGATTGCCAGGGCGTTGAACAAGCCTGAGTTATCCGAGCAGTTTCTGCAGTCGGTGATCAGTGCCTGGCCTACTGCTCCCGCATCAAAAGAGCGGGCTGCATAGCGCCATTCAAATTTTTCATATGGGGACAAGCTAAAACCATCCTCAGCCCTGATCGAAGATTCTCGCGAAACACCTCTGAAACGTGGGCGTCTGATCGACTAGCGGCAGATCAAGTTAGATGGCTCGGCGACTACTTGGGTGAGCTGGATTGCAGTATCACCTGCTGGACTGCACTGCCGAACATTCCAATGACGACGCTGAATCCATTGGCATAAACGGCAATGGGAAACTGGTAGAGATACAAGCCCCTAAAGCTCTGACTATTTACTACGCTCAGATCAACTCGCCATTTCGGGAGAAACGTTGTGCGTATTCCGTTGGGCATCAGACAGAGCTTGGCCAAGCTGACGGCCCAAGGCCCAGTTCGTCAGATACAGCTCTCAAGCTATGTGTTCCTGGGCAAAATGGCATAATATGCCAACGATCGAAAATACCTGTTTGCCCTGAGCTGGAGCTAATTATGGCGACGCGAAACGTTGTGCTCACCCCTCACCAGGAACAGGTTATCCATGACCTGGTTCAGTCCGGCCGCTATCAGAATGCCAGCGAAGTGATGCGAGAAGGTTTGCGTTTATTGGAACAGCGTGTCGCCGAAGACGCCGCCAAAATTGAGGCCCTGCGTCAGGCAACCTCAATCGGCATCATGGATCTTGAGCACGGGCGCTTCACGCAGTTGAACGAAGGGGATCTGGAGCACTACCTTGAGGGCTTGAGCCTGGAGGCAACTCTCCCCGCGAGAGAGAAACACTGAGCATGCCGCCGTATCGGATTTCCAACGCGGCGCGCGCCGACATTGTTGACATCCTCAGGCTCTCCCAGACGCAGTTCGGCGATCAAGCACGCCAGCGCTATCAGGCGCTGATCCTCGCGGCGCTGCAAGCTATTGCCGGCACGCCTTATCGGATTGGCAGCCACGACCGCGATGAACTTGCACCGGGCCTTCGCAGCTATCACCTCATCTATTCATGCCAGCAGGCCAAACACCCCCATGGGACGGTCAAAAGCCCACGGCATATCGTGTTCTATCGTGTGGCAAACGACGACGTGATAGAGGTCGTCAGACTCCTTCATGACGCCATGGAAGTGCAGTTGCACTTGCCTAATGACTGATCACCGACCTGGCCTAAAGGCTTAACTGGCCATGAACAGCGAAGGTAAGGCGCCCCCTCTACATCTCAACCTGAGCGCCCTCGCTGTCAGCCGACTCAGCGGCCAATTGAAGCAGGAGGTTCTGGGTCCGACCGGACTATCGAGACCCACGACCAGAACCACGATGTTCAACTTTGCGTACCACTTTCAATGCTGAACAAGCGCTTCTTAGGCGTTTTCCTTCGCCAGGCGCCTGGCATTACGCTCCAGCTGCCGATGGACACGCGGATCGATGCCTCTAGCGACCAGTGCCCTCGCAACATCACGCAGAGCACGAGCATCCTGCAAACCAATTTCAGGATAGGTGTCGCGAGAAATACGGGGGGCTTATCCGCCCAGGAAAAGCGGAAGTGCCAGCCCTTGGCACCTTTCGTATTGAATAAAAAGAGTGAGACCGCCGTAGTCAGGGAGGATGTAGTCCTTCGCACTGGATTTGGCGTGTCAGACCCCGGTATCGGTGAGCCACCGCGGGAAGAACCAAAGAAAGACTTTTCTTTGGACGAAAAAAATGGACCTCTTTTCAGAGATCCATTTTTTAATGCTTGGAGCGGGAAACGAGACTCGAACTCGCGACCCCGACCTTGGCAAGGTCGTGCTCTACCAACTGAGCTATTCCCGCGTCTTGGTGTGGCGCATTCTATACGATCCAGATGCCCCGTCAACCCCTTGATTCAAAAAAGTTTTATTTCTTTTCCGAAGTGGTCTTGAGGTGCGGCCAGGCGGCGCGCAAGTATTGCAGCATGGACCACAATGTCAGTCCCGCAGCAATCAGCAGCAGCGCATAGCCCACCAGGACCCAGAAGCTGAAATCCGAGGGGTTGGCCAGCAAAATAACCAACGCCAGCATCTGCGCGGCGGTTTTCCATTTGCCCATGTTCGATACGGCAACATGCGCGCGAGCCCCGATTTCCGCCATCCACTCTCGCAAGGCAGAGACTACGATTTCACGACCGATGATCACCGCTGCCGGTAACGTGAGCCACAAGTTGGCATGTTCTTGCACCAGCAGCACCAAAGCCACTGCCACCATCAGTTTGTCAGCCACCGGATCGAGAAATGCCCCGAACGGCGTGCTTTGCTCCAGACGACGAGCCAGATACCCATCCAGCCAGTCCGTTGCCGCGGCGAACGCGAAGACTGAACTGGCCGCCATGTAGCTCCACTGGTAAGGCAAATAAAACAGCAAAATGAAAATCGGAATGAGCAGGACGCGTAAGACGGTGATCAGATTAGGGATATTCATCGGCACAACTGGCTACGAGGTGAGTTGGCATTCTACTCGCTGTGCAGGTTTGCATAAATCAACTCAGCGAGCTTTTTACTGATCCCCGGTGCTTTGGCGATCTCTTCGATGCTTGCACGAGACAGCTCCTGCAATCCACCAAAATGTTTCAGAAGCTCGCGCCGACGTTTCGGCCCAACGCCTGCGACCCCCTCAAGCGTTGACGTACGACGGGTTTTGCCCCGCCGCGCGCGGTGCCCGGTAATAGCAAAACGGTGAGCCTCATCACGTATCTGCTGAATCAAATGCAGTGCTGGAGAGTCGCCACGCAAGGTGAACTCATGAGCGGCGTCATTGAGGTAAAGCGTTTCGAAACCGGCCTTGCGCGTCGCCCCTTTGGCGACACCCAGCAAAATCAGATCAGGCACGGCCAGCTCATTGAGTACGTCTCGAGCCATGGACAACTGGCCTTTACCGCCGTCCACCAGAAGAATATCCGGCAGCTTGCCCTCGCCGTCCTTTAGCTTGCTGAAACGCCGAGTCAGCGCCTGATGCATCGCCGCATAGTCATCACCCGGCGTCACGCCTTCGATGTTATAGCGACGATAGTCGGATTTGAGCGGGCCTTCAGGGCCAAAGACTACGCAGGAGGCCACCGTAGCCTCACCACTGGAGTGACTGATGTCATAGCACTCCAGACGCTGCGGTGGCTCGTCCAGACTCAGCACTTCAGCCAGCGCCTCGAACCGCGCAGCAACATGTTGGCGGTTGGCCAAACGGGCGCTCAATGCCTGTTCGGCGTTAGTCACGGCCAGTTGCTGCCAGCGTGCCCGCGTACCACGAACCCGATGACTGATGGTCAGCTCGCGACCGCGCAGCTCTTCGATGGCCGCAATCAAGGCCGGGAAGTCTTCATGGACGACGTTGACAATCAACTCGCTTGGCAAGTCCCGTTCAGGGCTGCTGATGTAGTACTGGCCGAGGAAAGCGGCCATGACCTCGGACACCTCCTCTTCAATACCGACTTGCGGAAAGAAGTTCTTGCTGCCGAGTACCCGCCCGCCACGCACGCTGATCAGGTGAACGCACGCGCCTCCCGGATTGACGAACGCGGCGACCACGTCCACATCACCGGTCCCGCCTTCCATGCTCTGCTGATCCTGGACCCGTCGCAGCAGGGAAATCTGGTCACGCAGTTCAGCGGCGCGCTCGAAGTCGAGCGTGCTCGCCGCCGCCTCCATACCGCCAGACAATTCGTCAGTCAGGGCATTGCTGCGGCCTTCGAGGAACATGACCGAATGGCGTACGTCTTCGGCATAAACTTCAGGTTCGACCAGACCGACACACGGCGCCTTGCACCGCTTGATCTGGTATTGCAGGCACGGTCGTGTACGGTTTTTGTAAAAACTGTCTTCACACTGACGAACCAGAAACGCTTTCTGCAGCAGGCTCAGGCTCTCACGGATAGCGCCTGCGCTCGGGTACGGGCCGAAGTATTTGCCTTTCTGCTTTTTGGCACCACGATGGATGCTCAAACGCGGGAAATCACCATCCGAAAGAAAAACGTATGGATAGGACTTATCGTCTCGCAACAGAATGTTGTAGGGCGGCCGCCACTCTTTGATCAGCGTCTGTTCAAGCAGCAGTGCTTCGGTTTCATTAGAGGTGATCGTTGTTTCGATCTGAGCGATGCGCCCTACCAGAGCGGCAGTTTTAGGCGCCAGGCCGGTCTTGCGAAAATAACTCGCCAGGCGTTTTTTCAGGTTTTTGGCTTTACCGACATAGAGCAGGCGCGCATCGCTGTCGAACATGCGATACACACCGGGGTGCCCACTACAGGTAGATAGAAAGGCACTTGGATCAAACAGGTCTGTCATTGTCAGAGGCTGGCATCAACCATGCCGTGGCGGACCGCCAACAGCGTCAATTCGACATCGCTGCTGATCGAGAGCTTCTCGAAAATGCGGTAACGGTAGGTATTCACGGTTTTCGGAGACAGGCACAACTTGTCGGAAATGATCTGAACTTTCTGACAGCCAACGATCATTAACGCGATCTGAATTTCCCGCTCTGAAAGTGCATCGAACGGTGTATCACTGGTTGGCTGGAAAGACTTGATCGCCAGTTGCTGCGCAATTTGCGGACTGATGTAGCGTTGCCCGGCGAACACCTGGCGAATCGCCTGAACCATTTCCGCCAGGGCAGCCCCCTTGGTCAGATAACCTGCAGCCCCCGCCTGCAACAGTCGTGTGGGGAACGGATCCTCTTCACACACCGTGACGGCGACGACTTTGATATCCGGATGACTGCGCAGCATCTTGCGCGTGGCTTCAAGACCACCGATCCCGGGCATCTTGACATCCATCAGTACCACATCAGGCTTCAACTCCCGCGCCTTGAGCAGGGATTCCTCCCCTGACTCGGCCTGGCCGACTACTTGCAGCCCATCGATGTCAGCCAGCATCCGTGTAATGCCTGTACGAACGAGATCATGGTCATCGACCACTAGCACCCTAATCAAGCAGACACCTCGCGATATGGTCTTATTGGTTGCCGGACACCTTAGCAAAAAACCGGCGGACAGACCTAGCTGCAAGCGTCATATAAAGAGTATCAATACGCTATGAGCGCCTGCCGAGCGACAGGCGCATACAACTTACCTTGGTTGATCAGGACTCATATGACCCTGGTTTACTTTTCGCACTGCTGGCAACGGAATACTCTGCCAACGTCGTCGTCAATCTGCGAATCGCGTCCTGATCTTCCTTGAAGAGCACCCGATAGCTACCCAGTACCTTCTCTTCCATCATGCTGAGATTCTCGATCAGCGTCGGGGTCGGATTTCCCGTCAACACGTACAGGATATCCACGCCCTTCTCGGCCACTCGAGACAAATAATCTGCCTTGGGCGCGCGTCCGCCATTTTCGTATTTGCCTTGCGCGTTAGCTTCAACGCCTCCGATTTCGCCAAAAACTTTCTGCGACAACCCAAGCCGTTCTCTTTCCTGTCTCAACCGCGAACCGATTCCACTCATTTGGATGTATGATCCCATTTTGTACACCCCTAGGGGTGCCACACTCATTGCTTATCGAACACATTTGAACGGTTTTGAACTATGCCCGGTATCCGCACCGCCGCACAAGCCAAGGCTTGGCTTGGCTGGAACATCAAGGTAAATCCGTTCAACAATTTGCTCGCGAGCATGGAGTTGATCCGGCCACCACTTATCAAGTGCTCGCCGGGCGCAAGAAAGGACGGCGTGGAGAGGCCCACAAGGTGGCGGTACTGCTGGGCATGAAAGACGGTGTCATCCTGACGGACACCGGCCAGCAGAGTCAGGAGCAGACCTGAAAGATCAGTATGCACTTAATTGGCGACGGCATTCGATTTACTCAATGATGCCGTCTAGAGCGTTACAACAGCTCATCCCACACAAACTGGATACCCCACGACATCAAGCTGCTATGGCGCGGCGGAGCACATTCGCTCCATCCGTAGAAAGCAATCGTCCTCACCCACAACGACCAGCCCCATCCGCTGATAAAGCGCCTGCGCAGGATTCTCCTTGAAGACGGTTAGGCGCAGCGAAGACCGCCGCTCTTCGCGCGCCATCGAGAACGCCCGCTCGAGCGCCCAGCTCCCAGCACCCTTGCAGCGCTCGGTCTCGATCACATGCAACTCACGAATGTACAACGCCTTCGCATCGCGACTCAGGCTGAGAAAACCCAGCACCGATTCGCCTCGGCAAATCAGCCAGTTCTCTCTCCCGGCCCACGCCACATCAAACGCTTCGTCCTGCCACCGTAGATCGTGCCGAATGTAATAGCGAAGCATCGTTTCGCAGGTCAGTTTCCGAGCAAAACGCAGGTCTGCTGATGAGGCAGAACGTAATTCAAAGTCCACATTTACCCCTTAGACATCCGATGCAGCCACAACCTGACCCATCCATCCATTGGCGTCTCGGCGAGCAACCACCAGCACATCGCCGGTACCTGATGCTGCGACAATCAGTTCGCCGTTCGGCGCCCAGATGGCGCTACGCCCTGCCGAACCCCAGCCACCAGTCGCACCGCCATGGTTGGCCATCAACACAGTCATCGAGTGCCTGGCAGCGTAGCCTTGCAACAGGGCTGTATCAGGGGCATAACCGTTTTCCGTGATCAATACGCTGGCTGCGTAGAGGTCTGCATCTGAATCCGCAGCCTGCTGCGCATGACTGGCGTGGGAAAAGTCTGCACAGACCGCCAGAGAGACCTTATCGTTACCGACCGTCAACATCGACCCACCCGAACCCGGGGCAAACGCCACCTCCTCTCCCGGGTGCAGATGCTGTTTGCTGTAAACCCCAAGTGAGCCATCGGCGGCCAGGACCAAGGCGCCGATCAACACTTCAGAGCCGGCTGACAGCCGAATCGGCATACCGACGACCGTGGTCACACCAAGCTCCCGGGCAAAGTCGCGCAGCGGTTGCAGAACCGCATCGTCCGGCAGCACCGCCAGTTCAGCGGCCAGGCCGCGTTCGTAGCCGGTCAGCGACAACTCGGGAAACACCAACAGCTGCACGCCGTGTTCGGCTGCGATTTCGATGAAGCGCATATGGCGGGCGATGTTGGCTTGAAGATCACCGGCAATGGAGATCGATTGGGCGGCGGCGATGGTCAATGTCGTCATGTTCCGTCCTTGCTGACAGTTTTTTGGAAAGAGCAATGAGTGTGTCACAAAGCATCACGCCACTTAAGCCATAGAAACCACCCCACTCCCCTAATAGAATTTTCTGATTGAACCCCTGCACCCGCCTCTAGTAAGCTCGGTGCATTCATCGGAGACACATCATGTTGCATACCCTCTCACAGCTTCGTCATACCGCCAGCGCCCTGCGCTCGGTTGCGGCTGCCCGGGTGAGCAACGGCTGTGCACCGGTCAGCTTTTATTTTGGGTATTGGTTTAGCCACTGGCGCGCCTGATACCCACACGGCGCCCACTACCACGGGTCGCCACTTGAGAGTTCTCAACCCCCGGTCGGCTTCCCGACCGGGGGTTTTGTTTTTTCAGGCCCCACACATTTTTAGCGTCACCAAAAACGCATAGAGGAATCACGACATGAACTACGCCACCTATTACCGCTACGACACCTTCACCGCCTGGCGATTTACCAGCCTCCGCTCGGGACAGCCTGCCGCCTCCGATCGGTCACCCACAGGTGGCAAGCACACACACGTAGCCAATCCGGCCAATTGTCGAACACCCCTATAGGGCCGAGCGTGCGGGAACGAACCCGCCGCCAGCCCAGGAAGCCCGAATATGAACTCGTCCGTCTCTGCTCTGCCGCTGTCCACCTTGACCTCTGCCAATGAAGCGCTGACTCTGCGCCTGCCCAATTCATTGGAGCTCAAGCATCAATTGCCGCTCAACACGCCCCTGATCCAGCAAGTCGCCAATCATCGTCAAGCGGTACGCGCGATCCTCAACGGTGAAGACTCCCGTCTGTTGGTCATCGTCGGCCCCTGCTCTATCCATGACCCGCAGTCGGCACTCGAATACGCCAGCAATCTCGCCAGCCTGGCTGCCGACGTCAGCGATGAAATGCTGCTGGTAATGCGCGCCTATGTCGAAAAACCCCGCACCACGGTCGGTTGGAAAGGCCTGGCCTACGACCCACACCTGGATGGCAGCGATGACATGGCAGGCGGCCTGAGCTTGTCTCGCGAGTTGATGCGCGAAATGCTGCGCCTGGGATTGCCGATCGCGACCGAATTGCTGCAGCCGATGGCCGCTGGCTACTTCGATGACCTGCTGAGTTGGGTCGCCATCGGTGCGCGCACCACCGAATCGCAGATCCACCGGGAAATGGCCAGTGGCCTGAGCATGCCGGTCGGCTTCAAGAACGGTACCGATGGAGGCGTCGCCATTGCCTGCGATGCCATGCGTTCGGCGGCTCATCCCCATCGTCACTTTGGTGTCGACAGCCAGGGGCACCCGGCGATCATTCAGACACCGGGAAACCCGGACACTCACCTGGTGCTGCGCGGCGGCCATCGCGGACCGAACTACGATCGTCAGAGCATCAGCCATGTGCACGCAGATCTGAAAAAACTGGCCATCCCGACGCGGATCATGGTCGATTGCAGCCACGCCAACAGCGGTAAAGACCCCTTGCGTCAGCCGGCGGTTTTCGCTGATGTGCTTGAGCAACGCTTGCAAGGTGACCATTCCCTGATCGGCATGATGCTTGAAAGCCACCTGTTCGAAGGCTGCCAGCCATTGAGCCAGTCTTTGCGTTATGGGGTTTCAGTGACCGACGGTTGCCTTGGCTGGGATGCAACGGAGCAACTGTTACGCCAGGCAGCCCGGCGGTTGCGCTCATCCGAAAGGACCCGCCAAGCGAGCATTTGAAACAAAGACCGCTGCTGCCTGTTACGACCCAGGCCCGGGGCCTGAAATCCCATCAGACCCCGTCGCTCTTCGCCTTGCCCGATGTTCCTCGATCATGAGCGCTGCCTACCAACGAAGCGTAAATGTCAGATCCTGACGTCCGAATCACCCCCACAACTTTTACTCTATGATCTTCAGCGCTCAACGGACATGCCCTACACATTCGGTCCAGCCGCCTGCACTAGAGTGAGGAGACAAATCAGTAACACCTCACTCATTGAAGATAAGGAATCAACATGCAACGGAATGCGACGACTCAATACCCAATCCTCCTGGTCCACGGACTTTTCGGCTTTGAGAGCATTGCCAACATCGACATTTTTCATGGCATCAAGCAAGCCCTGAGACACGCCGGAGCCCGGGTATTTATCCCCTATCTGTCCGCCACCCATAGCAACGAGCTTCGCGGCGAACAACTACTGGCGCAGATCGATCGGGTGCTGGCTGGAACAGGCGCCGCCAAAGTCAATCTTATCGGTCATAGCCAGGGCGCGTTGGCCGCCCGTTATGCCGCCGCGATACAGCCGAAAAAGGTGGCGTCGGTCACCTCCGTCAGCGGGCCGAATCATGGTTCAGAAATCGCCGATTACCTACGCAAGGCATTGATCCCTGATCGTTTGCCGGAGCATGTGGCGGGCGCGGTGGCCCATCTTTTTGCCGAGTTTGTGTCACTGCTCGGCGGCAACCCACCGCTTGCGCAAAACGCTGTGGCAGCGCTCAATGCGCTGACCACCGAGAGCGTCGGCGCGTTCAACGACAAGTACCCGCAAGGCCTGCCCAACACCTGGGGCGGCACAGGCAAGGAATTGGTCAATGGTGTGCGCTATTTCTCCTGGAGCGGCATCCTCAAAGGCAGCCTGATCGACGAAGGGCCCAACCTGCTCGATCCGCTGCACAGCATATGCCGGGCTTTTTCCGGGTACTTCACCACTGAGGCTGAGGAAAACGACGGTCTGGTCGGCCGCTACAGCTCGCACCTGGGCACGGTAATCCGCTCAGATTACCCACTGGACCATATGGACACCATCCATCAGACGGCCGGCCTGGTGCGCAAAGGTGTCGATCCGGTTGACCTCTATGTCGAACACGCCGAACGCCTGAGAAACCTTGGCTTATAATGCCCTGATGCGCACGTCCCGCCGCCCGGCTCAGAGATGGCGCACTGACAGCACGTCCGGTCACCGAACTTTGGCGAGAAATAGCCCGCGGATTCCGGTAGGCTCAGCACTTTATTGCAAGTTGAATGGAGTATTTCCCCATGGCCAAAGCCACTGCCCGCCACATCCTGGTTGCCACCGAAGCCAAGTGCAACGAACTGAAAGCTCAAATCGAAGGCGGCGCTGACTTCGCTGAAATCGCCAAAGCCAACTCCACCTGCCCGTCCAGCCGTGATGGCGGCAACCTGGGTTCCTTCGGTCCAGGCCAGATGGTCAAGGAATTCGACACCGTGGTCTTCAGCGCACCGGTCAACACTGTGCAAGGCCCGGTGAAAACCCAGTTCGGTTTTCACCTGCTGGAAGTGACCAGCCGTCAGGACTGATCAATCCGCGATTTTGTTTAAACAACGGCCCGCCTTTTGGTGGGCCGTTGCGTTTGAGTTACGTGATTGTGGTTGGCGAGCGATACGCCGGTAGCGTACAAATTGTACTCATCGTTCACCCGGCTCTTAAGGCTGACAATGCGACTGGTTTTCCCCTCATTGATGTTCACCGCGCTGGCCCTGCTGCTGGGCGCCACGGCTGCGAATGCCGCACCGCAACATGCGTTGACGGTCTATGGCGAGCCAGCCAGATACCCCGCCGGCTTCAGTCACTTTGCCTATGCCAATCCACAAGCCCCCAAGGGCGGCAGCATGCGTCGCTCGGCGATCGAGATCGGCCGCTTCGATCATGTGCTGCCCTATATCGACAAGGGCATCGGCGTGTCGCAACTCGATGGTTTGATCTACTCGCCGCTGGCCCAGCGCTCGCTGGACGAACCCTACACGGTGTACGGTCTGGTAGCGCAAAAGATGGAACGGGCCGACGACGGTTTGTCGCTGCGCTTTTATCTGAACCCCAAAGCCTGCTTCGCCGACGGCACACCGATTACCGCCGACGATGTGCGCTACACCTACGACTTACTGATGACCCAGGGCAGCCTGCGCTATCGCACCCAGTTCGCCGACGTCAAAGGCGTCGAAGTGGAGTCACCACGCACGGTCCGTTTCGACTTCAAAAGCAATGAGAACCACACCCTGCCCCTGGACGTGGCGACCTTGCCGGTGCTTCCCGAGCATTGGTGGAAGACTCGCGACTTCGCCAATGGCGGTGGCTATGAGGCACCGTTGGGCAGCGGCCCGTATCGCGTCAGCAAGATCGATTCCGGGCGCAGCATCACCTTTGCCCGCAACGCCGACTGGTGGGGTAAAGACTTACCCGTCAGCCGCGGACTCTATAACTTCGATCATTTCAGCATCGAGTACTTCGGCGACACCGACGTCGCTCGCCAGGTACTGCGTGGCGGCGCTTACGATTACAACCGAGAGTTCTCTGCCACCGCCTTCTCCATCGGTTACGACAGCCCTGCCCTGAGCGACGGGCGCCTGCAAAAAGCACATCTGGCCAAAGACGCACCACAGTCGGCCCAAGGCTTTGTGTTCAACCTGCAAAACCCGATGTTCCAGGACCGCCGGGTGCGGCAGGCGCTGGCCATGCTTTGGGACTTCGAGTGGAGCAACCGGCAACTGATGCGCGATCTTTATGTCCGCCAGCAGAGCTTCTTTTCCAACACCTCACTGGCTGCTCGAGCACTGCCCGATGCCGGCGAACTGGCGATTCTCGAACCGCTGCGCGGGCAGATTCCCGATGAGGTTTTCACCCAGGTATTCGAAGCGCCGAAGACCGACGGCAGCGGCGTGATCCGCGATAAACAACTGCAGGCGCTGGCTTTGCTCGAGCAGGCTGGCTGGAAGCCGGACGGCGACCAACTGGTCAATGCTGCGGGGGAATCTCTGAGCTTCACCTTCCTTAACGGCCAGGGCGGCTTCGAGCGTCTGCTGTTGCCCTATAAGCGCACCCTGGCGCAAATCGGCATCACCATGAACATTCGGCGCATCGACTCCTCGCAATACGTCAACCGTTTGATGGCCCGCGACTACGACATGATCGTCACCGGCTATCCGGTCACCACCTCGCCGGGCATGGAACTGTATAACTACTTCGGCTCGGCCTCGGCCAATGACGCCGGCTCCAATAACTACATGGTCCTGAAGGATCCGGCGGTCGACACGCTGATTACCGGACTGGTCAAAGCCACTACTCAGCCAGAGATGCTGCGTTATGCCCATGCACTGGACCGCGTCCTGCAGTGGAACTACTACTGGATTCCCAACTACTACCCACCGGGCTCCGCCACCGTGTGGTGGAACCGCTTCGGCATTCCGGCCGTGCAAGCCAGCAATGACGAAGCCATCGAGAGCTGGTGGGAGATGAGTCCTGTACCGCTGACCAACGAGCAGATGGCCGCCGAGCGCATCAGCCGTGGCAAACCCGGAGGACCGCATTGATGCTTGCTTACGTACTGCGGCGCCTGCTGCTGGTCATCCCGACACTGGTGATGATTCTGCTGGTCAACTTCGTCATCGTCCAGGCGGCGCCCGGCGGCCCGGTGGAACAGGCCATCGCCAAACTGCAAGGCATCGGCGGCGGTGGCATCGGCGCGTCCAGCGATACTACGGCCCGCGGCTCGCGAGCCAGCCGCGGCCTCGACCCGCAGCTGATCAAGGACATCGAAAAACAATACGGCTTCGACAAACCGGCACCGGAACGCCTGTGGCTGATGCTCAAGAGCTATGCCCGGCTGGACTTCGGCAAGAGCTTCTTTCGCGGCTCCACGGTCACCGATCTGATTCTGGACAAGATGCCGGTGACCATTTCCCTCGGGCTCTGGGCGACGCTTATCACCTATCTGGTGTCGATCCCGCTGGGGATTCGCAAAGCGGTCCATCACGGCAGCCACTTCGATATCTGGAGCAGCACCGCGATCATTCTCGGCTATGCCATGCCGGCGTTTCTGTTCGCGATGTTTCTGATCGTAGTGTTCGCCGGCGGCACCTCGTTGAACTGGTTCCCCGTGCGCGGCCTGGTTTCGGAGAACTTTGAACAGCTATCGACCATCGGCAAAATCGCTGACTACTTCTGGCACCTGGTGCTGCCCGTCACGGCTCTGGTGATCGGCGGCTTCGCCACGCTGACCATCCTCACCAAAAACTCGTTCCTCAATGAAATCACCCGTCAGTACGTGGTCACCGCCCGCGCCAAAGGGCTGAGCGAACGCCGGGTGCTCTACGGCCATGTGTTCCGCAATGCGATGCTGCTGGTGGTCTCGGGGATTCCTCAGGCGTTCATCAGTGTGTTTTTCGCCGGTTCCTTGTTGATCGAAGTGATCTTCTCCCTCGACGGCCTTGGCCGCATGAGTTACGAAGCAGCCGTCTCGCGGGATTATCCGGTGGTGTTCGGCTCGCTATTCATCTTCACCCTGTTCGGCCTGCTGATAAAACTCGTCGGTGACCTCTGTTACACCCTGGTGGACCCGCGTATCGACTTTGCCGCGAGGAATGCCTGATGATCTCGCCATTGAGCCGTCGACGCTTCGAACGTTTCAAGAAAAACCGCCGTGGCTGGTGGTCGCTGTGGCTGTTTATCGGCCTGTTCATCCTGACCCTGGGCGGTGAACTGATCGCCAATGACAAACCGCTGATGCTCAGTTACCAGGGCTCGCTGTATTTCCCGGTATTCAAGCGCTACACCGAGCAGGAGTTTGGTGGTCAGCTGCCGTTCCAGGCCGATTACCGCAGCGATTACGTGCAACAACTGATTCGCAAGGATGGCGGCTGGCTGCTGTTCCCGCCGATCCCGTTCAGTGACGACACGCCCAACTACGACCTCAACCAGCCAGCTCCCAGCCCGCCGACGAAAGTGAACTGGCTCGGTACCGATGATCAGGCCCGCGATGTGTTGGCCCGGGTGATTTTTGGTGCTCGGGTGTCGATTCTGTTTGCGTTGGCGCTGACCTTTATCAGCGCACTGATCGGCATCGCCGCCGGCGCCTTGCAGGGCTACTACGGTGGCTGGGTCGACCTGATCGGTCAGCGACTGCTGGAAGTCTGGTCGGGGCTGCCGGTACTGTATTTGCTGATCATCCTGTCGGGCTTTGTCGAGCCGAATTTCTGGTGGTTGCTGGGGATCATGGCGCTGTTTTCCTGGTTGGCGCTGGTAGACGTGGTGCGTGCCGAGTTCCTTCGCGGGCGTAACCTGGAATACGTCAAAGCCGCCCGCGCCCTAGGCTTGAGCGACCGCAAGGTCATCGTGCGGCATATCCTGCCCAACGCCATGAACGCCACGTTGAGCTACTTGCCATTCATCCTCACCGGGGCGATTTCCACCCTCACCGCACTGGACTTCCTGGGCTTCGGCATGCCTGCCGGCAGCGCCTCGCTGGGCGAACTGATCGGTCAGGGCAAACAAAACCTGCAAGCACCGTGGCTCGGCCTGACGGCGTTTTTCACCCTGGCCCTGATTCTTTCTTTACTGGTGTTTATCGGCGAAGCGCTGCGTGACGCCTTTGATCCGCGATCTTGATCCTCGATCTTGATCCGCGATCTTGATCCTCGATCTTGATCCGCGATAATGAAACGGACCGTTGATATGAATGACAACCTGATCGAAATCCGCGACCTCAGCGTCGCCTTCAGCGGCCAGACCGTGGTGCGCGATCTGTGCCTGGATATCCGCCCCGGAGAATGCCTGGCGCTGGTGGGTGAATCAGGCTCAGGCAAATCGGTGACCGCTCACTCGATCCTGCAACTGCTGCCCGAAAGCGACGCGCAAACATCGGGCAGCATTCGCTATCGCGGCCAGGAACTGTTGGGTGCAGATTCCAGCACACTGCGACAGCTTCGCGGCAATCGCATTGCGATGATTTTTCAGGAGCCGATGACCTCCCTCAACCCGCTGCACAGCATCGAAAAGCAGATCGGCGAAACCCTGCTGGTGCACAAAGGCCTGGGGGGCAACGCCGCACAACGACGCATCATCGAATTGCTGGAACTGGTGGGCATTCACAAACCCCTGGAGCGGCTCAAGGCCTACCCGCATCAGCTCTCCGGCGGCCAGCGGCAACGGGTGATGATCGCCATGGCCCTGGCCTGCGAACCGGAACTGCTGATCGCCGATGAACCGACCACCGCGCTGGATGTGACGGTGCAGCGCAAAATACTGCTGCTGCTCAAGTCCCTGCAAAAACGTCTCGGCATGTCATTGCTGTTGATCAGCCACGACCTCAATCTGGTGCGCAGCATTGCTCAACGGGTCTGCGTGATGCGCGCTGGAGAAATCGTCGAACAGGCGGACTCCGAGACGCTGTTCACCCAGCCCAAACACCCCTATAGCTGCCTCTTGCTCAATGCCGAGCCGGAAGGCGAAGCCCTGCCTCGGGACGAGCGTGAAGCAGTGTTGCAGGTCGATGATCTCAGCGTGGTATTCCCGTTGGGCGGCGGGCTGTTTCAGCGCAAGACCTGGCTGCGCGCGGTCGATGGCATCAGCCTTAGCCTGCAGCGCGGCAAGACCCTGGGCATCGTCGGTGAGTCCGGCTCCGGCAAGTCCACTCTCGGCCAGGCGATCCTCAGGCTGCTCGACTCCAAAGGCAGCATCCGCTTTCAGGGGCAAGCGCTCGATGGCCTGACACAAAAACAACTGCGGCCCTGGCGCAAACAGATGCAAGTGGTGTTTCAGGATCCGTTCGGCAGCCTCAGCCCACGGATGTCAGTCGCCCAGATCATCAGCGAAGGTCTGGAAGTTCACAGCCAGTCGACCCCGGCCGAATGCGAAGCCCAGGTCATTCGGGTGCTCGAAGAAGTCGGCCTCGATCCGCAAAGCCGCCATCGCTACCCCCACGAGTTTTCCGGTGGCCAGCGCCAACGCATCGCCATCGCCCGTGCGCTGGTGCTCAAACCGGCATTGATTCTGCTGGACGAACCGACCTCGGCGCTGGACCGCACGGTGCAGAAACAAGTGGTCGCCCTGCTCCGTCAGCTTCAGGAAAAACATGGCCTGACCTACCTGTTCATCAGCCACGACCTGGCGGTGATACGCGCTCTGGCCCACGACATGATCGTGATCAAGGACGGCAAAGTGGTGGAAAGCGGTGCCAGTCATGACGTATTCGATGCGCCGCAGCATCCCTATACCAAAGAACTCCTGGCCGCCGCGCTCCCGCATCTGCCGCCGACCCTGTAACCTTGAGCGCATCGCAGCCTAATTTCTTATCTGGACGTCCCATGACCCCTAACGCAGAGTTCTATAACCCCTCCACCGACTATGCCGACAAGCTGATCACGCGCATCGGGCAAACACCCAGCTGGATCGCAAAACGCATCGGCGTCACCGACAAGCGCATTCGCTACATCCTTGATGGTTCGCGAACCGTCAAAGGCGAAACCAGCCCGATCCATATGACCTATACCGAGCAGTTCGCCCTCGAATGTCTTGCGGCCGAGGCCAGTGCCAAAAAGAAATAGCGTTTAAGCGCTGACTTCCATTGAGACCGCCCATGAACGAAACCGACAGCCTCAAGGATTACCAGCGCGTTCGCCTGTTGGCGATCCGCTCGTTGTTCGAGATCATCGAACAGTCCAGCGAAGGCACGGTGATCGTTGACCGCGATGCCAACATCGTCTGGATGAACGAACGCTACGCCCGACGTTTTGGCCTTGAGTCCGCCGAGGTGGCCATCGGCAGGCCCTGCGAAAGCGTAATCCCCGGCAGCCTGTTGCGCGAAGTGGTGCGCACTGGCCGGCCGATCCTGCTGGACATGCAAGACACTCCAAAAGAACCGCTGGTGGTGATGCGCCTGCCCATCCATGACGATGCCGGCACCGTCATCGGCGCCATCGGTTTTGCCTTGTTCGATGAACTGCGCAGCCTGTCGCCAATGCTCAAACGCTACATGAGCATGCAGCAGGAGCTGGCCTCGACCCGTTCGCTGCTGCGGGCGCGGCAGTCCAAATACAACTTTGCGCACTTTATCGGCACCAGCGCCGCCAGCCTGGAAGTCAAACGTCGCGCCCGGCGCAGTGCAAGCGCCGATTCGCCGGTGTTGCTTCTGGGTGAAACCGGAACCGGCAAGGAGCTGCTGGCCCAGGCCATTCACGGCGCGTCCCCGCGGGCGCACAAAGCCTTTGTCAGCATCAACAGCGCAGCGATCCCGGAAGCGCTGCTGGAAGCCGAGTTTTTCGGCACCGCACCCGGCGCCTTCACCGGCGCGGATCGCAAGGGGCGCACCGGCAAATTGCAGATCGCCCAGGGCGGCACCTTGTTTCTCGACGAGATCGGCGACATGCCGCTGCCGCTGCAAAGCAAGTTACTGCGGGTGTTGCAGGAAAAAGAGTTCGAACCGGTTGGGTCCAACGAAATGATCCAGAGCGATGTGCGGGTGATTGCCGCGACCTCGACCGACCTTCAGGCCGCGATCAAACGCGGCGAGTTTCGCGCCGATTTGTATTACCGCCTCAACGTCTTGCCGATTCAGGTACCGCCGTTGCGTGAACGGCTCGACGATTTGCCAGCGCTGAGCGAAGCGATCCTGGAAGAACTGCGCAGCCAGCATGAGCTCGACAGTGAAGCCTTGGCGCTGCTCGGCCAGCATGCCTGGCCGGGCAATATCCGTGAATTGCGCAATGTACTGGAACACGCGGCGTTGCTCAGCGATGACCTGATGCTCAATGCGGCGGATATCCGGGCGGCGATCGGCACCTTCAGTCCAGTGGAGCGTGTTGCTTCTCTTGCGCTGGAACCCGTCACCCATGAAACCTTCAGCGCGGCGCGGGAACGGTTTGACCGGCAGTTGATTGAAACCACCCTCGCGCAATGCGCTGGGAAAGTGATTGAAGCAGCAGCGCGCCTGGGGCTGGGGCGCTCTACGCTGTACAAGAAGATGGTGGCGCTGGGAATTGCAGAGTCTCAATAGAGAGACACAAATCTCCAAAAAGAGACGTCCGATCGTTCCCACGCCCTGCGTGGGAATGCAGCCCCGCACGCTCTGCCTCCCGAGCAAATTCGAAGCGTGACGCAGAGCGTCACCTGATGCATTCCCACGCAGAGCGTGGGAACGATCGGGTTATCCGTCTCCAATTAGAGATACCTACTCCTCGTTCTAAAAAACAACGGGTAAAAAAACCAATTATTTCAATCAGTTAGATCGATGGCACGAAACTGGCTATACCTACACCACAAAAGCTTCGCCCTACAAAAATAACAATCCAGGAGACACACCATGAGTGTGATCATTGCCTTGGCAGCCCTCGCGCTGCTAATGCTCGCGGCGTACCGTGGCTACAGCGTTATCCTCTTTGCTCCAATTGCCGCCCTCGGCGCGGTACTCCTGACTGATCCTTCCGCCGTCGCCCCCGCGTTTACCGGGGTGTTCATGGAGAAAATGGTCGGTTTCATCAAACTGTATTTCCCGGTGTTCCTGCTCGGCGCGGTGTTCGGCAAGCTGATCGAACTGTCCGGTTTCTCGCGATCAATCGTCGCCGCCGCCATTCGCTTGCTCGGTACTCGTCAGGCGATGCTGGTCATTGTGCTGGTCTGCGCCCTGCTGACCTACGGCGGCGTGTCGCTGTTCGTGGTGGTGTTCGCGGTCTATCCATTTGCCGCCGAGATGTTCCGACAGAGCAATATCCCGAAACGGCTGATCCCGGCGACCATCGCCCTCGGCGCGTTTTCTTTCACCATGGATGCCCTGCCCGGCACCCCGCAAATCCAGAACATCATCCCCAGCACCTTCTTCAACACCACCGCCTGGGCCGCCCCCTGGCTCGGCGTGATCGGAGCGATCTTCGTTTTCTGCGCCGGCATGCTGTTTCTGCAACGCCAGCGCAACAAGGCCCAACACACTGGCGAAGGCTACGGCACAGAGCTGCTCAATGAGCCGCAAACCGCTGAAGACCTCAAGCTGCCCAACCCATGGATCGCCCTCTCGCCGCTGTTGCTGGTGGGCCTGATGAACCTGCTGTTCACTCGCTGGATTCCGCTGTGGTATGGCAAGACCCACAGCCTCAGCCTGCCGGGCATGTCCGCACCGGTGCAAACCGACATCGCCAAGCTCACGGCGATCTGGGCAGTCCAGGCCGCACTGCTGGTGGGCATCATCATGGTGCTGATCTTCGGCTTCCAGGCGATCCGCGGAAAACTCGCCGAAGGCAGCCGAAGTGCAGTCAGCGGCGCGCTGCTGGCCGCGATGAATACCGCATCGGAATATGGCTTTGGCGCCGTGATCGCCTCGCTGCCAGGCTTCCTGGTGCTGGCGGACTGGCTCAAGAGCATTCCCAATCCGCTGGTCAATGAAGCCATCACGGTCACACTGCTGGCGGGCATCACCGGCTCGGCATCGGGCGGTATGAGCATTGCCCTGGCGGCGATGTCCGAAAGTTTCATCAGCGCCGCCCATGCGGCCAATATTCCGCTGGAAGTTCTGCACCGGGTCGCGGCCATGGCCAGCGGCGGAATGGACACCCTGCCGCACAACGGCGCGGTGATTACTTTGCTGGCGGTCACCGGACTGACCCACCGTGAGGCCTATAAAGATATTTTCTGCATTACGATTATCAAGACCCTGGCAGTTTTCATGGTAATCGGAACCTTCTACGCCACTGGCATTGTGTGAGGCATCTATGACGAATCTTACGGGCAAGACCGCGCTAGTCACCGGTTCCACCAGCGGCATTGGCTTAGGGCTGGCCCTGAGCCTGGCCAAGGCCGGTGCCGACCTGATCCTCAACGGCTTCGGCGACGCCAGTGCGGTGATTGCCGAGGTCAGGCAGTTCGGGGGCAAGGTCGGCCATCATCCGGCCGACGTTAGCGACCCGGCACAGATCGCCGAGATGATCGCCTATGCCGAGCGCGAATTCGGCGGCGTCGACATCCTGGTGAACAACGCCGGCATCCAGCATGTGGCCGCCGTAGAGGACTTCCCGGTGGAACGCTGGGACTCGATCATCGCCATCAACCTTTCATCCGTATTCCACAGCACCCGCCTGAGCCTGCCGGGTATGCGCGCCAAAGGCTGGGGGCGGATCGTCAATATCGCCTCGGTGCACGGCCAGGTTGGCTCGGTGGGCAAGGCCGCTTATGTCGCCGCCAAGCACGGGGTGATCGGTCTGACCAAGGTGGTCGGCCTGGAAACCGCCACCAGCAACGTTACCTGCAACGCCATTTGCCCGGGCTGGGTGCTGACCCCGCTGGTGCAGAAGCAGATCGATGATCGCGCAGCCAGAGGTGTCGATCCGCAGCAGGCGCAACATGATCTGCTGGCCGAGAAGCAGCCCTCATTGGAGTTCGTCACGCCACCGCAGCTGGGTGAGCTGGTGCTATTTTTATGCAGTGACGCCGGCAGCCAGGTGCGTGGCGCAGCGTGGAATGTCGATGGCGGGTGGTTGGCGCAGTAAGACCTTAATCTGATTCAACTATATGATCGTTCCCACGCGGAGCGAAGGAATGCCTCATTGGACGCTCTGCGTCCGCTCTTGTGACGCAGAGCGTCACGGGCTGCATTCCCACGCGGAGCGTGGGAACGATCTGTTAGGCACATTCTAAAAAACAAGAGGCGATCTATGTCCGAAATCTTGTGGCAACCCAGCGCCGAGCGAATCAGCAAGACCCGGATGGAGACCTTTCGGCGCTTCATCAATCACCGACACGATCTTGAAATCGCCGACTACCCGGCCTTGCACCAATGGAGCATCGATCGGCGCGAAGACTTCTGGCAGGCCATCGTCGATTTCTTCGACATCGAATTTCACGCAGCGCCTACCGCAGTGCTGGTCGAAGGCCCACAGATGCCCAGCGCCCATTGGTTCCCCGGCGCCACGCTGAACTTCGCCGAGCATCTGCTGCGTCGCCGTGACAAGTACCCGGCGGTGATCGCCATCCGCGAGAATGGTCAGCGCGAACAGCTCACCTACGCCGACCTGGCCAGCCATGTCGCCGGTCTGCAAAAGAGCCTGCAAGCGGCCGGCGTCGGCCTTGGCGACCGCGTTGCCGCCTGCATGCCCAACACCTGGCAAACCCTGGTCGGCATGCTCGCCACCACCAGCCTGGGGGCGATCTGGTCCTGCTCTTCGCCGGACTTCGGCACCCAGGGAGTGATCGATCGCTTTGGTCAGATCGAACCCAAGGTGCTGATCACCTGCGCCGGCTATCGCTATGCGGGCAAAGAGATCGACCAGACGGCGAAGGTCAACGAGATTCTCGAACGCCTGCCGTCGCTGCAGCAATTGATCATCGTGCCTTACGCGCGAGGTCAGGCGCGCATCGAGGACTTCCGGACCACGGCCAATGTGGCGATCTGGAGTGACTTCTATCAGGCGGGCGGCGAGCCCGAATTCGTTGCCGTACCCTTTGAACATCCGCTGTACATCCTCTACTCCAGCGGCACCACCGGTGTACCGAAATGCATCATCCACAGCACCGGCGGCGTACTGCTGCAACACGTCAAGGAGCACGGGCTGCACGTTGACCTGGGTCACGACGACAGGCTGTTCTACTACACCACCTGCGGCTGGATGATGTGGAACTGGCTGGTCTCGGCACTGGCCGTTGGCGCCAGCGTGGTGCTGTACGACGGCTCACCGTTTCATCCGGGACCGGAACATCTGATCGACCTGATCGACAGTGAACAGATCAGCGTATTCGGCACCAGCCCCAAGTACCTTGCGGCCCTGGAAAGCGCCGGCGTTCAACCGCGTCGCAGCCACGATCTGAGCAGTCTCAAAAGCCTGCTGTCCACCGGCTCGCCGCTGTCACCGCACAGTTACGACTATGTCTACCGCGAGATCAAAAGCGAACTGTGTCTGTCGTCGATGTCTGGCGGCACCGATATCGTTTCGTGTTTTGTGGCCGGCAATCCGCTGCAACCGGTACGCCGTGGAGAGATGCAGGGCAAGAGCCTGGGCATGGCCATCGAAGTATGGAACGACGCCGGCCAGCCGATTGTCGGAGAGAAAGGTGAACTGGTCTGCACCCGCCACTTCCCGGCCATGCCAATCGGCTTTTGGAACGACCCGCAGCAGGAAAAACTGCGCGCCTCGTATTTCAGCCAGTTCCCGGGAGTGTGGGCGCAGGGCGACTATGCCGAACAGTTGCCCCACGGTAGTGTGATGATCCATGGCCGTTCCGACGCGGTGCTCAACCCCGGCGGCGTGCGCATCGGCACTGCGGAAATCTACCGGCAAGTGGAGAAGATCGAGCAGGTCGTGGAAAGCGTCGCCATTGGCCAGAGCTGGCAGGACGATGTGCGAGTGGTGCTGTTTGTACGACTGCGTGAAGGCGTTGAACTCAATGAAGCGCTTGAGCAAGCCATTCGCGAGGTCATCCGCGCCAACACCACGCCGCGGCACGTGCCGGCGAAAATCCTCGCCGTCACCGATATTCCGCGCACCATCAGCGGCAAGATTGTTGAACTGGCAGTGAAGAATGTGGTGCACGGGTTGGCGGTGAAAAACACCGATGCTCTGGCCAATCCAGAGGCATTGGAGCAGTTTCGGGATCGGGTGGAGTTGAAGGTGTAGAATCCGAGCTTCCCGTCGCCTGAAAAATGGCTTTCGCGGGCTTGCCCGCGAAATATCCGATTGAATAGAAGTCACCCATTAATGCGACTTTTTGAGGTATTAAACGTCTATTGCGTGGAAGCAGCAAAAAGATCAGGCCCCCATTCAGGACCCCTCAGATGAATGAATCGTCCACCGACAGTGAAGCCCAGGCACTGATTGCGCGGCTGGACTGGGCGCACAGCCCCCTGGGCTTTCCCTCCAACTGGCCGCAAAGCCTGCGCACGGCCGTGGATATCGTGATTCATTCGCCCATGCCAATGTTGCTGCTGTGGGGGCCGCAGCTCACGCAAATCTACAACGACGGCTTCGCCCTATTGGCCGGCCACAAGCATCCGCAGGCTTTCGGACAGCCGACGCACTTGATATGGCCGGAACTCGAAGACTTCACAGCCCCCATTTACAACGCCGTCCTGCAAGGCCAGGTGCGAACCTACAGCGAACAGCGCTTTAACCTGCAACACCTTGGTCGCAAGTCCGAGCTCTGGCTCGACCTGACCTACAGCCCGATCCGCGACGAACAGGGACTGGTCGCCGGGATTCTGGTCACCGCCATCCAGACCAATGAACGTCGCCGGGTCGCGCTGGAACTGAAAATGCGCTCTGAAGCCAGCATCAAGGCCCAGCACGAGTCCGAAGAACGGCTGCAGCTGGCACTGGCTGCCGCAGGTGCCGTGGGCACTTGGGACTGGAATATCCGTGAAGACCGCTTCATTGCCGACGCCCACTTTGCCCAGTTGCACAGCGTCAATCCGGTGCTGGCCGATCAACTGCCCATTAGCGAATACCTGGCCGGTGTGCACCCGGAAGATCGCGCCATGCTCGCCCGCAGCATCAAACATTGCATCACCCACGGTACCGAATATTCCGAGGAATACCGCCTGCTGCAACCCGACGGCCAGCTGCGCTGGGTGTTTGCCCGGGGACGCTGCTACAAGGATCACCATGGCCGGCCGACCCGCTTCCTCGGTGCCGCGCTGGACCTGACGGATCGCAAACAGATCGAGCAAGCGCTACGCCAAAGCCAGACCGAGCTGCAATTAATCATCAACGCCATGCCGGTGCTGATCGGCTATGTCGATCGCGAAGAGCGCTTTCGGCTGAACAACGCCGCGTACCTGGACTGGTACGGCATGACCCCACAAGAGCTGTATGGCAAAACCATTCGCGAAGTGATCGGCGACGAGCTCTACGCCGACCGCGCCGAGCAGATCGCTGCTGCCCTGGCCGGTAAACCTTGCAGCTTCGAGGCCGAGTCCTTTCACCGTGACGGTCGCCCGCGCCATGCGTTGATGAAGTATCTGCCACGCTACGCTGCCGACGGCGCGATCAATGGCTTCTACATTTTTGTGATCGATGAAACCGAGCGCAAACGGACCGAAGCAGCCCTGCGTAACCTCAACGAAACACTGGAGGAGCGTGTCGCCGCCCGGACCCGGGAACTGGCCGAAAC
Organism: Pseudomonas sp. GW821-FHT04C07; assembly: GCF_059420325.1. Classification (NCBI taxonomy): domain Bacteria; kingdom Pseudomonadati; phylum Pseudomonadota; class Gammaproteobacteria; order Pseudomonadales; family Pseudomonadaceae; genus Pseudomonas; species Pseudomonas sp. GW821-FHT04C07. Next base: position 177,694 of record NZ_JBWKTM010000007.1, read on the forward strand.
CAACCAGCGACTGCAAAACGAAATGATCGAACGCGAGCGCGCCGAAGACGCGTTGCGTCATGCGCAGAAAATGGAAGCCGTCGGCCAGCTCACCGGCGGCATTGCCCATGACTTCAACAACATGCTTACCGGGATCATCAGTAGCCTTGATCTGATGCAGCGCTATATCGCTGATGGGCGCAGCGCCGAGATTGGCCGTTTCACCGACGCCGCCGTGTCCTCCGCCAACCGCGCAGCGGCCCTGACCCATCGGCTGCTGGCGTTCTCCCGACGGCAATCGCTGGACCGCAAACCCATCGACCCCAATCAGTTGGTGCACTCGCTGGAAGACCTGCTCAGCCGGACCAAAGGCGATCACATCGAACTCAAGCTACAGATGGCGGCCGAAGTCTGGCCGGTCAGCACCGACGTCAGCCAACTGGAAAATGCCCTGCTCAACCTGGTGATCAACGCCCGCGATGCCATGCCCAATGGCGGCGAACTGCTGATCGAAACCTCCAACAGCTACCTGGACGGGACTGACATCAGCACCGTGGAACCGGTCAAGGCCGGCGACTACGTGATGATTGGCGTCAGCGACAACGGCAGCGGCATGAGCCCTTCGGTGCTGGCCAAAGCGTTCGAGCCGTTTTTCACCACCAAACCCATCGGTCAGGGCACCGGCCTGGGCTTGTCGATGATCTATGGTTTTGCCCAGCAATCCGGTGGCCATGTCAGCCTTACCAGCCTCCCGGGCCAAGGCACCAGCGTGCGCCTGTATCTGCCCCGGCTTTACCTTGCGCCAGTGGAGCAGATCCAGGCAATCGCCCCCCAGGAAACGCCACCAGCCATTGCTGGTGAAACAGTGGTATTGGTGGAGGACGACCCGGCGGTGCGTATGTTGGTACTCAATGTGCTCGATGAACTGGGGTATAGCACCCATGAAGCTCAAGACGCCAAAGCTGCACTGCCACTGCTGGAGTCCGACCTGCGGGTCGACCTGCTGGTGACCGACGTCGGCCTGCCGGGCATGAATGGCCGACAACTGGCAGAAATCGCCCGCCAGTATCGACCCGAACTGAAGGTGCTGTTCATGACCGGTTACGCCGAAAAAGCCCTCGAACGCCAAGGGTTTCTTGAGAACGGCATGGACATGGTCGCCAAACCGTTTTCCATCGACCTGCTGGCCAACAAGATTCGCACGATGATCAGCCAGAAAACCTGAGTTTCGGGCATAATCGCGCGCCCCGCTGACAGCACCGCTTCAAGGTAATGCCCCATGAAAGCTCAAGCCCGCCATATTCTGGTGAAAACGGCCGAAGAGGCCGAACAACTCAAGCAACGCATCGCCAAAGGCGAAGCGTTCGACGTGTTGGCCAAGAAGTACTCCACCTGCCCCTCCGGTAAACGCGGCGGCGACCTGGGTGAAGTGCGGCCAGGACAGATGGTCGGGGCCATTGATCAAGTAATCTTCAAAAAACCGCTGCGCACCGTGCATGGGCCGATCAAGAGCAAGTTTGGCTATCACCTGGTGCAGGTGTTTTATCGGGATTGATTGGGTGAATGACCTTTGTGGGGAGGGGGGGTGCCCCCCCCCCCCCCAACGGAGGTCTCCCCCCTCAGGGCTCGCGCCCCC
>NZ_JBWKTM010000007.1:179318-319159 GCF_059420325.1 Pseudomonas sp. GW821-FHT04C07
GTTGGGGGGGGGGGGGGGGGGGGGAGGTTGTGGGGGGGGGGGGTCCCCCCCCCCCCCCCACCGGACGGAGTTCTACTCTCTAGGGATTAGCGCCCCCGGTACTTGAATCACCCGGCTCGCCAACCGATGCCCAGCCTCTGCCGCCTGCACCGGGCTACCACCGCCGAGCCGGCTGGCCAGATACGCTGCACTGAACGAGTCCCCCGCCGCCGTAGTGTCCACCACCCGCTCGACCACCTGCGCCGGCACTTCAAAATACTCGCCTTCACAACGGATCAAACACGCCTCGGCGCCGCGCTTGAGCACCACTTCCGGGATGCCGATCTGCTCATAGGCGGCAAACACGGCTGCACTATCGGAAAACCGGAACAGCGCCTGCTCGTCATCGAGCGTCAGCAACGCCAGATCGACATACGGCAATACCCTGCGATACGCCGTCTGCGCATCCTCGACCGATGCCCACAAGCGCGGCCGGTAATTGTTGTCGAAGACTATTCGCGCATCCTGTTGCCGGGCTTCAATCAGGGTCTCCAGTAACTTCTCTCGTCCTTGCACGCCGAGCACCGCCAAGGTGATACCGCTGAAATACAGCACGTCGTAGTCCGGCAATGCCGCCAGAATCGGCGTGGCCGCAGGCGTGGTGAAGCAGTCACGCACCGCCGCTTCGTTACGCCAATAGAGAAAGCGCCGCTCGCCCTGGGCATCGGTCTGGATGCAATACAAACCGGGCAAGCGCCCCGGCAGGCGCTGGACCATGCTCAGGCCAATACCTTCGCTAGCCCAGTTTTGGCACATCGCCTCGCTGAAGCTGTCATCCCCCAGGGCCGTGACGTAATCCACCGTCGCCGCATCGCCCAATTCGCGAGACAGATAGACCGCAGTATTCAGCGTGTCACCACCAAAGCTTTGCTGCAGACTGCCGTCAGCGCGCTGCTGTAACTCGATCATGCATTCGCCGATCAGTGCAATGCGCGGAGGGTTGGGGCCGAGATTGCTGATGGTATTCATGTTTGGAGAGCTCCGATGATTCTGCGGCGTCTGGCAGGCAGCCTTCGCGAGCAAGCTCGCTCCTACAGGGGTAGGTGATCTCCTGTAGGAGCGAGCTTGCTCGCGAAGGCTGCGACTCGGTGTTGAACCTTAGAAACAGGTTTCCATGCTTTCGATGACATTCAACTGCTCATCCACCAAACAGCCGGTGCGCCACTTGTCGAAGGTCAGGCACGGGTGCGAGGTGCCGAAGGAAATGATGTCGCCCACGCGCAATTCGCAACCGGGAGCCACAGTCATAAACGCATGCTGATCCATCACCGCGGTCACCTTGCAGGCACTGACGTCGTCGCCCCTGGCGGGTACCACACCCGCCCGATATCGCAATAGCGGTACCGGCAAACCGGCGTCGTACGCCACATCGCGTTTGCCCAGAGCGATCACCGCAAAACCCGGCTCCGGCAATGATTGCACGTGGGCCCAGACTTCCAGCGCCGGGCGCAAGCCTTCGTGCAAGTCACTTCGACGGTCCAGCACGCAGCATTGCGCTTCTTTGTAGATGCCATGGTCGTGGGCCACATAACTGCCGGGGCGCAACACGCTGAGGAAACGTCCGCTGGCGTTCTGCGCTTCAAAGGATTCGGCGATCAAGTCATACCACGCAGAACCGGAAGCGGTGATGATCGGCTTGGCGATATCGAAGGCGCCACTGTCTTGCAGGTCAACCGCCAGGCGGACCAAAGAGGCCGCAAACTCACGAATCCCGCTCACGGCCTGATCGCCGTGGATCACCCCTTCGTAACCTTCGATGCCGGTCAGGGCCAGTGCCGGTTGCGCCTTGATGGCCTTCGCCAGATCGAGCACTTCCTGCTCGCTGCGGCAACCGCAACGGCCGCCAACCACGCCGTATTCAATCATCACGTTCAGACGCACACCGCGCTCGGCGAAATACGCCCCGAGGTCGGCGACGTTGTCCGGGTGATCGACCATGCAGTGAAATTCGAACTGCGGATCGGCCAGCAACTCGGCGATCAACGCCATGTTGGGTGCGCCGACCAATTGATTGGCCATCAGCACCCGACGCACGCCATGGGCGTAGGCCGCACGGGTCTGCACGGCGGTGGCCAGGGTGATGCCCCAGGCGCCCTGCGCCAACTGACGACGGAACAGCGCCGGGGTCATGCTGGTTTTGCCGTGGGGTGCCAGCTCTGCGCCGCTGTTGCTGACAAAGTCCTGCATCCAGCGAATGTTGTGCTCAAGCGCATCACGGTGCAGCACCAGAGCCGGCAGGCTGACGTCGCGCACCAGGTTGACACCGGGCTGGGCGGCGCCCTTCTCCACGGCAGCGATATTCAAGGTAGAAGGCATGATCTAACTCCTCACAAACGCGGCCGCGAGCAACCGCTGCTATTCGTTGATGCGACGGGCCAGGTTGTTCGCGCTGTCGATCAGCACCCGGCGGTAGTCGTTGTAATTGTTCTTGGCATCGGCCCGCGGGGCGACGATGCACAGGGTCGCAATGCAAATGCCGCGCTCGTCCTTCACCGGTGCGGCGAAGCAATGGGTAAAGGTGTCGGCCACACTGTCGAAGGAAAAGAAACCATCGATGCCGGCCTGACGAATTTCCTTGAGGAAGTTTTCCAGCGGCAAGCGCTCACCGTCGGGCAGGATGAAGTCGTCGTGATCGATCAGGTCGACAATCTCTTGATCGCTCAAATGGCTGAGCAGCAAACGCCCGGAGGCGGTCCAGGGGATCGGCGCGTTCTCGCCGATGTCCGAGGAAATCCGAAAATGCCGCTCACCTTCTTTCATCAGCGCGACCGTGTATTTGCGCCCGTTGAGCAGGCACATTTGTGCGGTCTCACGGGTCTGGCTGACGATTTCCTGCAAGGCGTGGTCAGCCTCGCGGGTCAGGTCGAAATGACGTAAGTGCGCCTGACCGAGGAAGTACAGCTGGCGGCCCAGATAGACATGACCGTCCTTGCCCACCGGCTCGAGAATCCGTCGTTCGAGCAGGGATGCAACCAGTTCATAGACGGTGGACTTCGGGCTGCCGATGCCGCTGGCGATATCGTTGGGGCGCAGTGGCTGGCCGATTTCCTTGAGGAAATCGAGGATATCGAACGCCCGGTCCAACCCGCGAGCCCGGCGCTTGATGGTGTCTTCGGTCATGTCAGTGGATTCCCATTCAAATTCGGCGGAGAGTTTACCGCCAATGATCGTTCCCACGCTCTGCGTGGGAACGATCATCAGTGTTCAGGCCTTTTTCTTGTACGCAACGCAATCAATCTCAACCTTGCAATCGACCATCATGTTCGCCTGCACGCAGGCCCGCGCCGGGGCGTGTTCGCTGGCGAAGTACTCGGAAAACACCTTGTTGAAACTCCAGAAATCCCGTGGATCTTCCAGCCATACGCCGGTACGCACCACGTCTTCCAGGCCATAACCGGCCTCTTCGAGGATGGCGATCAAGTTGCGCATGGTCTGGTGAGTCTGCTCGATGATCCCGCCAATGATGATCTCGCCATCCACCGCCGGGACCTGGCCAGACACATACAACCAGCCATCGGCTTCGACTGCGCGGGCGAAAGGACGTGGCTGGCCGCCACCGGCGGTGCTACCGGTGCCGTAACGAGTGATGCTCATGGATGTTTCTCCTGCTAAAAAACCAAGTTGAATATAAAAACTAGAATCGAGTGTTCTTGAGGAATTCCGCCAGTCGCGGCGATTGCGGGTGCTCGAACAACTCTTTGGGTGGCCCCTGCTCTTCGATGCGACCCTGATTCATGAAAACGATCTTGTCCGAGACTTCAAAGGCAAAGCGCATTTCGTGGGTGACCAGCAACATGGTCATGCCGTCCTCGGCCAGGCCCTTGATCACACTCAGCACTTCACCCACCAACTCCGGGTCCAGGGCCGAGGTCACTTCGTCGAACAGCATCAGGCTCGGGTTCATGGCAATCGCCCGGGCAATCGCCACGCGCTGTTGCTGACCTCCGGACAATTGGCCCGGATAGTGGTCGCGCCGATCCAGCAAGCCAACGCGCTCCAGCCACTTTTCAGCCAGCGCGACCGCTTGATCCTTCGGCAGCTTTTTGACCTTCAGCAGCCCAAGCGTGACGTTCTGCAATGCGCTCAGGTGCGGGAACAGATTGAATTGCTGGAACGCCATGCCGGTCATGGCCCGATGCTGGGCAATGACCCTTTCCGGATGCCGTATGCGCTTGCCATTGACCTCGTCGTAACCGATGGACTCGCCATCGAGCATGATCTGCCCGCCCTGAAACTCTTCGAGCATGTTCACGCAACGCAGCAGCGTAGTCTTGCCCGAGCCGCTGGAGCCGATCAGCGTAACCACGTTGCCGCGCTGCATTTCCAGGTCAACACCCTTGAGTACCTCGAGCTGGCCATATTGTTTGTGCAGCCCGCGAATGCTCAGCAGGGCCTGGGCTTCTTTTGGGCTCGACAGGGTTTGAATCGAAACTTGAGCTTGAGTCATGGCAAAGCCACCCGCTTTTCAATATGCCGGCCGAGTAATTCGATGGCGTAGTTGATGATGAAAAAGAGAAAACCGGCGAACAGGTAAAACTCCAGGGTCATGAAGGTCCGGGCGATTATCTGCTGGGTACTGAGCAGCATCTCGGCCACACCAATCACCGACAGCAAGGTCGAAGCCTTGACGATCTCGGTCGATGAATTGACCCAGGTCGGCAGGATCTGCCGCAGTGCCTGAGGCAACAGCACGTAGCCAAGAGACTGGTAAAACGTCAGGCCAATAGCCTTGCTCGCCTCCATCTGACCGCGCGGCAACGCTTGCAATGAGCCGCGCACAATTTCGGCGACATGGGAACCGCAGAACAGCGTCAGGCCCAGAACACCGGCCTGAAACGCACCGATCTGCCAACCCAGCGCCGGCGCCATATAGAAGCAAGCCAGCACCAGGACAAACACCGGTGTGCCGCGGATCAGGTCGACGTAAAAGCGAAATGGCGCACGCATCCAGAACTTGCCGTAGGTCAGCACCAGCCCGGCGACGATGCCGACCAAGGTGCCGAGCAGAATCGCCAGCACTGAACACTCAACGCTGGTCAAAAATCCCGACCACAAGGTATCGCGAGCGACCCACAACTCGTGCAACCAACTTGGAGATTCGTACATGAGCCCTCCTAACGACGAATCGCCAGACGCTGCTCCAGGTAACGCAGCAGCATGGCAATGAGGTAACAGGCAGCGACATAGAGCGCAGTGGTCACCAGCCAGGTTTCGATGACCCGGTAGCTCTCGACATTGATCTTGCGCGCGTAATAGGTCAGCTCCGGCACGGCAATCGCTGCCGCCAGCGAGGTGTCCTTGAACAGCGAAATGAAGTTGTTCGACAGCGCCGGCAGTACATTGCGCAGCATCACCGGCACCGTGACGTAGGCCCGTACTTGCCACTCACCCAAACCGATCGCCAACCCGGCTTCGCGCTGGCCCTTGGGAATACTCAGCAATCCGGCGCGGAACACTTCGGTCAGATACGCCCCGGCGTACAGCGACAGGGTGATGATGAACGAGGGGACCTTGTCCAGCCGAATACCCAGACCTGGCAAGGCAAAGTAGATAAACAGAATCAACACAAGAATCGGCGTGTTGCGGATGACCGTCACATACACCGACGCCATGGCCCGTAGCGAGCGATGCCTGGATAACAAAGCAAACGCCATCATCAGGCCGATCACACAACCGATGGCGATCGACACCAGCGCCAGCTCCAGGCCCAGTCCGAGCCCCGCCAGCAAGGTGTCGAAATCACGCCATACGGCGGCAAAGTTCAACTGATAGTTCATGGTCAGCAGTACCTTGAGCGGGGCGCGACCAGCGCCACCCCGCTGCGCATTAAAACAATTGGAAACGTAGCGAGCGAAGGAAAGACAAGGCGAGAACAGGCGAGAAACGGCTGGGGTCGCACCCGACTTGACTAGTCAATGAGCATTTCGAGTCTGTTTTCAACGCAGTATTTTGCGCGAAGCCCGCAGTAGTTTTCATTTGAATTCGACGGGGAAACCGATTTCCGGGGTAGGCAGATCGACACCGAACCACTGCTTGAAGGACGCCGCGTACGTCGGGAACTCAACGCCGGTCATGGCTTCATGCAAAGTCGTGTTGACGAAGTTCAGCCAGTCCTGATCGCCGCGTTTGACTGCGCAGGCATAGGTCTGTGGGCTCCAGGCGTAAGCCGGGCTGCGATAGCGGCCGGGGTTCTGCACCATCAGGTATTTGACCGACGACTGATCGGTGGCTGCCGTGTCGGCGCGGCCAGAGTTCACTGCCTGATACATCAAATCGACGCTGTCGTACTGATCGACCTTGGCCTTGGGCAGCGCCTGATGCACCAGCTCTTCGGCGTACACGTTTTGCAGCACCGCAACGGTTACGCCGTCGCCAGCCGCTTTCAGGTCCTGGATCTCTTTGTACTTGCTGTTGGCCGGCAGCAACAGACCGACGCCTTCGCGGTAGTACGGCAAGGTGAATGCCACTTGCTGCGCACGGCTGGCGGTTACGGTGATGAATTGGCAACTCATGTCGACCTTGTCGGTCAGCAGGTTCGGAATCCGCGCATCGGAGGACTGCACCACGAACTCGACCTTGCTCGGGTCATTGAACAAACCCTTGGCAACCATCCGCGCGATATCGATATCAAAACCCTGCAACTTGCCGTCCGCACCCTGGAAATGCCACGGCGCGTTAGTGCTGCCCGTGCCCACAATCAAATGCCCGCGCTTCAACACGCTATCGAGCTTGCTATCCGCCGCTTGCGCGACACCCACAGCAGACGTCACAGCAGCGAAGAGAAAAACACACGCTTTAAACAAGGAAGGTCGGTGATGCATGACAAGCACTCCTGGGTGATGTGTATTCCGTTATACCGGAACTTGGTATGTAACAACGGAATAGACAGCAGAAAGTGTGCCATAGCCTGTGCCAGAAATCCTGGAGGGATTGAAAAGTGTTTTGAATCAATGGGATGAGGGAACGTGCCCGGAACGTGTCACGAAAGGCACACAGAATGAACGCTACCGTTGGCTACAGCTCGCGGGTAGTGGGGCCACAAATGAGGGCGAGGCAGGTCAAAAGCGGGCAGTGGTCCGAAGACGTCAGCGCACGACAACCCTCTTCGAGTTGCGCTATCGTCCCTGAAGCAAGCGGATTCTCGACCACCACCGCAAAGCCTGGGCCAGCAATGCTCAAGACCATTGAAGCGCAAGTCCTCAAACAATCTACACCCGCGGCCCTCAAGGCTGAATTCGCCCAGGATGATTTCGAACGGTTGCACGGCTTTTGCGTGTTGATTTACATGGCGAGCATTTCCATCTGGCTGCTCTTCGACCTGATCGTCAGCGTGCGCGGCGGTCAGGGGTTCACTGTCTACTCGATGATGTTCCTCATCGCTCTGGTGGTCATCTCTATCACCCTGGGCTTCACCCGTAACGCCCGACACTTCCAGTGGATCAACCTGGTCTTTGTGCTGGTGATAACCCTCGGCGTTCGCCTGGTGATCGAGGGCCTGCCCATGGACCTGCACCCCGGCTGGCTGATCCTGGCGGCATCGAGCATTCTCTACAGTGCTTCGGTGCTGCCATTGAATCGATGGTCGTTCTTCGGCGCCACCCTGCTCACCTGGGTCGTCCTCAACCCGTTCTTCATGACCAACACCTCGGTATTCGAACTCAAGGGCACCATGGTGTTTTTCTATGGGGTGTTTCTCACCGCGCTGACGCTTTATACCTTCCTCAAACTGCGTCAGGCCAAGCTGCACAACTACATCATGTCGAAGCTTCTGCTCGACCAGGCTTACGTCGATGCCCTGACCGACATCCCCAATCGTCGCTCGTTCATGGCCGCCGCCAACAATCAACTGGAACATGGACCGCGCCAACGCGATCACTATCTGGCCATGATTGATGTCGACAACTTCAAGAAGGTCAATGACCTGTACGGCCACGACATCGGTGACGAAGTGCTCAAGCGCGTCGCCGCCGCCATCAAGACCGTGATGGCCGACTTCGAGTACGCCCGTCTGGGGGGTGAAGAGTTTGGAGTCTACCTGTCCGGTGTACGTCGCGAAGACGTCGAAACACTGGCGGCGAACCTTTGCCGCGTGGTGCGCGATGAACCGACCGGCCACCCGGTGACCATCAGCATGGGCCTTGCGCGGGTCGAAGAGCACGACACCTTGAATCTGGCACTGATCAAGGCCGATCGGGCGCTGTATGAGTCAAAGCATACGGGCAAGGATCGGTATACGTTTTATCAGTGAATGCCGCCTGTACTTTGCGTCCCTCAGCCACCGGGACTGCCTTTAACCCGCTCGATATAACGCGCCACCGCCGGGGCCTTTTCGAAGCGGCGATGGATCAGCGACAACCAGGAGCCAGCCTCGCTGCCTTTGATTGGCCGGTACACCACGTTCGGCAAGCTGATGTGCCCGACTACCGACTCGGGCACCACTGCCACGCCCTGCCCCAACGACACCAGCGCAATCACCGCCACCAGCCCGCCCGGTTGCGGCCCCAATTGCGGCGCGTAACCGCCTTGCGCCGCGACCTGCAAGGTCCCGCTGATTTGCTCGGGGAGGATAAACGTCTGGTTCTGCAAATGCTCAGGCGTGATGTCCTGTAAACGGCACAACCAGGACTCGGCCGTCAGCGCCAGAACAAAGCCCTCGGCATTCAGGTGAATCGCTTCCAGCTCCTGGGGCAAGGTCATGGGCGAGCGGATGTAGCCTATGTCGAAACGCCCGTCAGCGACTAACCCCGGCAACGCCGCCATCGGACTTTCCCGCACACTCAGGCTGACATCCGGGTATTCACGGCTAAAGCCCAGTACCTGTTTTTGCAGCAAGCCTGAGTACACCGCCGACGCCACATAACCCAATTCGATATGACCGATTTCACCGCGCCCGGCCCGCTGGGCACTGTGCTGGGCCAACTCGAACTGACGCACCGTCGCCTCGGCCTCGATCACCAGGACAGCGCCGGCTTCGGTGAGACTGACCTCGCGCTGCTGACGCAGGAACAATCGAGTCCCCAGCGCGCTTTCCATGTCCTGAATCTGTCGAGTCAAGGTCGGCGGCGCGATGCCCAGTTGCTCTGCGGCACGGGTGAAATTGCGCTGCCGGGCAACGGCTAGAAAGTAGCGAAAATGGCGTATATCCATAACTTGATTAGCTCAAAGGTAATGAAAAGCTCGTCTTCAGCTAATAGAGCACCGTAGAACGCGGGATAAGCTGGCCGAACCTCCACAGTAGAAAGCTCAAGCCATGCGCGTCAAACCTCTTGCGTTGGTGCCGACCACCTGTTTCAGCCTGAAAACAGCGCTCGCCGCCGAGCAGTCGCAAAGCATTGCCCGAAAAGCAATCCTGATTAATGACAAGATCGCGGTACCAGGGCTGGTGACGCCATGAGCCGAGTCAGCCCGCGCCTTACGCTGTTGACCGCTTCCGGGGTCTGCTCGCTGATCGTGCTCGACACCAATATCGTCGCTGTCACCTTGCCGAGTATCGCCCGGGATCTGGGCGCGAATTTTGTCGACATCGAATGGGTGGTCAGTGCTTACATGCTGGCCTTCGCCGCGTTGCTGTTGCCCGCCGGAAGTATCGCCGATCGCTTTGGGCGCAAGAAAACCCTGCTCTGTGGCTTGGGAATTTTCATCCTCGCCTCCATCGGTTGCGGCGCGGCGCCCACTGCGCTGTTCCTCGACATCGCCCGCGCAGTCAAAGGCGTCGGTGCGGCACTGCTGCTGACCTCAGCCCTGGCCTCCATTGGCCACACCTTTCACGACGAGGTGGAACGGGCCAACGCCTGGGCGTTCTGGGGAATGTGTATGGGGGTCGCGATGACTGCAGCGCCGACCATCGGCGGCTTGATCACCGGGCTCATCGGCTGGCGCTGGATTTTTTACCTCAACCTGCCGGTGGGTTTGCTGTTGATAACCATGGTCTGGCGCGCCGTGCCGGAGTCTCGAGATACCGGGGCTGCACGCCTCGATCCCTGGGGCAGTCTGGCTTTCAGCGCCAGCCTGCTGTGTCTGATCTGGGGGTTGATTGAAGCCAACCGGGTCGGCTGGAGCAACCCGATGACCTATGCCCGATTGCTCGGTGGCGCACTGTTGCTCGGCATGTTCGTGGTAATCGAACGGCTGCAACAACGGCCCATGGTTGATCTGCAACTGTTCAGGCATCCGCGTTTTATCGGTGCGCTGCTGGGGATGTTCGCCTATGCCGGTTGCGCGCAAGTGATGATGACCCTACTGCCGTTTTACCTGCAGAACGGTTTGGGCTTCTCGGCGATCGCTTCCGGGCTGGGCATGTTGCCGTTCGCGTTGACGATGCTGATTTGCCCACGCATTGGCGCACGCCTGGCGACGCGCTTCGCCCCTGCCACGCTGATGGCTGCCGGCTTGACCCTGGTGGGTAGCGGCAACCTGCTCAGCGCCTGGGCAGTCAACCACGGTGGCTACCTGAGCTTTGCCCTGGCGATTGCCGTGACCGGTGCCGGTGCCGGCCTGCTCAACGGTGATACGCAGAAAAACATCATGGCCTGTGTGCCTCGGGATCGCTCCGGCATGGCTTCGGGCATGAGCACCACCATGCGCTTCAGCGCGATCATGCTGGCCATCGGGGTATTCGGTGCACTGCTGACCAGCCATACCCAACAGTTGCTGCAAGGCAGCCTGACGATTGAAGCGTCGCAGTGGCTCGGGCAAGCGCAGAGCATCGCCTCACGAGTGGTGGCCGGCGACATGCCTGCGGCATTGAGCCAACTGCCGGAGTCGGCACGTCCGGCCGTCGAGCCACTGGCCCGCCAGGCCTTTGTCGGCGGCTTCAGCGTGGTGCTGTGGGTCGCGGGTTTGCTGGCGCTGCTGGCGGCGCTGGTGGTCGGCACGCTAATGCGTAATCCGACTCCAAAGCCTCGGTCTTTTTCCCTGGGTGTTGAGTAAACCGAAACGGGGGTGGCGATGGAGCTTGCTCCCTTGCCACAGGTTACTGAGGGCCCTTGAGCGATGCCAACACCCGCTCGGCATTTTCATCACAGGGCATGCCGTCTGGCCGCACCCTGATGGTATCGATGACGCCCAACAGCTTGGCCTTGCTCTGGGCCAGGTGCCGTTGCATCTCTTCAATCTGCTCGACCTTGCTTTCCAGACTGGCGAGCAACTCATCACGATTCCAATCACCCTGCACACCACCCGGCAATAACTGCTTGAGCTCCTGCAAGGTGAAGCCTGCCTGTTGCGCGCACTGGATGATTTTCAGCGTCTGCAACACCTGGGGTGGATATTCGCGATAACCATTGGTTCGACGGTGGACCTGACGGATCAGTCCCTGAGCCTCATAAAACCTGATGCGCGAAGCGGCGAACCCGCTCAGTAGCGCCAACTCACCGATTTTCATAAAGGCCTCATTTGCACGCTTGACATTAAAGTTAACTTTAAGCTTAGCCTCTACTCTCCACCGATGAGGAGTCAAGCATGTCACCCTTCCAAGCGTTGAATTTGCCCAACGGTCAGACGATCGGCAATCGCATTGCCAAAGCCGCGATGGAGGAGAACCTCGCCGATACCGAGCAGGCGCCCTCCCCAGCCTTGATACGGCTGTATCAGGCGTGGGCCGACGGTGAGCCTGGCCTGCTACTCACCGGCAATGTGATGATCGACCGTCGCGCGATGACCGGCCCCGGCGGCGTGGCGCTGGAAGATGATCGTCACCTGGAAAAATTCCGCCAATGGGCCGCTATCGGCCGGGCCAGGGGCGCGCACTTCTGGGTACAGCTCAACCACCCCGGTCGACAGACCATGGCCAATCTCGGTCAAGAAGCCTGGGCACCATCCGCTGTCGCCCTGGAGCTGGGCCAGTTCTCGAAAATGTTCGCCCGGCCCAAGCCGATGACCGAAGACGATATTGAAGAAGTGATCCAGCGTTTCGCCACCAGCGCCTGGCTCGCGGAGCAAGCTGGTTTTACCGGCGTCCAGATTCACGCCGCGCATGGCTACCTGATCAGCCAGTTTCTCTCGCCGCTGAGCAATCAGCGGACCGACCGCTGGGGCGGCTCGCTGGAGAACCGCGCACGTCTGCTGGTGGCGGTAATCAACGCCGTTCGCCAACGGGTTTCGCCGGGGTTTTGTGTGGCGGTCAAGCTGAACTCCGCCGACTTCCAGCGAGGTGGCTTCGATGCTGACGATGCCCGCCAGGTCATCGAGTTGCTCAACCCGCTTGCGGTGGATTTGCTCGAGTTGTCCGGCGGCAGTTATGAGGCGCCCGCCATGCAAGGCGAAGCCCGAGACGGTCGCACACTCGCTCGCGAGGCGTACTTCATGGAGATGGCCAGTGAATTGGCGACGCAGGCAAAAATGCCGGTGATGGTCACCGGCGGCATCCGCCGTTTACCGATCGTTCAGCAGGTCCTGGACAGCGGCATCGCCATGGCCGGGATTGCCACTGCCCTGGCGCTGGAACCGCAATTGCCAAAACAATGGCGCAACGGCCAGCACAGTCATCCCCAATTGCCACCCGTGCTCTGGAAACGCAAACCCATGGCTTCCCTCGCGACGATGGCGATGGTGCGCTTTCAGATGCACCGCCTGAGCCGCGGCCGCGCACCAAAACCGAAGGTTTCAGCGCTGTTCGCGTTGATTCTGGATCAGTTGTATATCTCCAGACGCACCCGCCAATACCGTAAGGCTATGGGCAAGTAATGGTTTTGCTGCGATCTTTTACGGCACACGCCATTAGCGTCCAGAGAAACGCAACCGCGAGAGCATCCGCAAATCGCCCTCCAGATAATAAGGATCACTCCAGCTATCATCGACCGCCAAAGGCTGGACCTGTTTGAGCGCCAGTTGTTTGGCAAAGTACCGAAAACGGTAATGCTCGTAGAAACGCAGCAGTTCCAGCCCATAGCGATCGGCCAGGTCGGTATCGCCGCGCATGATCAGGAAGTTTTCGTCATTGCCGTCACTGGCGGCGACGCTGAGGTTGTGGCTGCCGCTGATGATCACCGGGGCATCGCTGGTGAAGTCGCTGATGATCGCTTTAGTGTGCACCAGCAGGTTGCCCTTCTGGCCTTTCAAACCCTCCTTGAGCCAACCTTCAAGACCGGTGTTCAGCAGCGCCGTGGCGGCAAACTCTGCGGTGCGGTCGGCATGGAAACCGGTGATCCGGCTGGCAGTGTTCTGCAGACCGAAGCGCAACACGTCATCGTGCGGTTGACCGAGCAAGGCATTGAGGATCTCGTCCGGCAGCGCGAATGCGGTGACGAACAATACGTCCTTCTTTGCTGCGTTGATGATGTCGACGAACTCATGCAGATCGCCCTCGCCAGAGCGCGGCGAAAACCCGGCGAACAATGGCTGTGCCGGATCCATAGGGTTGTTTTGCGTCAGCCATTGGCGGGTGGCGCCGACATCCGCCGGTGCCGCCCAGATCTGCTCGAACACTTGCAGGTAGCTGGCTGCCACACGAGCGTCGTCCAGTACATGCACCACGTTAGCCTGACGATAAACACCATTGGAGGTAAAGTTGGTGCTGCCGCAGAGCACCGCTTCAGGCTTGTATTCTCCAGCCGGGTCGAGCTGGCTGAGCACAATGAATTTGTCATGGAAGATATTGTGAGTGACGCGACCACGTTTATTCGCCGAAGGGATTTTTTCCAGGCTCGCTTCGTTCATCGTGGTGTCGTTATCACCCGGCTGCGCATGATACAGCACTCGAACCTTCACCCCACGGCTGAACGCGGCGTTGACCGCATCGATGATCGACTGCAACTGGTATTCGTAGATGGCGATGTCCATCGCCCATTGACCGTCCACGGCGCGTTCGATAAAGCCAAGGAGCTCTTCCAGCAACCCGTTTTCCAGCCATTGGAGCGGCGCGTCGGGCCAGGCTTCGATGGGCAGGTTCTTGTTGGCACTGAGCAGCGCGTCGAGATCGGCGAATTTGCGTGAAAACGCCTGACTGGCCGCCACGGCGCGGTTGAAGATAACCCTCTGACCCAGCGGCTGGCCGTTGTCGGCGGTGACCGTCACTTCCAGTGACTCACCCAGTTGCGGCGCATCGACGCTGCCGTAGGCCAGATGAACGCGGTAGTGGATGGTTGCACCTGGATTGACGGCGTAATCGGCCCAGCGAAATTTTTGCAGAGGCGCGATATCACTTGGTGTGGCCTGGTACTCAGGGAGCGTGTGGGCCTTGCCGGGGAAGGTCAGGCTATTGAACAGAAACAGCCAGGGTTTGTTGTCCTGCTGTTTCTCGATGGCAAAGCCCAGTAATCCTTTGCGCCTGGATTCGGCGAGGTCCATCGCCAGTAACACCCCGTTGGTGCCGGCATAGGCTTTGACGCGGAAATCATCCTGACTGTTGGTGGCAAGTACACGCATGGTTCACTCCTGTGATTGGTTTGCCCCACAGCATAGCGGACCTCGCGCGCGCGCCCACACGCTGGGTGCACGTCAACGCAACCTGCCCCTTTAGCCGGACATTCGTTGGCTTCTTTTTACGGAGACTGAGAACCCACCAATTGTTAGCTCCCTACTTAATAATCGGTTAATCCTGCAGTCCAAAAGTAGACAGGACCGCGTTAGCGCAGAAATTTCTGACGCTCTGCGCGGCGTGTTCGACATCGCATTAACGTCGGACTGGCGATTCAGAGCATTCAGGAGAACTCTCATGAACAGTCGTACGTTGTTGGTTGCAGGCGCCCTCGCCTTTTTTGCGTCTGCCGGTGCGGTACAGGCCGACACAACCGACACTGCCGTCCAAGCCGTGCCTTATCACTACGGAATGTCGTTGGATATTGCCAAGGTGGTTTCCATGTCTGAGCCGTCAACACTGGAGTGCAAAGTAGTGACCGCGGACATGAAGTTCATCGATACGGCGGGCAAACTGGAGGAAATCACCTACCTCAAGCTGTCGGATGCCTGTCAATATCAGAGCTAAGTGGTGCCACTCCGTACAGCGCTGGTTTGTCCTGAGCTGAGAGATGGCCATTGAGCGATGTTCCTGGCAGCGGTCAGGCGGTATTCTTGCGCTCATCCCTTACTGCCGCAAGGTCCGCCATGCAGTTCACCTTTCGCACTCTCGCTACTTTCACCGCTGTGCTGAGTTTCGTCTTGGCGTTTGTGTGGGGCTTTTGGCCGGATGAGCTGCTGTCGATATGGAGTGTCGAGTACTCCAGCGCGACCGGTCTGGTGTCCAGGCGTACCGCGGTGTTGTTTCTGGCATTGGGCGTGATGCTTTATCGGGCTCGACGGGCGCCACCTTCGAGTACGCGCAGAGCATTGAGTACAGGTTTTGTGGTGGGATGTTTCGGCTTGGCAACGCTGGGGCTTGGCGAATGGCTCAACGGTCATGCCGGGCCCGGGATCTTGCTGCCGGTGGTGGTCGAACTCGCGCTTGGTCTGGGGTTCATCCAGACCAAGCGCTTGTCGGTCGAGCGCGAAGAAACTATCGGTTAATGCGTTTTCACTCTTGAATCAACGACAGGTTGGTGAGCGGGGTTGTGCTCAAGGTCATAGCGCAGCTCAGCGAGCAAATCGCTGATCTCGCGGCATCCATTAAGGCGCTCCGCTTTTATGCCTGTGACTACCAATTCCACGCGGTCGGTTTCGTGGTCGCCGTAGACCTTCACCGTCATCGACAAATCCGGGGACAAGGTGCATTGGCAACGTTTGGGTAGAAAACTGCTTTCAATGATATTTCGTAGTTCCAAGGCAGAAAGAAACATAACGACCTTCTCCTTTATGTGGGACTGCCAATCAGCGTTAGTCAGTACTTTGCGTACTCGCAAGCCACCTCATTTGAATGGCTTCCTGCATCGCTCCACCGACCCTGAAAAGCAATGCCACCCACTAGACTAGGCCGCTTTTCCGATCCCGGTAAGCTCTTTTTTCATCTGTAATTGAAACGCCTCCATTTGGCCTCCGGGCATTTGCAGTTTGGTCTAGCCGAGGAGTTTTTAGTCTGAAGAAGCATATCGGTTTGCTCTTCGTCGAAATGCTCCTCATGCCGACCCGCCAATCAGTGCTGCGCGCTCGGCAACATGCCGCAGGCTGTCGAAGTTGATGTTGGCCCCCGAGTCGATCGCCACCAGGGTCTGGCCGCGTACGCCGGTTTGCGCCACGTACTTCTTGATTCCCGCCACGGCCAAGGCTCCGGAAGGTTCGGTGATTGAACGGGTGTCGTCGTAGATATCCTTGATCGCCCCGCAGAGCTCATCATTGCTGACAGTGAGCACCTCATCCACATGCAGTCGACAGATCTCATAGCCATAAGCACCAATCTGTGCGACCGCTACACCATCGGCAAAGGTCCCGACTTGCGGTAGCACGACCCGCTCCCCGGCTTGCAGGGCGGCCTGCAAGCAATTGGAGTGTTCCGATTCGACGCCAATGATCTTGATCTGCGGCTGCAGGTATTTGACGTAGACCGCGATGCCGGCGATCAGACCGCCACCGCCCACCGGAACGAAGATCGCATCCAGCGGCCCGGGGTGTTGGCGCAAAATCTCCATGGCCACCGTCCCTTGGCCCGCGATCACGTCGGGGTCGTCGAAGGGTGAGACGAAGGTGCAACCCATTTCCTCCGCCAGGCGCAATGCATGGGCCAAGGCGAACGGAAAGCTTTCTCCGTGCAACAGCGCTTGAGCGCCGCGCGTGCGAACGCCGAGAACTTTCAGTTCAGGCGTGGAACACGGCATCACGATGGTCGCCTTGATCCCCAGCTCCCGAGCCGCCAGCGCCACACCCTGTGCGTGATTGCCTGCCGAGGCGGTGATGACTCCCAAAGCCTTTTGCCTATCGCTTAGCTGCACCAGCTTGTTGTAGGCGCCGCGGATCTTGAAGGAAAAGGTCGGCTGCAAATCTTCGCGTTTGAGCAGGATCTGGTTGCCCAGCGATTCGGACAGCGCCGGGGCCGGTTGCAAAGGCGTACGCACCGCCAGGTCGTAGACCGGCGCGGCGAGGATCTTTTTCACGTAGTGCTCTAGCAACGACTGCTCGGCGGGGCTGCTCTGGCGGGTGCTCATGGACGTCTCCTGGCTTTATTCGAGACCCCGGAGACAGATAGAGAAAACCCGCCTCTAGGGCGGGTTGGGTGCAGCCGTCAGCTAACCCGCCAAATAAGGAATGGCGGTAATAATGCTTGGCTGGGAACGCAATACGGTTGAAGTCATGGCTCGAAAGTAGCCGGGCGTTAATGGCAAGTCAATGGCCAATTCGGTTGAGCGTATAGATGGATCCTGTCATCTTCGAATCCTGTTCATCTACCCAAGGAAGGAAAACATGAAGTCTGTCGCACTGCCTTTGATTGCCCTTATCGCCTTCGCCGGCTACACCGTATCGGTCATGCTGCAGGCCGAACAGTCACTGATCGACTTTGGCATCAGCCTGATGTCCCGCCCGGATACCGCGCAAGTGGTGATCGACCTCTATCTGCTGGCCATACTGGCTTGTGTCTGGATGTACAAGGATGCGCGAAGTCGCGGTCAGTCGGCGCTTTCGGTGCTTCCTTATCTGCTGATCACCGCAGTCTTTGTTTCCGTCGGGCCATTGCTGTACCTGGTGGTGCAGGGGCTTCGGCGATTCACCAGCTCTGCCCGCGGCGCTTGAGTTCAAGGCGCCGGCCGAACGCTTCAAGCACTAATGAATACAGATCGTCCTGCAAGTAGGCGTCTTCAATGCCGGCGTCCATGTTCGGGTTGTCGTTGACCTCGATCACCAGCACTTTTCGGCAATCTTCAGCACCAGTGCAGGGCCCAGGCGTTACGCCTGCACAAGCGCATCTTCCAGCATCGCGACACTCGGTTCAACGATTGCTGTCGTTCGAGTCTCTGGGGGGCGTGTTGGACTGGATCGACGGTTTTACCGAGCCCGGCGCAGGGTCCTTGCGTGGATAACCGTTGCCGATTCCGCCATTTTCCAGGGTCGGCGAGCGTGGCACCGGCACAGTGTTCGGTCCACGAAAGGCTGGGGCGCTCGGCTGCGTGCCTTGCATGCTGTTGGGATTGGCTCGGCGGATCGGGTTGTTGTAAGGATTGTCGTTGCTACTGCCTGGCAGGTTCTGGGCAAGGAGTATCGCCTGGGGCGAGGCGTTGTGAGACGCGGATGCTTCAGGCCGAGCCTGGGCCAGGCTGCTCAGCAAGCCACTCAATGCCAGCGCAGTGAAGCCAAGCACTAGCCTGTTCATCGGGCACCTCTATCTATGTGTATAGAGACATTACCTTCAATAACACGCTACGCGCTGGATTCGGATTTGTTAACAAAATAGTTCCGCGGAATATATAACACGCATTATCCGGAGCGCTGATCTGCCGAACGGCCCGCGCCAGTAACCGACGGGGCTTTTGCCGCGCCCCGCAGGCCACCTGAACACGAGACTCTTCAGATCAATACGAAAATCGCCAACAACCCGCCGAAAATCGCCCACTTTTCCAGGTAGTAACGCGTGCGGTTGCGCTTTTTCAGTTCCTTGCCGCGCAGGCGGATTTTGTACAGCCTGTTAAAGGCACGGTTCAAACCACCGGTCTTGTCCCCGGCATCGTTCGGCGAGCCGGCGGCTGACATCACGGTGTAGCTGAACCAGCGGTTAAAGGCAGCAGCCCAGCGGTACTTCATCGGACGCTCCACATCACAGAACAAAATAATACGGTTCTGTTGCGTGGTGTTCTCGGCGTAGTGAATGTACGTCTCATCGAACATCACCGCTTCACCGTCGCGCCAGTGATAGCGTTCACCGTCTACCTCGATGTAGCAGCCCGGATCGTTCGGTGTTTCCAGGCCCAGGTGGTAGCGGTAGGAACCCGCATACGGGTCGCGGTGGCGTACCAGCCTGGAGCCAGGTGGTAACTCGGCAAACATGGCGGCTTTGACCGAGCCGATGCCTTGCAGCAGCTCAGTGGTGCGTGGGCAAAGCTTCATTGCCGAAGGATGGCTGTCGCCGTACCACTTCAGGTAGAAGCGCTTCCAGCCCGTTTTGAAGAAGGAGTTGAAACCCACGTCGTTGTATTGGTCCGAACGCTTGATCTCCCCCGCTCTGAGCAGGTTCTGGCCTTCGGTGCGGATTTCTTCCCAGTGCGCTTGCAAAGGGCTCAAGTCAGGAAAGTCGGCAGGATCGAGGTAGGGACGATTGGGTTTCTTCGAGAACAGGTAGAGAAAACAATTCACCGGCGCCAGAAACGTCGAGTGATCACTCAACTGACGGCTCAATGTGTGGCGTACACGACCACGCAGATGCACATACGCAATGGATACAACGTAAATAGCGGCAATGATGAGTTTCACGGAAGTGGTCACATGTCAGAAAAAAACATACTGCGTCCCGCACAAGCCGGATGGGCCAAAGGACAAATGCGCAGCGTCTGATAATCGAAACAGCGGGTCCTGGCGGCGTATCCCTGAGCTCAATGCCGGTGATTTGCATCTGGCCGCACGATGGCATTTTAGCCTCTGTTTGTAACCTTAGGCTAACCGCAATTGTGAAAATATGCCTGCCGCTGTGCCAAAAAGCCATTATCTTGATTCAGCGCAATCCGCTCATCGATGCCATCAATCTGACATGACGTTCGGCGGCGTCATCCGCAAGCGCGCCGACACCAGCATTTTCATTTCGGCGACAAACCTTTCACGCCCCCATCACATTCAGCGCCATAAACTTCACTCATCCATTTCAAGCATTCCCTTGGCCCGCCCGCATGCGGGCTTTTTTTCGTCCTCGGCATTTTGTAGGTCAGTGCATGCTGAAATTATTGTTTGTCATATTCTTTTTTTATCCACCAACCCAATTGAAACACCATCAGCACGCACGCTATTACACTCCTTGCCGTACTTTGGATACGTAACGCAGATAACATTTCCGGCAATTTTCCAATAACCATTTTGCGGATCCTGACCTGAAATCTTTATTATCGACGTACCCTCCTGATGGAGAGTTTCCGAAAACGGATAGCCTGTACTCGTAACGCCAGAATGTTCGCAACCTATCAAAACTCCACCCATCTCATTTCCCTTTAACTGTTTCGCATTGGGAGGTGCAGCAGCATGGGCTTCATTTGCAGCTTTCGGATGCATTGACCATGTTTAATTTCGGGCTAAAACCGAGGTTTGTTCGTCACATTCACCCCATTGATCAAGACCCCTGCTCCTTGAGGAGAGATTTCAACCCGGCTCATACCCAGACGTTGTCCACCACTGCACAAACCGCTCACGACGAATATCTCCCCACTCTTGAATTACTTGTTTTCTGCTTTCTTCAACCCCAGTCCTACATTTGAAATAGCGATTAGCTTACAAAAAAAATCCACGATATCGCGCCATTAAAAAACAAATATTGATCGACGCCTTTAACGCTAACTTCCCAGGCTTTATCCAGGGACGAGTCAATACAATTTTTGAGTGTCTTAGCGGAATCCACGATGTAGGATTCATGGGCAGCACCCGCGACAGTTTTCAACTAATCGAACGGAATCGAGCCATGCCTGACAATTACCCCCTCCCAAGCGTCCTTGAAAAAATGTACGAAAACCAGCTCGCACTCGAGGCCGCGCTCATGGAGCTCGCCCTATGGGTAGAGCAGCGCGGGTCGACAGTGGTAGGCGAAAATATTCGAGGCTCACTTGAAACCATTGGCGCAAATGTGGGCTACATCAGACAGGGACTGGCCAGGATGAACGCCGAATAAGCGCCGAAAATCAGACTCGCGCTGGTAGCTGGCGACAAACAGGTTTCTCTACTAGGGTTTCCGCGACATGGAACCGTGCCGTTTCATTAGCTGTCACTTGGTCAGGAGGAGATATATGAGCTCAATTCGCACTGCCGAGCAGACCTATCGCACTTGGTCTAGCCCAATCTTGCTGGAGCTGAAGGAGAGAGAACATCAGCTGGATCCTTCCGCCCGCCAAGCACTTCAAAATGTGTTGCTGGAGAGAAGGCTTCTGGACACCGGGAACTCTTCTGGTAGAGACCGGCGTAACGCCGGACCGGTTAATGACGGCAAACCTTGACAGCCGCCACTAATGGCTGCACAGCAGAACGGAATTTACCCGTTCTGCTGGAGTAGTTTTCAAACGCTAGTCCTGCTCTCCGCGATCATGGTCACGATCATGATCGCGGTGACGACGATATTCCTCATTATCGCCGTGACGATAATATCCTCGGTCTTCCCCCTGATCATCGCCGCGACCCCGATCATAGCCACGGTCATGTTCACGACCATAATCACGACCTCGGTCATGCTCTCGACCGTACCCTCCTCCATCCTCCCAGTACGGCCAGCATCCTCCCAACAGGAGGGAACCTGATATGGCCAAGATCATTATCGCTGTTCGTTTCATTTGAACGTCCTAAAAAGCAAGGGTCAGAGCTATGGAGAAAAGTTATCGCTGCCCATCAGTTTTAATCAAACGAGCAATCAACAAGAGATACGACCACGAAGTAGATCAATGATTCACCGGCGAGGCGCACCCATGACGGCAGAAAATCAAATCACCAGGGTCATGCTCCATTCAATTACCGAAAACAGGGATAAAGCATGAACGACTCATTACAGACGAAGCATTTGTCCAGGCGCACAGGGTGTGGGTCGCCTGCGAACAGAAAAAAATCAGCATACTCAGCCCTCTGGAATGCGGCAGTCTGGAAGCTGACAATTTTCAGCTGCATCCGGCCCGAAGCGCCGGGTCGCCAAGAGAGTCGATAACAACAATTCACACACTAGCCTAAGCTTCGAAGGATGAAGCGCTTCAGGTTCTTGAATGTAATTGATTCCAATAGAGAACTATTACTATCTAAACGTTCTGAGGGCATAAGACTATGTGTGAGTCATGTGAGCCAACCCAAATACCGGGCACTACTGATCGTCGTCGATTTCTTCGGCTCGTAGGGGCCGGGGCAGGCGCTCTACTCCTTGCTGGCGCCCTGCCGGGCAAGGTTGCACTGGCGGCCGAACAAACCATTCCAAAGCCACAAAACGCAATCAACCCAACGATGGCGCTGCAGAGGCTTATGGACGGGAATCAACGATATATGACTGGAACTTCCAAGACGCATGACTTCCAGGCAGAACGCGAGGCGTTGGTCGCCGGTCAGAACCCATTCGCTGCGGTACTGAGTTGCGCAGACTCTCGTATTGCTCCTGAATACGCATTTGATACTGCCCGGGGGGACCTTTTCGCTGTCCGCGTCGCGGGTAACTTCGTCACGAACGAAGGTTTGGCCAGCCTTGAATACGCTGTCGTATCACTCGGAGCGCCATTCATTATGGTGCTGGGGCATGAAGGCTGTGGAGCCATTGATGCGGGTGTAAAGGCAATAAAGGATAAAATTAAATTCCCTGGTCACATCCAGGGGCTGGCCGATTCACTTAGACCCTCTATTGAAAAGGTACTCAACGAGCCGGGCGCGCTTCTCGACAACGCCATCGTGCAAAATGTCAAAGACTCGGTCAATAAGCTCAAGACTACTTCGCCACTGCTCAGTGTTGCACTCAAGCAGGGCAAGTTGAAAATCGTAGGGGCCGTCTACCGCCTTGCTACCGGCAAAGTAGAGCTTATCGCCTGACGTGAGTAGATGCGTCTCACCAAGAGACGCATCATCCAATGCTCGCGATACCCACGAACCGCAGCTCCTTGACGCGCTATTGAAGGACACCGCCTTCAGCGTGACGCCGGACCAGGCCGCAGCCGCGATGAGGCAGGCTAGGAAATATTTATTATCCGTAGCAAACGGCGAACATCATCAACGGACCGCAACTTGATGGTCCATTCCCCATCAACTTTGTCATTGACCTCGCCAAACTCTGCGCAAAGTGTTTTAACGGAACAGTGCCCAGCCTTGAAAGCTGGCAGCCGGAAATAAAATAGAAGCCAATTATGATAGGCCACAAAGCTGAAGGGGCAGTCGCCATCAGCGACCGAAAAAATTCCAATGGACCTCGTTGAGTCGCTCTGCGGCTTGGGGGCGCAGTCATGCCCTTTCATTGCGCAAATCGCGCCAACCAGCATGCAAAACGCTTCCCGCGCTTGCGGGCTTTCGATAGACGAATAGCACTCAACGTACTTCGCGGCATCCCGAGCGTCAGTGATCATCTTGTTTCCCCTAGGTTTGTGCCCTCTCTTCCAATCTAGCACCATCCATACCCGCCGGAGGCCATCGCAGTGCCCAGAGGCATCAGACGCTGCGCCAGGAAGAGCAGCAGGTGGCCGCCTGAAGCCTGACACCTGGATACTTGAATCAGGCTATTCGATGCTTGATGCAAATCCTGTCCCACACAACTCACTACGCCTCTGAACACTGGAGTAATTTTCTGAGTTGCGCGGGGACTTCGATAACTTTTCTTGTACCCGGCGAGATACAAACTTGAGTAAGGTTCGCAGTAAACGCCAGCACATCTGGCGCAATACGCCCCTCAACTGAAAATGAGAAAGAGTGCAACCCGACATTCGAAACACTTACCGTCATAGTCAGCTCGTCATCCCAAGTAACCGGATGCAAAAACTCTAAAGACAATGCCCTCGCAGGAGGTAGCAAATTAAACCCTAAAAGAGTTTTTAACCCCGGCCCCTCAAGCCAGACACCCAGTGCGTCGTGAACGGCTTCCACAACAAAATATGAAAACCTTGGAGTAAACACTACTCCCTCAGGGTCACAATCCCCGAACAATACCTTTCTTTTAACAAGCACCGGATTCGGCATAGATCAATCCTTGATAATGAGGGGCTGCCCCTAATGCCAGTCAGTTAAGACATTACGCGAACCGTAGCAGCTGGCGAAGCCTGCGTCCGGCTGCGCAGCAGTCGTAAAACAGTCACTGCGGTATTCCAGACAAATCGTGGAAGCAGGATTTGCGACGGCTTCGCCGCCGGACGCAGCCTTCGGCAGCTGCTACGGGGGACAGTGCTGAACCTGAAATTCCTTAACTGACTGGCATTGGGGGCTGCCCCTGCGCATTGAGTATGTTTCAGCTATTGGTCCACGCAGCCCCCATATGTGGCTGCCAGGGCGACTCGGGGACTCTTGTCAGCCGCAAACGCAAAATTCTAGCGCCGGGCTTCCGTCAACAGAACCTGCATCGTCAATCAATCGCCACAAAACCTTCAGCGACCTTTGTCGCCCGCCACGAATGGCTCGAAAGCCGGCGTCGACCGGCTGACAAAGGCCTTGTCGGCACGAATCACAAAAAACGCTGCAATTTTATGCTGCAAAGCATAGTCCCACCCCTGTTGCGGGCCGAGAGCCAGCAACATAGTCGATAGCCCATTGGCGATCATGACTGAGGGAGCGATTACCGTGACCGCTGTCAGGTCATGCTCAATGGGCCTGCCAGTGCGCGCATCGAAGGTGTGCGAATAGCGTCGGCCGTTTTCCTCGAAATAATTGCGATAGTCGCCCGAAGTGGAAATGCCATAGCCATCGAACGACAGCACCTGTTGCGCCTCCTGTCGGTCGTCCCGCGGAACCTCCAGCGCCACTCGCCAAGGCGTTCCATCGGGCTTGCGCCCGACTACCTTGATCTCGCTGGTGACGTCGGCCAGGAAGCTGTTGATACCCAGTTCCTGCAGACGCTCGGCAATGCGATCGACCGCATAGCCCGGCGCAATGCTGTTGAAATCGAGCTCGACCGCCGCGTCCTTGCACAGCTGCTCGCCTTCGATACGCAGGTGCTGATAACCCACCCTTTGCCGAGCACTCGCCAATGCCTGCGCCTGGGGGACCTTCTCCTCACGCGCCTGCGGACCGAAACCCCAGAGATTGACCAAGGGCTCAACGGTCAGGTCGTAGGCGCCGTCGCTTTGCTGCGAAAGCTGCTCGCCATAGCGGACCAGCTTCAATAACGGCGGCGGCATGGGCTGACAGCTGTTAGCTGGCAGCTCGTTGAAGCGCTCGGTATCCGAATCACCACGATAGGTCGAAAAAGTGCGATCGATCTCGGCCAGGATCGCCTCGACCTGCACCCGAACCTGCTCGGGCGAGTTTTCCCCCGAGGCTCGACGCCGCACGTATTGAACCGTGTAAGTGCTGCCCATGGTCGGGCCGCTGATTCGCTCCAGCGAGTCACCAGTGTCGCAACCCGCCTGAGCGACAAGCGCAATGATCAGACTCCATTTCCTGACATGATGACTCAATGGGCTACACATCAATATTCCTGAATTAACCTGTAGGAAAGCACTCGATTGAGCTGAGCATTCTTCACGCTTTGTATTGATGCTGGGTCGAGCTTATCAGGGGGTGGCTATGAGGCAATCACAACCGCATTGCTGAGAGACGTTGAAACAGGTTCGCGATTTCTCCCACCATCTACAGCAAACGAAACATCCCGGCACGATGGCGAGGCGACAGACGGTGTGTTGATTTCCGACCAAGCCAGCTCGGCGATTTGCTTAGCCGCCCCCAGGCAGCGACAATTGGCGCCCAATTTTTTTCGAGGTTTGCAACATGCGTAAAGCACTTTCCGTCTTGGCCCTGAGCGTCCTGTTTGCCCAAGGCGCTATGGCCGCAGGCGGCACCCAGGCTGCGGTCGGCGGTGGTTTGGGCGGCGCCCTGGGTAACGTTCTTGGTCAGAAGCTGGGTGGCAGCACAGGCGCAGCCGTCGGTGCAGGCCTGGGCGGCGCGGCAGGTGGTGCCGTTGCAGCCAAAAAAGGCAAGAAAACCAAGGCAGCTATTGGTGGCGGCCTGGGTGCGGCAGGTGGCTCACTCATCGGCAACAAGCTGGGTGGTAGCACCGGCGCCACCATTGGCGCAGGGCTTGGTGGTGCTGCTGGCGGCGCTATTGGCGGTCAGAGAAACTGATTCTATCGCTAACAAAAAACCCGGCTTTATAGCCGGGTTTTATGATTCAGGTGATCCCACACCTCTTGCCCGTCGCGCGCCCGGTGGCCCGGATCTGTGGTCACACCGTGCAAGGTTTATCTCCTCGGCAAAGGTTACACCTCTTCCACCTCAAAGCGGCCGTCATCAAGCTGGCCGACAGCAATCAGGCCACGGTCAAGAAACTGAATGAAGATGGTGGACGTCGCTTTCTGAAGCCGCTTACCCTATTGAGATGTATGCGGAAAACGACCGG
Source organism: Pseudomonas sp. GW821-FHT04C07 (assembly GCF_059420325.1). Lineage (NCBI taxonomy): Bacteria > Pseudomonadati > Pseudomonadota > Gammaproteobacteria > Pseudomonadales > Pseudomonadaceae > Pseudomonas > Pseudomonas sp. GW821-FHT04C07. The sequence continues at coordinate 205,396 of NZ_JBWKTM010000007.1, forward strand.
ATAGTCGGCGTAGTCGTCAGGGCGCTACAGAAGCTGTAGCCAGCCGGCGCGGCGGGGATTTTAAGAAATTGAGACGTATATCAGGTTTTGCGATCACAGCCTTGTTGGCTCTAGGTGGGATTGCGACGTTGTTCCTTGCTAAATATTGCATTGAATATTTTAAAGGCCCAATAGCCGAAACATGGGTTGAACTCGCACTCGGTCTTGCAGGTTATCTATTTTTCTTTTCAGTTAAACCACTTGAGAGATGGATAACAAAAAGGCTGAACAGATCGAGCCGAAAAAGACAGGACAACAAGTATTTGTAGGAGGCGATCGTGGGATTCAACTGGCCCGGGGGCGCCGCCGAACCATCCCCTTTAGCGCCCTTGTCATACTCTCGTCACACCGGGCTGGCACATTGAAGTCAGCCACAGGGATGTGGCAGCTCACTACCTGGAGCTCGCCACGTACGGACTTTTTCATTCCAGCGACATGCCCCATACGCCCGTATCCATTGCACCCTCCTGATAAGAAGCCAGAAGGTGTAAACCTTATTCAGGACGAGACAGAATCCCTTTTTAAGCCCCCCGCGCGCGGGCTTTTTGTTGGTGGCTTAACTGCCAGCTCGCCCCGAAGGCGGCCCTCATGGAACTCACTCTGTAGCTAGACCTGCGCTTCGTCGCCCCGTCGTTGATTAGGCTGAAGTTGCAGAGCACACTCTGGCGAGCTGAAGGATCAGCGCCCCCTTCGACAGAGAGCCCGCCATGTGCGGGTTTTTTGTTGTCTGCCCTCCCCAAACTCGCCAACACCTCCGGCCTCGGCCCTGAGGATATTTGGTGCACCCCGCATAACTCGACTTTAATTGAATTGATGCACCCAGGAGTCTCTTCACAACGCTTACCATCGGGAGCCCTAACATGAACAAACATCTATTCGCGCTGGTCGCCGTGCTATCAGCGGTAGGTGGTTGCGCCACTAATTCACATGTCTATCGTGACCAGCCGCTGGTCGCAAAGGTCGAGACGGGCATGAGCAAAGATCAAGTCCAGAGTATCGGCGGGAAGCCATTATCAGTAACGAACCGCACAGTAGAGCCCGGCACCTGCTTTGACTACATGCTCACTCAAGCCGGCCATCAGCAGTCTTTCAATGTCAGCTTTGATAGATCAGGCAAAGTGGACCATAAGAGCTTTATGACCTGCGCTGAATGGAGTCGCGCACAGCAGAAAGCCAGAGAACCAGCCAGCAGTATGGGCGGTATGGGAGGCGGAGGTTATTAGCGCATGACACGCCCTCACCTTCCCCGTTTTCCGGTTCACTGACTACAGTCGCTCGGATCGCCGGCGTGACAAGGTAGCAGATAGCCACCAAGATCAATTTGGGCGAACGGCTTTTGCCATTGAAAAAGTCGTGATGACGGTCGATCACTGCTCCGGCCAGCGGCAAATTTCAGGCAAAAAAAATCCCAAGCAGCTGATGGACACTTGGGACTCAAAATGCATAAACCGTGGTGGTGAACGCAGGGGCATATTATCTCAATTCGGGCAGTTGTAACAGGATATTTGCACCCGTCCGTCCGATTAAAATCACCTAACCCCTTCAATAACCACACTTTTTTTCAGGCTGAGCCTCAGTGCGGCGTATCGAGATGACGCTGCTCTATAGCTGGTAGAGAGCAATGAACTGTCGGGATTCAATCGTGTCTACAAAACCGGTGATGACTCAGTAACGACCTGGCTGGTGCTGGTCAAGACAACCGGCCAGCCTTTAAAGCACTCAGTAGGAATCAAACATGTCTAAAAAGCTTGCTGCTATTTTGTTGTCCGCATTTGTTGGCGTGGTTGCTGGCAATGTAGTTGCTGCTGATGCTCAATGGGAAAAAGATCACCCACGTAGGGCCGAGGTAAATGATCGTCTGGCCAACCAGAACAAGCGAATCCATAACGAAGTCAAAGAGGGCGAAATGACCAAGGGACAGGCAGCCAGACTTCATAAGGAAGATCGTCAGATTCGTCAGGAAGAACGGAGCATGGCTAGCCAAAATCGCGGTCATATCACCAAGCAGGAGCAAAGGACCCTTAACCAACAAGAAAATGCTGTAAGCCACCGGATTGGTGGCTAAGCCTTACCTGTGATTTTCGGTTAGTGCCCGGCTTAGTGTGCCTTTTTGTAAATGACTTACCCGCTAGCCCGCGAGGTCTTCACCTCACGGGCTGGTTGTATTGATCAGTGTTTGCCATCGATGGCGCATTAATTTTCATTCCAGCGAGAATTCGCCGAACGATTTCGATCAATGAAGCGTAAACACCTGCCTGATGTCCAGTGGCAGCAGCCCCGGCACTATCCAGGTCGCCGGCAAGTTCTTCTCAAAACGCGGCGTTGGGTGAAGTTGACAGCATCCCTGCGCATTACCCAAATACTACTGACAGAAATTGACGGTCGTGTTTGTTACGCTTTGGGTTCATGTGGGGAAGGCGACTCCTCAGACATTTATCAACGCCATAAGAGAAGGACACTCTAATGACACGTGCCATTACTATTATCACCGAGAACTTTTCAGATTGGGAAACCGCCCTGATCAACTCCGCTGGTCGTGCCTATTACGGCTTCGATACACGCTTCGCCACCCCCAAAGGTACCCCAGTCACCTCTTCCGGAGGCATGATCGTCACCCCGCATTTGGCGCTCGAAGCCATCCAGCTCGATGAACTCGACCTGCTAATCATATGTGGAGGCACCATCTGGCAGACCGAACAGGCCCCTAATATCGCTTCCCTGGTTACCGCTGCCCATGAAAGAGACATCATCGTCGCTGGCATTTGCGACGGTACCCGTGTGTTAGCGCAATCGGGCGTTCTCGATACCCTCCGTCACACTTCCAATTCGGCAGAGAACCTGTCGGAACTGAATTATGGTGGAGCGGCTTACTATCAGGATGTCCCTTATGCAGTAGCTGATAAGCGCGTCGTTACAGCTCCAGGTACCGCTCCGGTCAGCTTCATGGCCGAAATCTTGTGCACCTTGGGTATAGGCGACGAAAACCTCAAAGCCTACCTGGCAATGCACGCTGCTGAGCACCGCAAGTCCGCCTAGACCGCCATCTCCTGCGTCCGACATGGAACCTGCACCGGCACCTCTAGACACCGAAGCTGATGCACAATCCGGGAAGCCCGTGGTCGCGAAACTGGCTGACAGCGACCAGGCCACGTTCAAGAAACTGGTTGATGACGGCGGTCGGCGCTGCTTGAAGCCGCTCAATCCCGTCTACCCTATTTAGATGTGTGCGGAAAATTGCCGGATCGTCGGCGTTGTCGTCAGGGCGCTGCAGAAACTCTAGCCATCTGGCGCGACGGGATTTGCAGGAGGTCACCATGTCACTCAACAAACCCAACCAAGAGTTGCACCGCGACTTGAAAGCCGCCGCGTTCGCCCTCGAAGAAGCCGCCCTGGAAATGTTCAGGTTGGCAAAACAACGGGGGGATACAGAGCTTCTGGAGGCAATGGAGACGATCGAAAAGCTGCATGAGCGAGCTAATCGGCTGACTGCTTACGCTGATGAGGTGAAGGCGGGAGCTATCAGCCGCGCCAAGCCTGAGTAGGTGGCGCAGCGGGGATTTGTAGGTATATAAGGGCTTCCATTCCGACTTACACAATCAAAGATCAAGGATCGGCAGATGTTTACAGTGCTTGGTAGCGACTGATGAGTGAACAGAGAACAGTGATCGTCACTTGGGCAACCTGCCTGGAAGCGCCGAAGGCTCTTTAGTGCTGATTGATCACGGCAGGCTATTCAGGCATCCTTCATGGGATCCAAGCAAGCTGACTACAAGCCCGCTGGAGTTGCGTAACTGTAGGTGGCTCAATATTCCGATGCATGGCACACATACTTCATGTGTTTCACTCCGTGTGACGGCGTAGGATTGTTTGAAGGGGCACACACGCCAAAGCGCTGGTCAGGAGATGCTGAAAATGAAGTTAAGCTGCGTCAAAGTTTTCTTGATGGCCGCAACATTGCTTTTGAGTGCATGCTCAGGAACGACACCACGCTCTTGCTTTTCAGATGCTTGCAAGCTCGGAGGCAGTAACACCCAGCTAAATATCGGTGGTGGCGCCTCGCTGGGTAATAGCTACAACGAATACGGATCTACGCTCTTGCACGATTAAAGGGACGCTACAAAACCTGAGCATCTTGAAGGTTGAGCCCTATCAAGCGACTCCTGAGGCAATTACGGGGCGCATTGCGCAACTGTCTCTCACCGCATCCCGGCCCAGCGCCGGGCTTTTCGGATCTGACCTGTCATGCCTTCGTCACATCCACCAAGCACAATGCGGTCAGCCAAAAGGAATTGGCCCATCTACAAAGAGCCGGGCCCGATGCCGGGCTTTTTCGTTCTGGCGCCTCGCCGCCGGAAACTCAGTCCAATACGTTATGCAGGACCTCGTAAATTAGTCCGGTCGCGATGGTCACCAAAATCAGGTCCGTACCGACTTGCTGCCATTCGTAACCATCGTAATGCGGCAGCCTGCCCTGTATCCGGCCGTCCAGTTTCCTGGCGATTCCCGGTGGCAGCGGCTTTCCTCGAGCAAGCTTCTTTTGAATGCCTGGCGGTAGCGCTGGACCAGGCGACCAATAGTCACGACTGTCACCGATAATCACTCGAACGCCGCCCACGTCGACCTGTGGGCCGCTGTATCCGCCCCCTTGTTCGTAGTTCTGGAATTTGTTGCCTTTGTTCCCGTGATCGCCGTGCGGGTTCCCCTTCCCATTGCCAGGATCTGCGTACAGAGCAGTTGAGCCACACAAAAGCGCGATACTTGTTAAAAAAGCCACAACTGAACGAGTAGTCATATCCATGATCCTCTGCGTGAATCCATGCCGTAGCGCCTTTCATCGGAGGCCTGAGAACTATAGACAACGCTATGCATCCTAATTCATGCAAACCCATCCTGATCGATGGAAGCAATCATGCTTTAAAGAAGACGAATCTCGTAGCTGTTATGACATGCGTGATGATGCTGGCTGCAGCGCCTTTACTCCCGATGTCCTCTGCTTATGCAAAAAGCGGTGGTGGCGGTAACGGCTGTGGACAGGGAGTAGGTCATTCTGCCGACGCTGACAGCAATGGCCGTAGCGAAGGCAAAGAAAGCGATCATGACGGGCGAGCGGTCAGGGACCACGGAGTCAATGGCCATCACTACGGGAGTGCTCGCCATGACAGCAAAGGCCATGGTTTGGCTACCTCCGGGATTGCACACTCCAAAACTACACACGGACTGACAAAGGCCACTGCGATCTCAACTACCACGCCGGGAGATCACAATTCAAAAGGCCTGAGTAAAGCTGCTACTTCGACCACCAAACAAGATCAGTAAACCCAGCCCTTACCGTCGTGCGAGCTTTGCCATATTCTCGTGCAACGCACAAAGCCCGCCATCTGCGCAATGCCGTTCACTTAAGATAAAAAAGCGTCGAAGACGCAGCGGCCACTCCTTCGCCACACATGTCACCGGACTGAAGAATCGGCTTAAGTGAAAAGCATTGCAGCACTAGACTGGGCTTTCGGCTCTGAGCAAGGCGACAGACTGGTTAACGACCAGTGACAACCGTTCGTCCAGGCCGAGGAGCTGTAGCCCATTCCTCGTCTACACCTTTAAACATGGGATCTCTGGTCGCATTTCAATGCACCCCCAAATATATCCGGGGTGCCATGTTCCCATTCCTTTCTATTGGGCGTTACGCCTCGAGCTCGATGGCATACGAAGCGCCATACGGAACGGCAGTATTTCAAGCTTCGAGCTTCATTTCTCAAGGAATAGGAAAATGACTTTTAACTCAAAAAACTGGCATGCATGGCTAAACACTATGCCACCGAAACCGGACGACTTTCATGTGGTAGGAGATGTTGAGGTTGCCAATCCAGGGGTCGAGGCCTACCTCACCATGCGATCCACTCAAGGTACCGTCCCGCAAGCACTCATGCTGGATCTGCACTTGGTCCAGCGGCCAGGGAACTGGATTCAACAAACTAGCTGCGCACAAGGCAGATTCTCCAGAGTAATGGCTCCAAACTCGACTCCCTACACAACGGTTGAAATTTTCTACAATAGTGAGCGAATAGCCTTTATCGACAAGATTCCAACCATCTCCTGACTGATTCGCACGGGATCAGTTAAGTCGTAATGCCCGTGGTACACAAGCTGAACACGGGACTCTGGGAGATCAGAATCGATCTCGGAGATACCATCACACGCGCTCTGTTCACCGTAGTGGGCTCAGACATGGTTCTGCTCCACGGTTTCATCAAGAAAAGCAAAAAAACACCAGCGTCTGACATGGCTACTGCCAAGCTGCGGATTCCACGCGCACTTGGACAGCGATTCCACGCTGACTTGGACACTCATTCCACGGCCACTTGGACAGTGATTCCACGAGCACTTGGCCAGCGTAGAGGTTCGCCTCGTCCCTGGGCACGAAGTGGCTCGCGCATAACCCCAGTCCTTTGCCTGCAAGCCCAAGGACTGGGATTGCGCCAATTTCGGCGCGGACAGGACTCAGGATGCCGCATCATGTGGTTGGTTGCGCATCTTTGTGCCTGAGAATCAGGCGCGTCCGATCATGCCAAGGCCCGCCGAAGACGATCACTTCAGATGGCCGCCCGTACAGGTGATGCAGCAGGAAAGGACCCGGGCCGAACACCTCCGACTCTTCACCGGGCAGCGCTGGATCGGTGCCAAGGTAGATCCCTGCATGGTTGGGGTGAGCCGTTCGGCCGACCGCCATAACGATCATGTCGCCGCGCTGTGGCTGGTCGACGCGGTAGAAGCCGGCGGCTTCATAACCGGCCTTGTGTAAGCGGGTGTTTTCGGCACTCTCCCACCAGCCATCAGTGCGCTGGAAGGCTTCAAATTCAAGGCCCCATTCACGCTTGTACCAGTCTGCGCAAACCTGCCAACAGTCCCACGCACCGTGCACAAACGGACGCTTCAACAGCGGCATGTTGCCGGTCGGGGTGATGCTGCGCAGATCCGCCTCGGGCCAGCTCAAGATATGCCAGGGCAAGGCTGTGGCCTCACACATGGCCAGGTCGTGCGATGACGGTCGGCTGGTGGCGTCCGGATGCGAATGAACGATGCCGATCACCTCGCCTAGATCCTCCGCCGCGGCATAGTCCTCAGGCTCAAGCTGGAACTCTTTGTTCGGCTTGGTTGCGATGTTCCGACAAGGAAAGTACTGCTGCTTTCGGCCGATCGCCAGCAAAAGGCCGCAGCACTCCTTCGGGTACTCGGTGGCCGCATGCGTCTTTATTGCGCTCAGGATGTGCTTGCGCATGAGTCAGCTCCGGGCAATCAGGGAAACGGCCGGGAAACCGCCGTGGTTGGGTTCGTTGTTTTGACCAAAACGCAACTTGCAGGACTTCAGGCCGCCCTTGCACTGATCCTTGCCCGGATCGTGCGTAGGATTATCGTCGTCATCGAACATCGCCGCGCGGGTGTCCCTCGGCGCTTCAGTTCGGGCGGGCGGCGCAGGCAGAGCAGTGATTGTCGGAACGCTCATCAGCGCCTCCCTTGAATTTCGAATATCAGCGGCGCACCGGCGGGGTTCGTGTTTCGCAGCAGAAGGGGCTGGCCGAACTCTGCGATCATCTCCAGAGCCATCACGGCCATTTCGTCGTAGAAGGCCATGGTGGCTCCAGATGTGAAAAGCCCAGCGCGATGGCTGGGCTCCGGTTATTTTCTGCTTTCCATCATCTTGTCGGCGAGAGCGTTGGCCCTTTCAACTAACAGGTTCTGCCTGTCATCGTGATTAGACCCTCCTACAACCGGTGCCGTCAGATTGCTTTCCGCAATCAACGCAGCACAAAAATACTGATCCCAAACGACTCTTTCCCCAGCCGTCCGTTTGTTCATTTGGTCGGCGTTCATATGCGGCTCCTTTTAGTGAGGTAGCCCTGCTATTTTACGCCCGAACCGCAAACAACCCGCGTCGTAACAGATAATCAGCAAACTGCGTTGCGTTTGGCCGATATGGCGCTGCGGGTAACGAAGCTGGTCATCTCCGGCGCAAAGCGGCTCGACCCAGTGACGGTGTCCGCCGAGGACCTGAGCTCTCGATCAATCCCGCAGCCGGACAATTCGGAGTACGTGACTCGCCAAGGCAAGATCCCCCTCGAACGTTACGGCGAGTCATGGTCGGCCTACTGGGGAGGCATGGGGTCTCGCACTGTCGCCGAGTTTTTCTGCGGCTGCGATGAGCAGTATCTGGCTGGTTGCCTGGTGCGAGGCACCGAGCTGCACGCAACGCAGTTCAGCGGTCAGGCACTGCAAAAGATGGTTCGCAAGATCGTCATTGAACGCCGGCGTGGCCGGAGCCTCGATTACGACAACCTGGACAAGGACGAAGCCCGGGAACTGCAGATGTTTTGAGCAATGTCGGGAGTCTCGCAGGCTGCCCAGACAGCTTGATGTCCTCGATCTTCGGTGAAGAGTGGTGGTACGCCGCTGACCGGGCCCTAACCCACGTTATCAGTATCTGTACCGGATCATCGCCGCGGTGCAGCAGGCACTGCGCCAAATCGAAGTGAAAAACGCCTCAATAAGCGGAGATGGTTAGGGCTCTGACGCCCAGATAACGTTCGAGCTATTTATAACAGGACACCGGTCAGGGTTGATCTCACGCTCGCGATGAAGCCAGAGCTTAGTTTGCTCAACATCAAATTTTCGCTCGCTTCTCTCCTTCATTACGATGCCAGATACGCCAAAATGCCCGCACTCTGGGCAGATTAGTTCAACGCCATCCATTCCGGATTCAATCCTTCGCGCATCTTCCGAGCAGTTCAAGCACAACATGAGCCACTCCTAAGCGCCTGTCAGTTCCCACGGCCAAGTAATCTGGATGCCAACTCAATACCGCACTGTCGAGCATCACCAAATGTACTCCAGCCGCCTGACTCTAAGCCAACCCTCACGTAGCTTGCGCATTCATTGAGCCAGATGATAATGACCCTCGGCGTCGAACTGTTTGCCTCCCCCAAATGAAGTCGATCGTTGCTTTCCCCCCATTCGGATGAACGTAATTCACGGGATACGGCCTTTCGGATGCTAAGCCCATTTCGGTCTCCGGCCGGGTGCAAGTGATCAACTAATAGCCCACTTCCAACAGTCACGCCAATCAGCGAAGTATCCCCATCCCCACAGCCCCCCCGAAGCAGCAGCGCGCGGCATCGAGATAGATCATGTTCAGAGTTAAACAAGAAACCGAGGTGGATTATGGCGAGTGAGCAGAAACAGGCCGTTGCCCTCGAAGCGGACAAGGTGTCGGAGGCGAGAATGGCTGAGCTTTTAGGGACGACAAGCCAGAACACTACAGTCACCGTAGAGCTGAAGGTGGCGCCGGAAGCCGCCTAACCCACCCTCACCTATTTTTAAACAGCCTTAAATGGCATCTTGTAAGTAAAGAATCCTTTCAGGTCATCGCGCAGGCGTTCTGAAATGAGAGGGTCATCAAATATACCGGGGTCAAAGTAGATGAGCCACGTACCATCAGGCCTTAGCTCCGAGTCGGCAAAGTAGGCTCCTACTTCATTCTCTGTAAGTCCAGTGGCTTCAGCAATTTCCTTGATCGTAGGCTTGCTTTTCATCCGCGGCCTCCTTGGTTCGGCGGCATGCCGAATCCTCAACAAATAGCCCAAAAACTCGAATCTCGCCAGCGCATAGCTGCCGAGCGACCTATAACAGGAACGCGACCACCAAGGTTCGCCGGATTGGAATGCGGATTTTGCAGCAGCTTCAATCAAGCTGACCTTTCATGTTGGTAATTATCGGATGAGCATCACTGCGCGGGTATACCCGGAGCCTGCGAGCATTTGCGCGGGTAATGACTGAATACCTCTTGCCTGGTTCCGCCAGCTGTACATCAACGACCTGCTTGCAGTCCCAGCCGTAGGTGTTGAGCGCATGCCAAGCAAGGTCCGCTTTCGTCAGGTTCCGGCTGCTACCGATATTCGAAAAGTCATGGTTGAACGCGGAATCAACCGCCTTCGTAGGCTCTGCCAAGGCGATCCCCGTCCATAGAACAAAAATGACAATCCATATCTTCATCCAATGATCTCCTGAGTGGTGGCGCCACTATGCCAATGAGGTATCCCTATGCCCACAGAAAACCGAATCACCTAACCGCTGAGTGTCGAGCGCTCGATGGCAACGAAGCTGGTCATCACCGGCGCCGCAGAAGAAGCCATCACCAAGGCCACTCAATAACCACCTTCTGCCGAAACGATCACGTAAGGAGATCGATCCATTCAGCCTGGATGAAGCCAATAAGATCATCGACCTCCTGTACCAAACATCGCACTGGCCAAGCGGCATATACGCCGTTTTCTTTGAGTTCGCTTTTTTCACGGGGCTCCGGCTGTCTGAAGCTTTGGCGCTCCGCTGGGACGCTGTCGACCTTGAGAAACGACAAGTCCACGTATGCCGGACGATCGCCCTCGGCGAGGTCGAGGAGCGCACGAAGACGGGCAAGGATCGGTTCGTGCTGCTCAACTCTCGCGCGCTTCATGCGCTGGAGTTCGCTAAGCAGTATGCCGATCGTCGAAAAAAGGGGCAGGAAAGATCAAGGAATTTCCCTATGTGTTCCCTCCGTCCAAGAACAGCGAGTACGTGAAACAGACCTCAGACCTGCATAAACAATGGGGACCGGCGCTTGAAGAGCTGAAAATCCGTTACCGGCCGCCGTACAACTGCCGTCACACATATGCGACAATATGCTTAATGTCCAATATGAACCCCGCATTTATTGCTCAGCAACTTGGCCACAGCGTCCAAATGTTGCTGTCGACGTATGCCCGCTGGCTCAGCTCAAGCTCAGACTGGACCGAACTGGAAAAGCTCCAGATTGGTATCAAATCGGTATCAGTAGAAAACGGCCAGCTCTAAACCATTGATAGGTAAGGTAATTGATCTCCACAGCTAACATCACGATGCAGTTCGGCGCCAAGCCGTTATTCGAGAACGTTTCGGTCAAATTTGGCGCCGGTAACCGTTACGGCCTGATCGGCGCCAACGGTTGCGGCAAATCGACCTTCATGAAAATCCTCGGTGGCGACCTGGAGTCTTCCGGTGGCCAGGTGATGCTGGAGCCGAACGTACGTCTGGGTAAGCTGCGCCAGGACCAGTTCGCCTACGAAGAATTTACCGTGATCGATACCGTGATCATGGGTCACGAAGAGTTGTGGAAGGTCAAGGCCGAGCGCGATCGCATCTACTCGCTGCCGGAAATGACCGAAGAAGACGGCATGGCCGTGGCCGAGCTGGAAACCGAGTTCGCCGAGATGGACGGCTACACCGCTGAATCCCGTGCCGGTGAGCTGCTGTTGGGCCTGGGCATTGGCATCGAGCAGCACAATGGCCCGATGAGCGAAGTATCGCCGGGCTGGAAACTGCGGGTGTTGCTGGCTCAGGCTCTGTTCTCCGACCCTGAAGTGCTGTTGCTCGACGAACCGACCAACCACCTGGACATCAACACCATCCGCTGGCTGGAAAACGTTCTGACCCAGCGTAACAGCCTCATGATCATCATTTCCCACGATAGACACTTCCTTAACAGTGTCTGCACCCACATGGCTGACCTGGATTACGGTGAGCTGCGCCTGTTCCCGGGCAACTATGACGAGTACATGACCGTGGCCACCCAGTCCCGCGAGCAACTGCTCTCGGACAACGCCAAGAAGAAGGCGCAGATCTCGGAACTGCAATCGTTCGTCAGCCGCTTCTCGGCCAACGCCTCGAAAGCCAAGCAGGCCACTTCCCGCGCCAAGCAGATCGACAAGATCCAGCTGGCCGAAGTCAAGCCGTCGAGCCGGGTCAGCCCGTTCATTCGTTTCGAGCAGACCAAGAAGCTCCATCGCCAGGCGGTCATCGTCGAGCGTATGGCCAAAGGCTTTGATGGCAAGACACTGTTCAAGGACTTCAGCTTCACCGTTGAGGCCGGCGAGCGCGTGGCGATCATCGGCCCGAACGGGATCGGTAAAACCACCCTGCTGCGTACCCTGGTCAACGACCTGAGCCCGGATGCCGGTAGCGTGAAATGGACCGACGCCGCGGAAATCGGCTACTACGCACAGGACCACGCTTCGGACTTCGAAGACGAATCCAGCCTGTTCGACTGGATGGGTCGCTGGACTCAAGGCGGCGAGCAGCTGGTACGTGGCACCCTGGGCCGCATGCTGTTTTCCAACGACGAGATCCTCAAGTCGGTCAAGGTGATTTCCGGTGGTGAGCAAGGCCGCATGCTGTTCGGCAAGCTGATCCTGCAGAAGCCGAACGTACTGGTGATGGACGAACCGACCAACCACCTGGACATGGAATCCATCGAAGCGCTGAACCTGGCGCTGGAAAACTACCCGGGCACGCTGATCTTCGTCAGCCACGACCGTGAGTTCGTATCGTCCCTGGCGACCCGCATCATCGAGCTGAGCCCGAGCGGTGTGATCGACTTCAGCGGCACCTACGACGACTACCTGCGCAGCCAGGGCGTGGTGTTCTGATTTAGTTTGCCGCTTTAAGCAAAAGCCCCGTCCTTGTGACGGGGCTTTTGTGTTTCAGGGCATGGAGGTTTCAACCCGGCAGCAAATCATCAATATGCCGATAATCCGCCTGCAACTGCGTCGCCAGCTCCCTGGCCCGCCCAAGCCGAATCGGACCTCTCTCGATGTCCACCAACAATCCTGAACAATTGAGCAACGGCAGCGCCGGCCAGTTCTTCAAGCGGCCGTCAGTCAACAACAACAGCCGCTGCTGCTCCGCCGCAAAGCGCTTTTGCCGGAGTGCCAGCCACTCGCTCGCTTGCTCCAGAGCCGCCAGCAACGGCGTGCCACCACCCGCCCCCAACGCATCAAGCCAGCCTCGCAGACCGCTCGAAGCTTTCAGGCCTTGCACCTGCCATTTCGGCGAGTGGCCACTGGCAGTCAGCAACGCCAGGCGCGCCCGTTGCCGGTAAGCGTCATCGAACAGCTGCGCCAACAATCCTTTGGCGTCGCTCAGGGCCTGATGACGGCGAGTCGAGGCCGAGGCGTCGACGATCACCAGCCACAGCTCATGGGGCGAACGGCTGCGCAGACGGTAAAGCAAATCCTCACGCTGGTTCGGACGGCCATTGAGCAAGGTGCCTGGCCAATTGATTGAACCGTTGCGCGCCGCACGACTCTTGCCCTGCCTGCCATTGTCCAGCCGTCCCGCACGGGGCCTGGCATCCGCCCCCGCATCAGATCGAGGGCGAATGCCTAGGGCTTTTTTGGCCAGCTCGGGACTTCTCGTCGAGCGCCGACCGGCAACGCAGGTGCAGGCATTTCGCCCCATTGGCCCTGGCCTTCGGTCGGGTTGGGATTCTGTGCAGATTGAGACTGTGGCGCGCTGGCCTGGCTTGGCGCAGGCGGCGAATGCTCGCGGCGACGATGGCGCAAGGCAAACTCGGCCACCGCGTCGATATCTTCTTCGGTAATCGCCTGCACGCCTCGCCACGCGGCATGCGCGCGAGCCGCGCGCAGCCAGACCAGATCGGCACGCAGCCCATCGACACCGGCGGCAAAGCAGCGTTCGGTAATGTGTGCCAAGGCCTGATCATCGAGGGGAATGCTGGCCAAGGCCGAGCGCGCCTGCTGGCAGCGTTCGCGCAGCGCATGCTGCTGGCTTTCCCACTGCGCACAAAACGCCTGCGGGTCGCTGTCGAAGTCCAGCCGACGACGGATGATCTGGCCGCGCTCAGTCGGCGGCGTCTGCCCGCTCAAGGCGACGTTCAAGCCAAAACGGTCGAGCAACTGCGGGCGCAATTCGCCTTCTTCCGGGTTCATGGTGCCAATCAGCACGAACCGCGCCGAATGCCGATGGGAAATCCCGTCACGCTCAATCAGGTTGATGCCGCTGGCGGCCACGTCCAGCAGCAAGTCCACCAGATGGTCGGGCAACAGATTCACTTCATCGACATACAACACCCCGCCGTCGGCCTTGGCCAGCACGCCGGGAGAAAACTGCGCCCGGCCTTCGCCAAGGGCGGCGTCCAGATCCAGCGTACCCACCAGGCGCTCTTCAGTGGCACCCAACGGCAAGGTGACAAATTGCCCGCTGGCCAACAGGTCCGCCAGACCACGGGCCAGGGTCGACTTGGCCATGCCACGCGGGCCTTCGATCAGTACGCCGCCAATCTTCGGATCGATAGCCGTCAAGCACAGCGCCAGCTTCAAGGCATCAGCACCGACCACGGCGCAGAGTGGAAAATGTGGGGTGTCACTCATGTTCGGGTCTCGGTTGGGTCGGGTCATGTGTCGTCTGTGTGATCGTTCCCACGCTCTGCGTGGGAATGCCTCAACGGACGCTCCGCGTTCGGCGCTTGATGTGACGCAGAGCGTCACGGGCTGCATTCCCACGCAGAGCGTGGGAACAGTCGGTGCTCACTCCAGGTCAGGTGTCTTCTTCTATATCCAGCAGCAAGTTCTCCAGCGCCTCACGATACTCACCCGGGTCGCTCCACATTCCGCGCTGCTGGGCTTCGAGCATGCGTTCGGTCATGTCGCGCAGGGCATGCGGGTTGTGCTGCCGGACAAAATCACGGGTCGCGGGATCGAGCAAATAGGCATCGGCCAGCAAGGCGTACTGATGATCGTCGATCAACTGCGTGGTGGCGTCGAACGCGAACAGATTATCCACGGTCGCCGCCAGTTCGAAAGCCCCTTTATAGCCGTGACGCTTGACCCCTTCGATCCACTTCGGGTTCGCCGCCCGGGAACGGATCACCCGGTTCAGCTCTTCCTTCAAGGTGCGGATCTTCGGCAGATCGGGCTGGCTATGGTCGCCATGGTAGCTTGCGACCGGCTCACCGCCGAGGCTTTCCACGGCGGCGAGCATGCCGCCCTGAAATTGGTAATAGTCATTGGAATCGAGCAAGTCATGCTCGCGGTTGTCCTGGTTTTGCAGCACTGCCTGAACCTGACTCAAACGCTGAGCGAATTGCTCGCGCGCCGCGGTGCCTTCATCGGAACCGCCATAGGCGTAGCCGCCCCAATTCAGATAGACCTCAGCCAGGTCTTCGCGGCTTTGCCACAAGCGACCGTCGATGGCGCCCTGTACGCCCGCGCCATAGGCGCCGGGTTTGGCGCCGAATATTCGCCAGCCGGCCTGACGCGTTGCGGCGTCCTCATCCAGCCCGGACTGCAACAGCGCCTCACGCTCACTGCGGACCTTGGCCGCCAGCGGATTCATGTCATCCGGCTCCTCCAGCGCGGCAACGGCCTGCACCGCCGCATCGAACAAACGGATCAGGTTGGCGAAGGCGTCGCGGAAGAATCCGGAAACCCGCAAGGTGACATCAACCCGCGGCCGGTCCAGCAGGCTCAGAGGCAGGATTTCGAAATCGTCGACCCGCTGACTGCCAGTGGCCCACACCGGACGCACACCCATCAACGCCATGGCTTGGGCGATATCGTCACCGCCGGTACGCATGGTCGCCGTGCCCCAGACCGAAAGCCCAAGCTGACGCAGGTGGTCGCCGTGATCCTGCAAATGCCGCTCAAGAATCAGGTTCGCCGACTGAAAGCCGATACGCCAGGCAGTGGTGGTCGGCAGGTTACGCACGTCCACCGAGAAAAAGTTACGCCCCGTGGGCAATACATCCAGCCGCCCGCGGCTCGGCGCACCGCTGGGGCCCGCCGGAACGAAACGCCCGCTCAGGGCATCCAGCAGACCGCGCATTTCTGCCGGGCCACAGGCGTCCAGACGCGGCGCAACGACTTCGCGCAGGCTTTCGATAATTGCCTTCACCTCGGCCCAGCCCGGTTCGTTCAACGTGTCGACATCAGCGCTTAACACCCGCTCGATCAACTGCGCGGCAAACAGCTCGAGGCGCTCACGGCTATCGCCGGTGGTGCGCCAAAGCTCATTGCTCAGCGTTTGCAGTTCAACCGGTCGCGGTCCGGTCCAGGGATCAGCCAACACACAGTCCAGCGGATCGAAACCCAGTTCGAAGGCCTTGGCCAAGGCTCGCAGCAAACTCGACTGCGCACCGCGTCCATCGCCACGGGGAATACGCAGTAACGCCAACAGGGTATCGATGCGCAAGCGGCCGGTTGGCGACTCGCCGAACACATGCAAGCCATCGCGGATCTGCGACTCCTTCAAGTCGCACAAATAGGTGTCCAGACGCGGCAGCCAGATCGCCGCGTCAGCGTCGCTGTCGAGCTTTTCGTCCAGTTGCAGTTCGCGGTCGATCCGGGTTTCGCGCACCAGTTTCAGAATGTCGCGCTGCAACTCCCGGGCTCGGCGCGGATCAAGCAACTGCGCTTCGTAATACTCGTCGGCCAGCAACTCGAGATCGCGCAGCGGGCCGTAGGTTTCAGCGCGGGTCAACGGCGGCATCAGGTGATCGATGATTACCGCCTGGGTGCGACGCTTGGCCTGGGCGCCCTCACCCGGGTCATTGACGATAAACGGATAGATGTTCGGCAATGGCCCCAGCAGCGCATCCGGCCAGCAGTTTTCCGAAAGACCGACGCCCTTGCCCGGCAACCACTCGAGGTTGCCGTGCTTGCCGACGTGGATTACCCCATGGGTGCCGTAGGTTTGTCGCAACCAGAAATAGAACGCCAGATAGCCATGAGGCGGCACCAGGTCCGGGTCGTGATAGACCGCGCTCGGGTCGACCTGATAGCCCCGCGCCGGTTGAATGCCAACGAAAGTCAGGCCAATACGCAAACCTGCAATCATCATCCGCCCGCCGCGAAACATCGGATCGCTTTCAGGCGCGCCCCAGCGCTCAAGCACCGCGTTGCGATTGGCTTCGGGCAAGGCGTTGAACATCGAAAAATAGTCGTCCAGTGCCAGGCTTTGCTGGCATGGCCGCTGGTCGATGCTCTCCAGATCATTGCTGACCCCGCCAAGCAATTGCTGAATCAGCGCTGTGCCACTTTCAGGCAGTTGCGCCGGCAGCGGATAGCCCTCAGCGTGCAGCGCCCGCAGGATATTCAGCGCAGCGGCCGGGGTGTCGAGGCCCACGCCGTTGCCGATCCGACCATCGCGGGTCGGGTAGTTGGCGAGAATCAGCGCGATACGCTTTTCGCCGTTCGGTACCCGCGCCAGATCAATCCAGCGCCGCGCCAGTTCTGCGACAAAATCCATACGCGCAGGCGCAGGTCGGTAGCAGACCACATCGGACTGACTGCGCTCGCTGCGCCAGGCCAGGTCCTTGAAGCTGATGGGCCGACTGATGATGCGCCCGTCCAGCTCCGGCAAAGCGATATGCATGGCCAGGTCTCGCGGCCCGAGGCCCTGCTCGCTGGCGCGCCAGCCGGGCTCGTTGTCCTGGGCGCAGATCGCCTGGATCACCGGGATATTACGCCGGAAAGGCCGCAGATGCGGTGCTTCAGGACTGGACTGGGCAAAACCGGTGGTGTTCAGAATCACCCCAGCCTCGACCTCGTCCAGCCAATCCTCGACCATCGCCAGGCAGCCAGGCTCTTTCAAACTGGCCAGCGCAATCGGCAACGGGTTAAGCCCCGCCGCCTGCAAGCGCTGGCAGAAAACATCGATAAAAGCGGTGTTCGCCGCCTGCAGGTGCGAGCGATAGAACAACACCGCCGCCACGGGTTGATCAGCGTGCCAGTCGGCTTGCCAATCGCTGAGCGTGGCGCTGCTTTTGCGCGGATGGTAAATCGCCGTACGCGGCAGGATTTGTGGTTCGGCCCATGGGTAATCGCGATCCAGCCAGCGACTGGCCAGGCAGCGATACAGGTCCAGCGCGTTGCCCAAACCACCTTGACGCAGGAAGTGCCAAAGCCGATCGCGGTCTTCGGCGACCACCGTGCTCAGGTCGCTCAGTTCCGGGTCGGGACGATCGTCGCCGGGCACCAGAACCAGTTGCACGCCCTTTTCGGCCAGCTGCACCAGACGCTCGATGCCGTAACGCCAATAGCCGATCCCGCCGTGCAGCGAGATCAGAATGACTTTGGCGTGACGCAAGACTTCGTCGACATACAGATCGACCGAGGCGTGGTTTTGTACCTGCATCGGATTGGCCAGACGCAGGCTCGGATAGTCGTCTGGTAATTGCTGCGCGGCTTCGGCGAGCAGCGCCAGGCTGGAATCGCCGCTGCACAGGATCACCAGCTCGGCGGGGGTTTGTCCAAGGTCGGCAATGTTGTCATCCGACACGAAACCGCCGGGCTGGGTCCTGAGCAGGTGCATGGCTCAGGCGCCGAGTGCGGCGCGCAATTGCGCTTCGATCAGAGCGGCATCCAGTTCCTGGCCAATCAGCACCAGGCGTGTTGCACGCGGCTCATCGGCGCGCCAGGCACGGTCGAAATGTCTGTCGAAGCGCGTGCCCACGCCCTGGATCAGCAAGCGCATCGGCTTGTTCGCAACCGCCGCGAAGCCTTTGACCCGCAGAATGCCGTGCTGAACCACCAGCTGGGTCAGGGCATCCAGCAGCAGGCTTTCGTCGGCCTGGGGCAGTTCGATGGAAATGGAATCGAAGGCGTCGTGGTCATGGTCATCATGCCCTTCACTATCGGCATCACCGTCGTGGTGATGGTCGTGGTGGCTGTGACGGCTGTCGATATGCTCTTCGGAACCGGCGCCCAGACCAATCAAAACCTCCAGAGGCAAGCGACCGCTGCTGGCTTCGATGATTTTTACTGCTGGCGGCAGTTCTTCGGCGACTTCCAGGCGCACTTTGGCCAGGTTTTCAGGGCTGATCAGGTCGGCTTTGTTGAGGATCACCAGGTCGGCGCTGGCCAGCTGGTCGGCGAACAGTTCGTGCAGCGGTGATTCGTGGTCCAGGTTCGGGTCAAGCTTGCGCTGGGCGTCGACTTGATCCGGGAACGCAGCGAAGGTGCCGGCGGCCACGGCCGGGCTGTCGACCACCGTGATCACTGCATCGACAGTGCAGGCACTGCGGATTTCCGGCCACTGGAAGGCTTGCACCAGCGGTTTGGGCAGCGCCAGGCCAGAGGTTTCGATGAGGATGTGATCCAGGTCGGTGCGACGGGCAACCAGCTCGCGCATCACCGGGAAGAACTCTTCCTGGACGGTGCAGCACAGGCAACCGTTGGCCAGTTCATAGACCCGGCCGCTGGCCTCTTCTTCAGTGCAACCGATGGAACATTGCTTGAGAATTTCGCCGTCGATGCCCAGCTCGCCAAATTCGTTGACGATCACCGCGATGCGGCGGCCCTGGGCGTTATCAAGCATATGCCGCAGCAAGGTGGTTTTGCCCGAGCCGAGGAAGCCGGTGACGATGGTGACGGGAAGTTTGGCCAGTGTTTTCATCGGATGCCCTTTGGCAAGGTGGCGGGCATACGGGACGACAACCACACCGATGGGCGCGGAAGATTTCGCCACCGGATCACCCCGCCCGGTTGTAGTGAGAATCTGGTACGAGGCAGGTCTCCTGGCTGACGGCCTGCCGGTCTTTCGACTGGCGATTTCTGCGCCTTCCCGCTCGCTCTATGGATAGAGGGTGCAGTGGCATGGCAGAAACGGAACCGTTCACAGTTGCGGGGGCAGCCGCGGCATTGACCGCGTTCCCTTCTTAGCTTCGGCGAGAGTGCCGAAGAACCTCGAAAGCGCAAGGCTACGCATCGCTTGGGGGCGGGTCAATGTCCGGCGAAATACATCGTTGCCTGATCTGGCGCCTTCGCGGGCAAGCCTCGCTCCTACAAGAGCGCCGCTACACCTGTAGGAGCGAGGCTTGCCCGCGATGAAAGCACCACAGTTACCAGGTGAGAAACCTTGCCAATTGACTCTCATCCCCCGCCCATGCTCTCCTACGCAACTTGTTACGGGTGCCCTTCACAGGGTGAAACGGGAAACCGGTGAGTCATGTGCTTTACTCAAAGCCTTGATCAGTCCGGTGCTGCCCCCGCAACGGTAAGCGAGCGAAGAGTCAGATCCACTGTGCCAGCAGTCCGGCATGGGAAGGTGACTTTTGCAGGTGAAGGCGCTGGCCCAAACCCCTCGTGAGCCCGGAGACCGGCCCGCAATACTGAAATAACAAACCCGCGGTGGGCGGGCGCTGTTTGAACCGCTGCGAGCCTGTCTCGCAGGGGTTTTCATGCGCTCGATTCACCCGCTGACACATCAGAGGGAAGCGCCATGTCGATCATCAGCAGCACCCGCCACGCAGGCACCGCCAGCACCACGTCCACCCTGAGCCAACGTCTGATTGCCGCCATCGGCGCATCGATTCTGGGCGCGTGCCTGGTGTATTTCGCCGGTTTCTCGCATATCGAAGCGGTGCACAACGCCGCCCACGACACCCGTCACAGCTCCGCTTTTCCGTGCCATTGAGACCTGCTGACATGATCAAGCGTATTGCGCAAACCGCAGGTTTCACAGGGCTGCTCGCGGCCTTGTTGCTGACCTTGCTGCAAAGCTTCTGGGTCGCGCCGCTGATTCTCCAGGCGGAAACCTATGAAAAGGCCCCGGCCGCCGAAGTTCACGAACACGCTGAAGGCGCCATGGCCGGTCATACCCACGATGCCGAAGCCTGGGAGCCGGAGGACGGCTGGCAGCGCGTGCTCTCGACCACCGGTGGCAATCTGGTGGTGGCCGTCGGTTTCGCCCTGATGCTTGCGGGTCTCTATACCCTGCGCGCTCCGGGTCGCACGTCCGAAGGTTTGCTCTGGGGCCTGGCCGGTTACGCGACCTTCTGCCTGGCACCGACCATGGGCCTGCCGCCGGAGCTGCCCGGCACTGCCGCCGCTGACCTGCTGCAACGGCAGACCTGGTGGGCCGGGACCGCGGCGTCCACCGCTGTCGGCATTGCGCTGATCGTGTTTGGCAAACAC
The DNA here is from genome assembly GCF_059420325.1 of Pseudomonas sp. GW821-FHT04C07. Classification (NCBI taxonomy): domain Bacteria; kingdom Pseudomonadati; phylum Pseudomonadota; class Gammaproteobacteria; order Pseudomonadales; family Pseudomonadaceae; genus Pseudomonas; species Pseudomonas sp. GW821-FHT04C07. Next base: position 226,209 of record NZ_JBWKTM010000007.1, read on the forward strand.
TGGCTATTGAAGATTCTCGGCGTGGCAATTCTGGCGGTACCGCACATCATTGGCGCGCCGCAACCGCAGGTGCATTCCAGCCTGGCGCCGGAAGCGCTCGAAGCACAATTCAAAATCGCTTCGCAATTGACCAACGCCGCGTTCTGGCTGGCCCTGGGCCTGATCAGCGCCTGGTTGTTCCGTCGCAAAAGCGAAGGCCAATACCGCGCATGACTGACATCAGCACAGCGCCGACCCTGGTGGTCGGCCTGGGCTGCCAGCGTGGCTGCCCCGCCGCCACGCTACAGGCGTTGCTCGATCAGGCGTTGCAGGCTCACCACATCGATCTGCAAGCGATCCAGGCCCTGGCCAGTATCGACCTGAAACGAGAGGAGCCTGGCCTGCTTGAGCTGGCTGCGCAATTGGCATTGCCGCTGACATTCTTCAGCAGTGCACAGCTCGCTGCCTATGAGCCACAATTGAGTCATCGCTCAGAGATCGCCTTTGAACGCACCGGTTGCTATGGCGTGGCCGAAAGCGCTGCGCTGGCACTGGCCGAGCATCTGACGCAAAGCCCGGCCAAACTGCTGATCTCGCGACAGAAATACGCCCAGGCCACCTTTGCATTGGCATCTGCGCCGTAAAATCCCCGATAATCCCCGCCCTTGATCATGAGCAATCTTCATCTGAAGCATTGCCGACACGACTTTGCACAGGAAACAGCCATGACCGTCTACTTTATCGGCGCAGGTCCCGGCGACCCGGAACTGATCACCGTCAAAGGCCAGCGGCTGATCCGCAGTTGCCCGGTCATCATCTATGCCGGCTCGCTGGTGCCCGCTGCCGTGCTGGAAGGCCACCAGGCCGAACAGGTGATCAACAGCGCAGAATTGCACCTGGAGCAGATCATTGAATTGATCAAGACCGCCCATGGCAAAGGTCAGGACGTGGCCCGGGTGCATTCCGGCGATCCGAGCCTGTACGGCGCAATTGGCGAGCAGATTCGCTATTTGCGCGAGTTGAATATTCCCTTTGAAATCATCCCTGGCGTAACGGCAACCGCAGCCTGCGCGGCCCTGCTGGGCGCGGAGCTGACGCTACCGGACGTGTCCCAGAGCGTGATTCTGACCCGCTATGCCGACAAAACGGCGATGCCGGCCGGGGAAGAACTCGGCAGCCTGGCACAGCATGGAGCGACCATGGCGATTCATCTGGGGGTCAATCATCTGGAGAAAATCATCGCCGAACTGGTCCCGCACTATGGCCTGGACTGCCCGATTGCAGTGATTCATCGCGCCACCTGGCCGGATCAGGATTGGGTGGTGGGCACATTGGCTGATATTACTGAAAAGGTTCAGGCAAAGGGATTTCGTCGTACCGCGCTCATCCTGGTGGGTCGGGTGCTGGCCAGCGACAATTTCAGTGAATCGTCGCTGTATCGTGCCGGGCATGCGCATTTGTACAGACCCTGAACATGATCGTCCCCACGCTCGCGCGTGGGAACACCTCAACGGACGCTCTGCGTCAGCTCCTGGGACGCGGAGCGTCCCGGGCTGCATTCCCACGCGGAGCATGGGAACGATCAATACGAGGGCTATGTAATGACCACCTCAAATCCCAGGCATAAAAAAACGGCGCTCACGGGGCGCCGTTTTTTCTGTTTGCAGCGAACACCTTAGTAGTAGGCGTTTTCTTTCTGCGTATGGTCGGTGACGTCGCGTACACCTTTAAGCTCCGGAATACGCTCAAGCAGTGTGCGCTCGATGCCTTCCTTCAAGGTGACATCAGCCTGGCCGCAGCCCTGGCAACCACCGCCGAATTTCAGCACGGCGATACCGTCTTCAACCACATCGATCAGGCTGACCTGACCGCCGTGGCTGGCCAGCCCCGGGTTGATTTCGGTTTGCAGGTAATAGTTGATGCGCTCGTTCACCGGGCTGTCAGCGTTGACCATCGGAACTTTGGCGTTTGGCGCCTTGATGGTCAGTTGGCCGCCCATACGATCGGTGGCGTAATCAACCACGGCATCGTCCAGGAAGGCTTCGCTGAAGGAATCGATATAAGCGGTGAAGCTTTTGAGCCCCAGCGCGGTATCTTCCGGTTTTTCTTCGCCCGGCTTGCAATAGGCAATACAGGTTTCGGCGTATTGGGTGCCAGGCTGGGTAATAAAGACTCGGATGCCGATTCCCGGGGTGTTCTGCTTGGAAAGCAGATCAGCCAGATAATCGTGGGCAGCATCGGTAATGGTAATAGCGGTCATGGAAACTCCTCGCAGGCTTGGACGCAGTTTACGCCAATCATCGCGCCGGACAAAGTCCTAGTATTTTTGTCGGGAAAGAACTGGCCATCCTCACCATCGATTACAGGTTCTCGTAGCGGTTCATGTCCAGCACGCCCGCTTCCACCGGCTCGGTTGCGCGAATGTACTCGGTCAGGTCATGGAAGTACTGCCAGAACTGTGGATGGCTGCGACGAATCCCCCAGCGATCAACGATTTTCTCGAAGTGATCAGCATCCTTGGCGCTCTCCATTCGCGCAACAAACTCGGGAACCTGCTCGGCCGGGATGTTGAAGATGAAGTTCGGATAGCTGCTGAGTACGCCTGGATAAATCGTCAACGTATCCAATCCGGGTTGATAACGCAGCGCCTCGCCGAGCAGGAACGCCACGTTACTGTGGGCGCGGTTGCGCAGCAGGCTGTAGACCTCACGCTTGCCGCTTTTGGTCTCGATGCGCAGCATCGTGGCCTCTGGCAACTGATCGATGACCCGAAGCCCCGCAGCCGGGCGCGAGACCAGGCGACTCAAGGCCTGTTCGGCGTCTTGCAGGGCCGGATCGATATTCGGCCGTGAGCAATACGCGCCGTCACAGCGATTGATCGGGTCAGGCCTGGCGTTCAAGTCACCGTAGCGCGCCAGCAGTTGGTTGGCGAAATCGCGCTTCGGGTCCTTTTCATCCAGCTTCAGTGCGGTGCGTTTGTCGTTGTCGATGCTTTCATAGTCCAGCCACATCTTGAACTTGCCGCTGCTCTGGTACCAATCGTCGAGATAATCGTTCCGGGAATCGGCCGGCATCAGGCGCAGGAAGTTCTGCTCGGCGCCGTTGCGGATCAGGTCGAAATACAGACGGGTCTGGGCCTGGTGGGAAACGTTTCCGAATACATCGAAATTGACCGCCAACTGATAATACGTGCGTTCCAGCAACGGATAGTCGAACAGCCACATCGTTTGCGGTACGTCACCGATCAAGCCTTTGTTCACCGAGGCGCTGTCGAAGTGGCGGAAAATGCTTAGCAAGGCGTTGTCGTTGCCGGCCCACAGAGTCGACCAGCTTGGTGCTGGCGCATCGGCGTAGGTGTCCCGGCGCAAGGCTTCATATTCGTTGCGCTTGTCGCGATAGTTGTGCCACAGGGTCAAGACACTGCCGACATCATCATTTTGTCCCGGCATCGCCAGCAACGGCGTTGCCTTAGTGCGGTAGTTGCGGTTGGTGATGTACAGGTCATGTTCCGGCGCCTGGAACAACGCCCAGAAGTTGTCGCGAATCACGTCAGTAGCAATCTGCCCTCGGCAGACCGGACCACGGATAAAGGTCCGCACAAAGTATTCGGCATTATCGAGCATGAACTGATAACGCGCTTGCGCCGGAATCGCCTCGAACGTTTCGAACGGATTGGCCCGCCGCTCCGGCCCGTAACCGGGCAACGCATTGACGTACCAGTTACCGCTGTAGAACAGGGTTTTGACCCGCGCCATTTTTGCCGGGCCCAGGCCAAAAGTGATGTGGGTCTTGTGCACGATCACACCCTGCACCGGCCACAAGCGGTAATAGATCTGAGTACCGGGGTCGTCATTTGGACGACGGGTGGCGATCAGGTCGATCGGCTTCCCCGGCGGCGTACGCGAACGCACCCATTGGAAGAAATGCCCCGGCTCACCGCCCTTGAAATAGATGTGTGCCAGGAACAAATGCTCAAACAGCCATCGAGCGACCAGGCTTTCCCGAGCGCCCGGGGCATTGAGCAGGCTTTCCCACTGAACAATCTGCAACGCCTCCTGGGCACTGGGCGCCAGGCCTTGATCATCGATCGGTGCCCCTGACGCCAACCAGCGTTGCAGGGTCTGGTACTGCTGATCGGTCAGGCCCGTCACCGCCAGCGGCATGCCCTCTTTGGGATGTGCACCGGCATAGCTGTCAAACTCGCCCGGCATTGGGCACATGTTCTCGCGCTCGAGGCCCAAAACGATCTCCTCGGGCAACTTCGCGTTGGGCCGAAGTGGCGTTTTGTGGCCCAGTTCAAGCATTCGCGCCATCAGCGCCGCCTGGCTGCCCTGAGCATCGAGCACTGAATAGAAATCCTCACGCTGCCAGGCCGCCTTGCCAAAGGCGTCGTAGAACAGCCGCGTCGGCCTTGAGGCTTGACTGCGCTGGCCGTTATAGACCGGCATTTTCGTAGCGCCCCGTGCCGCGCCCTCCCCACTGCCCAGATTGAGCTGACAGGCGGAGTCATAGCAGGCATGGCAGGCCACGCACTTATCGGTAAAGATCGGTTGAATATCACGGGTATAGGAAATCGCTGGCGCCGGACCTTGCGCTGTGGCGGCGAGACTTAACAGCAGCAAAATACTGCCGATGACAACGCGATAAGACATGTCCCTGGTTCCGGCGATAGAAAAACGTCGCGATTCTACCGGTCTAACCCGGCCACCAACATGAGCGATATTCATGCAAAAGCCTGTCATGCTCTAAAAGCACACAGGTTTGCTATCATCGCCCTTCTTTGTATTGGCCTTTCCAGGTAGTCCTATGTCCGATCGCAGCGCTCGCCTTCAAGCTCTCCATCAAGCCCTCAAAGAGCGCATCCTGATTCTCGATGGCGGCATGGGCACGATGATCCAGAGCTACAAGCTCGAGGAACAGGACTACCGTGGCAAACGCTTCGCTGACTGGCCGAGCGACGTCAAAGGCAACAACGACCTGTTGATTCTTAGCCGCCCGGACGTGATCGGGGCGATCGAGAAGGCGTATCTGGATGCTGGCGCCGACATTCTCGAAACCAACACCTTTAACGCCACCCAAGTGTCCCAGGCCGATTACGGCATGGAAGCACTGGTCTACGAGCTAAACGTAGAAGGTGCGCGCCTGGCGCGCAAGGTGGCCGACGCCAAGACCCTGGAAACCCCGGACAAGCCGCGCTTCGTCGCTGGCGTGCTCGGCCCGACCAGCCGCACCTGCTCGCTGTCACCGGATGTGAACAATCCGGGCTACCGCAACGTGACCTTCGATGAGCTGGTGGAAAACTACACCGAAGCCACCAAAGGCCTGATCGAAGGCGGTGCCGACCTGATCCTGATCGAAACCATCTTCGATACCTTGAACGCCAAGGCAGCGATCTTCGCCGTGCAAGGTGTGTATGAAGAATTGGGCGTCGAACTGCCGATCATGATTTCCGGCACCATCACCGACGCCTCCGGCCGTACCCTGTCCGGTCAGACTACCGAAGCCTTCTGGAACTCCATCAGCCACGCCAAGCCGATCTCTGTCGGTCTGAACTGCGCCCTTGGCGCCCGTGAACTGCGGCCGTACCTGGAAGAACTGTCGGACAAGGCCAACACCTACGTTTCAGCGCACCCGAACGCCGGCCTGCCGAACGAATTCGGTGAATACGACGAACTGCCGGCAGACACTGCCAAAGTCATCGAAGAGTTCGCCCAAAGTGGCTTCCTGAACATCGTCGGCGGCTGCTGCGGCACTACCCCCGCGCACATCGAGGCGATCGCCAAAGCGGTGGCCAGCTACGCACCGCGGCCGATTCCGGAGATCGCGAAGGCCTGCCGCCTGTCGGGCCTGGAGCCGTTCACCATCAATCGCGAGTCGTTGTTCGTCAACGTCGGCGAGCGGACCAACATCACCGGTTCCGCGCGTTTCGCCCGCCTGATCCGTGAAGACAACTACACCGAAGCGCTGGAAGTCGCCCTGCAGCAGGTCGAGGCCGGCGCGCAGGTGATCGATATCAACATGGACGAGGGCATGCTCGATTCGAAGAAGGCCATGGTGACCTTCCTCAATCTGATCGCCGGTGAGCCGGACATCTCCCGCGTGCCGATCATGATCGACTCCTCCAAGTGGGAAGTCATCGAAGCTGGCCTCAAGTGCATCCAGGGCAAAGGCATCGTCAACTCCATCAGCATGAAGGAAGGTGTCGAACAGTTCATTCATCACGCCAAACTGTGCAAGCGCTACGGCGCTGCAGTGGTGGTGATGGCTTTCGACGAAGCCGGTCAGGCCGACACCGAAGCGCGCAAAAAGGAAATCTGCAAACGCTCCTATGACATCCTGGTCAACGAGGTGGGCTTCCCGCCGGAAGACATCATCTTCGACCCGAACATCTTCGCCATCGCCACCGGCATCGAAGAGCACAACAACTACGCCGTCGACTTCATCAACGCCTGCGCCTATATCCGTGACCACCTGCCCTACGCGCTGACGAGCGGTGGCGTGTCCAACGTGTCGTTCTCGTTCCGTGGCAACAACCCGGTGCGTGAAGCGATCCACTCGGTGTTCCTGCTGTATGCGATCCGCAACGGCCTGAGCATGGGCATCGTCAACGCCGGCCAATTGGAGATCTACGACCAGATCCCGGCCGAGCTGCGCGACGCCGTCGAGGACGTGGTGCTCAACCGCACGCCGGAAGGCACCGACGCCTTGCTGGCCATCGCCGACAAGTACAAGGGCGACGGCAGCGTCAAGGAAGCCGAAACGGGCGAGTGGCGCAGCTGGGACGTCAACAAGCGTCTGGAGCATGCGCTGGTCAAAGGCATTACTACGCACATTGTCGAAGACACCGAAGAATCCCGGCTGTCGTTCGCCCGCCCGATCGAAGTGATCGAGGGCCCGCTGATGTCCGGCATGAACATCGTCGGTGATCTGTTCGGCTCCGGTAAAATGTTCCTGCCACAGGTGGTGAAATCCGCCCGTGTCATGAAGCAGGCCGTGGCCCACTTGATCCCGTTCATCGAGCTGGAAAAAGGCGACAAACCGGAAGCCAAGGGCAAGATCCTCATGGCCACGGTCAAGGGTGACGTGCACGACATCGGTAAGAACATCGTCGGTGTGGTGTTGGGCTGTAACGGCTACGACATCGTCGACCTCGGCGTGATGGTGCCGGCAGAGAAAATCCTCCAGGTGGCCAAAGAACAGAAGTGCGACATCATCGGTCTCTCCGGCCTGATCACCCCGTCGCTGGACGAAATGGTCCACGTCGCCCGCGAAATGCAGCGCCAGGATTTCTATCTGCCGCTGATGATCGGCGGTGCGACCACCTCCAAAGCCCACACCGCGGTGAAGATCGAGCCCAAGTACAGCAACGACGCGGTGGTCTACGTCACCGACGCCTCACGCGCCGTGGGCGTGGCGACCCAGTTGCTGTCCAAAGAATTGAAACCCGGCTTCGTCGAAAAGACCCGCCTGGAATACATCGAAGTCCGCGAGCGCACTGCCAACCGCAGCGCCCGTACCGAACGCTTGAGCTACCCGGTGGCGATCGCCAAGAAACCGCAGTTCGACTGGAGCAGCTACCAGCCGGTCAAGCCGACCTTCACCGGCGCCAAGGTCCTGGACAACATCGACCTCAAGGTGCTGGCCGAGTACATCGACTGGACGCCGTTCTTCATCTCCTGGGATCTGGCCGGCAAGTACCCGCGCATCCTCACCGATGAAGTCGTGGGCGAGGCGGCCACCTCGTTATTTGCCGATGCTCAGGAAATGCTCGCCAAGCTGATCGACGAAAAACTCATCAGCGCCCGCGCGGTGTTCGGCTTCTGGCCGGCCAATCAGGTGCAGGACGATGACCTGGAAGTCTACGGCGACGACGGCCAACCATTGGCCAAGCTGCATCATCTGCGCCAGCAGACCATCAAGACCGACGGTAAGCCGAACTTCTCGCTGGCCGACTTCGTCGCACCGAAAGACAGCGGCATCACCGACTATGTCGGCGGTTTTATCACCACCGCCGGGATCGGTGCCGAAGAAGTGGCCAAGGCCTATCAGGACGCCGGCGACGACTACAACTCGATCATGGTCAAGGCCCTGGCCGACCGTCTGGCCGAAGCCTGTGCCGAGTGGCTGCACCAGCAGGTGCGCAAAGACTACTGGGGTTATGCCAAGGACGAACAGCTCGACAACGAAGCGCTGATCAAAGAGCAATACACCGGCATCCGCCCTGCCCCCGGCTACCCGGCGTGCCCGGATCACACCGAGAAAGGCACCTTGTTCAAGCTGCTGGATCCTGCTGCGAGCGAACTCAAAGCCGGCCGCAGCGGCGTGTTCCTCACCGAACACTACGCGATGTTCCCGGCCGCCGCCGTCAGCGGCTGGTACTTCGCCCACCCGCAAGCGCAGTACTTTGCCGTGGGCAAGATCGACAAGGACCAGGTGCAAAGCTACAGCGCGCGCAAGGGTCAGGACTTGAGTGTGAGTGAGCGCTGGTTGGCGCCTAACCTGGGTTACGACAACTGACCACACCCTGTGGCGAGGGAGCAAGCTCTCTCGCCACACCATCCCTGGACGTCTATGCTCTCTTCACGCAACCCGTGTCGAGGGATTTTTATGGACGATCCAGCCAAGAACAAGCCACCGACCTTCTGGCAGATGCTGCAAAGTGTGATGGCCGCTGCGTTCGGCGTGCAAAGCGGGAAGAATCGCGCCCGGGATTTCACTCACGGCAAACCCAGTCACTTCGTGATACTGGGTATCCTGTTCACGGCGGTCTTCGCGCTGACGCTGTTCGGTATCGTGAAACTGGTCTTGCATTTGGCGGGTGTTTGAAGCGCTGGTCAGCGCATCAATAGTTGCAGGCTGAACGGATAGCGGTATGAGGACGGCTTGCCTTGTGCCGAGAGTGCGCGAAAGTCGACTTTGTAATCCCCGGTTTGCTTGAGTCCCAATAAACGCTGCGCCTGCTGCCGGTCGATCAGCTGCAGCAAAGGTACTTGTCGGGTCCGACCACCGTGGCGGGCGATATCGATCCCCTGGGCGTGGTCATGCAACAGCACCATGGCCCAGCCGCCGAGGGTGAAATGCCCGGCGACCAGTGCACTCAGACGACCATCGACACGCGCCTGCAACACCTCTGGCGAACTGTTGACCGCGCTGAACAACACATCTTTCCCAGGCAGGCCTCCCACCTCCTCCAACGCCTTCATCGCCCCCATGGCCATTTGGTCGTTCGCCGACCATATCAATGCAGTCTGCGGATAGCGCTTGAGCAGTTGCCTGGCCTGTTCATAGGCTCGCTCACGACTCCACTCGCCATACACCAACTGACGCAATCGCACTTCAGGATGCTCAGCCAGGGCCCGCCGCAGGCCCTGCTCACGCAACTGTGCAGCCGGGGTGATTTTTATCCCGGAGAACGCCAACAGATCGATGGTCTGGCCTGACGCCACGGGGCCGTGCTGACGGATCAACTCCTTGAGCATCAGGTAACCGGCGTCATCATCATTGGTCACCATGCTGCCAATCCAGTCGGGATACTTGCTGCCGTGCTCACCCAACAGCTTAAGCTGGTCGGGCGTCAGGCCACTATTGACGATAAACAGCTTCACGCCGCTACTCTGGGACAGGCGCAGGATTTCCGGAGCGACATATTGCTCGTTGACGAACACCAGATAATCCGGACGATTGGGCCCTTGAAGGGCTTCACGAGCCTGCTTGAGATTGGTCTCGGGTACTCGCTCGGCATAGAGAATTTGCAGGTCCATGCCAAGATCCTTGGCCGCAGCCTGCATGAATTGCGAATAGCTGACCCAGAACGTTTCCGTGCTGATTCCCGGATTCAGGAACAACACTGACTCCGCCTGCGCAGCAGGCCCGAAAACCGTGCCAAGCGCCAGCAACACACCACAGAGGAACTTCAACATGGTCATCCGAGCCCCGGGAATTAGCCGCGCATTATAGCTGGCAAAATGCTGGCAAACTGCGCTTCATTGCCGTTTTTGTCCGACAATCGTCGGTTCAGGGCCCGGACAGGTCGCTTATTGATGGCTGACCCAGAACACTGCGGTCGATACCACCAGGATGATCAGAAAAAAAATCGCCCACGCGTCGACACTGCTGTCGCTTTTCCTTGCTTTGGTTGGGTTGCTCATTGCATCGCCTCTTGTCGGTTTTATCGGTGATTGCATAAAGACTCGAGCACAGTTAAGTCCAGTATTGCCCGCACCACAAATGGGGGTAAGACAATACTCAATCTCATTAGTCGTTTTGGTTCTTTGCATATACTCAAACATCACTTTTGCGCATAACTGCAAACTGGTATCGTGCCTCGGCTCCGTTGGGAGTGCGCGGCCGTGCGCGCAGATTTGCAGCCTGAGAACAGGACACCTATGTACGTATATGACGAGTACGATCAGCGGATCATCGAGGACCGCGTCAAGCAGTTCCGTGATCAGACCCGACGCTATCTGGCAGGCGAGCTGAGCGAAGAAGAATTCCGCCCCCTGCGCCTGCAAAATGGTCTTTATATCCAACGCTTTGCCCCGATGCTGCGGGTTGCCGTGCCCTATGGCCAACTGACTTCGCGCCAGGCGCGAATGATGGCCAGGATCGCTCGCGACTATGACAAGGGCTATGCCCACATCAGCACCCGGCAGAACGTGCAGTTCAACTGGCCGGCGCTGGAAGACATCCCGGATATCCTGGCTGAATTGGCAACCGTGCAGATGCACGCCATTCAAACCAGCGGTAACTGCCTGCGCAACGTCACCACCGACCAGTTCGCCGGTGTCGCTGCCGATGAATTGATCGATCCGCGCCCATGGTGCGAGATCGTTCGCCAGTGGACGACGTTCCACCCTGAATTCGCCTACCTGCCGCGCAAGTTCAAGATTGCCATCAACGGTTCGACCTCGGACCGCGCGGCCATTGAAGTCCATGATATCGGCCTTGAGCCGGTGCACAACGCCGCTGGCGAGCTGGGCTTCCGGGTGCTGGTGGGTGGCGGTCTGGGCCGGACGCCGGTGGTCGGCGCCTTCATCAATGAGTTCCTGCCGTGGCAAGACCTGTTGAGCTACCTCGACGCCATTTTGCGTGTTTACAACCGCTACGGCCGTCGTGACAACAAGTACAAGGCCCGGATCAAGATTCTGGTCAAGGCACTGACACCTGAAGTGTTCGCCGAAAAAGTCGACGCGGAAATGACCCACCTTCGCGGCGGCCAAACCACGTTGACCGACGCCGAAGTGCATCGTGTCGCCAAGCACTTCGTCGACCCGGACTACAAAGTCCTGGTCGACCAGACCGAAGAGCTGGCCGAACTCGACAAACAGCATCCAGGTTTCGCCCGCTGGCGTACCCGCAACACCCTGGCGCACAAAAAGCCGGGTTATGTTGCCGTGACCCTGTCGCTGAAACCGACCGGCGTTGCCCCTGGCGATGTGACGGACAAGCAGCTGGACGCGATTGCAGATCTGGCCGACCGCTACAGCTTCGGTCAACTGCGCACCTCCCACGAGCAGAACATCATTCTCGCCGACGTCGAACAGAGCCAGTTGTTTGCCATGTGGGGCGAGTTGCGCGAGCACGGTTTCGCCACGCCGAACATCGGCCTGTTGACCGACATCATCTGCTGCCCGGGCGGTGACTTCTGCTCCCTGGCCAACGCCAAGTCGATCCCTATCGCCGAATCGATCCAGCGTCGTTTCGACGATCTGGACTACCTGTTCGATATTGGTGAGCTGGACCTGAACATTTCCGGCTGCATGAACGCCTGCGGTCACCACCACGTCGGCCATATCGGCATTCTCGGGGTGGACAAGAAAGGCGAAGAGTTCTACCAGGTCTCCCTCGGTGGCAGCGCCAGCCGCGATGCCAGCCTGGGCAAGATCCTCGGCCCATCCTTCGCCCAGGATGCAATGCCTGACGTGATCGAGAAGTTGATCGACGTGTACGTCGAACAACGTACTCCAGACGAGCGCTTCATCGACACTTACCAACGTATCGGCATTGACCTCTTCAAGGAGCGCGTCTATGCAACGAATAATTAAGAACAACGAGGTCGTCGACGAAACCTGGCACTTGCTGCCCAAGGACGCGACCCTCGACGGCATTTCCAACTGCGACGACCTGATCGTCCCGCTGGCGCTGTGGCGTGACCACGCTCACGCCCTCAAGGCCCGTGACGGCGGTCTGGGTGTCTGGCTGGACGCGGATGAAGAAGCCGAGGAAATCGGCGACGACATCGCAGACTTCCAGGTGATTGCCCTGAACTTTCCGGCCTTCACCGACGGCCGCAACTACTCCAACGCTCGCCTGCTGCGTGATCGTTTTGGCTACAAGGGTGAACTGCGGGCCATCGGCGACGTGCTGCGTGACCAGCTGTTCTACCTGCACCGTTGCGGCTTCGATGCCTACGCCTTGCGCGCAGACAAAGACCCGTACGAAGCCCTGGAAAGCCTCAAGGACTTCTCGGTGACCTATCAGGCCGCCACCGACGAACCGCTGCCGCTGTTCCGTCGACGCTAAACGACAGGCAAAAACAAAAAGCCCTGAAACCGGACATCCAGGTTTCAGGGCTTTTTTGTGTCTGCCAGATTAGTCCAATCCTACAGGGGAAGCAGCAAAACGACTTACCAGAACCGCTGCTGCGTCAAACGACTCCACCAGCTCAACAACACACGATCGATCGAACCGCTCGCCGCCAGCCCCACGCGCTCTTGCAGGCTTTTGCGCTCGGCGTAGTGCAGGTGGTACAGCTCGGCGCCCTTGGCGCGTTCGGAGAGGTATTCGTCGCTGGTCTTCAGTTCGTCAACCAGTTGTTTGTCCAGTGCTGCAACACCCAGCCAGACTTCGCCAGTCGCCACTTCGTCGATGGCCAGTTGCGGGCGGTAGCGCGAGACGAAGTTCTTGAACAGTTGATGGGTGATGTCCAGTTCTTCCTGGAATTTCTCCCGGCCCTTCTCGGTGTTTTCGCCAAACACAGTCAGGGTGCGCTTGTACTCACCGGCGGTCAGTACCTCAAAGTCGATATCGTGCTTTTTCAGCAGGCGATTGACGTTGGGCAACTGGGCCACCACACCGATCGAACCGAGGATGGCGAACGGCGCGCTGATGATCTTCTCGCCGATGCAGGCCATCATGTAGCCGCCGCTGGCTGCGACCTTGTCGATGCAGATGGTCAGCGGCACGCCAGCCTGACGGATTCGCGCCAGTTGCGAAGAAGCCAGACCGTAGCTGTGGACCATGCCGCCACCACTCTCAAGGCGCAGCACCACTTCATCCTTGGGCGTGGCGAGGGCCAACAGCGCGGTGATTTCGTGGCGCAAGCTTTCAGTGGCGGAGGCTCTGATATCGCCGTCGAAATCCAGCACGAATACCCGTGGCTTGGCCTCCGGTTGTTTCTTCTGCTTTTTCTCGAGCTTGCCTTGGGATTTGCGCAAGGCCTTGAGTTGATCCTTGCTCAGCAAGGCCTGCTCGAGGCGCTCACGCAGCTCTTTATAAAAATCGTTGAGTTTGTTGACATGCAACTGGCCCCCAGCCTTGCGCCGGCCTTTGCTGCGCAGGGCCGCGAAACTGGCCAGGACCACCAGAATAGCGATGACCAAGGTGACGGTTTTAGCCAAAAAACTTGCGTACTCGGCAAGAAACTCCACAGGGACTCCTTAATACTGTGCGCCGCTGAACAATCGGGCGCGGGATACCTCAAGCATACCCATGCGCCCGCCTTACGGCCAGCCGTGAAACCTGCTGTAACGGGCCTCCAACGGACATTTCAAACAAGCGTATGTTTTTTCATTGACAGCCCACCGGCATCCTCATAACCTCGCAAAACTTACAACGCACCGGGACGACGCGGACGTGGGCAGCATCTACTTGATTCGACATGGCCAGGCCTCATTCGGTGCAGACGACTATGACGTGCTGTCACCGACCGGTATACGCCAGGCGCAAGTGCTCGGCAGCCACCTGGCTGAACTTGGCCTGAACTTCGATCGCTGTCTGTCGGGCGACTTGCGCCGGCAACAGCACACCGCCAGCTCGGCGCTTGAACAGTTCAGGGCCGTCGGCATGCCGGTTCCGCCCCTTGAAATCGACTCGGCCTTCAACGAGTTCGATGCCGACGCCATCATCCGCGCCCTGCTTCCAGGCCTGCTGCCGGATGAACCCGAAGCGCTGGATATCCTGCGCAATGCCACGCAAAACCGTGCAGAGTTCCAGCGGATCTTCGCCTTGATCATCGAACGCTGGCTCAGCGGCGCCTATGACACTCCGGGGCTGGAAAGCTGGCTGGGTTTTGTCGGGCGTGTCCAGGCAGGTTTGCAGCGCATCCTCGAACAAGCGGACAACACTCAGAAGATCGCCGTGTTTACTTCCGGCGGTACTATCACCGCCCTGCTCCACCTGATTACCCGAATGCCTGCCGCGCAGGCCTTTGAACTGAATTGGCAAATCGTCAACACCTCGCTCAACCTGATCAAGTTTCGTGATCGCGAGGTGACCCTGGCTTCCTTCAACAGTCATGCACATTTGCAACTGCTGAAGGCCCCGGAACTCATCACCTTCCGCTGAGTACCGGCTAACTGTGACCCTTGTTGTAATCACCCATAAAAGGATCGAACCATGACCTCCGTAGCTGACGCCGTACAAGCAATGAAAGCCAAGTTCAACCCAGCCGCCGCTGCGGGCCTGGACCTGGTATTCGGTTTTCGCATCGATGACACCAAAAACTTCTCGCTGGTCGTAAAAGACAGCACCTGCGAGCTGAAAGAAGGCGAAAACCCTGACGCCCAGGTTACTCTGGTGATGGACGGCGAAACCCTGGAAGGCATCGTCGACGGTTCGACCGACGGCATGCAGGCCTTCATGGGCGGCAAACTGCGCGCCGAAGGCGACATGATGCTGGCGATGAAGCTGAGCGAACTGTTCCCGTCCTGAGCACACGGCTCCCGGCCATCGGGAGCACATCCGGCTGCAAACGAATCCCGCCTTTATGGCGGGATTCGTGTATCCAAGGCCCGGACTTTTGCCTCATGAGTCGCTCAACTGCTCCACCAGAAAATCGATAAGAGTCCGAATCTTTTTCGGCACATGTCGGGCACTCAGGTACACCGCATTGATCGTGATCGGCGGCGCACTCCAGTCCTCCAGCACCGTCACCAGCCTGCCTGCGGCCAACGCCTCGTCAACGATGAAGTTCGGCAACAAGGCAATCCCCATCCCCGCCTCTGCTGCCTGGGCCAGCAGATCGCCGTTGTTGGCGCTCATCGGTCCGTTTATTTGCACACGCTGAGATTCCTGGCCTCTACTTAACGCCAGGCTCACGCCGCTTTGCAGGTAGCAGTAACCCAGACATTGGTGTGCACTCAATTGCTGCGGCGTTTGCGGCGTACCCGATCGCGCCAGATAAGCTGGTGAGGCCACCAGCACCCGCGGGGCCGAAGCCAAAGGTCGAGTCAATAAAGACGAGTCCGGCAGGCTGGCAATCCGGATCGTGACATCAAAACCACCGCGCACCGGATCGACCTGCTGATCGCTGAGCACCAGTTGCAGTTCGACTTTCGGGTGCAACTCATGAAACACCGGGATCAGCGGCCCCAACCGCCGCAGACCGAACGACATCGGCGCATTGATCCGCAACACCCCACGCAACTCACCAATGCCGTCACGGGCGCGCTGGCTCAGGTTTGCTTTTGCAACAGTAATGCCACCAACGCGCTCCACCCGGTCTGATGACAAGCCCCCAAGCCGCGCCCGGTCTCGCCATGAAAGTACTCATGGAACAACAGCAGATTGCGGCTGGCGGGATCGGCCTGCAATTGCGGATACCCGGACATCGATGGCCGGCAGCCGTTTTCGTCCAGTAGAAACAGCTTCGTCAGACGCTGACTCAAGCGGTCGGCGACCTCAGCCAGTGACGCAAAATAGCCCGACCCACTGGGGTATTCGACCGAAAAACTCTTGTCGTAGTAACGATGAAACTCACGCAATGAATCGATCAGCATGTAATTGATCGGCATCCACAGCGGCCCGCGCCAATTGGAGTTCCCGCCGTACAGCCGCGAGCCGGATTCCGCCGGTTCATAGCGGGCGCACAGCGTATTACTGTTCATTTGCATGGCAAAAGGTTGGTCGGCGAAGGCTTTGGAGAGCGAGCGAATACCGAACTCGGAGAGAAATTCGGTTTCCTCGAGCATGCGTTTGAGCAAATCTTTGGTGCGCTCGCCACGCAGCAGCGCCAGCAGGAAGCGATTGCCTTCACCCGGCTCGGTCCAGCGTGAAACCAGATTGGCAAGGTCCGGGCGATGCCGTATGAATGCGAACAGACGCTCGCGCAAACCCGGCAATCCCTCGTGCTCATGCTGTTCCAGTACCTGCACCGCAAACAGCGGCATCAACCCGACAATGGAACGCAACCGCAGCGGTTCGCTCTGGCCGTCTGGACGGTGCAGAACGTCGTAGAAAAACCGGTCCTGTTCATCCCACAGCCCTTCAGAGGTGCTATCAACGCGGTTGATCGCCCCGGCGATGTACAGGAAGTGCTCGAAGAACTTCACTGCGATGTCGACATACACCGCGTTGCGCCTGGCCAGTTCAAGGGCGATGCGCATCAGGTCCAGGGAGTAGGCAGCAACCCACCCCGTACCGTCAGCCTGATCGAGCTGGTAGCCCGGCGGCAGCGCGGCTGAGCGGTCGAACAGCGCAATGTTGTCGAGCCCCAGAAAACCGCCCTGAAACAAGTTACGGCCCTCGGCATCCTTGCGGTTTACCCACCAGGAAAAATTCAACAGCAGTTTGTGGAAAATCCGCTCGAGGAAGTCCATGTCAGCGGTGCCGGTCAGGGCCTTATCGCGCTGATAAACCCGCCAGCAAGCCCAGGCATGGACCGGTGGATTGGCGTCGTCGAAGCGCCATTCGTAAGCCGGCAATTGGCCGTTGGGGTGCATGAAGCGGTCTTTGACCAGTAGCAGCAACTGCTGCTTGGCGAAACCCGGATCAATCAACGCAAAGGCCACCGCCTGAAAGCCCAGGTCCCATGAGGCATACCACGGGTATTCCCAGGTATCCGGCATGGAGACGATGTCGAAATTGGAGAGATGCCGCCAATGGGTGTTGCGGATGTGGACACGCTGCGGGGGGGGCGACGGTTGGGTGGGATCACCGTCCAGCCATTGATTGACGTCGAAATAATACAGTTGCTTGGACCACAACAACCCGGCCAGTGCCTGGCGCTGAACATTGCGCGCGTCTGCATCGTCGAGGTCAGCTTGCAGCGCAGCGTAATACTCGTCGGCCTCGGCACGCCGCTGCTCGAACAAGGTTCTGGCATTGACCCGCTCGGCGCCCGCCGGAGCCAGGCGCAGGAAGACATTTTTGCTTTCCCGTCCCGCGAGTTCCAGCGTGAAATGCGCCGCCACCCGTGTACCTGCATCGCGTCGAATGGCGCTGCCGGCGCCGTTGGCTATGTAGTCGTTGATTCCGTCCTTGAACGGTCCGGTTGCCATCAGGCCATTGAGTTTCGGAAAGTTGGTTTCGTTGTCGCAGAACAACCACTCGCAGCCTGGCTGCCCCCAGGCATTGGCCTGCATGTCGGCTCGATGTGCGAGCCGCGCGATGACGTGCTCGCCGCTCAGGGCAAGACCTGGCTTGTGCCCATCAGCATCCCAGCTCCAGGTATTGCGCGCCCAGAGCTGCGGCAACACGCGCAAGCGCGCCGGTTGATCGGAACGGTTCTCTACCGTGACCCGCATGAAAATGTCATCCGGCGTGTGCTTGGCATACTCAACCGTTATATCGAAATAACGATCGTCTTCGAAGACCCCGGTGTCGAGGACTTCGTACTCGGTATCCGCAAGGCCGCGACGGGCGTTTTCGGTGACCAGATCATCATAGGGAAACGCCGCCTGAGGGTATTTGTAGAGCATGCGCATATAGGCATGACTCGGCACCCCGTCGAGGTAAAAATAGAGTTCTTTGACATCTTCGCCGTGGTTGCCCTCGGCATTGTTCAGACCGAACAACCGCTCCTTGATAATCGGGTCGCGTTCGTTCCATAACGCCAACCCCAGGCACCAGTGCTGCGCCTTGTCCGAGAACCCCGCCAACCCGTCCTCGCCCCAGCGATAGGCACGACTGCGGGCATGATCATGGGGAAAGTAGCGCCAGGCATCACCATCGGCACTGTAGTCCTCGCGTACCGTGCCCCACTGCCGTTCACTCAAGTACGGCCCCCACTCACGCCAGCGATCGGCATCAACACCCGCCAGGCGTTGACCTTCAACCGTCTCGAGAATATTCGCTGCCGGCTTTGCCGTCATAGGGACTTCCGTGGGTTCGGGGTGATTTGCAGTGTAGTGCGTGGGAATCCTGTAGGAGCCGAGCTTGCTCGCGATAGCATCACCGCGGTGAAACAGACAGACCGCGCTGCCTGCGTAGCGAGCAATCGAGCATCAACCGGCTGCTCCTACAGCACATACCGCGCTGTTGGTGTGCGGCAACGGCGGCTGTTGCTCTACACTGCAAAGCCTTTTGAATACCGGGATGCCCATGGACATCGATCTAGCCCGCACTTTCCTGGAGATCGTGCGCCACGGAAGTCTTGCCTCGGCAGCCGAGAAGCTGCATGTCACTCAGACCGCCATTACCGCACGCGTGCAAAAGCTCGAGAGTCAGCTCTCCTGCACTTTGTTCGTACGCAATCGCGCCGGTGCCCGGTTGACCCCGGATGGCGAAGCCTTTGTGGTCTATGCCAATCAATTGGTGCAGACCTGGGAAGCGGCCCGTCGCGATCTGCCGTTGCCTGACGGTTACCGTAACGTGCTGCATATCGGGGGTGAGGTCAGCCTGTGCAACCCGTTGATGCTCAGTTGGGCTCGCAAGTTGCGCGAAAAGATTCCAAGCCATGCGTTGCGCACGGAAATTCGCGATGGCGAAAACCTGTTGCGCCAGCTTGAGCTGGGAGTGCTGGACGCAGCCCTGGTCTATCAACCCGAATATTGGCCACGCCTGCAAGTCGAGCAGTTACTGGAAGAAAAGCTCATTCAGGTTCGGTTGGCGGCCAATCCGCAGCCGTATGTCTATATCGATTGGGGCAAAGACTTTCGGCGGCAACACGACGCTGCGCTGCCGGACAATGCAAAAGCCGCCATCAGCTTCAACCTCGGGCCATTGGCGTTGCAGTACATCCTCGAAAATGGCGGTTGCGGCTATTTCCGGACCCGAGTGGTGCAAAGCTATCTCGACAGCGGCGTACTGGAGCGGGTGCCCAAGGCACCGGAATTCAGTTACCCGACTTACCTGGTCTACTCACGGGATCGTGACTCGGCAACCTTGCAGCTGGCGTTCGAGCTGCTCAGAGAAGTGGTCAAGGCTGACGGTGACTGGTCTCAACGCTGGGATCCGCTGATTTGATAAGGATTAAGGCGAAATCTACGCCGATATCCAGGTTAACACCGGCCTTGCAGGAGCCGAGCTTGCTCGCGATGACATCACCACGGTGAAACAGACAGACCGCGCTGCCTGCATCGCGAGCAAGCTCGGCTCCTACAGCCCCCGCCTCGATCAACTTCGTCTTCCAGCCACTCGACCAGCACCCGGTAACCATCGTGGGTGTCTGCGGGGCTGTAGGCGCGTTTGCATTGAATCATTGCGTTGCCTCGCTTGAACACACATTCCGAATATCCATTCGCTGGATAATTCGGCTGGGGCTAATCTTCTTTCAATAACACTTAAAACAGGAGACCGCGGTGGGCCAGACCACTCAAGCATTGCGCATGCGTTATCGCGCCAGCATTCATCCACTCTACAACCCGTGGCTGCACGGTGGTTTTGTGCTGGTTTTTGGTCTGCTGTGCATCGGTTTTTTCTGGCACACCCTGGACCGGGTGCAGCCGCTGGAATGGTTGGCGGTACCCCTGACCTTGCTGTTTTTCAACGTTTGCATCTACACCGTGCATCGGCATCTGGGGCATCACAAAAAGTCATTTGCGCGAATGTTTTATGCGCGGCATACCGGTGACCACCACAGTTTTTTCGTGCCAGGCTACATGACCTATGACAGTGCCCGCGACTGGCGGGTGATTCTGTTCCCGGCCTGGCTGATCGTGTTGCACAGCCTGGTGATTAACCTGCCCGCCTGGTGGTTGCTCAAGCAGCTCAATGCCAACGTCGCCGGGCTGTTTGCCGGCTGCATGATTCTTGGTTATCTGGCCTATGAAGTGTTCCACGCCTGCGAGCATCTGCCGCACAGCAACCCACTCGCGCGCCTGCCGTGGATTCGCCAGATGCGCCGTCTGCATGAGCTGCATCACCGTCCCGAGCTGATGCAGGAATGCAATTTCAATATCGTTTTCCCACTGACGGACTATCTTTTCGGCACCCTGTATTGGGAGCCCGAACGCTCCCAATCAATCCCCCCGCCTCTGGCCCACTGACAACGGGATCGCCCATGCTGGCAATGTGTGAGATGACACAGCGGACTATCCCGGCCCAGACAGGAGTTATCATTTGATGAATCATTCCCCCCGTCGAGTCAAAATTCGCCACATTCTTCTGTTGCTGGTGATTGCCATCGCAGCATTCCTGCTGCTGGTACCGACCAAGGTGCAGCCGGTCAGTTGGACACCGTCAACCGCGTCATCACCGAGTAGCGGTGGGTAGAGAAACGGGCAAACGCAAAATAAGCCAGATATGGAAAGCCCGACTCAGGGGCCGGGCTTGTGCTAATGCCAGTCAGTCAGGTAACGCGCTCAAGCGTCGGACACCTCAGTTGTCAGTTTTTTCACGCACCTGCTCCGCATCATTCGCCGCTTCATCGTCCTCATCCAGCGAACGCAGTGCTTCGTTGTCCGGCAGTTCATCAGTACCCGGCGCGTTCTCTGGATGAACCGTCATACGTCCTGGACTCAAGGGTTGAGGGGACCTCTGCATCGGGTCATAACCGCCCTGCTCTTCACTGGGAAATCTTGGATGACTCATGGTCACCTCCCATGGAGCCTGAAAAATCAGTCCCTGATAGTTCGAGGCGTTAGCATTTATGGCCGTTCCATTTACTTGTTCATCGGTCATCGAGCCAATCTGGCGGGGTGCACAGGAGTCTGCGCAGCCTCGCTCAGGATTTCACAGATTCAGGATTGATTCTTCAACTGGTTGGATATCTGTTTTTTGATGTCCACACGCTTCTCTTTGAGCTTCTTCAGTTGATCATCAGCGAGCGCCGCAGCCTCAGCCTTCTGCACGTCGGCATCGATGCGTGTGTATTTCTCAAGCAACGAGTGGAGATGGGGATCGTTGGCGCTCTTTTCTTTAATGACGTCCTTCGTGCAGCCCAAATCCTGATAAAGGTCATGGTTCACCGGCATGGAACACCTCCGTTTGTTGATCGGTGGCAACCGCGTTTTATCGCAATTACCAGATATCAGCATGGCCTCGCCTATGCCCTTCTGTCGACCGTCAATCAGACCAGTGGTGCCCGTTCGTCAGTCCGCCGCACTTTGATGATTGGCTTGACCGAGAGATACCCAGCGGCTTCAAACCTCGATCAGATGCTTGAGCGGGTGATACTCAGACTTCAGCGTCGCAGCGACATCCAGAATCGCCTTCTCGATGCCCGCGAGATCAGCTTGCGAAATCAGTCGAGCAATACCGGATTGTTCAGGGTCTGCGCGAAGTAGATCAACTTGATCTGGATGGTCATCCCCTGATGATCGTTCCCACGCTCCGCGTGGGAATGCCGCCATGGACGCTCCGCGTCCGCCTTCGGCTGTGACGCAGAGCGTCACGGGATGCGTTACCACGCAGAGCGTGGGAACGATCATCCGTGCTCAACGGAAATCCCGGCTACGCACGCTGATCCCCGTCAGCAGCGAGCTCAAATCGCTCAACCGCCCGGCAATCAGATGCCGCACTTCACCCTCGGTCTCCAGCGTGCCGTCAACCTTCAGCAATTGCGAACCCACCAATACCTGCCGCTGACGTTCAGCCAGGTCGCGCCAGACCACCACGTTGACGTTGCCGAACTCGTCTTCCAGGGTGACGAACGTCACGCCGCTGGCGGTCCCGGGTCTTTGCCGGCCGGTGACCAGCCCGGCGACGCTGACATTGCGCCCATGCTCGACCTCGAGTAATTCCCGCGAGCTGCGGCAGCGCCGGGCTTTGAGTTCGTCACGTAGCAAGGCCAGCGGATGCGGGCCCAGGGTCGTGCCGACGCTGGCGTAGTCGGCTTGCAGGTCTTCACCCACCGTCGGCTTGGGTAAGGACACCCCGGGTTCTTCCTGACTCGGCAAACCGGCGAACAATCCAAGCTGTTTCTGCACGCCGGCAACGATCCAGCGCGCCCGATGCCGATCCCCGGCCAGCCCGCGCAAGGCACCCGCGTCGGCCAGTTGCTCCTGGGCCCGGGAGTCGAGCTGCGCCCGTTCACCCAGATCGGCGATATCGACAAATTCACCGGCCAAGCGTGCCGCTTCAATGCGCCGGGCATCGTCCTCGCGAAAACCACGGATCATCCGCAACCCCATGCGAATCGCCGGCTGCTCACCGTGGACAGGTTCCAGACTGCAATCCCAATCGCTGGCGCGCACGTCTACCGCACGGATCTGCAAATGATGCCTGCGAGCGTCCTGAAGAATCTGGTCCGGGCTGTAGAAACCCATCGGCCAGCTGTTGATCAGCGCACAGGCAAAGGCCGCCGGTTCGTGGCATTTCAACCAGCAACTGGCGTAGGTCAGCAAGGCAAAACTGGCGGCATGGGACTCGGGAAAACCATAGCTGCCGAAGCCCTTGATCTGCTCGAAAATCTGCGCGGCGAACTCGGCAGTGTAGCCATTTTTCAGCATGCCTTCCTTGAGCCGTACCTGATGCGGTTCCAGACCGCCGTGACGTTTCCAGGCAGCCATGGAGCGACGTAGCTGGTCGGCTTCACCGGGGCTGTAATCGGCGGCAACAATCGCGATCTGCATGACCTGTTCTTGAAACAGCGGCACCCCCAGAGTGCGCTCCAGGACTGTCTTCAATTTTTCGGACGGATAGGTTGCAGGCTCCTCTTTGTTACGCCGCCGCAAGTACGGATGCACCATCCCGCCCTGAATCGGGCCGGGCCGCACGATAGCCACCTCGATCACCAGGTCGTAAAACTCCTTCGGCTTGAGCCTTGGCAGCATCGACATCTGCGCCCGGGACTCGATCTGGAATACCCCGATGGTGTCGGCACGAGCGATCATTTCGTAGGTTTTCGGATCCTCTTTCGGCACCTGCGCCAGACTCAAATCCAGACCGCGATGACGGCGCAGCAGGTCGAAACAGCGGCGGATGGCACTGAGCATGCCGAGGGCGAGAATATCGACCTTGAGCAGGCCGACCATGTCCAGATCATCCTTGTCCCACTGGATGATCGTACGCTCGGCCATGGCCGCGTTTTCCACCGGCACCAGAGTGTCCAGCGGTTGCTCGGAAATCACGAAACCACCTGGATGCTGGGACAGATGCCGGGGAAAGCCGATCAGTTGCCCTGTCAGGCTCAGCACCCGGCGCAGCACCGGGCTGTCCGGGTCGAAACCGCCTTCACGCAGGCGCTCCACGGAAGGCGGTTCATCACTCCAATGGCCGCAGCAATCGGCCAGCGCATTGACCTGATCCGGTGGCAAACCGAGGGCCTTGGCCACATCCCGCACCGCGCCGGCACCATGGTAGGTGCTGACCACGGCCGTGAGCGCCGCGCGGGTCCGGCCATAGCGCTGAAACACATACTGCAAAACCTCTTCACGCCGTTCATGCTCGAAATCCACATCGATGTCCGGCGGCTCGTTGCGCTCTTTGGAGAGGAAACGCTCGAACAGCATGTTCATCAGGCTGGGATTGATTTCAGTGATGCCCAAGGCATAACACACCGCCGAGTTGGCCGCCGAACCGCGTCCCTGGCAGAGAATGTTGCGATCACGAGCAAAGCGAACGATGTCGTGGACGGTGAGGAAGTAACTCTCGTAACCCATCTCGCTGATCAGCTTCAGTTCTTTTTCGATCAGCGCCAGCACCTTGTCTTCCACGCCTTCAGGCCAGCGCCAGCGCATACCCCGTTCGGTCAGTTCGCGCAGCCAGGATTTCGGAGTCTGCCCTTCAGGCACCAGTTCACGCGGGTACTGATAGCGCAATTGGCCGAGTTCGAAGGTGCAGCGCCGGGCAATGCGCGTTGACTCTTCAAGCAGTTGCGGCGGATAGAGTGCCTGCAATGCATCAAGGCTGCGCAAGTGCCGTTCGCCGTTGGGGTGCAAGCGTTGCCCGGCCTCGGCGACGCGCACGTGATGACGGATCGCGGTCATGGTGTCCTGCAAGGCGCGGCGCCCGCGCGCGTGCATATGCACATCGCCGCTGGCCACCGCCGGAATTTCCAGGGCAGCGGCCAGATCCAGCAAACCCGCAAGCCGTCGGGCATCGTTCTGACCGCAGTGCAACTCGACGGCCAGCCACAATCGGTCGCCAAAGACCTTGCGCAGCCAGCGCCCTTCCCCGCCAACCTCGAGGGTATCGGGCATCCACAACGCCAGCAGTCCCGGCAACGGTTCGTTGAAGTCCTCGCGCAGCACTTGGTACTGCCCCTTTGCCACACGACGCCGGGCTCGGGTGATGAGTCGGCAAAGCGTTTGGTAGCCCTCCAGGTTCTCCACCAGGAGCACCAGTTTCGGGCCATTTTCGATGCGCATTTCGCTGCCGATGATCAGCGGCAACTCCACCTCTTTAGCGGCTTGCCAGGCGCGGACGATGCCGGCCAGGGTGCACTCGTCGGTGATCGCCAAAGCCTGATAACCCTGACGCCTGGCCCGTTCGAACAGCTCGCGGGCACTGGAGGCTCCGCGCTGGAAACTGAAGTTCGACAGGCAGTGCAGTTCGGCATACTCGACACTCATGCAAACCAGCCTTGCAGCCACAAAGGCCCGCTCTCACCCACCGTGCGCCAGGCCCAGGCCTGCTGGCCGGAGCGGGTTTCGATCAGGTAGTAGTCGCGACGCACATCGCCGCCATCCCACCAGCCGGACTCGATACGCTCCGGCCCCATGAGAATCCGCGCCGCGCCTTCGTGCACCTGCAGCGGTTCTGTGAGCAGCCAGCCCGGACGTTGCACGCCAAGGCTCGGCGGGCACGTCTGGCTATCGGCATTCGGCTGCCAACTGTGCTCCGGCCGGTGATCGGCCTGCCAGCGCAGACCCTGCACCGCGTCATCGCCCAGCCGCGCACGCAGGCGTTCGCGCAATTGCTCCCAGGGCAAGGATTGCTGCGGGCGCTCCTCGAACAGTTCCCGATGTTGCGGGACGAACCTGGGCAAGTCATGGGCCACCAGGCGAAAGCCCCGAACCGCAGACTCCACTTGCACCTGTTCCAGTCGACCGCGAGCCAGTTCGAAGAGCATCGCCGGGTCGCGCTCGGCGCTGAGCAAGCCGACCTTGACCTGCGTGTCCGGCAACCCGGCATGTTCCAGATGCAGATCAAAACGCTGCACGCCGCTGTCCCGCCCACAGAGAAAAGCCGACAGATCGCCGGTGAGCCGACGCAACGGGAACAGCAGCGCCTGATGGGACAGGACATCGAAATTCAGCTCGATGCGCACGTCAAAGCGGTCCGGCGGCTGGTAAAACGCCAGGACCAGCGGCCGATCTCCCATTAACGTGTCGAGGTGCTTGAGCACCTGGGCTTCAAAGCGTCGCGCCAGGGTATGGCGTGGCAGCGCCTGAACCTGACTCAAGGTCCGCAAGCCCATGCGCGACAAGGCAGTGGCGACGTCCTGCTCCAGCCCGACGCGATCAATGGGCATCTGCCCCAGGATCCGCCGCAAGGTTTCATTGTCCGGCACTGCCAGGCCGTCGTAAGCGTTAGCCAACACCCGCGCGGCCGCCGGATTGGGGGCTGCGACGATGCGATGGCGAAAGCCCAGTTCCGTGAGTTCCGCCCGCAGCCGCGCCTCGAACTGTGGCCAGGGTCCGAACAGGCCCAGACTCGATTCGATTTCAAACAACAAGGACCGGGGATAAAACACGCTGACCTGGGAGCTGAAGCGGTAGGCCCAGGCCGCGAGAAATTGCTGCCACTGCTCGATATCGGCAACGTCGTATTCGGCGCTGGCAAAGGCTTTGGTCAAGGCATGAGCGGCGGTCAGCGATTGCCCGGGTCGCAGGCCGAGCGCCCGAGCGGAGGCGTTCACCGCTTGCACCACCCGGCGCTGCGCAGTGCCCGTCAACAGCGCCAGCGGTTCATCGGGATCGGGCCGCTGACGCAGCACAGCATCCAGAGCAAGCTGCGGGAAAAGAATACAGACCCAGCGCATACCAACCTCAATGCCCTGTCGCAAAGGCAATCGGCGCCGAGCGGGCCAGACCGCCACGGCACTTGAGTACCCGCAGTTGCGCGGGCCGGGCATCGATGGCGATACGCAAGGCGGCTGGCGAAGGATTGATGGCTTCACTGATCGAGCGATAGGCGAACGCCAGGGTCTGACCGGTTTCGGCCGCCACCTGCAAGCGGCGCAAGGCACGGTCATCAGCCTTCTGCGGCCAACACAGGACCGCGCCGCAACTGCCCGAGCGCAGGCATTGTTCCGCCGCCCACAGGGCATCGCGCTCACTGGCCTGAATCACCGACAGCTGACGCAGGTCCACGCCAGCGTTCTGCCAGGCCTGCGGATATGGCACATGGGGCGGCGCCACCAGGACAATTCGTTCGCCCACGGCGGATAATCGCGCCAGGGTCGGCCACACCAGTTGCAGCTCACCGACGCCCTGCCCGGCAATCAGGATTTCCGTCAGGGCCGCTTCTGGCCAGCCACCCGTGGGCAACGCCGCATCCAGCGCCCAATGGCCTGTCGGTTGAGGGCTGGCCGGTGGCGCGGCGGGCCGGCCTTTCCAGACCTGGCCAGCATTGAACAGAGTATCCAGAGCAACGACGGCACCCATCATCCTCGCCTCACCAACCCACAGAACACCCCTTCGATGGCCAGGTCCTGATCGGCGTGCACAACGATGGGCGCATAGGCCGGGTTGCGCGGCAGCAAACGCACGCCCCCTGCGACCCGTTCAAAGCGTTTGATCGTGACTTCACCATCGAGCCGCGCCACCACGATCTGACCGTTTTCAGCCTCGGCACTGCGCCGTACGCCCACCAGATCGCCGTCGAGAATGCCGTCTTCGATCATCGAATCACCCTGCACCCGCAGCAGGTAATCCGGAATCCGCGAAAACATCGCCGGGTCCAGCATCAGCCGACTGTGCACCTGGGCATCGACACCGATCGGTGCACCGGCGGCCACCCGCCCCAGCACCGGAATATCCAGCAGTTCGGGCCTGGGTGGCTGATTCAACAAACGAATACCTCGCGCCTGATTGGCGTTGACCTCAATGAAACCGGCTTCGGTGAGGGCCACCACATGCTTGCGCGCCACACTGCGCGAGGCAAAACCAAAAGCCTCGGCGATCTCGGCGAGGCTCGGTGGCTGACCTTGTTGCGCGATGCGGTCGCGGATAAAGGTCAGGATGGCAGTACGGCGGGGAGTTAAAGTCGTCATGGAGTACATTTGTACTCCTGTCGGATTTTTCTGACAAGAGCCGACAGTCGTCAACAACGTCGGCGCAAGTGAGATCGCAGCCTATCGGCAGCTCCACAGGCGGAACGCGTACCCACACAAACAGGCCGGCCGGCAGGCCGCCTCGCTTTGGCTTTTGATCTACCCGCCCCTTCGGAAGGCCGAGCGGAGGCGTTCATCAGGGGGTGGGCGCGAAGCGCCGTTCGACGAAGTCGAACACATCGAGAGGAGGTCGAAGCGAAGCCGACCGGAGGCGATGCCCCCTGATGAATGCCGGAGCGAGGGAACACCGAGCCTGAGCGAGGTGCCGTACGCTCGGGGCAAGCCCTTTTGGGTCCTTTTGGGGCGTTTGCCAAAAGGGCCTCGCCGTAAGGGCGAAACCCTAAGTGGCCGTTACCGCAGGAATGGATATGTACACCTGCGAGAGCCAGGCCGGCTGTCAGGCCGCCATCGCGAGCAATCGAGCGTCGACCGGCTGCTCCCACAATGGATTGGTGTACATCTGTGAGAGACAGGCCGGCTGTCAGGCCGCCTTCGCGAGCAATCGAGCGTCGACCGGCTGCTCCCACAATGGATTGGTGTACATCTGTGAGAGACAGGTCGGCTGTAAGGCCGCCATCGCGAGCAAGCTCGGCTCCTACCTCCTACCTCCTACATGCCCGCCAAATACGCCCACTGCGTCACTCAGCCGATCCGCAGCGCCCGCAAATCGAGCCGGCCATCCTTGAGCGGCGGGCACCAGTAATAGCCACCGGTCATCGGCCGGCTGATCCGATAGAGGCCATCGACGATGCCGTCTTCCAGGCCGCTCATGCGCCGCAGTTGTACTTCGAAGGCGTCGAGGGAATACCCAAATGCCAGGAACATCAAGCCGGCTCGATCGCCTTCCACCCAAGGCATGGAGCGGCGCACGACAAAGGCTTCAGGGGCGAAGCTTTCCTGAGCAGTACGTTTGACGTGGGCGGATTCTGGCGCCTCCTCGAGCTCTTCGTTATCGCTCTTGCGCCGACCGATGATGTGATCCTGCTCCCG
Source organism: Pseudomonas sp. GW821-FHT04C07 (assembly GCF_059420325.1). Classification (NCBI taxonomy): domain Bacteria; kingdom Pseudomonadati; phylum Pseudomonadota; class Gammaproteobacteria; order Pseudomonadales; family Pseudomonadaceae; genus Pseudomonas; species Pseudomonas sp. GW821-FHT04C07. Next base: position 254,776 of record NZ_JBWKTM010000007.1, read on the forward strand.
GGCAGGCAGCGCGGCGAAGCCCTCCAGATCGTGTTGCCACTGCTGAATCGCAGCGAAACTGCCGCCGTGCAGGCCATCTGTGCCCTCGCCCACCAACGCTGCCGCCACGGCCGCTTCGTCGTGGGGGTTTTCGGTGCCGTCTTCATAACCGGTCAGATCGTGCCCGGTCTTGTAGCGGAAGGCTTCAGTCATCTGTACCAAACGCAACGCTGGAGCCAATGCAGCTTCAACGGCGCGGCTGCGATGCAGCAACTCGCCGCGGTCCTCGCCGTGCAGCCAGCACCAGAGTGCGTGCTGGGTCGAAGGGTTATCAACGCCAACGCCCGCCAACGCAGGGAACGCCCGCAAGCCATCGATCCGACCGCCCAGCGCCCGTACCAGCGATTCACCGAAACCGACCACCGCTGTTTTACCATCCACCAGCTGCCTCAACTGGTCGATCGCAGTCGGCAATGCATCGACGGATTCGGGAGCGAAAAACATATGGCGTGCCTGAGACGGTACTGGGGTGGCAAGGATGCCCGGCTGGTAGTAACTCATGAGAACTCCTTTAGAAAGCACAAAGTTTAACCGCCGCGCAGCGGCATATGCTTGCGGTTTCAATGAGAAACAATTGAGCAAGTCGAACAAATCTGCACGGATAGGGCATGACAACCCTTGTCACGATCAGGTAAAACGATTCAGCTATGCTGATCCTGGCGCGCGGCCTGAAGAACTTGACCCTTTGGCCGCGCTCCGTGATAACACACCTTATCTGCATCACCCAATCCATACGGGGTAGCGCCATGACCACAGATAACATTCTCGACAACCTGTTCCCCAGCGCCGCGGACATCCCGGAAAAGTACCGCATCAACGGCCAGATCGAACAACGCGAATACCTCGTCGATGGCGTATTAAAGATTTGGTCCGGCCCACTCGCACTGGTGCGCAGTCCGGTCTATCTGGCCAGTGAAAACGCGGATGAACAAGTCATCCTCGGCAGCACGCCTCTGCTGGATGCCGACACCGCATTGACTGCGCTGGATGCCGCCGTCCGCGCCTACGACAGAGGTCAGGGCAACTGGCCGACGATGCGCGTCGCCGAACGTATTCAGCATGTCGAAGCCTTTCTCGGCCGCATGCGCGAACAGCGTGAAGCAGTGGTCAAGCTGCTGATGTGGGAGATCGGCAAAAACCTCAAGGACTCGGAGAAAGAGTTCGATCGCACCTGCGACTACATCGTCGACACCATCAATGCCCTCAAGGAACTGGACCGCCGCTCAAGCCGTTTCGAGCTCGAACAGGACACCCTCGGCCAGATCCGCCGCGTACCGATGGGCGTGGCGTTATGCATGGGCCCCTATAACTACCCGCTGAACGAGACCTTCACCACGCTGATTCCTGCCTTGATCATGGGCAACACCGTCGTGTTCAAGCCGGCCAAGCTGGGTGTGCTGTTGATTCGTCCATTGCTGGAGGCCTTTCGCGACAGCTTCCCGGCCGGTGTGATCAATGTAATCTACGGCAGCGGCCGGGAAACCGTCAGCGCGCTGATGGCCAGCGGCAAGGTCGATATCTTTGCTTTCATCGGCACCAACAAAGCCGCCAGTGACCTGAAAAAGCTGCATCCAAAACCACACCGCTTGCGCGCGGCGCTGGGGCTTGATGCCAAGAACCCCGGCATCGTGTTGCCCGAGGTCGACCTGGACAACGCCGTCAACGAAGCTGTTACCGGCTCACTGTCGTTCAACGGCCAACGTTGCACCGCACTGAAAATCCTCTTCGTCCACGAACAGGTGGTCGACAGCTTCATCGAGAAATTCAACCGCAAACTGCAGTCCCTCAAACCGGGCATGCCCTGGGAAAGCGGCGTAGCACTGACCCCACTTCCGGAGTCGGGCAAGGTCGACTACCTGCACTCGTTGGTGGAGGATGCCGTCAACAAGGGCGCGAAAGTGGTGAATGCCCACGGCGGTGAATCGCGCGGGTCATTCTTCTATCCCGCAGTGCTCTACCCGGTCACCGCCCAGATGCGTGTGTATCAGGAGGAGCAATTCGGCCCGGTGGTGCCCATCGTTCCCTACCGTGATCTGGAAACCGTGATCGATTACGTGCTGGAATCAGACTTCGGCCAACAGCTGAGTATTTTCGGTAAAAACTCCACCGAAGTCGGACGCCTGGTCGATACCTTCGCCAATCAGGTCGGACGGATCAACATCAACGCCCAGTGCCAACGCGGCCCGGACACCTATCCGTTCAATGGCCGGAAAAACTCGGCCGAAGGCACCCTGTCGGTTCACGACGCGCTCAGGGTGTTTTCGATCCGCACCCTGGTCGCGAGCAAATTCCAGGAGAGCAACAAAGAGCTCATCAGCGACATTATCCGTAATCGTGAGTCGAGCTTTCTGACCACCGATTACATATTCTGATGACAGAGCCCAGGAACTGACACTCGAGGAAAACAGCCAGGCCCGATGAATGACTTGCGATCGTCTCGACTGCCACCGTTGCTGCGCCGTTTCTTGCGTCCGCTGCTGGACCCCTATCGGCGCTATCGGCATGCCAAACTGATCCACGCCGTGCGGGTGTCACTGGGGCTGCTGGCCACCATCCTGCTCACCACCGGGATCAAGCTGCCCCATGGCGAATGGGCCTCGGTGACCATGTTGGTGGTCATCGGCGGGCTGCAACATCACGGTAATATCGGCAAGAAAGCCGCCGAACGGGCTATCGGCACCTTGATCGGCGCCGGCGTTGGCTTGTTGCTGGTGGCTCAGCAGGCCTGGCTGGGGATGCCATGGCTGACCTACCTGGGCATGTCGGTGGTTTGCGGATTCTTTTCGTACCATGCGATCGGCAAGGGTGGGTATACGGCGTTGTTGTCGGCGATCACCGTGTTCATCGTCGCCGGTCATGGCGACAACCCGGTGACCGACGGTCTCTGGCGGGCGGTCGACATCCTCATCGGTATCGCCCTGGCTCTCGCCTTTTCCTTCGCACTGCCGCTGTACGCGGTCTATTCCTGGCGCTACAACCTGGCGAGCGCGCTGCGCGATTGTGCGACGATCTACGGCCGCATCGTCAGTGGCCAATCGGTCACCGACGACGAACATCTCAAACTGATGAACCGCCTGAACGGCGCGATGGTGCAACTGCGTTCGTTGATGCCGTCGGTGTCCAAGGAAGTGCGGATCTCCATGACCGAACTGGACGCTCTTCAGCGCAACCTGCGGATGTGTGTCAGCACCCTCGAAATCCTCGCCAACACACGGCCCGATCCCAGCGACGAACAGGCCATGGCCTTGATGCAATCAGCCCTGAAAACCGAGCACCGACAGATCCGCGTGCAATTGATCGGCATGGCCCGCGCCCTCAAGTCCGGTGCCTCGCAACGGCTAGACCGTTCTGTTGCCGGTTCGCCGGACAACTCCACATTCAGCGTTCCGGTCTACACCGCGCTGGACGGCTATCGCCTATTGACCCGGCAATTGGCCGCCAATCTCGACAATATGCGTCAACGCCTGGCCAAGACCGCCGTGCATTGGAAGATCTGAAAACCAGTCACTGCACCGCCGCCCGCCGAAAGCCAAGGCTCCAGCCCTGCTGCATGCCTGCCGCAGCGAGCAGAATCGCGATCACGCCCAGCCATTGCATCAGCTCAAGGCGATGACCGAAGGCGAACCAATCGACGAAAATCGCCGCAATCGGGTAGATAAACGACAGCGCACCGGTCAATGCTGTCGGCAGCTTTTGAATCGCGCCGTACAGCAATACATACATCACGCCGGTGTGCACCACACCCAATGTCAGCAGACTGGCCCAGGCGCCAGACTCCTGCGGCAACGCGGCGATATTCGCCCACGGCGCCAACAACAGAACACCGGTGCAGACCTGAATCAGGGCGATCAAATGCGGTGGAGTACCGGTCAGACGCTTGATAATCAGTGCAGCGAAGGCATAGAGCAGCGCGGCGCCCAGTGCCAGTCCGATTCCGAGCAGGTAGTCGCCACCTGCTGAGCCCTGCTCACCATGAGCGCTGACGATCGCCAACATCCCGAGAAACGACACACCAAGCCAGAACAATTTCTGTGCGGTGATCTTTTCTCCGAGAAACAACGCCGCCAGCCCCACCAACATAAAGGGTTGAACGTTGTAGACCGCGGTACCGATGGCAATCGATGCCCGGGAATAAGAGGCAAACAACAACACCCAGTTACCGACAATCGCCACACCGCTGAGCACCGCCAGGATGAATGTGGTGCGAGTCAAAATACCGGGACGCAGAAAGCCCAGCACCGCGCAGATCACCAGCAAGGTCGCAGCGCCAAACACACAGCGCCAGAACACCACATCCAGCACCGGCTGCCCGGAAACCAGCACGAACCATCCAATGGTTCCCGAAATCAGCATGGCAGCGGTCATTTCAAACGACCCACGACGTATCGACTTGTCCATCATCAGCCTCCTCGGTAAGAGCCTGAATTATGACAATCCACAGTGAGGCAGCTCCAGAGCCAATAGCAGGCTAAAATCCATTTCTACCTTTCTTATCAAGGCAGATTGAACCCTTTGCCTAACGAGGTTTGTATGACTGATGACATTGACCAGGTGTTGATCGCCGCGCTGATGGCTGACTCGCGACGTTCACTTAAAGCATTGGCGCAAATCAGCGGCCTGTCGTCACCGAGCGTCGCCGAACGGCTGCGGCGTCTCGAAGAGCGCGGCCTACTCAAGGGCTACACAGTCGAAATAGACCCGAAATGTTTCGGCTACCAGCTCCAGGCCATCGTCCGCATCCGCCCGCTTCCGGGCCAGCTGCAGGAAGTCGAACGGCAGATCCTGGCCATCCCCGAATTCACCGAGTGCGACAAGGTCACTGGCGATGACTGCTTCATCGCTCGTCTGCATGTGCGCTCGATGGAGCAACTGGACACCCTGCTCGACCGGCTCAACACCCACGCCGAAACCAACACCGCGATCGTCAAGAAAACTCCGGTCAAGCGCCGCTTGCCACCGATGGCCTGAGTGCGGTTTTGCTCCGAACAACGTAGATTGCTCATTTTTCCGGCGAAGGATTGGCGGCATGAAAACTCAGGCAGTGTTATTGGCGGCGCTAATGCTCGCCGGGTGCGGCACCATCAACACGGTTGTGCGCCCTGATGAGGTGGCTGCGCAGAATCTCAAGCAGCAGAAGAGTTACTGCGGCGCGATCCCGCGAATCTACAGCGGAGTCACCTATGATTTCTGCTCACTGCATGCGCCGCTGGGTGAGGGAATCGATGAGCAGCAATACGATAACGCCACGCCCATTGTGCTGATCGACCTGGTCATATCCGGAGCGCTCGATACCTTGCTGTTGCCTTACACCATCTACCGTCAGCAGGCCGACGGCAGCATTGTCATTTCCAAATAGGGTCAACCCTATCCGCACCCAACAAAAAGCCCGCCGAAGCGGGCTTTTTGCTCAAGGCTTGCGATCAATCATCGCGGCTCATGATGCCGAACAGCTGCAACAAGCTGATGAACAGGTTGTAGATCGATACATACAGGCTGATCGTCGCCATGATGTAGTTACGCTCGCCGCCATGGATGATGGCGCTGGTCTGGAACAGGATGCAGACCGAGGAGAACAACACGAAGCCCGCGCTGATCGCCAGTTGCAGACCGCTGATCTTGAAGAACATACCCGCCAGCGTCGCACCCAGCAGGACAAAGAAACCGGCAGTGATGAAGCCGCCGAGAAAGCTCATGTCCTTGCGGGTGATCAGTACGTAGGCGGAGAGACCACCAAACACCAATGCCGTCATCGCAAAGGCCGAGCTGACCACTTCAGCGCCGCCTTGCATGCCCAGGTAGCGATTGAGGATCGGGCCCAGCAGGAAACCCATGAAACCGGTCAGGGCGAAAGCCGAAACCAGTCCCCAGGCCGAGTCACGGAGTTTGTTGGTGAGAAAGAAAAGGCCGTAGAAGCCGATCAGCACGACAAAGACGTTCGGGTAGCCGACGCGCATCTGCTGCGCCACGAACGCCATCACGCCGCTAAACGCGAGGGTGAGTGCGAGTAAGCCGTAAGTGTTGCGCAGGACGCGGCTAACCTCTAGCTGCTCAGCCTGCACGCTGTTATTAACTGCGTATTCCTGTTCGCGCATGGCGACACTCCTGTAGGTTTGAAACGTTCAGTCGCAAAGATCATAACAGACGCTCTGTAACAAGCTACGCAGAGAGTTTGACAGTGTGTTTCATTCAGGTATTATGGCGCCCGCAACGCAATACGGAGGTGTGGCCGAGTGGTTTAAGGCAACGGTCTTGAAAACCGTCGACTGTAACAGGTCCATGAGTTCGAATCCCATCGCCTCCGCCATATTTGTACGTCAAAGCCCTGATTTTTCAGGGCTTTTTCGTTTCTGGGGTTTGGCCAAAACCCCTCCCCCCCAAAGCGTTACAAAACTTTTCGGGTGGCGTTACAAAACTATCCCGCTTTTCCCGCCTTCCGGCATCCTGCCACCCCACGATCACCATCCAAAAAATCCTGCTGCTACGCTGAAACTGCTCACCGGCTGCACCGCTCAACAGCACCCAGCACCCAGCACCAACCCATGTAGCACCCGCAACAATTCTCTATCGTTACCCAATGCCGGAAAACGCCATGCTGTTAGCCCACACATTTGTTAGTCACGACATGAAAGACCCGGACAGTGCAAAATTCAGAGACACATTCTTCATTACGGCAGATGCAAGGGGGGAGAGCCGCGACAAGACCAAGGACTCTTGGTGCGTTGAAGTTAATAGCAAAAATAGTTACGGGAGTTACATTGGCTACACATGGGCACTGGTACCTGCTGGTGGAAAATCAGTAATCATCGGAGGTAACTCTCTTGGGCAAATGGCAACGCAGATCTGTGCGTCTGCGGTATACCCTCCGGCTTGACCCGGGCGCATCCTGTCCATGCGCCAATTGCGCTGGAGTATTAACGCAAAAAAACCTACCCCCCCTGAAATATGGGCTGTAGGTTTTTTTTGACAAGTCGGTTAATTAAGCGCTTGGCACTGATTGACATTGAATGGCGAACGGCTTACCCCATTTTTGCCTCGTATCGCACGTCATTCACGCACGGGTATAAAAGCAAAAAAACGCGTTGATGACCGAGGGATTTCGAATCCCTTCCGCCTACCTCCTGCGACAGACTCACGTGACATCGCAAAGCCTTTACCGTCAGGCGCGAGTGAGTTGTCGCATAACTCAGGAGTAAGGCGACAAGCGTGGCTACTTTGGGCCTTGCGCAGCGGTTCTCAGCGGCACGCTGGTTGGCCGTAAACCCAGTAATGGTGCTGGCTTCGCCATCAAAACTGGCAATATGCCACTATCCATTTCACTGCCGTTTGTCGGGACAATTGATCAAAAAATGAACGGACTCGGACTTTTTCGTTCAGAATACGCAGCAGGTGACACAGGCTCTGATCCTCACCTAGCCCCAGAAGCGGAAGTTAAACCACATATGCACTAAGTGCGAATGGGGATTTTCATTACCTGAAAATGGAGATAATCGAATGATTAGAAGTTCATTCGCGAAGCTCACTTTTATCTCGACAGCGTAATACCGCAAGACTAATTAATAGAAATTGCTGGATCTTAATTGCAGTCAGTAACTGTAAGTTCCAGTTAAGTCCAACTGAGAGTCATTTACTGATTCACTACTAGAACAAAGAGGTAGCCGGTAACCATGGAGCTTAATATGCTTTCTTCGTCGACCGTGGAGTTTTTGCGTTTGGGCGTTGTATATGCCCACCTTATTGCCTGCTGTGTGGCAATCGGGCTTGTTTTGACCAGCGATATTGCAATGGTCAAGCAACTCCTGAAGGGGGATGCGTCAGGTCAGCATGATGACGCGCACATGGAAAGTCTTCAAAAAACCGTAGTGCTTGCCCTTGTAGCTCTTTGGATTACGGGCATTGGTATTGTCGGGATAGATTATGCCGGCAAGGGGATGGAGTATTTCCTCAATCCAAAGTTGCAAGCCAAGATCGGCATAGTTGTACTGCTGACCATTAATGGCGTCGTGTTGCATAGCGCGGTATTGCCTGCTCTGAAAAAAGCCGGTTCGTTGCTCAAGCTCTCCTTCAGCCTGCGCATGCTGGCGCTGTTCTCGGGGGCGTTCTCTGGCGTGTCGTGGTTCTATGCCGCAATGCTGGGTGTTGGTCGTCCGTTGGCCTGGAAATACTCGTTGGTGGAGTTGCTGGCAGCCTATCCGGTCCTCATCGTCGGTGGATTCGGGATGATGGTGATGCTCACCATCTGGGCCAAAAACAAGAGCACGGCAGAATCTACGGAGCAAGGCACCTGGACAGTAGGAAACGCCGCCCTGGCTGGATGGTGAAGCCAGGTTGAACAAGGACGTTCAGCTTTAGCCAATAAATCCCGCTGTTAGCTGTTAACCCAATCTCACTTGAGGATACCCAAATGAAATCCATGAAAGCTCTCTTCGTCGTCGCCGCTCTGACCGTTTCCTCTCTGGCTATGGCCACAGGTGGCGGTGGTGACCGGACCATCGCACGCATGGAGAAAGCCCGGAAAGTCTCGATGGAAGCCTACCAGGTTGCACAGAAACAGAAGGCTGAAGCCGCTGTAGCTCAAAGCAAAGCCAAGGCGGCCGATCACTCCAACTCCTGATCTGTCTGGCGCGTCCCCGATCTGACAGAGGTGCTGCTAGAAGTTTGAGGTCGTCATGTTTGCTTTTGGAACGAGGCTGGCGATTACCAGAGGTCAGGTTTGGCTTACAGTAGTGTTCTGCGCTTGATCGTGTCCGTGTCCAGGATGGATCCAGGGATTTACCATAAACGCCGTTATCAGCAGTCTCGTTCGCTTACCTTGGCTCGGCTTCGCAGTCGGACAGCATTGGCTGCGGGATCGAATCAATGGGACATAAAACCCTTAATAAATCCCTTAGCTGTTCGCTTGGTGAATATCTGCCGGCTACAACCGGCCGAAAGCAGACTTTAAGTCTGGCGCGCGGGTATGATCCGGATTAACCAGGCCCCCATTGGATCCACGCTTATGCCAGCCTCCCAAATTCGCCCCTCACCCGCACCATTGCTCAAGCAAGGCGAGACGGTGGTCTTGTTCGACGGCGTATGTAAGCTGTGCAATGGCTGGGTGAGGTTCTTGATCCGCCATGACCGCCACCGACGCATTCAGTTGGCGACAGTACAGTCGCCCGAGGGGCAGGCACTGCTTGCTTGGGCAGGTTTGCCCATGGATCAATTCGACACCATGGCCGTGATCCGCGACCAACACTACTGGGTGCGCTCGGATGCATTTTTCGAAGTCATCGCGCAACTGCCCGCGAGTTGGCTGCCAGTGAGACTTCTACGCATCTTCCCACGCAAGCTTCGGGATTGGGCATACGATCGTATTGCGCTGAATCGCTATAGGCTCTTCGGAAAATACGATACCTGCCTTTTGCCTGATCCTGATCATGAACAACGTTTTTTGAAGGCGCCAATGTGAACGCCTTGGTACGCATTAACGGGATCGCCCGAGGCGGCCTCGCGTTCATGTTTGGCTACCATGGTCTGGTTCCCAAGTTGCTATGGTCGAGTCCAGGTGAGCGGACACTGATCCAGTCTCATGGGATCAACCAGGTGGAGCTAGTGGCCTGAGCGCTGCTATTTCGGACCGGTTTGAGTCCCGGTTTCGCAGGTTGGCGGAGCAGCGCCCGTATTGCAGGCGGATTGATCCCGTGGCTTCGCACTAGCGACGATAGTAGCGGTGATCGTCCTCGTAGCGGTGCCGCATGGCCCAATCATGGTGGCGCTCCCAATCACGATGGCGTTCGGCTTCTCGGCGGGCTTGCTCTCTACGCCAGTTGTCTCGGCGCCAATCGTCTCGGCGCCAATCGTCTCTACGATCGTGCCAACGGCCGTCATGCCAGTATCGGTCGTCATGGGCAAGCAACGGCCCTGGCTGCTTGCCGGCCATACTGGCCAAGGTCGGCCAAGGGTTGCCGGCAGCCTGGACCGGAGCCTGAACGGCTGCGGCTTCAGTTGCAAAAACAGGGGTTGAGGTCTTCATCTGTGTTGCTGATGCCGAGCCCACTGCCGCGAATGCGAACAGGCCAAAGAGCACCATCCGTGGGTCATGGAATTTCATGAGCGAAGACAACCTCTGATTGACAATTGGACGTGTGGCCATCTGGCTGCGAGAAATCTGCGGGTTCGCGCTTACCGAGCTGATGTGCTTATCCACATAGACCGATAAATAGGGAAAAGTTCTAGGGAGCCGCTACTTAAATAGCCAACGGCCTCAGCGTTCGGCCCCTTTGAGGCTTGCTATCTCGATGTCCGCTTTGGATCCAGGCAGTGTGAAAACGCATGCACCGTGTTGAAGTCCGCGTTGCTACATAAAATCTGCCAGTGTTTGGTTGGTCAGCAGACCTGAAATTTGCGTAGGGACGCGATTTTCGTACCGGTTCTGACCATCAAACCTGCTCTAAAACGTTTTCACACAGCCTGGATCGTCAGGGTACTCATGGCGAACCCTCCGATGCGGATCTATTCCCGCCCTGCTACAGCGATGTCACCGGCTATACATTTGCCCCCTATGCTCGCCACCGTAGTAACGCCCCTGATCACGTCCGTGCCCTTCATGGTCATGCCAATACGGCCAGCACCCGCCGAGCAACAGCGCTGCTGACATCACCAAAATCAAAGTAGCTGTACGTTTCATTTGATCATCTCCTGGCAGGCGAAGCCTGACACTATGATCGTTCGATCCCCTCCCATTGAGGAGGTTCAAAACACCCGATCACCTGGCCCCACCAGGCGTCCTTAACCTCAGGCAGCACTGGCAGCAGGAGGGCCAAGGGAGGTCAGTGCAATTTGACAGGCAAGATAACCAATGGAATGCCATTTAGATGCAGCCTGCACTGCAACCAGTAGCAGGATCTGCACGCCAATGCCGGCCACCCCCACGCCGCGCGGTCCGGCGCTTTGGGCATGGTGGTCGCGTAGTTATGCTTTCTCTCCTGACGACCAGACGCCGGCCTTGTAATAACCATGACATATGAAAGGTTATTATTTGGCGCTTTCTAACAGAGGCAAATTGCTATTGTCCGCTGTAGAACATGCTGCCAGAGGCTGTTGAATGGAAATGACACCTGCTGAAAACACCAAATCCAGGGGATGGGTGTGGGGGTATAAAAAGATCAGGAGCTTTGGATGCTCTCGAAGGACGGCCTTCTACAGGGCAAGCCTCTATGCCCTTCGAGGTGACTCGGGAGTTTTCTCCGGCAAGCGGGGTTTGCAAAGATTTCGACTAAGACGTTAGGTAATAACCAGCCAGCCCCTGAATGGCTATTGGCAAACCTTGGGGGTAGCGTCCGCCCAGCACGTATCGCCTCGCCATCCATGGACTGGTAAAGAGAAATACGGCTGTGCGAACAACTGAAACGATACACCAACCGATTTAGAGCTGCCAACTTTTACATTCACGACTGCCAGTGAGCGGCGGGCGAGGAGCACTCATGCCTCACGCACTCGACGACCGGCTTCTATTGAACCGGCTCCAGTAACAGGTCCATAAATTCGAAGCCCCTTGCCTTCGCCATATTTGTACGTGAAAGCCCCGATTATTCGGGGCTTTTCGTTTATGGAGTTTGCCCCTTAGAGAGCCTGAGCGCGAATCATCTCGCCATTTGCGCAACTACCCAAAAATGTCGACGGCAATCGGCAGTAAATCCGCCGCCCTCCTCCCGCGCTCTGCCGAACGAGCACAATTGATCTTTTCAAACTGAACAAAGCGCTTTACCTTCCTTGAGTTGGCTATAACTAGAAGATCGCCAAGGAGGTGTTCGCAATGCAGTTTTTCCGGTTTCTATTCGCCCTGCGCCATAAATATCGAAATTTTGCCTTGGTCGATCACAAAGGAGTGTGCGTGGCCTTCAAGCAATGCCGCCTGCCACCGCAGAACGGTCGCTGGGTGGAAGTCGAAGAATTTCGCCTGAACTGGCTTCAACACCCGCTTCCTTCCAGTGCGCGCATCCCCCCGAAGCCCTTCGCGCACAAACTCACGGAAAACTAGTCCGCCCCTACAGCTCGTCGCCTCAAATCACACTCTGCGCAGCCGTCGATTACTGTCTATGCAAGCGATATCAGCAAAAGGCAACACCGTGAACAGCGACCAGGCCCCGACTGAAAAGCTCAGGATCCTTTTTGTTCACTTAGTACCGGGAGTGGGGTCAGGCGCGGCATTGATATTCAGGAGGTCATCATGTGGCTCAACGAATCCGAGCAGGACCTACGGCGCGATCTTCAGGGCATTGCGTCTGATTTCAGATGGTCAATCGTTGATCTGACGCAAATTGCCAAACGATTGAGCGACGCAGGAAATGAAGCCGATGCTCAGGCAGTGCTGAGGATGTGCCGAGTGTTCCAGGCGGGTGAAGAGCGGTTGATTGCGTACGCCGATGAGGTGAAGGCCCGGGCAATCCATCGGACTAAAGCCGAGTAGATCGCTCGGCAGTCAGGCCTTCAGTTTGAGGTGAGCGCAAGAGCAAATCCCTCATGCGGCGTCACCCTTGCTGCGCTCAATCAACAATGAACAATCTGGCGCCCGGACCACTGCAGGATTGATGCGCCTCTGCGTTGTCGCCGACCTGATAGCTCATTCCCGCGGTCAATACGAACTTTCGCCCGTCTTCGAGGGTGGTTTCCAGCTCACCCTCCATACAAAACAAAACATGCCCTTTGTGACACCAATGGTCTGCAAGGTAGCCAGGGCTGTACTCCACCATGCGTACCCGAATCCGATTCGACTCGTCGCCGAAAACCCGGGTTCGCCAATAGGCCACCCCAGTTTCTCCCGGATGCTCTGTCCTTTCGATCTCAGCCCAGTTGGTGACGCCAAAAGCGAACGCATCCATCTTCATACTTCTTTTCCTTAAGTGTTTTTGGCCAATAGCTGCGGCCATCAGCCTACCAGCACGCCGTCAAGGTCACCATTGCACACACGCTAATGAATGGCTGAGCCGAAGTTACCGGCTCAGCCTCTCGTGTCATTAGTTTTTTTGTGAGTTCTCAATGTCCTTTAAAGCCCTATTGGTCAGGTCTATGCATTTTTGTTTATCGCCGGCTTTCTGCGCTTTTTCCGCGGCTATTCGCGCATCTCGAATTTGATCCAGTTGAGGCTGGCCCATCACGGGGGTCGCCTTGTCGTCTCTAATTTTTTTCAGATTAATGGCGCATAGATCGTCCGCCGCAAAGAGCGGCGTAGCGACTAATGCGGCAACCATAAACAGAATGGATCGTTTCATAGGACTCTCTCTTCTATTAAGTGGCGGGAGTATCACTATAGATCGTGGCAGGCAGTCATGCCTGGCTACGCTTGACAATCTCAGCACTGCTGGCCGCGAGCATCGCCATGGGGATGCTTGACGCTGCAGTCGAAGAGGTTAATGGTCTGCCCGTCGGGCTTACCTGCGTGACGGGCGCTCTTTCGCGCTTTGGAAACATCCGCCCCAGGCAGGCTGAAACGGATTTCGCCGACCCGGCGATAAAGCTTTATCATTGCGCAAGGTTTGCTGACAGAGTCCGTCATGAAGTTCGCCATTGCCCTTTTCTCCGCTGCCCATGCGCCCTCCTCGCGCCGCGCTCTGCTGTTCGCTCAGGCGGCACTGGCCGGTGGCCATGAGATCGTGCGGCTGTTTTTCTATCAGGACGGTGTTCACAGCGCGTCAGGCAATATCGTCACCCCGCAAGATGAGCAAGATTTGCCGTTGCAATGGCGCTCGTTCGTCAGTGAGCATCAGCTCGACGGCGTGGTGTGTATTGCTGCCGCCTTGCGCCGCGGCGTGCTGAATGAAGAAGAAGCCCTGCGTTATCAGCGCCCCGCCGTCAATTTGAGCGCGCCTTGGGAGTTGTCCGGGCTGGGTCAATTGCATGACGCCGTGCAATCGGCCGACCGATTGATTTGTTTCGGAGGGCCATGAAATGCCTAAATCGTTGCTGATTATCAGTCGGCAGGCGCCTTGGTCAGGCCCCAGCGCTCGCGAAGCATTGGACATCGTGCTGGCTGGCGGCGCTTTTGATTTGCCGATCGGCCTGCTGTTTCTGGATGACGGTGTATTCCAGCTTGCACCTACCCAGGATGCCAGGGCCGTTCAGCAAAAAGACCTCAGCGCCAATCTGCAGGCGCTGTCGCTGTTTGGTGTTGAAGATGTTTTTGCTTGCGCCAACAGCGTAATGGAGCGTGGGTTTGCGCCACTCGGCCGGAACATGGACGCAGTGCAATTGCTGAACCCGGAGCAAATCTCCTCGATTATTGATCGTTACGACCAGGTTATAACTCTCTGATGTCGACTTTGCATGTGTTGTCCCACTCGCCGTTTACCGATAACCGGCTGACCAGTTGCCTGCGTCTGCTCGGCGCGCAAGACGCGATTCTGCTCTGCGGCGACGCGGTGTATGCCCTGCAACCCGATAGCGTACCGCTCAGCGCGCTGGAGGCTCGAATCGATACGCTGCGCTTGTTCGTTCTGTCGGAAGATATCCAGGCCCGTGGGCTGGATATCCCTGGCTGGGTCAAACGCGTCGATTACCCAGGGTTTGTCGAGCTGTCGATTCACTATGACAAGGTCAACACCTGGCTATGAAGTCGCTCACTGTCGGTATTCATAGCATTGGCCTCGATAAAGACGGGTACCTGGTAGACCTGAACGATTGGTCCGCAGAGGTGGCAAATGCACTGGCCGCCGCCGAAGACCTCGAGCTGAGCCCGGAACACTGGGAGATCCTCGAGTTACTGCGCGGGTTTTATCAGGAGTTCCAACTGTCTCCGGCGACCCGCCCGCTGATCAAATACACTGCACTGAAGCTGGGCCCGGACAAGGGCAACAGCCTGCACCTGAACCGACTGTTCAAAGGCACTCCCGCCAAACTTGCCGCCAAGCTGGCGGGCCTGCCCAAACCGACGAATTGCTTATGACTGATTTTGCGCCGCTGACGACCGAAACACCGACCGAACACCCTTTCGCGCCATTCGTGCGAATCCTGGGCAAAGGCAAGCGCGGTGCCCGCAGCCTGACCCGCGAAGAGGCACGCGAAGCCATGGGCATGTTGCTCGACGAGAAAGTCGAGGACACGCAACTGGGCGCATTCCTGATGCTGCTGCGGCACAAGGAAGAAAGCGCTGAGGAACTGGCCGGTTTTACCGAAGCGGTTCGTGAACGATTGACAGCGCCGGCCTTGAAGGTTGATCTGGATTGGCCGACCTATGCCGGCAAGAAACGTCATCTGCCGTGGTATCTGCTGGCAGCCAAATGCCTGGCTCAGAACGGTGTGCGTATTCTGCTGCACGGCGGCGGCGCCCATACCGCAGGTCGCCTGTATAGCGAGCAGCTACTCGATCAATTACAGATCCCGCTGTGCCGCAATTGGCAGCAAGTCGGTACGGCGCTCGAGCAAAGCAACCTGGCGTTTATCCCGCTCGGTGACTGGGCGCCCCAGTTGCAACGGATGATCGATCTGCGCAATACCCTGGGCCTGCGCTCACCCATCCACTCTCTGGCACGCATTCTTAATCCACTGGGCGCTCGCTGTGGCCTGCAAAGTATTTTCCATCCCGGCTACCAGGGCGTGCACCGCGACGCCAGCGGCTTGCTGGGCGACAACACCATCGTCATCAAAGGCGATGGCGGTGAGATCGAAATCAACCCGGACACCATCAGCCATCTGTATGGCACCACCGGTGGCGAAAGCTGGGATGAGGAATGGCCTGCGCTGTCGGCCCAGCGTCATGTCAAACCCGCGACCCTGGACCCCGAGCAACTGAGTGCGCTCTGGCGCGGCGACGCGCAGGACAGCTACCCGCAACTGGCGCTGATCTCGACCATGGCGCTGGCCCTGCGCGGCCTCGGCTCGCCGCGGGAGCAGGCGTTCGAATTGGCTCAGCAGTACTGGGACGCTCGGGACAAATCGATTTAACCGATCATTAACGCCCAACCTTTGCGCTTTTTGTTCGAAGCCATCGGCATAGACTCAACTCCAACGTTTAACGACCGAGGAGTTCGAGATGGGTTTGCTGATTGAAGGGCACTGGCGTGATCAGTGGTACGAAAGCAGCAAGGACGGCGCATTCCAGCGCGAACAAGCGCAGCGCCGCAACTGGCTGACCGCTGATGGCAGACCTGGCCCTAGCGGTGAAGGTGGTTTTCCCGCCGAGGCCGGTCGCTATCACCTCTATGTGTCTCTCGCTTGCCCCTGGGCCCACCGCACGCTGATCCTGCGCAAGCTCAAAGGCCTTGAAAGCCTCGTCGACGTCTCTGTCGTCAGCTGGTTGATGCTGGAAAACGGCTGGACCTTCGATAAAGCGTTCGGCTCCAGCGGCGACCGCCTCGATAACCTGTCCTACATGCATCAACGCTACACCGCAGACGCCGTCGACTACACCGGCCGTGTCACGGTGCCTGTGCTCTGGGACAAGCAGCACAATCGCATCGTCAGCAATGAATCAGCGGAAATCATCCGCATGTTCAATAGTGCATTCGATGGCTTGACCGGAAATGACCTGGACTTCTACCCGCAACCTCTACGGGCAGAGATTGATGAGCTGAACGCGCGGATCTATCCGGCGGTAAACAACGGCGTTTATCGGGCTGGCTTCGCCACCTCGCAGCCGGCGTATGAAGAAGCCTTCGATGAGCTGTTCGCCGAACTCGACTGGCTGGAAAAGAGACTGGGCGAGAAGCGCTATCTGGTCGGCGAATACCTGACCGAAGCCGATATCCGACTGTTCACCACGCTGATTCGCTTCGACGCAGTGTATTACAGCCACTTCAAATGCAACCTGCGGCGAATTGCCGATTACCCGAATCTTTCGAACTGGTTACGTGAGTTGTATCAGTGGCCGGGGATTGCCGAGACCGTGGACTTCACGCACATCAAGGGGCATTACTTCGCGAGCCACCGCACCATCAATCCGACCGGGATCGTGCCGAAAGGGCCTGCGCTGGACTTCGATGCCAGTCATGATCGGGGACGGTTGAGCGGGAAAGGGATTTGGCGCAAGGCCGAGGTCTGAGAAGGGATTTGTGTGCAATTGATGGCCTCTTCGCGGGCAAGCCTCGCTCCTACGGGATTGGTGTCGATCACATTATTGTGGCCTGACACAAATCCCGTAGGAGCGAGGCTTGCCCGCGAAGCTTTTTCAAACCTGCGACTGTGCCCCTTCAAACCACTTCAGTTTCTCGCGAAGCTGTACCACTTCCCCAACAATCACCAGCGTCGGCGCATGCACTTCATGCTCGGCAACCAGCTGTGGAAGATTGGCCAGCGTGCCGGTGAAGACCCGTTGATTCGAGGTGGTGCCCTGCTGGATCAAGGCTGCCGGAGTATCCGCCGAACGACCGTGTTTGATCAGTTGCTCACAGATGATCGGCAAGCCAATCAAGCCCATGTAGAACACCAGAGTCTGCGCTGGAGCTACCAAATCGCTCCACGGCAAATCCGTGGTGCCATCCTTCAGATGCCCGGTCACGAAACGCACCGATTGCGCATAATCACGATGTGTCAGTGGAATCCCGGCATACGCCGCACAACCACTCGCCGCGGTGATACCTGGCACAACCTGAAATGGAATGCCATGGGCCGCCAGCTCTTCGATCTCTTCGCCGCCACGACCAAAGATAAACGGATCGCCGCCTTTCAAGCGCAATACCCGCTTGCCCTGCTTGGCCAGATCAACCAGATGCTGATTGATCTGCTCCTGCGGTAACGCGTGATCAGCCCGACGCTTGCCGACGTAGACCCGCTCGGCATCACGACGACACAGTTCAAGAATCGCCGGAGCTACCAAACGGTCATACAACACCACGTCCGCTTGCTGCATCAGCCGCAGGGCACGGAAAGTCAGCAGGTCCGGATCACCCGGCCCGGCTCCAACCAGATAGACTTCGCCCGGCGCGACAGGCGCGGCGCCATTGATTTTAGCCAGCAACAAGCGCTCGGCTTCCGCGCCCTGCCCAGCCATTTGGCGGTCGGCAATCGGTCCCTGGAAAACATCTTCCCAGAATGCTCGCCGCTGCTGCACATCAGGGAACAGACTTTTGACCTGGTTGCGAAAGCGCGCCGCCAAACCGGCCAACTGGCCATAAGTCGAGGGAATCCAGGTCTCCAGCCTGGCCCGAATCAACCGTGCCAGAACAGGTGCATCGCCGCCGCTGGAGACAGCAATAATCAGTGGCGAACGGTCGACGATCGCCGGAAAAATCACGCTGCACAATGCCGGAGCATCGACTACGTTGACCGGCACGCAACGCTGATGCGCATCGTTGGAAACCTGCGCGTTGAGCGGTTCATCGTCAGTGGCCGCGATAATCAGCACGCAACCATCGAGATCGGCCGCGGCATAACCGCGCAAGACCAATTCACCGCCACTGCTCTGTACCAGTTCGCGCAGCTGGGTTTCTATTTCAGGTGCAACCACCCGCAGTAGTGCACCGGCATCGGCCAGCAGGCGGGATTTGCGCAAGGCAATCTCACCCCCACCGACGACCAACACACGACTGCCGCGCAGGTTGTGGAACAGCGGCAGAAATTCCATTTAGCCGATGACCTCAATGCCGCCCATGTACGGTTTGAGTACCGCCGGTACACGGATCGAACCGTCGGCCTGCTGATAGTTCTCCAGCACTGCTACCAGGGTACGACCGACCGCCAGACCGGAACCGTTCAGGGTGTGAACCAGCTCAGGCTTGCCGGTTTCCGGGTTACGGAAACGCGCTTGCATGCGACGGGCCTGGAAATCGCCGCAGTTGGAGCACGACGAAATTTCACGGTATTTGTCCTGGCTCGGAATCCACACTTCCAGGTCGTAGGTCTTGACCGCGCTGAAACCCATGTCGCCGGTACACAGCGCCAGCGTACGGTACGGCAGTTCCAGCAGTTGCAGGACTTTCTCGGCGTTGGCGGTCAGGCCTTCCAGCGCTTGCATCGAAGTCGATGGCTCGACGATCTGGACCATTTCGACCTTGTCGAACTGGTGCTGACGAATCATCCCGCGCGTGTCACGACCCGACGCACCGGCTTCGCTACGGAAGCACGGGGTGTGAGCCACGAATTTGATCGGCAGCAGTTTCGGGTCAATGATTTCGCCCGAAACGATGTTGGTCAGCGACACTTCAGCGGTCGGAATCAGGTACAGATCGGCTTCGCCTTCGCGGCTGATCTTGAACAGGTCTTCCTCGAACTTCGGCAGTTGACCGGTGCCCTGCAAGGCCGGCGCCTGAACCAGATACGGCGTGTAAGCCTCTTCGTAGCCATGCTCGCTGGTGTGCAGGTTGATCATGAACTGCGCGAGGGCGCGGTGCAGACGAGCGATCGGTCCGCGCAGCAAGGCGAAACGGGCGCCGGACAGCTTGGCGGCGGTTTCAAAATCCAGCCAGCCGAACTTCTCGCCCAGCGCAACGTGATCCTTGACCTCGAAGTCGAAGGTGGTCGGCGTGCCCCAGCGGCGCACTTCGACGTTGCCGTCTTCGTCATCACCAATCGGCACCGACTCGTGTGGCAGGTTCGGGATACCCAGCACAATCGAGTCCAGCTCGGTCTGGATCGCGTCCAGCTCGAACTTGCCGACACCAAGCTCGTTCGCCATGCGCTCGACGTCAGCCATCAACGGCGCAATGTCTTCGCCGCGTTGCTTGGCCTGACCGATGGATTTGGAGCGCGCGTTACGTTCAGCCTGCAGCGCTTCGGTGCGGGTCTGGACGGTCTTGCGCTGTTCTTCCAGCGCTTCGATGCGCGCAACATCCAAGGCATAGCCACGGGATGCCAGGCGGTCCGCTACGTCCTGAAGGTTGCTACGTAACAGTTTGGAATCGAGCATGTCGGTCTCTCGTTTATCAAAGTTTGGTCAAGGACAGGCCAGCCCAGGTCGCGAGCAGCCCGCCGAATACGCTGATGGCCGCATAGCCCAAGGCCAGCGGTACCTGTCCGCTTTCCAGCAGACGCACCGTATCCAGTGAAAAGGATGAAAAAGTCGTCAGGCCGCCAAGAAAACCCACCATCAATCCGGCCCGCACCTCAATCGGCACCTCCGGACGCAGCATGAACAGGCCATACAAAAAGCCAATCAACAGGCAGCCCACGATATTAACGGCCAGCGTCGCGGTATAGAAGTGCCGAGGCCAATTAGCGTTGATCCAGTTGCCGGCAGCAAAGCGCAACAGCGTCCCGGCGATGCCCCCCACGGAGACCGCGACAATCAATGGAATCAAGGCTTTCTCCGCTGTTTTGGGCTGAGCCTGTCCAGTTCTGCGAGGTGATTGAGCTTCTCGCCGATTTTCAGTTCAAGGCCACGGGGCACTGGCTGATAGAAGCGCTGTGGTTCGAGATCGTCCGGAAAGTAGTCCTCGCCGGCAGCATAAGCATCGGGTTCATCGTGGGCGTAACGGTATTCGTCGCCATAACCCAGCTGTTTCATCAGCTTGGTCGGCGCATTGCGCAAATGCAGCGGTACTTCCAGGGAACCATGTTCGGCGGCACTGCGCATGGCGGCCTTGAAGCCCATATACACCGCATTGCTTTTCGGTGCGCAGGCCAGATAGGTGATGGCCTGAGCCACCGCCAACTCGCCCTCGGGACTGCCCAGACGCTCCTGAACATCCCAGGCCGCGAGGCACAGGCTCAGGGCCCGCGGATCGGCATTACCGATGTCTTCACTGGCCATGCGCACCACACGCCGCGCCAGATACAGCGGATCACAACCACCGTCGAGCATGCGTGCGAACCAATACAGCGCGCCGTCCGGGTTGGAGCCGCGCACCGACTTGTGCAACGCGGAAATCTGATCGTAAAAGGCTTCGCCACCCTTGTCGAAACGCCGACGGGTATCGCCCAGCAGGCTTTGCAGCAGTTCGACACCGATTTCAGTGCCGTCCTCGGCCAGATCGGAAGCATTCTCCAACAGGTTGAGCAAACGCCGGCCGTCGCCATCGGCTGCCGCCAGCAGCATCTTGAAACCTTCATCACCGAGGCTCAGTTGCCGCTTGCCGAGGCCGCGCTCTTCGGTCAGCGCGCGTTGCACCAGTTTGTGCAGTGCCACCTCATCAAGGCTTTTGAGGACGTAGACGCGTGCACGGGACAACAGTGCGTTGTTCAACTCGAAGGACGGGTTTTCTGTCGTCGCGCCGATAAAGATCAACGTGCCGTCTTCGACATAGGGTAGAAACGCGTCCTGCTGCGACTTGTTGAAACGGTGCACTTCGTCGACGAACAGAATGGTTCGCTTGCCGTATTGCCCAGCCTGTTGCTTGGCAACTTCTACCGCCTGACGAATCTCTTTGACCCCGGCCAGCACAGCCGAGACCGTTTCGAAATGCGCATCCGAGACTTTCGCCAGCAAGCGCGCCAACGTGGTTTTACCCACCCCTGGCGGCCCCCAGAAAATCATTGAATGCAAGGCTCCCTGCTCCAGGGCTTCGCGCAAAGGCTTGCCGCGAGCGAGCAGGTGCTCCTGACCGACGTACTCGTCCAGGTTGGTCGAGCGCAAGCGCGCGGCCAAGGGTTGAGCAATCGGATCACTTCGAAACAGGTCCATGGCAGCGTTTGAAACCTCTTGGCTCTTTATTCCGACTTTGTACTCTTGCTCTTTATTCCTGAATCACATCGGCACCCTTGGGGATGTCGAACTTGAACCTGGAAGCCGGAATCGGCTCGTTGGCCTTGACCCCGGTGAACAGGATGTTGGTGCGCTGACCGACACTGTCGATCATCTGCATGTCATTGACCATGCCGTTACGGAACGACAGACGCAGGCTGTCGAACAGCGTGTCCTTGGTCTTGGGCTTGAGCGTGAAGTCGATCACGCCGCCGGCTTCCTTGGAAGTGATGGCGAAGCTCTGGCTGATTTTCGACACGTCACCGGACAACAACAGTGCTGGCGTCTGGGTCAGGCGTTGATCGAGGTTCTTGATGGTGACCTGTTGCAGGTCTGGGTCCCACAGGGAGACCTTCTTGCCGTCGGAAACCATCAGTTGCTCTTGTGGCGCATCGGTGTGCCAGTAGAACAGGCCCGGACGCTGCAACGACATCTCGCCAGCGGTTTCCTGCAACTGAGTGCCGCTGCCATCGAGGGTCAGCTGCGAGAAACGTGCGGTCAGGGTCTGCGACTTTTCGAGCAGTTGAGTCAGACGCGCTACGTCCTTGTCATCGGCGTGGGCCGAAAGTGTGGTTAAAGCCAGTACCGGCAGCAACAGCATGCGGATAAGACGCATGGGAGTCCTCTTTGATATTCGTTTGAATGGCATGCCGCGTGATCTCACGCGGCACCGGTCAGTCGCGCATTGGGCCTGGGGCGAGTACTTCACGCGAACCGTTGGTATTCATGGACGTCACGACCCCGGCCATCTCCATGGCTTCGATCATGCGCGCAGCGCGGTTGTAGCCGATCTTGAGTTTGCGTTGAACCGCCGAGATAGAGGCGCGGCGGCTTTCCAGCACGAACTGCACTGCTTCGTCGTAAAGCGCATCGGTTTCGCTGTCATCGTCGCCACCGCCGCTGCCGCCGTCAAAGCCGCTACCGGCCTCTTCGACACCGGCGAGGATGTCGTCGTTGTACTCCGGCGCACCGCGCAGTTTCCAGGCTTCAACCACCCGGTGAACTTCATCATCGGAAACGAACGCGCCGTGCACCCGAATCGGCAGGCTGGTGCCCGGCGGCATGTAGAGCATGTCACCGTGACCCAGCAATTGCTCGGCGCCACCCTGATCGATGATGGTTCGCGAGTCGATCTTGCTCGATACCTGGAACGCCATACGGGTCGGAATGTTGGCCTTGATCAGACCGGTGATCACGTCCACAGATGGACGCTGGGTCGCCAGAATCAAGTGAATACCGGCAGCACGGGCTTTCTGGGCGATCCGCGCGATCAGCTCTTCAACCTTCTTGCCGACGATCATCATCATGTCGGCAAATTCGTCGACCACCACCACGATGGTCGGCAACTTGGTAAGCAGCGGCGCTTCGTCGTGAATGCTTTCGCGGTTGTACAGCGGATCCGTCAGCGGTGTACCCGCCTCCTGCGCCTCTCTCACCTTCTGGTTGAAGCCGGACAGGTTACGCACGCCCATCTTCGCCATCAGCTTGTAGCGACGCTCCATCTCGGCCACGCTCCAACGCAGTGCGTTGGCGGCGTCCTTCATGTCGGTAACCACCGGGCACAGCAAGTGCGGAATGCCTTCGTAGATCGACAATTCAAGCATTTTCGGGTCGATCATGATCAGTTTGGCGTCTTCCGGGCCCGACTTGAACAGAATCGACAGAATCATCGCGTTCACGCCCACCGACTTACCGGAACCGGTGGTACCGGCCACCAGCAAGTGAGGCATTTTTGCCAGGTCAGTGATAACCGGCTTGCCACCGATGTCATGGCCCAGGGCCAGGGTGACCGGGGATTTGGCGTCATCGTATTCCGGGGTCGACAACACTTCGGAGAAGCGCACGATCTGCCGGTCTTCGTTAGGAATCTCGATGCCGACGGTGGTCTTGCCGGGAATCACTTCCACGACCCGCACACTGGTCACTGCCAGCGAACGCGCCAGGTCTTTGGCCAGGTTGGAAATACGGCTGACCTTTACCCCGGCCGCCGGTTGAATCTCGTAACGGGTAATCACCGGGCCTGGGTGAATCGAATCCACCGAGACCTCGACACCGAATTCCTTGAGTTTGATTTCCAGCAGATGGCCAACGGCGGCCAGCGACTCAGGCGAATAGTTGAGCTGTTTCTTTTCTGCCGGATCGAGAATCGAGATCGGCGGCAAGGTGCCTTCCACCGCACTGTCGACGAACAGCGGCGCCTGTTTCTCCTTCTCAACGCGCTTGCTCGGTTCCGGCGCCTTGGGCGGTGCCGGGGCAATGACCGGCGGAACCTGTTTCTCGCGATCGGACATGTGCTTGCTCAGGGCTTGCTCACGCTCGATCAAGCGTTCTTTGACTTTGGCCTGTTCACGTTTGTCGGTCACCGTCGGGGCCACCACTTCGTTGACCCGGGTATCGACTTCACGCAATTGCGCAACCAGCTGCTTGCGTTCATTGCGCGCCGCCCACCAGCGATTGGCCGCCCCCTGGAACAGCTCGAACAGATCGAGGGTGATCTTGCCGGTCACGTCCATGACCTTGAACCACGAGAGGTCGGTGAACACCGTCAGGCCGAACAGAAACAACGCAATGAACATCAGGGTGCTGCCCTGGATGTTGAGCGCGTTCTTCGCCAGGTCACCGAGGCTTTCGCCCAATGCACCGCCAGCGCCCGCCGGCAAGCCGGTCGGCGCATGGAAGTGGATGTGTGCCAGGGCCGCGCCCGACAGCACCAGAAACACCAGGCCGATCAGGCGCCAGGAAAACAACCAGCCGCTCCACAGCCAAGGCTCGTGGCGCTGACGGAAAATCTGATAAGCCTTGATCGCCAATAGCAACGGAAAGATATAAGCGAAATAGCCCAGCACCATGAACAGAATATCGGCGCTGTAGGAGCCCGCAGGCCCGCCGAAGTTCTGCACATTTTCAATTTTGCTGTTGTGACTCCAGCCCGGATCATCCTTGCCATATGTCAACAATGCCATCATCAGGAACAGGCATAAGGCTCCAATGGCAATCAGCGCACCTTCCTTTAACCGGTAGTGCAGTTGCTGACGCCAGAGCGGAACTACTGTTTTAGGTGTAGCGGTGGATTTCTTCAAAACGCGTCTTTTCCTGCGCCTGTAGCGCGACCAACTGTTGATTGACTATAAAAACTGCTCAATCCGAGCAGGTAACAAAGTTAACGAGCGTAACTGGAGCTACTTTTAACACTCTGGCCTTCGATTCTGAAACTGTAGAAGTTGCCGAAGGCTGCGATCTTTATAGTGCTTGCTCCTGCCAGCACAGGTTGGTGATCAGTGAACATTCTGTTACAGACCCGCATTGTACGGGTTTGTCCGCCCGATGCCACGCCAGAGCGGCTTCGGTGTAGCATAGCCAACAGCACTTTACGCGCGGTTCAATTTGAGCATGCATTCTCTTTTGTGACAAAGGCTTATGAGGTGTTTTTATGAGCGAAGCGAAGCATTCACGCCTGATTATCCTGGGCTCGGGCCCTGCAGGTTACAGCGCCGCCGTATATGCCGCTCGCGCCAACCTCAAGCCGATGGTTATTACCGGCCTGCAGGCCGGCGGTCAACTGACCACCACCATCGAAGTCGACAACTGGCCCGGCGACGTGGAAGGCCTGACCGGACCCGTGCTGATGGAGCGCATGCACAAACATGCCGAGCGCTTCGACACCGAGATCGTCTACGACCACATCCATACTGCAGAGTTGCAGCAGCGTCCGTTTATCCTCACCGGCGATAGCGGCACTTATACCTGCGACGCGCTGATCATTGCTACCGGCGCCTCTGCGCAATACCTGGGCCTGCCATCCGAAGAAACCTTTGCCGGTAAAGGTGTCTCTGCCTGCGCAACCTGCGACGGTTTCTTCTACCGCAATCAAGTGGTCGCGGTGGTCGGTGGCGGCAACACTGCCGTGGAAGAAGCACTTTATCTGTCCAACATTGCCAAGGAAGTCCACCTGATTCACCGTCGCGACAAACTGCGCTCGGAGAAAATCCTTCAGGACAAACTCTTCGAAAAGGCCGCCAACGGTAATATCCATCTGCACTGGAACCAGAACCTCGACGAGGTGCTGGGCGATGCCAGCGGCGTAACCGGCGCCCGTCTGCGGGACAGCAATACGGGTGAGACCAGGGATCTGGCGTTGACCGGCGTATTCATCGCTATCGGCCACAAGCCCAATACCGACCTGTTCCAGGGCCAACTGGAAATGCGCAACGGCTACCTGCTGATCAAGGGCGGCAGCGAAGGCGATGCCACCGCAACCGGCATTGAAGGCGTCTTCGCGGCCGGCGACGTCGCCGATCATGTCTACCGCCAGGCCGTCACCTCAGCCGGCGCCGGCTGTATGGCGGCACTGGACGCCGAGAAGTACCTCGACGACAACTGATCATCCAGCGCCTCACGGCGGGCCATACGACCCGCCATCGCCCTCCCCTTCTGCAAGTCGGAATGCCATGCTGACCTGGTTACAACGCAACACCCTGACCTTTCCGCCGCTGGAAAAAGCCATGCGCGACCCCAACGGTTTGCTCGCAGCCGGTGGCGATCTGTCCGCCGATCGCTTGATCCAGGCCTACCGCCATGGCTGCTTCCCATGGTTCTCGGAAGGCCAGCCGATTCTCTGGTGGTCGCCCGATCCGCGTACAGTGCTGTTTCCAGAGGAGCTGCACGTCTCGCGCAGCCTGAACAAGCTGCTGCGTCAGCAGCGCTATGAGGTGACCTTCGATCGCGATTTCAGCTCGGTGATCCGGGCATGCGCCGCACCTCGCGACTACGCCGACGGAACCTGGATCACCGACGCCATGCAGGCTGCCTACTTGCATTTGCATCAGCGAGGTTATGCACACTCGGTCGAAGTCTGGGATCAAGGCGTTCTGGTCGGCGGGCTCTACGGACTGGCGATGGGGCAACTGTTTTTCGGCGAATCCATGTTTAGCCGCGCCGACAACGCCTCGAAATTCGGCTTCGCTACACTGGTCAAACACCTCCAGCAATGGGGTTTCGTGCTGATTGACTGCCAGATGCCAACCGACCATCTGCACAGCCTGGGCGCTCGCGCCATACCTCGCAGCAGTTTTTCCGGCTATTTGCAGCAGCATCTCGACCAACCCAATACTGCCACCTGGGTTTGCTAGGCGACTTCTCCCAGGCTGGCTTACACTTAATTCAAAAGCTTATACCGAGGGTTGATCATGACCGAGTTGGCGCGCCTGAAGTTTTATGCCACTCAGCCCCACTCTTGCAGCTATCTGCCCGAAGAGCAGGCCACCACGCTGTTCCTCGACCCTAGTCAGCCAATGGATGTGCACGTCTACGCAGATCTGTCCGAAATGGGTTTTCGTCGCAGTGGCGACCACCTTTACCGGCCGCATTGCCAAAATTGCAATGCCTGTGTTCCGGCACGAATTCCCGTGACGCAGTTTCTGCCTAATCGTCAGCAGAAACGCATCTTCAAGCGCAATGCCGATCTTCAGGTCCGGCCTGCGAAACCCGACTTCAGCGAAGAGTATTTCAATCTTTACCAGCGCTATATCGAGCAGCGTCACGCTGATGGCGATATGTATCCGCCGAGTCGCGATCAGTTTTCAACCTTTCTGGTCCGCGACCTGCCGTTCTCCAGATTCTATGAGTTCCGTCTTGAGGGACGCCTGCTGGCGGTAGCCGTCACGGATCTGCTGCCCAACGGCTTATCGGCGGTCTACACCTTCTATGAACCCGAGGAAGAACGCCGCAGCCTGGGCCGCTATGCGATTCTCTGGCAGATCGGCGAGGCCCGGCGCCTGGGGCTGGACGCCGTCTACCTCGGGTACTGGATCAAGAACTGCAAAAAGATGAACTACAAGACCCAATATCGCCCCATCGAGCTGCTCATTAACCAGAGATGGGTCACCCTGAACTAGAAGCCCTTGGCTTAAACCCCACTTTTCGGGCACAATGCACGCCGCTTTTGCCTGGCGCAGTTGCACCGGGCCATTCATTGGACACCGAGGGCTTTACTGCATGTCGAAAGAAGACAGCTTCGAAATGGAAGGCACTGTCGTCGACACCCTGCCCAACACCATGTTTCGTGTGGAGTTGGAAAATGGGCACGTCGTAACCGCGCATATTTCCGGCAAGATGCGCAAGAACTACATCCGTATTCTTACCGGTGACAAAGTGCGCGTCGAGCTGACGCCCTATGACTTGAGCAAAGGGCGCATCACTTACCGCGCTCGTTAAGCAAGTCAATACAAAACGCCCGGCTTATGCCGGGCGTTTTTGTTTGTGGATCGTTCCCACGCTCTGCGTAGGAATGCAGCCCGGGACGCTCTGCGTCCCAAGAGCCGAACGCGGAGCGTCCGTTGAGGCATTCCCACGCGGAGCGTGGGAACGATCCCCCAGACAGCAAAAAGGCGCCTTTCGGCGCCTTTCGCTTTACAGCAACAACTGTCAGGCCATTTCTGCAGTGGTCTCGAACTCGAAGGTCAACTCGCCGTCCTTGAGGTCGATGTGTACCACGCCACCATGCTCGGCCAGTTCGCCAAAGAGAATTTCCTCAGCGAGCGGACGCTTGATCTTGTCCTGAATCAAGCGAGCCATTGGTCGCGCGCCCATCAGCACATCGTAACCACCCGCCGCCAGCCAACCGCGTGCAGCATCGGTCACTTCGAGCAGTACACGCTTGTCTTCCAGTTGCGCCTGAAGCTCGGTAAGGAACTTGTCCACCACGCTTTTGATGACCTCATGACTGAGGCGACCAAACTGGATAATGGTGTCCAGACGGTTACGGAATTCCGGTGTAAAGCTCTTCTTGATCGCTTCCATCGCATCGGAAGAGTGATCTTGATAAGTGAAGCCGATTGACGCACGCGCTGCGGTTTCGGCACCGGCGTTGGTCGTCATGATGACGATCACGTTACGGAAATCTGCCTTGCGCCCGTTGTTATCCGTCAGCGTACCGTGATCCATGACCTGCAACAGCAGGTTGAAGACTTCCGGATGCGCCTTCTCGATCTCATCGAGCAACAGCACGCAGTGAGGCTGCTTGGTGATCGCTTCGGTCAGCAAACCGCCCTGATCGAAGCCCACGTAGCCTGGAGGTGCACCGATCAAGCGGGAAACGGTGTGGCGCTCCATGTACTCGGACATATCGAAGCGAACCAGTTCAATCCCCAACGCCTTGGCCAGCTGCCGCGCGGCCTCGGTTTTACCGACACCCGTAGGACCTGCGAACAGGAACGAACCCACAGGTTTGTCGGGCGACTTCAAGCCGGCACGGGACAGCTTGATCGCAGTCGACAAGGAGTCGATCGCCGCATCCTGCCCGAATACTGTCAGTTTCAAGTCACGCTCAAGGTTACGCAGCAGCTCTTTGTCCGAACTGGTGACGTGCTTGGGCGGAATCCGCGCGATCTTCGCCACGATGTCCTCGACCTGAGCCACCTCGATGCGTTTCACACGCTTCTCGATCGGCTGCAGGCGCTGGTAGGCACCCGCCTCGTCGATAACGTCGATAGCCTTGTCCGGCATGTGTCGGTCATTGATATAACGCGATGCCAGCTCAGCTGCGGCACGCAACGCCTCATCACTGTATTCGATACCGTGATGCAGCTCGAAGCGCCCCTTGAGCCCCCTGAGAATGCCAATGGTGTCTTCTACCGAAGGTTCAGACACATCGACCTTCTGGAAGCGACGAGCCAGGGCACGATCCTTCTCGAAGATGCCACGGAATTCCTGGAAGGTGGTCGAGCCGATGCACCGGATATCACCCGAAGACAGCAACGGCTTGAGCAGGTTCGAGGCATCCATGACACCACCGGACGCTGCACCGGCGCCAATGATGGTGTGGATTTCGTCGATAAACAGAATCGCCTGCGGACGTTTCTTCAGCTCGTTGAGCAACGCCTTGAAGCGCTTCTCGAAATCGCCGCGGTATTTGGTCCCGGCCAGCAGCGCTCCCAGATCGAGGGAATAGACGACACTGTGAGCCAACAGATCAGGCACCTGATTGTCGACAATGCGCTTGGCCAGACCTTCGGCGATCGCGGTTTTACCCACGCCCGCCTCACCCACCAACAGCGGATTGTTTTTACGCCGACGCGCCAGAATCTGCGCAACGCGCTCGACCTCCAGCTCCCGGCCTACCAACGGGTCTATTCGACCCTGGCGCGCGAGCTCGTTGAGGTTGCTGGCATAAGCATCCAGAGGATTGCCTGAAGAAGAAGACTCACCGCCCTCGTCGTCCTGCATATCTTGCTCACCTTCAGAGTGTTCGCCATGCCCTGGCACTTTCGAGATGCCATGAGCGATGTAGTTGACGACATCGATGCGCGCAACGCTCTGCTGCTTCAGCAGAAACACTGCCTGACTCTCTTGCTCACTGAAGATTGCGACCAGCACGTTGGCACCAGTCACCTCGCGTTTACCCGAGCTCTGTACGTGAAAGACAGCACGTTGCAGTACACGCTGGAAGCCCAGGGTTGGCTGGGTTTCGCGATCCTCGTCATGAAGAGGGATCAATGGCGTGGTGGAGTCGATAAACTCCTGCAGGTCATGCTTGAGTTTGTCGAGGTTTGCGCCGCAGGCACGCAGAACGGTAGCGGCTGCCTCATTATCCAAAAGAGCCAACAAAAGGTGCTCGACCGTCATGAACTCATGACGTTTTGAGCGGGCCTCCTTGAAGGCGAGATTGAGGGTGACTTCGAGCTCGCGGTTTAACATAGCTTCACCTCATACCCAAGTGGTCGGCGTTAACCGTCCTTCTCGATTTCACAGAGTAGCGGATGCTGGCTTTCCCTGGCGTACTGGTTGACCTGCATGGCCTTGGTCTCGGCGATGTCGCGGGTAAACACTCCACATACTGCCCGTCCTTCTGTATGAACGGCCAGCATTACCTTGGTCGCCAACTCTCGATTCAGGTTAAAAAACACCTCGAGCACTTCGACGACGAAATCCATCGGTGTGTAGTCATCGTTAAACAAAACCACCTTGTACATCGGCGGCGCCTGCAACGCGGGCTTAGCCTCCTGTACAGCCAAGCCAGCGGAATCGTCGTCGTGTAAATCCGGGCGATCCTGATTGAATGTTAGTCGAATCTGGCTGATTGCATGCATGGAAAGAAAGGTTCGTTAGTTGAACAAATACTGTGGTGGGGGCGCCCAGGCAGGATTTCAACTCTGACCGCCCGGTCACCTTGACTATCGGCAAAACGGTGTTACAACCAATAGGGCCCACAGTGGGTAATAAACGTCCGCACAGTCAACCCGATTTCCGGGTTTGAGTGCTGATGAACTGGATGATACTCCAGTGATGGAGTCTGTTGCAGAGGGATATGAGCATGGCAAGCGGCAAGGTCAAGTGGTTCAACAATGCCAAAGGGTATGGATTCATCAACGAGGACGGCAAGGACGAAGATCTGTTTGCCCATTACTCGGCCATTAAAATGGATGGCTACAAAACCCTGAAAGCAGGACAAGCCGTTTGTTTCGATATCATCCAGGGGCCAAAAGGCTTGCATGCGATTGAAATCAGGTCAGCCACTGCACAGGCAGCCCAGACGAACCCTCCAACCCACCACGAAACCATATCAAGCTGACAACACCAAACATCCAGTCATAAAAAAACCGGCCGACTCATTCACTTGAGTCGGCCGGTTCTGCTTGGCGCGGATCAGCTTACATGTGAGAGATCAGAGCATCGCCGAACGCAGAAGACGACAGCAGCTTGGCGCCGTCCATCAGACGTTCGAAGTCATAGGTCACTGTCTTGGCCGAGATTGCGCCGTTGGTGCCTTTGATGATCAGGTCAGCCGCTTCGGTCCAGCCCATGTGGCGTAGCATCATTTCAGCAGACAGGATCAGCGAACCCGGGTTCACCTGGTCTTTGCCTGCGTACTTTGGAGCCGTACCGTGGGTGGCTTCGAACATCGCGACGGTGTCCGACAGGTTGGCGCCTGGTGCGATACCGATACCACCCACTTCGGCCGCCAGGGCGTCGGACAGGTAGTCACCGTTCAGGTTCAGGGTCGCGATCACATCGTATTCAGCCGGGCGCAGCAGAATTTGCTGCAGCATGGCATCGGCGATGGCATCTTTGACGATGACATTCTTGCCGGTTCTAGGGTTCTTGAACTGCATCCAGGGACCGCCATCGAGCAAGGTAGCGCCGAATTCTTCAGCAGCCACTTCGTAGGCCCACTCTTTGAAGGCACCTTCGGTGAACTTCATGATGTTGCCTTTGTGCACGATAGTCAGCGAGTCGCGATCATTGTCGACTACATACTGCAGGGCCTTGCGCGCCAGACGCTTGGTGCCTTCCAGGGAAACCGGCTTGACGCCGATACCGCAGTTCTGGTCGAAACGGATTTTAGTGACACCCATTTCGTCTTTCAGGAATTTGATGACCTTGATCGCTTCTGGCGAGCCGGCCTTCCACTCGATACCGGCATAAATGTCTTCCGAGTTTTCACGGAAGATCGTCATGTCGACGTCGCCAGGCTTCTTGACCGGGCTAGGCACGCCTTCGAACCAACGCACTGGACGCAGGCAAACATAAAGGTCCAGCTGCTGACGCAGGGCGACGTTCAGGGAACGGATGCCGCCACCGACCGGAGTGGTCAGCGGGCCTTTGATGGAAACGACGTAGTCTTTGACAGCATCCAGAGTTTCCTGAGGCAACCAGGTGTCCTGGTCGTAGACCTGGGTAGCCTTCTCGCCGGCGTAGACTTCCATCCAGGAGATTTTACGATCGCCACCGTAAGCTTTCTTAACAGCAGCATCGACAACCTTGATCATGACCGGGCTGATGTCGACGCCAATACCATCACCTTCGATGAAAGGGATGATCGGGTTATTAGGAACATTGAGAGAATGGTCTGCATTGACGGTGATTTTGTCGCCGACTGCTGGAACCTGAATCTTCTTGTATCCCATGCTGAACTCCGTTACGTGGATTGAACATCTGGCTGCTCTGGAGCGTACCCCAGTTGAATCTGGACGGGAACCTTATGTTCCATACATCCAGGGCCAAACCTATACTCTTTGCGGCCTACAAGCCTGAAAGCAAAGGTAAAAACGACAAAATCGAGGACCAGGGCGATCAGTGTACGGCGACCCTGCGAGCCGATCCTTTAGACCAATGGACGTCACCTCGAATACGCGACCTATCGTCGCAACACCAAAGACCTATGTATAATGCGCCGGTGACCACAGAGTCACACCGGCTGACCTGTCTGGAATGAGACTTTCAAGCCCGAAAAGACTGGGTTGTTACCGCGACCCGGTCGTCTGACGCTCGACTGATGCACCCAACATCACCGCGAAGAAACCTCGACTTTCGGCTCATGGACGACTTTGAACGAAAGCGCTCACCCCCGCGCAACTCGAGATTCCGAGCACGCCTAGCAAAGAAGAGAGTTAATCCGAATATGCCCACCCGCTCGAAGATCATCTACACCTTCACCGACGAAGCCCCAGCCCTCGCCACCTATTCACTGCTGCCTATCGTAGAGGCCTTCACCGCCTCCGCTGATATCGCCGTGGAAACCCGCGATATCTCTCTTGCAGGGCGCATCCTGGCCAGCTTCCCCGAGCAATTGGGCGACAAAGCCGTAGCCGACCACCTCGCCGAACTGGGCGCCCTGGCCGTCACGCCTGAAGCCAACATCATCAAGCTGCCGAACATCAGCGCCTCGGTTCCGCAACTGCAGGCCGCGATCAAAGAATTGCAAGCCCAGGGCTTTGAACTGCCGGACTATCCGGAAACCGTGACCAGCGATGCCGACAAGAGCGCCAGAGCGGCTTACGACAAGGTCAAGGGCAGCGCCGTAAATCCGGTTCTGCGCGAAGGCAACTCTGACCGCCGCGCCCCGCTGTCGGTCAAGAACTACGCCCGCAAGCACCCGCACAAAATGGGCGCCTGGAGCTCGGACTCCAAGTCCCACGTCGCTCACATGAGCGCTGGCGATTTCTACGGCAGCGAAAAAGCCGCCCTGATCGACGCCAAAGACAGCGTTAAAATCGAACTGATCGCTCGGGATGGCAGTACCACCGTCCTGAAAGAAAAAACCACCGTACAAGCCGGTGAGATCCTCGATTGCGCCGTGCTGAGCAAAAACGCCCTGCGCAGCTTCATCGCCGCTGAAATCGAAGACGCCAGGCAAAAAGGCGTGCTGCTGTCGGTTCACCTGAAAGCGACCATGATGAAGGTCTCCGACCCGATCATGTTCGGCCAGATCGTTGCCGAGTTCTATAAAGACGCCCTGAGCAAGCACGCTGACGTGCTGGCACAGATCGGCTTCAACCTGAACAACGGCATCGGCGACCTGTACGCCCGCATCAAGGCCCTGCCGGCCGAGCAGCAAGCACAGATCGAAGCCGACATTCAGGCGGTCTACGCCGTTCGTCCGTCGCTGGCCATGGTCAACTCCGACAAAGGCGTCACCAACCTGCACGTGCCGAGCGACGTGATCGTCGACGCCTCGATGCCAGCCATGATCCGTGACTCCGGCAAGATGTGGGGCACCGATGGCCAACTGCACGACACCAAGGCCGTGATCCCGGATCGTTGCTACGCCACCATCTACCAGGCGGTGATCGAAGACTGCAAGCAACACGGCGCCTTCGACCCAACCACCATGGGCAGCGTGCCAAACGTTGGCCTGATGGCGAAAAAAGCCGAAGAGTACGGTTCCCACGACAAGACCTTCCAGATCAAGGCTGACGGCGTTGTTCGCGTTTCCGACAGCGCTGGCCGCACTCTGCTGGAACAGTCGGTTGAAGCCGGCGACATCTTCCGCATGTGCCAGACCAAAGACGCGCCGATCCAGGACTGGGTCAAACTGGCCGTCAACCGTGCTCGCGCCAGCAGCACTCCAGCGATCTTCTGGCTGGACCCAATGCGCGCCCACGACGGCGTGGTGATCGAGAAAGTTCAGGCCTACCTGAAGGATCACGACACATCCGGCCTGGACATCCGCATCATGTCGCCAGTCGACGCCATGGCGTTCACGCTGACGCGCATCCGCGCCGGTCAGGACACCATCTCGGTGACCGGTAACGTACTGCGCGACTACCTGACCGACCTGTTCCCGATCATGGAGCTGGGCACCAGCGCCAAGATGCTGTCGATCGTTCCGCTGATGAACGGCGGCGGTCTGTTCGAAACCGGCGCTGGCGGTTCAGCACCGAAGCACGTTCAGCAGTTGCTGGAAGAAAACTTCCTGCGCTGGGATTCGCTGGGTGAGTTCCTGGCTCTGGCCGCCTCCCTTGAGCATTTGGGTGTGACTTACAACAACCCGAAAGCCCTGGTACTGGCCAAGACTCTGGATCAGGCCACCGGTCAGTTCCTGGACAACAACAAGTCGCCTGCACGCAAAGTCGGCAACATCGACAACCGCGGCAGCCACTTCTACCTGGCGCTGTACTGGGCCCAGGCCCTGGCCGCCCAGACTGAAGATGCCGCCCTCCAGGCGCAATTTGGCCAACTGGCGAAAACCCTGACCGAAAACGAGGCGGCCATCGTTGCCGAGCTCAACGCCGTTCAGGGCAAACCAGTGGAAATCGGTGGCTACTACTACGCCACGCCAGCACTGATCAGCAAGGCCATGCGCCCTAGCGAAATCTTCAACGCGGCAATCGCTGCGCTGGCTTCCGACAGCCTGGCTGCCTGATAGCGCTGCACTGTAATACCAGAGCCCCGGCCCCGCGCCGGGGTTTCTGTTTATGGCTTGCGCTTTTCTGTAGGAGCCGAGCTTGCTCGCGATGCAGCCAGCGCGGTCTGTCTGATTCACTGCGGTGATGCTATCGCGAGCAAGCTCGGCTCCTACAGGGACCGCGTTCGCTTTATGATGACCTTCTCTCCCAAGGCAAGCACTTATATGGATTGGCAGCCCCACATCACCGTCGCGACCATCGTCGAAGACAATGGCCGCTTCCTGATGGTCGAGGAACTCGCGGGCGGACGAGCGGTGCTCAATCAGCCCGCCGGGCACCTGGATCCCGACGAAACACTGATCGACGCCGCGATTCGTGAAACCCTCGAAGAAACCGGCTGGGACATCGAACTGACCGGCGTTATCGGCATCTACCTCTATACTGCTCCAAGCAACGGCGTGACCTACCAACGCGTGTGCTTCGCTGGCAAACCGCTACAGCATCATCCCGATTATCAGCTGGATGACGGCATTATCGGCCCGCGCTGGCTAACCCGCACCGAGCTGCTGGAACGACGCCCGGACTGGCGCAGCGAGCTAATCCTCCAGTGCATCGACGATTATTTGAGCGGCAAGCTGCACAGTCTCGAGCTGATCCGCCCTTCTCTTTAGCCTTGCAGGCTCCGGCCTGTTAGAATCGCGTCCTTTTTCAAGACACCCTTTGAATCCCTATGCGTGATCCAGCCCCTTCTGACACACAAAAGAAGCGCGTTATCGTCGGCATGTCCGGCGGCGTGGACTCTTCCGTTTCCGCCCTACTGCTGATCGAGCAGGGTTATCAGGTGGAAGGCCTGTTCATGAAGAACTGGGAGGAGGATGACGGAACGGACTATTGCACCGCCATGGACGACCTGGCCGACGCTCAAGCCGTTTGCGACAAAATTGGCATCAAGCTGCACACCGCCAACTTCGCCGCTGAGTACTGGGACAACGTGTTCGAGCATTTCCTGGCCGAATACAAAGCCGGGCGCACACCGAACCCGGACATCCTCTGCAACCGCGAAATCAAGTTCAAGGCGTTCCTCGACTACGCCCTGATGCTCGGTGCCGACCTGATCGCCACCGGCCACTACGTGCGCCGCCGCGACATCGATGGCCGTACCGAACTGCTCAAAGGCCTGGACCCCAACAAGGATCAGAGCTACTTCCTGCACGCCGTCGGCGGCGAGCAGATCGCCAAGACCCTGTTCCCGGTCGGCGAGCTGGAAAAACCTGCGGTTCGAGCGATTGCCGAGAAACACCAGCTGGCTACGGCGAAGAAAAAGGACTCCACCGGGATCTGCTTTATCGGCGAACGCCGTTTCAGCGACTTCCTCAAGCAATACCTGCCGGCACAGCCTGGCGAGATCAAAACCACCGAAGGTGAAGTGATCGGTCGCCACCACGGCCTGATGTACCACACCATCGGCCAGCGCCAGGGTCTGGGCATCGGCGGCCTGAAAGACGCCGGCGAAGAGCCGTGGTACGTGCTGATCAAGGACCTGGAGCACAACGAGCTGATCGTTGGCCAGGGCAATGATCACCCATGGCTGTTCTCCCGCGCGCTGCTCGCCTCGGACATCTACTGGGTCAACCCGGTCGACCTGAGCACGCCGCGCAAGCTCACTGCGAAAGTCCGCTATCGCCAGAGCGACCAGCCCTGCACCCTGGAAAAAACCGCCAATGGCTATCGCGCTATTTTCGACGACCCGCAGCGCGCAGTAACCCCCGGCCAGTCCGTGGTGTTCTACGACGGCGAAATCTGCCTTGGCGGCGGCGTCATTGAAGTGGCCGAACCCTGGAGCAGCAAGGATTCGCGCGCATGAGCCCGACTCAGGAGCAACTGACAGCCCTGGGCGGTGTTTTTCTCGCCGCAGTCCTGGTCGACAAGATCGCCAAGACCGGCCAGGTCACGGAAGCCGGTCTGAGCTGCATGCTTGGCAGCCTGCTGATCCGTGATCCGAAGGACACCCTGGAAGTCTACGGTGGCGACGACATCAATCTGCGCGAAGGTTATCGCGCACTGATCGGCGCCCTGGAGCGCGACCCGAACACCTTGCAACGCGAACCCTTGCGCTATGCGCTGTCGATGCTCGGCCTCGAGCGACAACTGGCCAAGCGTGACGACATGCTCGAAGTGATCGGCAAACGCTTGCCGCAGATTCAGTCCCAGGTCGAGCATTTCGGCCCGGCCCACGAAAACGTGATCGCCGCTTGTGGAGCGCTGTATCAGGACACCTTGAGCACCCTGCGCCAACGGATTCAGGTGCACGGCGACATGCGCAACCTGCAGCAACCGAGCAACTCGTCGAAGATCCGCGCCCTGTTGCTGGCCGGCATCCGCTCGGCGCGCTTGTGGCGCCAGCTGGGTGGTCATCGCTGGCAGCTGGTATTCAGCCGCCGCAAACTGCTCAAAGAGCTTTATCCGCTGATGCGCAGCAGCTGAACCGCGCCCGCAATATTGTTTTGTAGTCTGTAACGCGTAAACGCTGGTCAGTTGGCAACGGACCAGCGGTTTTTTTTCATGTATGATACGCGCCCCATTTCGTTGCCCGACTGTCCGAGAACACCCCATGCAGCTCTCTTCGCTCACTGCGGTTTCCCCTGTTGACGGCCGCTACGCCGGCAAAACCCAGGCCCTGCGCCCAATTTTCAGCGAATACGGTCTGATCCGTGCTCGCGTCCTGGTTGAAGTGCGCTGGCTCCAGCGCCTGGCCGCTCACGCTAGCATCTGCGAAGTCCCGGCGTTTTCCGCCGAAGCCAACGCGGCTCTGAATGAACTGGCGGAAAACTTCTCGCTGGAACACGCCGAGCGCGTCAAAGAGATCGAGCGCACCACCAACCACGATGTTAAAGCCATTGAGTACCTGCTCAAGGAACAGGCCGCCAAACTGCCTGAACTGGCCAACGTCAGTGAATTCATCCACTTTGCCTGCACCAGCGAGGACATCAACAACCTGTCCCACGCCCTGATGCTGCGCGAAGGCCGTGATGAGGTGATGCTGCCGCTGATGCGCCAGACTGCTGAAGCCATTCGCGAGCTGGCGATCCGCTTCGCCGACGTGCCGATGCTCTCGCGTACCCACGGTCAACCGGCTTCGCCGACCACCCTGGGCAAAGAACTGGCCAACGTGGTTTACCGCCTGGAACGCCAGATCGCCCAAGTCGCCGCCGTTCCGCTGCTGGGCAAGATCAACGGCGCTGTCGGCAACTACAACGCACACCTCTCGGCCTACCCTGAGATCGACTGGGAAGCCAACGCTCGCGCGTTTATCGAAGATGAACTGGGCCTGGGCTTCAACCCGTATACCACGCAGATCGAACCGCACGACTACATCGCCGAGCTGTTCGACGCGATCGCCCGCTTCAACACCATCCTGATCGACTTCGATCGCGATATCTGGGGTTACATCTCCCTGGGCTACTTCAAGCAGCGCACCATTGCCGGCGAAATCGGCTCCTCGACCATGCCGCACAAGGTCAACCCGATCGACTTCGAAAACTCCGAAGGCAACCTGGGTATCGCCAATGCACTGTTCCAGCACCTGGCGAGCAAGCTGCCAATCTCCCGCTGGCAGCGTGACCTGACCGACTCCACCGTACTGCGCAACCTCGGCGTCGGCTTCGCTCACAGCGTTATCGCTTACGAAGCCAGCCTCAAAGGCATCAGCAAACTGGAGCTCAACGCCCAGAAAATCGCTGCTGACCTGGATGCGTGCTGGGAAGTCCTGGCCGAACCGATCCAGACCGTGATGCGTCGCTACAACATCGAAAACCCGTACGAAAAGCTGAAAGAGCTGACTCGCGGCAAGGGCATCAGCCCTGAAGCGCTGCAGACTTTCATCGATGCACTGGACATGCCTGCCGAGGCCAAGGCCGAGCTGAAAAAGCTCACTCCGGCCAATTACATCGGCAACGCCGTGGCTCAAGCCAAGCGCATCTGACCGCTCGTAATACATTTAGACGCCCGGCAGCGCCGGGCGTTTTTATTCCCGTCTGAAAAGTACTTTTTTTCAATAGGTTACACATGAATCCTGATATTCCTCTTCAACTTCTGGGCGGCATCACTGCACGGGAATTCCTGCGCGACTACTGGCAGAAAAAGCCGCTGCTGATTCGCCAGGCGATCCCT
This sequence comes from Pseudomonas sp. GW821-FHT04C07, assembly GCF_059420325.1. NCBI lineage: Bacteria > Pseudomonadati > Pseudomonadota > Gammaproteobacteria > Pseudomonadales > Pseudomonadaceae > Pseudomonas > Pseudomonas sp. GW821-FHT04C07. The sequence continues at coordinate 294,199 of NZ_JBWKTM010000007.1, forward strand.
GATTTCGAAAGCCCGATCGACGCCGACGAACTGGCCGGCCTGGCACTGGAAGAGGAAGTCGAATCGCGACTGGTCATCGAGCACGGCGAGCGCCCATGGGAATTGCGTCGCGGCCCGTTCGCCGAAGACGAATTCAGCAAACTGCCCGAGCGCGAGTGGACCTTGCTGGTGCAAGCCGTCGACCAGTTCGTGCCGGAAGTCAGCGAGCTGCTGGAGCACTTCCGCTTCCTGCCGAGCTGGCGCATCGACGACGTGATGATCAGCTTCGCTGCGCCTGGCGGCAGCGTAGGCCCGCACTTCGACAACTACGACGTGTTCCTGCTGCAAGGCCATGGCAAGCGCAACTGGAAGATCGGCCAGATGTGCGATTCCGAGAGCCCTCTGCTCGAGCACGCCGACCTGCGCATCCTTGCCGACTTCCAGGGGACCGACGAGTGGACCCTGGAACCGGGCGACATGCTCTACCTGCCGCCGCGCCTGGCCCATTGCGGCGTGGCTGTCGACGACTGCATGACCTACTCGGTGGGCTTCCGCGCCCCGAGCGCCGCTGAAGTGCTGACCCACTTCACTGACTTCCTCAGCCAGTTCCTGCCTGACGAAGAGCGTTACACCGACGCCGACGCACAACCAGCGATCGACCCGCACCAGATCCAGCATGACGCCCTCGACCGCTTGAAAAGCCTGCTCGCCGAACACATGAGCGACGAACGCCTGCTGCTGACCTGGTTCGGCCAGTTCATGACCGAACCACGCTACCCGGAACTGGTGGTCGGCCCGGAACTGGAAGAAGACGACCTGCTCAGCAGTCTCGAGCAAGGCGCCGTGCTGATCCGCAACCCAAGCGCGCGCCTGGCCTGGTCGGAAGTCGACGACGACCTGCTGCTGTTCGCCAGCGGCCAGAGCCGTTATCTGCCGGGCAAGTTGCGCGAGCTGCTGAAAATGATTTGCGCCGCCGACGCGCTACACGTCGACAACCTTGGCCATTGGCTGAGCGATGAAGACGGTCGGGGCCTGCTGTGTGAACTGGTCAAGCAAGGAAGCCTGGGGTTTGCCGATGAATAAGATTCACGTACGTGTCGCAGACTGGCAAAAGGACAACGCCGAGATCCGGCGCATTCGTGAAGCGGTGTTCATCGCCGAGCAATCCGTTCCACCCGAACTGGAATGGGATGCCGACGACGCAAGCGCCGTGCATTTCCTCGCCTTCGAAGGTGATTTTCCGATTGGTACTGCGCGCCTGTTGCCTGATGGGCACGTCGGCCGCGTATCAGTCCTCAAGGACTGGCGCGGCCTGAAGGTCGGCGATGCACTGATGCAAGCGGTGATCGGTGAAGCCGAGAAGCGCGGGCTCAAGCAGCAGATGCTCAGTGCACAGGTTCAGGCGACAGCGTTCTATGAGCGCCTGGGCTTCAGCATTGTCAGTGAGGAGTTCCTGGAAGCAGGGATTCCGCACGTCGACATGGTGCGCGGCCACCACTGATCGTTCCCAGGCTCCGCGTGGGAATGCAGCCGGTGACGCTCCGCATCACCACCGCGAAAGGACGCGGAGCGTCCTGAGAGGCATTCCCACGCAGAGCGTGGGAACGATCATCCCACGCGGAGCATGGGAACGATCAGCAAAACGCCCTGCTATCTTCAGATACCGGGGCGTTTTGCCGTCCAGGATTCAACTTGCCCCTTCGCAGGCCGACAAACTGGCAAACTCGAGCCTTTGATCGCGGAGATAACGGACATGTCCCTACGCACCCTGTTCACCACACTGCTGCTGACCTGCAGTTTTTCGGTCATCGCCGCTACCGAGGTGGTGCAACTCAACAATCGCACCAGCGCCGACCTGCTGCCGATTGCGCAGAATTTTATCGGCAGGGACGGCAAGGTCAGCGCCTACGGCAACCAGCTGATCGTCAACGCCGAACCCGACAAGATCAACGAATTCAAGGCCCTGATCGCACAGCTCGACACCGCGCCCAAACGCCTGCTGATCACTGTCGACACCAATGAAAACAACCAGCAAGACAACACCGATCAGCGGACGCGGATCATCACCTACAGCACCGACAGCCGCGAAGGCGGCATTCAGCAGGTCCAGACCAGCGAAGGTACACCGGCCCTGATCCAGATCGGCCAGATCGTGCCGCTGACCAGCACCCAGACCGATGCCTACGCCAGCCTGCCAAACCAGACCAACACCTCCAGCCCGCCGCAAAACCCGAGCAACAGCTCCAGCCCACCGCAAAACCCGACCAACAACTACGCCCACCTGCAAAGCCAGACCCAGTACCGCAACGTCACCCAGGGTTTCTACGTCACAGCCAGCGTCACCGGCGACATCGTTCACCTCAATATCAGAACCAATCGTGACCGAATGAGCCAGGAACGTCCCGATGTAGTGAACGTGCAAAGTACCAACACCACGGTCAGCGGCCGCCTTGGCGAATGGATCACCCTGGCCGGGGTCAATCGCCAGACCCAGGCCGATAAACAGGGGCTGGCCCGCAGCTATTCGACTCAAGGCCGGGATGACATGACCTTGCGGGTAAAAGTCGATACCTTGGACTAACACACCAAAAACTGACTGATTAGTCGTATTAGACCAAAGATGTAGTGCTTAAAAAAAAGCACTACAAAACGTTTGACGAGCAAAAAAAGCAAAGGCATGATGGCCTCGCTCCCGCTAATCAGGGGCCCTGGCAAGGGCCTTCGAATCGCCGCTCTAACCTACCTACCTGAGCCGATTCGTGTCTGTACCGCCCACAAGGTGTGTTTGACGAGGTTGCGACTGGAACGAAGTTGTCCCGAGGGACGGAAGCGTAATTAGGTAGACCGGCAACACACTGATGATCGTATAAAGGCCCACGACGCCCGAATGCGCCCACCAGCTCGCCCTTACCTGCTCAGCCTCCCTCCTCGAGCCCATCGTTCATCCCGTCGCCCTCCCCGCCAGACCCGACTTGACCACCTAAGCTTCTGGTCAGCGAGCAGCCATCTACGCAATCTTTCAAACCTGCGTACCTGGTGGAGCTGGAATTTTCCACCCAAGAACCACTTTCCACACAAGACGCGACGAGGTTTATCTCCATGGCACTGACACGCGAACAGCAAATTGCAGCCCTCGAAAAAGACTGGGCTGAAAACCCACGCTGGAAAGGCGTGACTCGCGCTTACTCCGCTGCTGACGTCGTCCGTCTGCGTGGCTCGGTTCAACCTGAGCACACCTTTGCAAAAATGGGCGCCGAGAAGCTCTGGAACCTGGTCACCCAAGGTGCCAAGCCGTCCTTCCGTCCTGAGAAAGATTTCGTCAACTGCATGGGCGCCCTGACCGGCGGCCAGGCCGTACAGCAAGTTAAAGCCGGTATCCAGGCGATCTACCTGTCGGGTTGGCAAGTCGCTGCAGACAACAACTCTGCAGAATCGATGTACCCGGACCAGTCGCTGTACCCGGTCGACTCCGTACCGACCGTGGTCAAGCGCATCAACAACTCGTTCCGTCGCGCCGACCAGATCCAGTGGAAAGCCGGCAAGAACCCGGGTGACGACGGCTACATCGACTACTTCGCACCGATCGTCGCCGATGCTGAAGCCGGTTTCGGTGGCGTGCTGAACGCCTACGAGCTGATGAAAAGCATGATCGAAGCAGGCGCTGCCGGCGTTCACTTTGAAGACCAGCTGGCGTCCGTGAAAAAATGCGGCCACATGGGCGGCAAGGTACTGGTTCCTACCCAGGAAGCCGTACAGAAGCTGACCGCCGCCCGCCTGGCGGCTGACGTTGCCGGTACACCGACCATCATCCTGGCCCGTACCGACGCCAACGCCGCTGACCTGCTGACCTCGGACTGCGACCCGTACGACCAACCGTTCGTCACTGGCGAACGCACTCAGGAAGGCTTCTACAAAGTGCGCGCCGGCCTCGACCAGGCTATCGCTCGCGGCCTGGCCTATGCGCCATACGCCGACCTGATCTGGTGCGAAACCGCCAAGCCGGACCTGGACGAAGCTCGTCGTTTCGCTGAAGCGATCAAAAAGGAATACCCGGACCAGCTGCTGTCGTACAACTGCTCGCCTTCCTTCAACTGGAAGAAAAACCTGGACGACGCGACCATCGCCAAGTTCCAGCGCGAACTGTCCGCCATGGGTTACAAGCACCAGTTCATCACCCTGGCCGGCATTCACAACATGTGGCACAGCATGTTCAACCTGGCGCACGACTACGCCCGCAACGACATGACCGCTTACGTGAAACTGCAAGAACAAGAGTTCGCTGACGCCGCCAAGGGTTACACCTTCGTGGCTCACCAACAGGAAGTCGGCACCGGCTACTTCGACGACATGACCACCGTAATTCAAGGCGGCACGTCTTCGGTTACCGCGCTGACCGGCTCCACCGAAGAAGAACAGTTCCACTGATCGACTTCGCTTCTTGAGCAAACGGCCATTCCAGACCGTATAGAAAACTAACTGGAATGCCGCATATCTAACGCCCCGACCGGTTCGGGGCGTTTTTTTGGGGATTTCCCAGACAGCGTTCGATCCCCCGTGGCAGCAGGCCCGCGAGCTCGCCGGCTGCTACGGATCGCGTCTTGACTCAAAGCTTGCGCCCGCAGCCGATAAAAAAAATTGATCCCAAGCAGTATCAGATCTCGAAAAAAAGGTTAAAACGGCTGAGCTCGCAACTTGCAGTAGAGGGTATGTATGCGCAACTTCCCGCTTACCACCCCAAGTAGCAGTTTAAAAACCGCGTTAAACAATATTGATTATCATTTAAACTGTACATTGTTCGTTACATCACCCACAAAAGATAATTGACAAAACAGCGCCTAATGCCCGCAACGTCTGGGCTGCGAGGGTCCGGAGGCATGCCATGTCCTCATTTCACTAAATAATTTCGCCATAGAAAATTTACTTGCCCGGTGTTTAGCCATAAAATCACCGGGATTGATTGCGCTGCGACATATCGTCACTGCTTTATTTCTATTCAAGCTCAGAGACCTTTGCTCTCTGCCAAGGATTACCAGCATGCCCGAAGCGACAGGACTCATGGCCCACAACTGGGGCTTTGCCATTTTCCTTCTGGGTGTTGGCGGCCTTTGTGCCTTCATGCTCGGTGTTTCCAGCCTGCTGGGCTCCAAAGCCTGGGGCCGCAGTAAAAACGAACCGTTCGAGTCCGGCATGCTGCCTACCGGTAGCGCCCGCTTGCGGCTCTCAGCCAAATTCTATCTGGTCGCGATGCTCTTCGTGATCTTCGATATCGAAGCCCTTTTTCTCTTTGCCTGGTCTGTGTCCGTCCGCGAAAGCGGCTGGACCGGATTTGTCGAAGCTCTCGTTTTCATAGCAATTCTGTTGGCAGGTCTTGTCTACCTTTGGCGAGTGGGGGCACTTGATTGGGCTCCGGAAGGTCGTCGTAAGCGGCAAGCGAAGCTAAAACAATGAGGCTTTGGCGATGCAATACAATCTCACCAGGATCGACCCGGATGCTCCTAACGAGCAGTACCCGATCGGCGAACGGGATACCGTTTCCGATCCGTTAGAAGATCAAGTCCACAAAAATATCTTCATGGGCAAGCTCGAAGACGTGCTGAACAGTACGGTCAACTGGGGGCGTAAAAACTCCCTGTGGCCATACAACTTCGGTCTGTCGTGCTGCTACGTGGAAATGACTACCGCCTTCACGGCGCCCCATGACATCGCACGCTTTGGCGCCGAAGTTATCCGGGCATCACCGCGCCAGGCGGATTTCATGGTTATTGCCGGTACCTGCTTCATCAAGATGGCGCCGATCATTCAGCGTCTCTACGAGCAAATGCTGGAACCCAAGTGGGTTATCTCCATGGGTTCGTGCGCCAACTCCGGTGGCATGTACGACATCTATTCCGTCGTTCAAGGGGTGGACAAGTTCCTGCCCGTGGACGTCTATGTGCCCGGCTGCCCGCCCCGCCCTGAAGCTTTTCTGCAAGGCTTGATGCTCTTGCAGGAGTCGATTGGCCAGGAGCGTCGCCCACTTTCCTGGGTCGTTGGTGATCAAGGCGTTTACCGCGCCGAAATGCCGTCGCAAAAGGAACAGCGCCGTGAACAGCGTATTCAGGTAACCAACCTGCGCAGCCCCGACGAAGTCTGATCCAGCTCAGCTCTTACAAAGAAACGAGAACCTGGTTTCATTCTTTACGTTGACCGAAAGCGATAAAAAGCCATGACTACAGGCAGTGCTCTGTACATCCCGCCTTATAAGGCAGACGACCAAGATGTGGTCGTCGAACTGAACAACCGTTTTGGCCCGGAGGCGTTCTCCGTCCAGGCCACCCGCACCGGCATGCCGGTGCTTTGGGTTACCCGCGCCAAACTGATCGAAGTCCTGACTTTCCTGCGTAACCTGCCCAAGCCGTACGTCATGCTGTATGACCTGCACGGCGTGGACGAGCGTCTGCGCACCAAGCGTCAGGGTTTGCCGAACGGCGTCGAATTCACCGTGTTCTATCACCTGCTGTCGATCGAACGTAATAGTGACGTAATGATCAAGGTCGCCTTGTCCGAGAGCGACCTCAGCTTGCCGACCGTCACCTCGATCTGGCCGAACGCCAACTGGTACGAGCGTGAAGTGTGGGACATGTACGGCATCGACTTTGCCGGCCATCCTCATTTGACCCGGATCATGATGCCGCCGACCTGGGAAGGTCACCCGCTGCGCAAGGATTTCCCGGCCCGCGCCACCGAATTCGACCCGTTCAGCCTGACCCTGGCCAAGCAACAGCTGGAAGAAGAAGCCGCGCGCTTCAAACCGGAAGACTGGGGCATGAAGCGTTCCGGCGCCAACGAGGACTACATGTTCCTCAACCTTGGCCCGAACCACCCTTCGGCTCACGGTGCGTTCCGTATCATCCTGCAACTTGACGGTGAAGAAATCGTCGACTGCGTTCCGGACGTCGGTTACCACCACCGTGGCGCCGAGAAAATGGCCGAGCGTCAGTCCTGGCACAGCTTCATCCCGTACACCGACCGGATCGACTACCTCGGCGGCGTGATGAACAACCTGCCGTACGTGCTCTCGGTCGAGAAACTGGCCGGCATCAAGGTGCCGGAGAAGGTCGACGTCATCCGCATCATGATGGCCGAGTTCTTCCGGATCACCAGCCACCTGTTGTTCCTGGGTACTTATATCCAGGACGTCGGCGCCATGACCCCGGTGTTCTTCACCTTCACCGACCGGCAAAAAGCCTACACCGTGATCGAAGCCATCACCGGCTTCCGTCTGCACCCGGCCTGGTACCGCATCGGCGGCGTCGCGCACGATCTGCCACGCGGCTGGGACAAGCTGGTCAAGGACTTCGTCGAATGGCTGCCAAAGCGCCTCGACGAGTACGAGAAAGCCGCGCTGCAGAACAGCATCCTGCGTGGCCGGACCATCGGCGTCGCAGCCTACAACACCAAAGAAGCCCTGGAATGGGGCGTCACCGGTTCTGGCTTGCGTTCCACCGGCTGTAATTTCGACCTGCGTAAAGCCCGCCCGTATTCGGGCTACGAGAACTTCGAATTCGAAGTTCCGCTGGCGGCCAATGGCGATGCCTACGACCGCTGCATGGTTCGCGTCGAAGAAATGCGCCAGAGCGTCAAGATCATCGACCAGTGCCTGCGCAACATGCCGGAAGGCCCGTACAAAGCGGATCACCCGCTGACCACGCCGCCGCCTAAAGAGCGCACGCTGCAGCACATCGAAACCCTGATCACGCACTTCCTGCAAGTTTCGTGGGGCCCGGTCATGCCGGCCAACGAATCCTTCCAGATGATTGAAGCGACCAAGGGTATCAACAGTTATTACCTGACGAGCGATGGCGGCACCATGAGCTACCGCACCCGGATTCGTACCCCAAGCTTCCCGCACTTGCAGCAGATCCCTTCGGTGATCAAAGGCAGCATGGTCGCGGACTTGATCGCGTACCTGGGTAGTATCGATTTCGTTATGGCCGACGTGGACCGCTAAGCATGAACAGCACGCTTATCCAGACAGACCGTTTCGCCCTGAGCGAAACCGAGCGCTCGGCCATCGAGCACGAGCTGCATCACTACGAAGACCCGCGCGCGGCGTCGATCGAAGCCCTGAAGATTGTCCAGAAGGAACGTGGCTGGGTGCCTGATGGCGCGCTCTACGCCATCGGCGAGATCCTCGGCATTCCGGCCAGCGACGTTGAGGGCGTGGCGACGTTCTACAGCCAGATCTTCCGTCAGCCAGTGGGCCGTCACATCATTCGCGTCTGCGACAGCATGGTCTGCTTTATCGGCGGTCACGAGTCGGTGGTCAGCGAGATCCAGAGCAATCTCGGCATCGGCCTGGGTCAAACCACCGCCGACGGTCGTTTCACACTGCTACCGGTCTGCTGCCTCGGCAACTGCGACAAGGCACCTGCGCTGATGATCGACGACGACACTTTCGGTAATGTACAGCCTGCTGGCGTTGCCAAACTGTTGGAGGGCTACGTATGACCCTGACTTCCTTCGGCCCTGCCAACCTCATCAAGCGCAGTGCACAAACCCATCCGTTGACCTGGCGTCTGCGTGACGACGGCGAAGCCATCTGGCTCGACGAGTACCAGGCCAAGAATGGCTACGCCGCTGCGCGCAAGGCATTCGCCGATATGTCTCAGGACGATATCGTCCAGACCGTCAAAGACTCCGGCCTCAAGGGTCGCGGTGGCGCAGGCTTCCCCACGGGTGTGAAGTGGGGCCTGATGCCCAAGGACGAATCCATCAACATCCGCTACTTGCTGTGCAACGCGGATGAAATGGAACCCAACACCTGGAAAGACCGCATGCTGATGGAGCAACTGCCCCATCTGCTGATCGAAGGCATGCTGATCAGTGCTCGCGCGCTGAAAACCTACCGTGGCTACATCTTCCTGCGTGGCGAATACACCACCGCCGCCAAGCACCTGAACCGTGCTGTGGAAGAAGCAAAAGCCGCGGGCCTGCTGGGCAAGAACATTCTGGGCAGCGGCTTCGATTTCGAACTGTTCGTCCACACCGGCGCCGGGCGTTATATCTGCGGTGAAGAAACCGCACTGATCAATTCCCTCGAAGGCCGCCGCGCCAACCCGCGCTCCAAGCCGCCCTTCCCTGCCGCCGTTGGCGTGTGGGGCAAGCCGACTTGCGTGAACAACGTCGAAACCCTGTGCAACGTGCCGGCGATCATCGCCGACGGTGTTGACTGGTACAAATCCCTGGCCCGTGAAGGCAGCGAAGACCACGGCACCAAGCTGATGGGCTTCTCCGGCAAAGTGAAGAACCCCGGCCTGTGGGAACTGCCGTTCGGCGTGACCGCTCGCGAGCTGTTCGAAGACTACGCCGGCGGCATGCGCGACGGCTTCAAGCTCAAGTGCTGGCAGCCAGGTGGCGCCGGTACCGGCTTCCTCTTGCCTGAGCACCTGGACGCACAAATGTACGCCGGTGGCATCGCCAAAGTCGGCACCCGTATGGGTACCGGCCTGGCAATGGCCGTGGACGACAGCGTCAACATGGTCTCCCTGCTGCGCAACATGGAAGAGTTCTTCTCCCGCGAATCCTGCGGCTTCTGCACCCCGTGCCGTGACGGTCTGCCGTGGAGCGTCAAGCTGCTGCGTGCGATCGAGAACGGTGAAGGGCAAGCCGGCGATATCGAGACCCTGCTGGGTCTGGTCGGTTTCCTCGGCCCAGGCAAGACTTTCTGTGCTCACGCACCGGGCGCCGTGGAGCCATTGGGCAGCGCAATCAAATATTTCCGTCCAGAGTTCGAGGCCGGCATTGCACCCACCAGTGCTGTCGTCCCGCCTCTGGCTCGCCCGATCCCGATTCCGGTCGGCGCGTAAACGTATCGAACGAGGGTGGTCCGTGCCGCCCTCCTATCGCCTGAAGACGCTTCAGGCCTGTTGAAAACACAGTTTTCAACAGGCCTGTTCCAGCGCCAGGCGAGTACATAGATTCCATTAGCCACGCCCGCTGACACCGGGCCAACGAAGAACTTTGAACCATGGCCACTATCCACGTAGACGGCAAATCGCTCGAAGTCGATGGGGCAGACAACCTGTTACAGGCGTGTCTGTCGCTAGGCCTCGACATCCCGTATTTCTGCTGGCACCCCGCCCTTGGCAGCGTTGGCGCTTGTCGCCAGTGCGCGGTCAAGCAGTACACCGACGAGAACGACAAGCGTGGTCGTATCGTCATGTCGTGCATGACACCTGCCACCGACGGCAGCTGGATTTCCATCGATGACGAAGAAGCCAAAGTGTTTCGCGCCAGCGTCGTCGAATGGCTGATGACCAACCACCCGCACGACTGCCCGGTCTGCGAGGAAGGCGGTCACTGCCACCTGCAAGACATGACGGTGATGACCGGCCACAACGAGCGCCGTTACCGCTTCACCAAACGTACCCACCAGAACCAGCAACTGGGCCCGTTCATCTCTCACGAAATGAACCGCTGCATCGCCTGCTATCGCTGCGTACGTTTCTATAAAGACTACGCCGGCGGCACCGACCTCGGTGTATTCGGCGCCCACGACAACGTGTACTTCGGTCGCGTTGAAGACGGCACCCTGGAAAGCGAGTTCTCCGGCAACCTCACCGAGGTCTGCCCGACTGGCGTGTTCACCGACAAGACTCACTCCGAGCGCTACAACCGCAAGTGGGACATGCAGTTCTCGCCGAGCATCTGCCATGGCTGCTCCAGCGGTTGCAACATCAGCCCGGGTGAACGTTACGGCGAACTGCGTCGTATCGAAAACCGTTTCAACGGTTCGGTGAACCAGTACTTCCTCTGCGACCGTGGCCGTTTCGGTTATGGCTACGTCAACCGCGAAGATCGTCCGCGCCAGCCACTGCTGGCTGACGGTCAGGTCAAACTCGGTCTCGACGCTGCACTGGATAAAGCTGCCGATCTGCTGCGCGGTCGCAATATCGTCGGTATCGGCTCGCCACGCGCCAGCCTCGAAAGCAACTTCGCCCTGCGCGAACTGGTCGGTGCCGAGCACTTCTACTCGGGTATCGAAGCGTCCGAGCTGGAGCGTATTCGCCTGGTTGCCCAGGTGCTCAAAGACAGCCCGCTGCCGATCCCGAACATGCGCGAGGTCGAAGACCACGACGCGATCTTCGTCCTCGGCGAAGACCTGACCCAGACCGCTGCCCGTATGGCCCTGGCACTGCGTCAATCGGTCAAAGGCAAAGCCGAAGACATGGCCGACGCCATGCGTGTTCAGCCTTGGCTGGATGCTGCGGTGAAGAACATCGGTCAGCACGAACTGAACCCGCTGTTCATCGCCAGCCTGGCTGAAACCAAGCTTGATGACGTGGCTGAAGAGTGCGTTCACGCCGCTCCAGACGACCTGGCTCGTATCGGTTTCGCCGTGGCTCACGCCCTCGACGCCAGCGCTCCTGCCGTTGAAGGCCTGGACAGCGACGCGGCTGAACTGGCGCAGCGCATCGCCAACGCCCTGTTGGCAGCCAAGCGTCCGCTGATCATTGCGGGTACTTCTCTGGGCTCCAAAGCGCTGATCGAAGCCGCGGCGAACATCGCCAAAGCTCTCAAGCTGCGCGAAAAAGCCGGCTCCATCAGCCTGATCGTGCCAGAGGCCAACAGCCTCGGCCTGGCCATGCTCGGTGGTGGATCGGCAGACGCTGCGCTGCAAGCGGTGATCGACGGCAAAGCCGACGCCATCGTCGTACTGGAAAATGATCTGTACACCCGCGTCGACGCAGCCAAAGTCGATGCCGCACTGAACGCTGCAAAAGTCGTGATTGTCACCGACCATCAGAAGACTGCCACCAGCGATCGTGCACATCTGGTTCTGCCAGCCGCCAGCTTCGCTGAAGGCGACGGTACGCTGGTCAGCCAGGAAGGCCGCGCCCAGCGCTTCTTCCAGGTCTTCGACCCGACTTACCTGGATGCGAGCATCCTGGTTCACGAAGGCTGGCGCTGGCTGCACGCCCTGCGCAGCACCTTGCTGAACAAGCCGGTGGACTGGACCCAACTGGACCACGTCACCGCAGCCTGCGCCGAAAGCAACCCGCAACTCGCTGGCATTGTCAGCGCCGCACCGTCGGCCTCGTTCCGCATCAAAGGTCTGAAACTGGCTCGAGAGCCGCTACGTTACAGTGGCCGGACCGCCATGCGCGCCGATATCAGCGTGCACGAACCACGCACTTCCCAGGACAACGACACTGCGTTCTCGTTCTCCATGGAAGGTTACTCGGGCTCCGCCGAACCACGTCAGCAAGTGCCATTCGCCTGGTCTCCGGGCTGGAACTCGCCGCAAGCCTGGAACAAGTTCCAGGACGAAGTCGGTGGTCACCTGCGTGCCGGCGACCCTGGTACTCGCCTGATCGAAACCCAGGGTGATGGCCTGAGCTGGTTCGCCAGCATTCCGGGCGCGTTCTCCCCTGCTCGCGGAACCTGGCAAGCGGTGCCGTTCTATCACCTGTTCGGCAGTGAAGAGAACTCTTCGAAAGCCGCTCCGGTTCAGGAACGCATCCCGGCCGCCTACGTCTGTGTGGCCAAATCCGAAGCGGATCGTCTGGGCGTCAACGACGGTGCCCTGCTCAGCTTGAATGTTGCCGGCCAGACCCTGCGTCTGCCGCTGCGTATCAATGAAGAGCTGGGTGCTGGTCTGGTTGCCTTGCCTGCCGGTCTGGCGGGTATTCCACCGGCCATCGCCGGCCTTACCGTTGACGGTCTGCAGGAGGCAGCTCAATGACCTGGTTCACACCTGAAGTGATCGACGTGATCATCGCGGTGCTCAAGGCCATCGTGATTCTGCTCGCCGTGGTGGTTTGCGGCGCGCTGCTGAGCTGGGTCGAGCGTCGTTTGCTCGCCCTCTGGCAGGACCGTTACGGTCCGAACCGGGTTGGCCCGTTCGGCGCCTTCCAGATCGCCGCCGACATGATCAAGATGTTCTTCAAGGAAGACTGGACGCCACCGTTCGCCGACAAAGTGATCTTCACTTTGGCGCCAGTGGTGGCCATGAGCGCCTTGCTGATTGCCTTCGCAATCATCCCGATCACCCCGACCTGGGGTGTCGCGGACCTGAACATCGGCGTGCTGTTCTTCTTCGCCATGGCCGGTCTGTCGGTCTACGCGGTGCTGTTCGCCGGCTGGTCGAGCAACAACAAGTTCGCCCTGTTGGGCAGCTTGCGGGCCTCGGCACAAACCGTGTCCTATGAAGTGTTCATGGGTCTGTCGTTGATGGGCATCGTGGCGCAGGCTGGCTCGTTCAACATGCGCGACATCGTCGATTACCAGGCCCAGCACCTGTGGTTCATCATTCCGCAGATCCTCGGTTTCCTCACCTTCTTCATCGCGGGCGTGGCCGTGACTCACCGTCACCCCTTCGACCAGCCGGAAGCCGAGCAGGAACTGGCCGACGGTTACCACATCGAATACGCTGGCATGAAATGGGGCATGTTCTTCGTCGGTGAGTACATCGGCATCGTGTTGATCTCGGCGCTGCTGGTGACTTTGTTCTTCGGTGGCTGGCACGGACCTTTCGACATTTTGCCGCAGATCCCGTTCATCTGGTTTGCTCTGAAGACCGCGTTTTTCATCATGATCTTCATCCTGCTGCGCGCATCGATTCCGCGCCCACGGTATGACCAAGTGATGGATTTCGGCTGGAAATTCTGCCTGCCGCTGACCCTGATCAATCTGCTGGTGACCGCTGCGATCGTGTTGTTGAACACGCCCGCCGTCGCGGCTCAGTGAGGATAGAGAATCATGTTCAAGTATACTTTTGACATCGTGCATGGCTTCTTCACCCAGCTTCGCAGCCTGGTGATGATTTTCGGCCACGCCTTCCGCAAGCGCGACACGCTGCAGTACCCGGAAGAGGCGGTGTACCTGCCGCCGCGCTTCCGTGGGCGCATCGTCCTGACCCGCGACCCCGACGGCGAAGAGCGCTGTGTAGCCTGCAACCTGTGCGCCGTAGCGTGTCCGGTGGGTTGCATCTCGCTGCAGAAAGCTGAAACCGAGGACGGTCGCTGGTACCCGGACTTCTTCCGCATCAACTTCTCGCGTTGCATTTTCTGCGGCCTCTGCGAGGAAGCCTGCCCGACCACTGCGATCCAGCTGACACCGGATTTCGAGATGGCCGAGTTCAAACGTCAGGACCTGGTTTACGAGAAAGAAGATCTGCTGATCTCCGGTCCCGGTAAGAACCCTGATTACAACTTCTATCGTGTTGCAGGTATGGCCATTGCCGGTAAGCCAAAAGGCTCCGCGCAAAATGAAGCCGAACCGATCAACGTGAAGAGCTTGCTGCCTTAAGGAAGAAAGATGGAATTCGCTTTCTATTTCGCATCAGGTGTTGCCGTTGTGTCCACGCTTCGCGTGATCACCAACACCAACCCTGTGCACGCCCTGCTCTACCTGATTATTTCGCTGCTCGCGGTGGCGATGACCTTTTTCAGTCTCGGTGCTCCATTCGCCGGTGTACTGGAAGTGATCGCCTACGCCGGCGCCATCCTGGTGCTTTTCGTGTTCGTGGTGATGATGCTGAACCTGGGCCCGGCCTCGGTTCAGCAAGAGCGCGTCTGGCTCAAACCCGGTATCTGGGCTGGTCCGGTCGTACTCGCGGCGTTGCTGTTGGCTGAACTGCTGTATGTGCTGTTCGCCAATCCAAGCGCCGGCGCTATCGGTCACACCACCGTAGACGCCAAGACCGTGGGCATCAGCCTGTTCGGTCCTTATCTGCTGGTGGTCGAACTCGCCTCGATGCTGCTGCTCGCTGCAGCCGTCACGGCGTTCCACCTGGGCCGCACCGAGGCGAAGGAGTAACGCTATGCCTGCTATCCCTTTTGGCTCTATCCCATTCGAGCATGGCCTGGCCGTCGCCGGCGTGTTGTTCTGCCTCGGTCTGGTCGGCCTGATGGTCCGCCGCAACATTCTCTTCGTGCTGATGAGCCTGGAGATCATGATGAATGCCTCGGGTCTGGCCTTCATCGTCGCCGGTAGCCGCTGGGCGCAGCCGGATGGACAGATCATGTTCATTCTGGTCCTCAGCCTTGCGGCCTCCGAGGCCAGTATTGGCCTGGCGATTCTGTTGCAGCTGTATCGCCGCTTCCACACTCTCGATATCGACGCTGCCAGCGAGATGCGCGGATGAACCTTCTCTATCTGACTTTCCTGTTCCCTCTGATCGGTTTTGTGCTGCTGGCGTTCTCTCGGGGACGCCTCTCGGAAAACCTCTCGGCATTGATCGGCGTCGGCTCCGTTGGCCTCTCGGCCATTGTCGCCACCTATGTGATCTGGCAATTCAACGTCGCACCGCCTGAAGGCGGCCACTACACCCAGGTGTTGTGGCAGTGGATAGCGGTGGAAGGCTTTACGCCGAACTTCGCCCTGTACCTGGATGGTCTGTCCGTGACCATGCTCGGTGTGGTGGTGGGCGTGGGCTTTCTGATCCACCTGTTCGCTTCCTGGTACATGCGCGGTGAAGCCGGTTACTCGCGCTTCTTCGCCTACACCAACCTGTTTATCGCCAGCATGCTGTTCCTGGTCCTGGGCGATAACCTGCTGTTCCTGTACTTCGGTTGGGAAGGCGTGGGCCTGTGCAGCTACCTGTTGATCGGTTTCTACTACAGCAACCGCAACAACGGTAACGCCGCACTCAAGGCCTTTATCGTCACCCGTGTCGGCGACGTGTTCTTGGCCATCGGCCTGTTCATCCTGTTCCAGCAACTGGGCACGCTGAACATTCAAGAGCTGATGGTTCGTGCTCCGGAACACTTCAAGGTCGGCGACTTCTGGATCGTTCTGGCGACCCTGATGTTGCTCGGTGGTGCCGTCGGTAAATCCGCGCAACTGCCGCTGCAAACCTGGCTGGCAGACGCGATGGCCGGCCCTACCCCGGTCTCGGCACTGATCCACGCCGCGACCATGGTGACCGCCGGTGTCTACCTGATCGCTCGTACCCACGGTCTGTTTGCTTTGGCGCCGGATATCCTGCATCTAGTAGGGATCGTCGGTGGCGTGACTCTGGTACTGGCCGGCTTCGCCGCGCTGGTGCAGACCGACATCAAACGCGTCCTCGCCTACTCGACCATGAGCCAGATCGGCTATATGTTCCTGGCCTTGGGTGTCGGTGCCTGGGAAGGCGCGATCTTCCACCTGATGACCCACGCCTTCTTCAAGGCGCTGCTGTTCCTTGCATCCGGTTCGGTGATCGTTGCCTGCCACCACGAGCAGAACATCTTCAAGATGGGCGGCCTGTGGAAGAAACTGCCTTTGGCCTATGTCAGCTTCATCGTCGGCGGTGCCGCGCTGGCGGCCCTGCCACTGGTGACCGCAGGTTTCTACTCCAAGGACGAAATCCTCTGGGAAGCCTTCGCCAGCGGTAACCACGGCCTGCTGTACGCCGGTCTGGTCGGCGCCTTCATGACTTCGCTGTACACCTTCCGCCTGATCTTCATCACGTTCCACGGTGAAGTGAAGACCGAAGCCCACGCCGGTCACGGTATTGCCCACTGGCTGCCACTGTCGGTGCTGATCATCCTGTCGACCTTCATCGGCGCCATGATCGTTCCACCACTGCACGGTGTACTGCCGGAAAGCGTCGGCCACGCCGGCGGCGAAGCCAAGCACAGCCTGGAAATCGCCTCAGGTGCTATCGCCCTGTCCGGTATCCTGCTGGCAGCACTGCTGTTCCTCGGCAAGCGTCGCTTCGTCACCGCCATCGCCAACAGCGGCATCGGTCGTCTGCTCTCGGCCTGGTGGTTCGCCGCGTGGGGCTTCGACTGGATCTACGACAAGCTGTTCGTCAAGCCGTACCTGATGATCAACCATGTACTGCGCAAAGACCCGCTCGACCAGACCATTGGTTTGATCCCGCGTATGGCCAAGGGTGGACATCACTCCCTGAGCCGTACCGAGACTGGCCAGCTGCGTTGGTATGCAGCTTCCATGGCCGCAGGTGCCGTGCTGGTAATCGGTGCCATTGTGTTGGTAGCGGTCTGATATGAACCTTGCGAAATTGCGAAAGGAATTGAGCCCGTCATGATTCTGCTTTGGCTAATCCTGATCCCCTTTATCGGCGGCCTGCTGTGCTGGATGGGTGAGCGCTTCGGCGCTACCCTGCCACGCTGGATTGCGTTGCTGACCATGTCCCTGGAACTCGCTCTTGGCCTCTGGCTGTGGGCCCATGGTGACTATTCATTTGCACCGGCGCCTGGCGCCGATCCGACCTGGGTGATTGAGTTCAAGCACGTCTGGATCGAGCGCTTCGGCATCAACGTGCACCTGGCCCTCGACGGCCTGTCGCTGTTGATGATCCTGCTGACCGGTCTGCTGGGTGTCCTCTCGGTACTCTGCTCCTGGAAAGAGATCCAGCGTCACGTGGGCTTCTTCCACCTGAACCTGATGTGGATCCTGGGCGGTGTCGTCGGTGTGTTCCTCGCCCTCGACCTGTTCATGTTCTTCTTCTTCTGGGAAATGATGCTGGTGCCGATGTACTTCCTCATCGCGCTCTGGGGTCACAGTTCATCGGATGGCAAGAAAACCCGGATCTACGCGGCGACCAAGTTCTTCATCTTCACCCAGGCCAGCGGCCTGATCATGTTGGTGGCGATCCTGGGTCTGGTGCTGGTCAACTTCAACAGCACCGGGGTGATCACGTTCGATTACTCCCAGCTGCTGAAAACCAAGATGTCGCAGACCACCGAATACATCCTGATGCTCGGCTTCTTCATCGCCTTCGCGGTGAAGCTGCCCGTGGTGCCGTTCCACTCCTGGCTACCGGATGCGCACGCCCAGGCGCCGACCGCCGGTTCCGTCGACCTGGCCGGTATCTTGTTGAAGACCGCTGCTTATGGGATGTTGCGTTTCGCCCTGCCGCTGTTCCCGAATGCTTCGGCCGAGTTCGCGCCGATCGCCATGACCCTGGGTCTGGTCGGGATCTTCTACGGTGCGTTCCTGGCGTTCGCCCAAACCGACATCAAGCGTCTGATCGCCTTCTCCAGCGTTGCGCACATGGGCTTCGTGCTGATCGGGATCTACTCCGGCAGCCAGCTGGCGCTGCAAGGCGCGGTGATGCAGATGCTGGCGCACGGTGTTTCGGCAGCCGCACTCTTTATCATCAGCGGCCAGTTGTACGAGCGCATGCACACTCGCGACATGCGCGAGATGGGTGGCCTGTGGTCACGCATTGCGTATCTGCCGGCGGTCAGCCTGTTCTTTGCAGCCGCTTCGCTGGGTTTGCCGGGTACCGGTAACTTCGTCGGCGAATTCCTGATCCTGCTGGGCAACTTTGCCAGAGCGCCATGGATCACCGCGATTGCCACTTCCGGTCTGGTGTTCGGTTCGGTCTACTCGCTGATCATGATCCACCGTGCCTACTTCGGCCCGTCCAAGTCGGACGAAATACTGCACGGCATGGATGCTCGCGAACTGATCATGGTGGTTGGACTTGCAGGGCTGCTGGTCTACATCGGCATTTACCCGCAACCGTTCCTCGATACCTCTGCCGCGACGATGCATGGCGTGCAGCAATGGTTCGGCACCGCCTCCACTCAACTCGCTTCGGCCCGGTAAGAGCGCTATGGACCTGACGACTCAACACTTTATCGCGCTTGCGCCGCTGCTGATTACCAGCGCCACGATTATCGTGGTGATGCTGGCGATCGCCTGGCGTCGCAACCACTCACAGACCTTCCTGCTTTCAGTAGCCGGTCTCAACCTGGCCCTGCTGTCGATCCTCCCGGCCCTGAAAGTCGCGCCTCTGGCCGTGACCCCGCTGCTGCAGATCGATAGCTTCGCCTGCCTCTACATGGCGTTGATCCTGGTCGCTACCCTGGCCTGTGTGACCCTCGCCCACGCCTACCTCGGCGATGGCAGTACGGGTTACCCGGGCAACCGCGAAGAGCTGTACCTGCTGATCCTGATGGCTGCGGCCGGCGGTTTGGTTCTGGTCAGCGCGCAGCACCTGGCCGGCTTGTTCGTCGGCCTGGAACTGCTCTCGGTTCCAGTCTACGGCCTGGTGGCGTATGCCTTCTTCAACAAGCGCTCCCTGGAAGCCGGCATCAAGTACATGGTGCTGTCGGCCGCCGGTTCCGCGTTCCTGTTGTTCGGCATGGCACTGCTTTACGCAGAGGCCGGTACCCTGAGCTTCAGCGGCATCGGTCACGCACTGGCCGCTACCGGTCTGCCAAGCCCGATCGCGCAACTGGGCCTGGCCATGATGCTGATCGGCCTGGCGTTCAAGTTGTCGCTGGTGCCCTTCCACCTCTGGACCCCCGACGTGTACGAAGGCGCTCCTGCCCCGATCGCAGCCTTCCTCGCCACCGCGAGCAAGGTTGCGGTATTCGCGGTGATGTTGCGTCTGTTCCAGATCTCGCCGGTGGCCAGCAGTGGCGTACTGAGCAACGTTCTGACCATCATTGCGATCGCCTCGATCCTGTTTGGTAACCTGCTGGCACTGACCCAGAGCAACCTCAAGCGTCTGCTGGGTTACTCCTCCATCGCGCACTTCGGTTACCTGCTGATCGCCCTGGTGGCGAGCAAAGGTCTGGCAGTGGAAGCCATCGGCGTTTACCTGGTCACCTACGTGATCACCAGCCTCGGCGCATTCGGCGTAATCACCCTGATGTCCTCGCCGTACAAAGGCCGCGACGCAGATGCCCTGTACGAATACCGCGGCCTGTTCTGGCGCCGTCCGTACCTGACCGCCGTGCTGACCGTAATGATGCTGTCGCTGGCCGGCATTCCGCTGACCGCAGGCTTCATCGGCAAGTTCTACATCATCGCCACCGGTGTCGAATCCCACCAGTGGTGGCTGGTCGGCTCTCTGGTACTGGGTAGTGCCATCGGCGTCTTCTACTACCTGCGTGTGATGGTCACTCTGTACCTGATCGAACCGAACCTGCGTCGCGTTGACGCCCAGCTGCACTGGGAACAACGTGCCGGTGGCGTCATGCTGCTGGCCATCGCTGTTCTGGCGTTCTTCCTCGGCCTGTACCCACAGCCGTTGCTGACGCTGGTTCAGCAGACAGGCCTGGCCGGTTGATCGCTTAAGCGACAGGCAGCAGAAAACAGAAACGGCGCCTTCGGGTGCCGTTTTTGCGTTTGGGGGCTGCTCTCCCCTTTCTCGGAATGTGCCTGCAAAGAGACCGCTAGCGGCTGAAATGATCGTTCCCACGCTCTGCCTGGGAACGCCTCAATGGACGCTCTGCGTCCGCTGTTGGGACGCGGAGCGTCCCGGGCTGCATTCCCACGCGGAGCGTGGGAACGATCAATCAAACGATCAAACAATCAACCCGACCTTTGCATAAACAAAAACCCGCACAAGGCGGGTTTTTGTTTGCAGAAAACGCCGGCCTTAGTCAGCCAGGCGCCACGTCGTGCCGCCCTTGCCGTCCTCCAGCACCACGCCCATGGCGGTGAGCTGGTCGCGGATGCGGTCCGACTCGGCCCAGTCCTTGTTGGCACGGGCTGTCAGGCGCGCCTGAATCAGCGCATCGACTTCTGCTGCATCGACCCGACCTTCGGCTCCTGCTTGCAGGAAGTCGTCGGCTTGCAGTTGCAACACACCGAGCACGCTGGCCAGTTCTTTCAAGCGTGCCGCCAGACCGGCCGCTGCGTTCAGATCACTCTCACGCAGACGGTTGATCTCACGGACCATCTCGAACAGCACCGCGCAGGCTTCCGGCGTGCCGAAGTCGTCGTTCATCACTTGGGTAAAACGCTCGACGAAGGCTTCGCCACCGGCGGCCGGAACCGTCGGCAGGCCTTTCAACGCGTGGTAGAAACGCTCCAGAGCGCCTTTGGCGTCCTTGAGGTTGTCTTCCGAGTAGTTGATCGCGCTGCGGTAGTGGCTCGACACCAGCAGGTAACGCACGACTTCCGGGTGGTACTTGTCGAGGACGTCGCGAATGGTGAAGAAGTTGTTCAAGGACTTGGACATCTTCTCGCCATTGATGCGAATCATCCCGCAATGCATCCACGCGTTGGCGTAGGTCTTGCCAGTGGCCGCTTCGCTCTGGGCGATTTCGTTTTCATGGTGCGGGAACTCGAGGTCGCTGCCACCGCCATGAATGTCGAAGGTCTCGCCCAGGCAGCAGGTCGACATCACCGAGCACTCGATGTGCCAGCCCGGACGCCCGGCGCCCCACGGCGATTCCCAGCTCGGCTCACCCGGCTTGGCGGCTTTCCACAGGACGAAGTCCAGCGGGTCCTGTTTCGACTCGTCGACTTCGATGCGGGCGCCGATGCGCAGGTCTTCGATCTTCTTGCGCGACAGCTTGCCGTAACCCATGAACTTGCCGACGCGGTAGTACACGTCGCCGTTGCCCGGCGCGTAGGCATAGCCCTTGTCGATCAAGGTCTGGATCATCGCCTGCATGCCGGGGATGTAATCGGTAGCCCGTGGCTCCATGTCCGGCTTGAGGATGTTCAAGCGCGACTCGTCTTCGTGCATCGCCGCGATCATGCGCTCGGTCAACACGTCGTACGGCTCGCCGTTTTCACGGGCGCGATTGATGATCTTGTCTTCGATGTCGGTGATGTTACGCACGTAGGTCAGGTCATAACCGCTGAACCGCAACCAGCGGGTCACCAGGTCAAACGCAACCATGCTGCGCCCGTGGCCCAGGTGGCAGTAGTCGTACACGGTCATCCCGCAGACGTACATGCGCACCTTGTTGCCATCCAGCGGCTTGAAGACTTCTTTGCTCTTGGTGAGCGTGTTGTAGATCGTAAGCACGATTGTTCCTTGGCTCTAAATCACTGGCCCCACGAATCACGCAGGGTCACGGTGCGGTTGAATACCGGGTGACCGGGTTTCGAGTCCTTGATATCCGCGACGAAGTAACCTTCGCGCTCGAACTGGAAACGGTCTTCCGGCTGTGCATTGCCCAACGAAGGCTCAGCACGACAACCGGTAAGCACCTGCAGCGAATCAGGGTTGATGTTGTCCAGGAAACCGGCGCTGTCTTCGGCCTTCTCAGGGTTCGGCGAACGGAACAGGCGATCGTACAGACGCACTTCACACTCGACGCTGGCCGCTGCCGGCACCCAGTGAATCACGCCTTTGACCTTGCGGCCTTCAGGGTTCTTGCCCAGGGTGTCCGGATCGTACGAGCAACGCAGTTCGACGATGTTGCCATCGGCGTCCTTGATCGCTTCGTCGGCACGGATCACGTAGCTGCCGCGCAGACGCACTTCGCCATTCGGTTCCAGGCGTTTGTAGCCTTTTGGCGGCTCTTCCATGAAGTCTTCACGGTCGATGTAGATCTCACGGGCGAACGGCAGAGCCCGTACGCCCATGTCTTCTTTCGGGTGGCACGGCAGTTCGAGGTTCTCGACCTGGCCTTCCGGGTAGTTGCTGATCACGACTTTCAGCGGACGCAGCACGCACATGGCACGCGGGGCGCTGTGGTCGAGGTCGTCGCGGATGCTGAATTCCAGCATGCCGAAGTCGACCACGCCTTCGGAACGGTTGGTGCCGACCATGTCGCAGAAGTTGCGGATCGATTTCGGGGTGTAGCCACGACGGCGGAAACCCGACAGTGTGGACATGCGCGGGTCGTCCCAGCCGTTAACGTGTTTCTCGTCGACCAACTGCTTGAGCTTGCGCTTGCTGGTGATGGTGTAGTTCAGGTTCAACCGCGAGAACTCGTACTGACGCGGGTGCGCCGGGACCGGCAGGTTGTCGAGGAACCAGTCGTACAGCGGGCGGTGGCCTTCGAACTCCAGGGTGCAGATCGAGTGGGTGATGCCTTCGATGGCGTCCGACTGACCGTGGGTGAAGTCGTAGTTCGGGTAGATGCACCACTTGTCACCGGTCTGGTGGTGGTGCTCGTGACGGATGCGATACAGGATCGGGTCGCGCAGATTCATGTTCGGCGAAGCCATGTCGATCTTCGCTCGCAGTACGCGCGCGCCATCCTTGAATTCGCCAGCCTTCATGCGGGCGAACAGGTCGAGGTTCTCTTCGACGCTGCGCTCACGGAACGGACTGTTCTTGCCCGGCTCGGTCAGGCTGCCACGGTATTCCCTGGCTTGCTCCGGGGTCAGGTCGCAAACGTAGGCCTTGCCGGCCTTGATCAGCTCCACCGCCCAATCGTGCAACTGGTCGAAATACTGCGAGGCATAGCGCACTTCACCGGACCATTGGAAGCCCAGCCATTTGATGTCGCTTTCAATGGCGTCGATGTATTCCTGGTCTTCCTTGGCCGGGTTGGTGTCGTCAAAACGCAGGTGCGTGACGCCACCGAACTCTTCGGCCAGGCCGAAGTTCACACAGATCGACTTGGCGTGACCGATGTGCAGGTAGCCGTTGGGCTCTGGCGGGAAGCGGGTCACGATCTGCGTGTGCTTACCCGAGTCCAGGTCCGCCTGGATGATCGGGCGCAGGAAGTTGACTGGAACGGCAGGTCCGGTCTTGGAATTCGAGGTAGGGTCGACAGTGGGCTTGCTCATAGGATCCTTGACGTACAAGTGCGTGGCCAGGTAGCGGGCCTGATAAATCAAAGCGCCTATCATAGCCGATGCTGTCAAGCACCTGACAGAGCAGGCCCTAAAACTGCTGCTTTTAATGTGCCTGAAGTGAAAAACAGCCTCGAAATTCGCCGCCGTCACGCTAAACTGCGCACCTTGGTGAGTTTTTGCCAAACAGGTGTGGGCTCGCACGCGTCATGCTGCGCCCCGAAAGCCACGAATTCCTTGAAAGAGTAACGAATATGAGCAAAGTCAAACTGAGCACCAACTTCGGCGACATCGTCCTGGAGCTGAACGCCGAGAAAGCCCCGATCACCGTTGCCAACTTCCTCGAATACGTTAAAGCCGGCCATTACGAAAACACCGTTTTCCACCGTGTCATCGGCAACTTCATGATCCAGGGCGGCGGTTTCGAGCCAGGCATGAAAGAAAAGAAAGACAAGCGTCCTAGCATCCAGAACGAAGCCGACAACGGTCTTTCCAACGACAAGTACACTGTCGCCATGGCGCGTACCATGGAGCCGCATTCGGCCTCCGCGCAGTTCTTCATCAACGTTGCCGACAACAGCTTCCTCAACCACAGCGGCAAGAACGTTCAGGGCTGGGGTTATGCCGTGTTCGGTAAAGTGACCGCCGGCACCGACGTCGTCGACAAGATCAAAGGTGTTTCGACCACCATGAAGTCCGGCCACCAGGACGTTCCAGCAGACGACGTGATCATCGAGAAAGCCGAGATCATTGAGTGATATTGCTGATTTCAGATTTACATCTGGAAGAGGAGCGCCCGGACATTACCCGGGCGTTTCTGGATTTGCTCGCCACCCGCGCCCGCTCGGCGACCGCGCTGTACATTCTGGGCGACTTTTTCGAGGTGTGGATTGGCGACGACGCCATGACCCCCTTCCAACGCTCCATTTGCCAGGCTCTTCGCGAACTCAGCGAGAGCGGCACACAGATTTTTCTGATGCACGGCAATCGCGACTTCCTGCTCGGCAAGGCCTTCTGCAAAGCAGCCGGCTGCACCCTGCTCAAGGACCCGAGTGTCGTGCAGCTCGCAGGTGAGCCAGTGCTGTTGATGCACGGCGACAGCCTCTGCACCCGCGATGAAAGCTACATGAAATTGCGCCGTTACCTGCGCAATCCCGTCACCTTGTTCGTGCTGCGCCATCTGCCGCTGCGCACCCGGCACAAACTGGCGCGCAAGCTGCGCAGCGAAAGCCGCGCGCAAAACCGGATGAAAGCCAACGACATCGTCGACGTCACCCCCGAGGAAATCCCGCGGATCATGCAGCAGTACGGCGTGAAAACCCTGGTCCACGGCCACACCCACCGCCCTGCCATCCACAAACTGCAGATTGGCGAGCAGGCGGCCAGGCGCATTGTGCTGGGCGATTGGGATCGTCAGGGCTGGGCGTTGCAGGTCGATGAGCAAGGGTTTCAGCTGGCAGCGTTTGATTTTGTGCCACCCTCGGTAGCCACACTACCCCATCTGTAGGAGCCTGGCTTGCCAGCGATGGCGCCCCTGAGG
>NZ_JBWKTM010000008.1:0-89995 GCF_059420325.1 Pseudomonas sp. GW821-FHT04C07
TGGGTGGCGGACATTACCTATATCCGGACCCGTAGCGGCTGGCTGTACCTGGCCGTGGTACTGGACTTGTTCTCACGTAAGATCGTGGGTTGGTCCATGGCCCCGAACATGCCTGCCGAGCTGGTGTGTAGTGCAATGCAACTGGCAGTTGCTCAGCGTCAACCGCCACCTGGTCTGATCGCTCACTCGGATCGCGGTAGCCAGTACGCTAGCGCGAGCTACAGGGCGCTGCTGGCAAGAAATAACATGCAGCAAAGTATGAGCCGTAAAGGTAATTGTTGGGACAACTCAGTGATGGAGCGCTTCTTCCTGAGTTTGAAAATGGAGCGGGTATGGCGGCGCGATTACGCCAACCACGCCGAAGCGATACGTGACATCACTGAATACATCGTTGGGTTTTACAACAACGAGCGGCTGCACTCAAAACTGGGATATCTGCCACCGACCGTTTACGAACGGGCAATGGCGTCGAAACCACCTATTGAGGTGTCCGGAATTAGTTGACCACTGCACGACCTCCATGCGATGGGTTCGGCTGCGCCGAACGGCGCTGCGCGCCAGTCCCCTGATGAACACCTCCACTCGGCCTTCCGAAGGGGCGGGTGGGTCAAAAGCCAGAGCGGGTCGAGGCGGCCTACCGGCCGGCCTGATTTGTCGAGTTGCGTGTGGCTCTGTAGGAAAAGGGGGCGGCTAGTCATTGCCCGTGATGGCGTTGGGGCGAGTGGCGACGTTTCAGGGCGATCTCGTCGGAGATTTCCTGCAGGTTGTGGTGGTTTGTGTGAACTGGCGAGACCCTGACTTCATCGATAGCCTTTGGGTGTCACTGCAAATTCAGTGACAGGGTGTGGAAGCCTTTATATCGTTAGGCGCACAAAGCGCCACCTGTCCGGCGTTTTTATCGTCTGTGTTTTATGGTGGCTGTGCGCGGGGCACCCTTGAGTGCGCCGGGTGCCTAACGTCCTGGTCTTCCACACCTGCGTACAGCCGCCACCTTAATCGCGTGGAAGTGATTGTTGGCGGCTCCGACCCATACGTTAGGAATCAGACCCATGACAACACTTACCCCCGATCCACCCTTTTCCACTGATACCACCCAGGCCACCAATCGCTTCATGGCCCTCACCAGCAACGATTGCGATATCCCGGCTCTGTTTGTCGACACTCAAGCTCCCCTCGATGTGTTACTGGAGGCTGCCGATCACCGCATTCGGGCGGTCACTCAGGTGATGGAGAGCCTGGCGATGCGCGAGGAGATTCATAGCGATGCGGTGATCCTGTATGACTTTGCACGGTTGTGCGCCATTGCGTTGCGCGATGGGTGTGATTTGCTGGATGTGATCGGGCGGCGGTTGCAGGCGCAGGTTTCGAAATAACGCTGATGATCGTTCCCACGCAGAGCGTGGGAGCGATCGGAAGATCGCAGGCTTTGCCAGCTGCTACAGGTAAACGGCGCCTGTCCGCTTGGCTGTGAACCCCTGACGTCCCGCGCTGTACAAGGTAAACTTCGTCTCCTGCGCAGGAGCAACCATGAACTATCGCCACGCCTTCCACGCCGGCAACCACGCCGACGTCTTCAAACACCTGACCTTGACCCGCCTCATTGCCTTGATGTCGCGCAAGGAGCAGCCGTTTGCCTATCTCGATACTCACGCCGGGATTGGTCTGTATGACCTCAAGGGCGACGAGGCCAGCCGCACCGGCGAGTATCTGGAGGGTATCGCCCGGTTGTGGAACGAGCCGGATCTGCCGCTGCTGACTGCTGATTACATGCAGGCGCTGCATGAGATGAACCCGGATGGCGAGTTACGCTATTACCCGGGCTCGCCGGAGCTGGCGCGACGTTTGACCCGTGCTCAGGATCGGGTGTTGCTCAACGAGAAGCATCCGGAAGACGGGCGTTTGCTCAAGGACAACATGAAGGGTGATCGCCGCGTTGCGGTGCACCTGGGCGAAGGCTGGCATGTGCCGCGGGCGTTGTTGCCGGTGGCGGAGAAGCGGGCGTTGATGTTGATCGATCCGCCGTTCGAACAGCTCGATGAGATGCAGCGCTGTGCAGCGTCGTTGAAAGAGGCGATTGGCCGGATGCGTCAGACGGTGGCGGCGATCTGGTATCCGGTGAAGGATCAACGGATGTTGCGTCGGTTCTATCAGGACCTGGCGGGCACCGGTGCACCGAAGCTGTTGCGGGTGGAGTTGCTGGTGCATCCACTGGATACGCCCAATAGCCTGAACGGCTCCGGGCTGGCGATTGCCAATCCGCCGTGGGGGCTGGAGGAGGAGTTGCGTGAGTTGCTGCCATGGCTGTCGAAGAAGCTGGGGCAGACTCAGGGTGGCTGGCAGATGGATTGGTTGATCGCCGAATAAGCCGCGTTTGGGTGATCGTTCCCATGCTCTGCGTGGGAACGCCTCAATGGACGCTCTGCGTCCGTATGAAGACGTGACGCAGAGCGTCACAGGCTGCATTCCTTTGCTGCGCGTGGGAACGATCAACGATCAGTCATCCGATCAGATCGGGCAGGTCACGCCCGTGCCGCGGATCCCGCAGTAGCCCTCGGGATTCTTCGCCAGGTACTGCT
Source organism: Pseudomonas sp. GW821-FHT04C07 (assembly GCF_059420325.1). NCBI lineage: Bacteria > Pseudomonadati > Pseudomonadota > Gammaproteobacteria > Pseudomonadales > Pseudomonadaceae > Pseudomonas > Pseudomonas sp. GW821-FHT04C07. The sequence continues at coordinate 2,577 of NZ_JBWKTM010000008.1, forward strand.
GGTGATAGGCCTCGGCGTAGTAGAAAGTCGGGGCTTGCTCTATTTCCGTGGTGATGGTGCCCATGCCCGCCTTGGTCAGCGCAGCCTGGTACACCTGTCCGCTTTTCCTGGCCGCTTCTAATTGTTCCGGCTTGGTGGCGTAGATTACCGAGCGGTATTGAGTGCCGATATCGTTGCCTTGGCGCATGCCCTGGGTCGGGTCATGCAGCTCCCAGAACAATGCCAGCAACGCTTCATAGCTGACGATCTCCGGCTCGTAGACCACCAGCACGACTTCGCTGTGACCGGTCAGGCCCGAGCAGACTTCTTCGTAGGTCGGGTTCGGCGTGAAGCCGCCAGCGTAGCCCACGGCCGTGCTGTACACGCCTTCGCGTTGCCAGAAGCGACGTTCCGCGCCCCAGAAGCAACCCAGGCCGAAGATTGCGAAGTCCACCGTACCCGGGAATGGGCCGAGCAGCGGGTGGCCGTTGACGAAGTGTTCGGCTGGCACGGTCATCGGGGTTTCGCGACCAGGCAGAGCTTGTTCTTTAGTAGGTAGCACTTTTTTGTTCACCAGAATTTCCGAGCGCAAGACCATGGTTCAAGTCCTCTCAGTCAGGTTGGGATGAGCTGTGGTAGATAGACTGACAGTTTGCCCGAGTGTTACAGCGCTGTCAGGCGATTGGGCCACGCGGGTAGCGTTTAAGCTTTTCGATCAGCTCTGAGCCCGGGATCGGTCGGTCGAACAGGTAACCCTGGCCGACGTCGCAGCGGTGGCGGCGCAGGAACGCCAACTGCTCGGAAGTCTCGATGCCTTCGGCGACCACTTTGAGTTTCAGGTTGTGGGCCATGGCGATCACCGCGGAGGTGATTTCCATGTCGTCCTGGTTATCCGGGATTTCATGAATGAAGCTGCGATCGATCTTGATGATATCGATCGGGAATTTTTTCAGGTAGCTCAGGGATGAATAACCGGTGCCAAAGTCGTCCATGGCCAAGGTCAGGCCCAGGCGTTTCAGTTGGTCGAGCTGCAAGTGAGTGTCTTCGGTAGCTTCCAGCAGCAGGCCTTCGGTCAGTTCCAGCTCCAGCAGGGAGGCGGGCAGCTGTTCTTCCTTGAGGATGCCGGCGATGGACGCCACCAGGTCCGGGTCGGAAAACTGCTTGGGCGACAGGTTGATCGCCACTTGCAGATCGCCCAGGCCGGCGGCGCTCAGTTGCTTGCTCATGCAACAGGCCTGACGGGCGACCCATTTTCCAATGGGAATGATCAGCCCGGTTTCTTCGGCGACGCTGATGAACTGGTCCGGACGGATCATGCCCTTTTCCGGATGGTTCCAGCGCAGCAAGGCTTCCATCCCCAGTAAACGGCCACTGCGCAGGCAGAGCTTGGGCTGATAGAACACTTCCAGCTCGTTCTGGGTCAGGGCGCGGCGCAGGTTGTTTTCGACGAAAAGTTTGTAGCTGGCTTCGGCGTTCAGCGCTTCGGTGAACACTTGAACCTGATGCTTGCCGTTGGCTTTGGCCTTGTGCAAAGCGAGCCCGGCGTTGCGCATCAGGGTTTGCGGGTCGCGGCCATGCAGCGGCGCGCAGGCCAGGCCCACGGAGCCGGTGACGCTGATCAACTGGTTGTCGACGAACATCGGCTTGTCCAGTGTCATCAGCAACTGGCTGGCGACTTGCTGGCCGGCCTCAAGGTCGGTGTCGTCGAGCAGCACGGCGAATTCGTTACTGGCGAAACGCGCCAGGCTGCCGCTCGGGCTCAGGCTGTTACGCAGCCGTCGGGCGAGGCTGATCAGCAGTTTGTCACCGGTCTGGTGGCCGAGGCTGTCGTTGATCCGCTTGAAATTGTCGATGTCCACCAGCAGCAGGCTGATCGGGGTGTCGCTGTCGCGGGCAAAGCGCTCGTCGAGGTTGCGGATGAACGCCGGGCGGTTGCCCAGGTTGGTCAGGTTGTCGGTGTAGGCCAGGCGCTCGATGCGCTGTTGGGCGAGCTTGTTCTGGGTGATGTCTTCGTAGATGCCGATGTAATGCGTCAGCTCTCGATTGTCACCGTAGACCTTGGATATCGACAGCTGGCCCCAGTAGGGTTCGAGGTTTTTACGCCGGCTCTTGAACTCGCCCTGCCAGCTGTTGCTCTTGGCCAGGCTCGACGGTGCGTCGAACAGCAATTCGCTGAGGTTTTCCAGTGCCGGCAGTTCCGACAGCTTGTGGCCGTGGACTTCTTCGGTGCTGTACTGGGTGATCGCGGTAAAACTCGGGTTGACGTATTCCACCACGCCTTCGCAATTGACCAGCAGAAAGGCGTTGGCGCTTTGCTCGACAGCCCTCTGGAACAGGTGCAGGGCGCTGGTGGCGGTGCGTCGGTTGTGGTTGTTGATGACCTGGGCGAACTGATCGGCCAACTCGCCGGCGAAGGCAATCTCATCCGACTGCCAGGCGCGGGTCATGCCGGTCTGCTCAAGGCAGAGCACGCCGACTACCTGGCCGTCGACACGAATGCTGGCGTCGAGCAAGGCGTGGACGTTGCGCGGCCGCAGGCTCTCGGCCATTTCCCGGGTGCGTGAATCGTGCATGACGTTATGGGCGTCGATCGCCCGGCTGGTGTGCAGGGCTTCCAGATAGCCGGGGAAACCGCTCGCATCGATGACGTCTGGCATCCGGTATTCCCGGGAGCCTCGGTTGTACGCAGAAATCGGCACCAGATGCTGGTCTACGAGATTCCAGATGCTTGCACTATCGACCTCGTAGATGTCGCAGGCGCTGCGGGTGATCAATTCGGCGGCTTCTTGCAGGGAATTGTTGGTGCTGTAGCGCTGGCGAGCCAGGAGCAGAATCAGGTCCTGCTGGGCACGAACCCGCTCCAGGTGCTGGAGCTGTTCCTGCTGCGCTCGCTGGTTGAGTTCCAGGGCAATCTGCAGGCGGGTGTTCTGAGTCTCCAGATCCAGCACTGGCTGTTGCGGGTCGTCGTTGAACAGGCCCCCGACCACCAGCAGGTAGCCACGTAGCAGGTGCCGATTGTGTTGTTTGTAGGCCTCCCCGAGTTCCAGCAGGCTCAAAGGCCCTTGGCTAGTGTGCAGCGTATAGCGGATCAGGTAATGCGGGCTTGCGGTCAATTGCTGCTGAATCGCGTCATGCAGTTGATAGCGCGCTTCAGGCTCCATCAGGCTGGCATAGGGCGAACCCACGAGTGCGCAGAGCTCGACGGCAGCCAGACCGAATTGACGTTCGCAATTGGGATCAAGGAACAGCAGCGCCCAGCTAGCCTCATTCAGCCGCTCGAAACGCAGCATGCCGAGCCGCGAGGGCACAGGCAACTGCGTCACTACCTCGGCCACCATACGGCTGGTGGCATCGGGTTGGCTTTTCATGGGGAAACTCGCTTCGAAAATGCTGATCGCGCCGGGCTCGCGCCCTCTTTACTGTTGCCTGCGGCAAGGTTGCATCATGCGGCACAGACTGACAAGTGAGATGAAGGCTAAGTGCTATAAGAATGTGTCGGCACGGTGGAGGATTTCTGCAGGTGACACGCAAACTGATGTTCATGGGACAGCGTACACCTGCCCCATAGACACAGCGCCTTGGGTATCAGCGCAGGGCAATACCCACTGATTGCAGGAGGGTGCCTTGTTTGTCGTAGTAATCGACGTTGATGCGCTCGGTATCGATGGTCATGCGCGCGAAATTGTCCTGGCTGACCACGGGGCTGGTGAGTTTCTGGTGATAGCTGCCGTGGCCAAGGCCGGCGAGCGGTTGGTCCAGGATGAAGCTGCCGGCGTTGGCATAGGGCAGCAGCTTGCTGTTGCACAGCGGTGAGGAAACGATGGTGTGGACCATGAAGTCCGGGTCTTCGCAGTGGGTCAGTTGGCTGGTCAGCGAGCCGTGTACATCGCCGGCGATAAAGATCACATTCTTGACCTTGTTGCTGCGGATGGATTCAAGGATCCGGTCGCGCTGCGCCGGGAAAGATTTCCAGGCATCACCGTCATCGTTCTTGCGGTCCGGGTAGAACATGACGCTGCTGACCACCAACTTGACCCTCGCGTTGCTGGTGACAAGCCAGTCGAGCAGCGCGTGTTCCTGTTCACTGTCGAGAATGCGTCGGTCTTCTTTGGCAAGAGTGCGCCGGGTCCGGGTATCCAGCACGAACCATTCAATATCTCCATGAGCGAACTGATACCAGTAGTGAGGAATACTGCGCTCCAGCTGCCCTGAAGGCAAAAGCGCGTGGGCCGGGCTGTGGCTGCACTGGTAGAGCTCATAGGCGCGGATGGCACTGTTGAACAGCGCCTGGTCACCGCTGCTGGCCCTGGCCGGCCAGTTATCCTCGATTTCATGATCATCCAGAATCATGTACGTCGGCACATGGGCCATCAGCTGGTGGATATGCGGCTGAGAGAATGCCGTCCGGTACTTGTGCAGAATGTCTTCGTATTCGCGGTCCGGCGCGACGATATTCAGATCATCGACGTACACCTGATCCCCTGTCATCAGCATCCCGTCGACCGGGGTCCTGGAGTCTCGTACCAAAGCGTTGATCGCTGCAAATATACCGTCACCCAGTTCGGGATCTGAGGGTATGCCTAACGTCATGCGCAAGTAACGGCAGGAGCCAAGGATATAGGAACGTGGCAGGGCCTTATCGTTCGAACAGGTGTTAAACGTATAAATACGCTCTGGCCATCGCAGCGCAAGATCGTGGACGGTTTCCACGGTTTCACCCCTGTCAGCCGTGGTGAACCAGCCCGCCTGATACTCGTATCGGGTATCCGCTTCCAGCCCTTTGAGTACAACGATGCCCGTCATATCGTGCAGCTTGTCCAGCAAGACGAAAGCGCCTTGCGACCATGCCTGCTCTCCCGCCCGGCGATGGCGAATACCGCCGAAGGTCAGAGGCGCTCGACTATAAATGGCACGCAGCAATATGCGCGAATGATGGGCAGTGGTATGGCCAATGATCGGGCCAACGCTGGGTTTGATCATTCTCGAGTCCTGTCGAAAAAAGCTTTTAATAAATAGTTATTGCCAGCGCAGTAAAGGGTTGGGTTTTGTATCGATAGGGTTAACGACACGAGGGGGGCAGGTTGTTCAAGTCGCGAGCTTTAGCGTGTGGTTTTTGGGGACGTATGAAGTCCGTAGCTCGGTAACGTGCTGTAGGCGAGAAGTTGTCAGGCTCGTCAGAACATTCGACTTTGATCGGGAAGGGCTGGAGATCAATCCAGACAAAAAAGCTCAGGCAAAAAAAGCCCCGCCAAATTGGCGGGGTTGAGGTACGAGCGTGGCGCTCGGAAACAGTGCTGAACCGGCTCTCCCATGACAGAAGAGCCGGTTTGAGGCTTACAGCAGGATGGTGCGGATGTCGCCCAACAGGTCGCTCAGACGCTTGGTGAAGCGTGCAGCAGCGGCGCCGTTGATCACACGGTGATCATAGGACAGCGACAGTGGCAGCATCAGTTTCGGCTGGAAGGCTTTACCGTCCCAGACCGGCTGGATGGTTGCCTTGGAAACACCGAGGATCGCGACTTCCGGCGCGTTGACGATCGGCGTGAAGCCGGTGCCGCCAATGTGCCCGAGGCTGGAGATGGTAAAGCAAGCACCCTGCATGTCGTCAGCCGAGAGCTTCTTGGTCCGGGCTTTCTCCGCCAGTACGGCAGCTTCGGCAGCCAGTTGCAGCAAGCTCTTCTTGTCGACGTCCTTGATGACCGGTACCAGCAGGCCATCTGGAGTGTCGACGGCGAAGCCGATATTGACGTACTTCTTGCGGATGATCGCTTTGCCGCTTGGCGCCAGCGAACTGTTGAAGTCCGGCAGTTCCTTGAGCAGGTGCGCGCAGGACTTGAGCAGCAGTGGCAGCACGGTCAGCTTGACGCCGGCCTTTTCTGCGACGGCTTTCTGAGCAACACGGAACGCTTCCAGCTCGGTGATATCCGCCTGGTCAAACTGGGTCACGTGCGGAATGTTCAGCCAGCTGCGATGCAGGCTCGACGCGCCGATTTGCATCAGGCGAGTCATCGGCACTTCTTCGATTTCGCCGAAACGGCTGAAGTCGACCACCGGAACCGGAGGAATGCCCGCGCCGCCAGTTGCGCCGCCAGCAGCTGGTGCTTGCTTGGCCTTCTGCATCATGGCTTTGACGTAAACCTGCACGTCTTCTTTCAGCACACGGCCGTGCGGGCCGCTTGGGCTGACTGCACCCAGCTCGACGCCGAATTCACGGGCCAGTTGGCGCACCGCAGGACCTGCGTGAACCTTGGCGCCAGGCTTGGCCGGGGCAGCAGCAGGTGCAGCAACAGGAGTGGCGGCAACAGGTGCAGCTGCCGCTTGCGCAGGAGCGCTCGGTGCCGCAGCGGCAGGCGCTGGAGCAGCAGCGGGAGCGGCGCCTTTGACTTTCAGTTTGAGGATCAGGTCGCCGGTACCGACTTCGTCGTCCAGCTTGATGGAAACGCTTTCCACCACGCCAGCGGCAGGCGATGGAATTTCCATGCTCGCCTTGTCGGATTCCAGGGTGATCAGCGACTGATCGGCCTCAACGGTGTCGCCGGCCTTGACCAGGACTTCGATGATCTTGGCCTTGCCTGACGAACCGATGTCCGGGACGTGAATGTCCTGGACGCTGTCAGCTACCGGTGCAGCTGGGGCCGCGGCGGCTGGCGCTGGAGCAGCGGCGGCCGGCGCAGCAGCCTGAGCTGGCACGGCAGCAGCCGGTGCCGCAGCACCCGCCACTTTCAGGGCCAGAATCAGGTCGCCAGTGCCGACTTCGTCGTTGAGCTTGACGCTGATGCTTTCGACCACGCCAGCGGCGGGCGAAGGGATTTCCATGCTGGCCTTGTCGGATTCCAGGGTGATCAGTGATTGATCAGCCTCGACGGTGTCGCCGACCTTAACCTGGATCTCAATGATCTGGGCCTTGCCCGACGAACCGATGTCCGGCACGTGCACTTGCTGAGTGGTTGCAGCCGCTGGAGCAGCAGCCGTTGCAGGAGCAGGAGCGGCAGCCGGTTTTTCTTCGGCCTTGGCAGCAGGCGCGGCAGCCGCTGGCGCCGCCGCGGCACCTTCGACTTCCAGTTCCATCAGCTCGTCGCCTTCTTTCAGGCGATCGCCCAGCTTCACTTTCAGGCTCTTGATGACACCGGCCTTGGGGGCCGGAATCTCCATGCTCGCCTTGTCCGACTCAAGTGTCAGCAGGCTCTGGTCAGCTTCGATGCGATCACCGACCTTGACCATCAGTTCAATTACTTCACCTTCACCGCTGCCGATGTCAGGTACGCGAATGAGTTCGCTCACAGAAAATCTCCTCAGCAGTCCAGTGGGTTGCGTTTTTCCGGGTTGATACCGAACTTGGCGATGGCTTCAGCCACCACTTTAGGTTCGATGTCGCCACGGTCAGCCAAGGCTTCCAGGGCTGCCAACACCACGAAATGACGGTCGACTTCGAAGAAGTGACGCAGCTTCTTGCGGCTGTCACTGCGGCCGAAACCGTCGGTGCCCAGGACTTTGAATTCCTTGGACGGGACCCACTGACGAATTTGCTCAGCAAACAGTTTCATGTAGTCGGTCGAGGCAATGACCGGACCTTGACGGCCGTTCAGGCACTCTTCGACGTAGCTCAGCTGAGGCTTCTGACCTGGGTGCAGACGGTTGCTGCGTTCCACGGCCAGGCCGTTGCGACGCAGTTCGTTGAAGCTGGTTACGCTCCACACGTCAGCGCCGACGTTGAACTCTTCACGCAAAATCTTCGCCGCTTCACGGACTTCACGCAGGATGGTGCCGGAGCCCATCAGCTGTACGTGGTGCGCCGCTTCGCGGGTGTCTTCCTCGAGCAGGTACATGCCCTTGATGATGCCTTCCTCGACACCGGCCGGCATGGCTGGCTGGGTGTAGGCTTCGTTCATCACGGTGATGTAGTAGAAAACGTCCTGCTGCTCTTCGGTCATCTTCTTCATGCCGTCCTGGATGATCACCGCCAGCTCGTAGCCGTAGGTTGGATCAAAGGTGCGGCAGTTCGGGATGGTCGCAGCCAGCATGTGGCTGTGACCGTCTTCGTGTTGCAGGCCTTCGCCGTTGAGCGTGGTACGGCCGGCGGTGCCACCGATCAGGAAGCCACGGGTACGGCTGTCGCCAGCGGCCCAGGCCAGGTCACCGATACGCTGGAAGCCGAACATCGAGTAGAAGATGTAGAACGGCAGCATTGGCTGGTTGTGGCTGCTGTACGAAGTACCGGCGGCAATGAAGGAGCTCATGGCGCCCGCTTCGTTGATGCCTTCCTCGAGAATCTGACCTTTCTTGTCTTCGCGGTAGAACATCACCTGGTCTTTATCGACTGGCTCGTAGAGCTGGCCGACGGAGGAGTAGATGCCCAGCTGACGGAACATGCCTTCCATACCAAAGGTACGGGCTTCGTCCGGGATGATCGGCACGATGCGCGGACCGATTTCCTTGTCCTTGACCAGCTGCGAAAGAATCCGCACGAAGGCCATGGTGGTAGAGATTTCGCGGTCGCCGGAACCGTCCAGGATAGCCTTGAGGGTGTCCAGTGGCGGAGTCGGAATGCTGAAGCTCTTGGCGCGACGCTGAGGCACGAAACCGCCCAGTGCGGTGCGACGCTCGCTCAGGTAACGGGCTTCGGCGCTGCCTTCTTCTGGTTTGAAGAACGGCAGGTTTTCGAGTTCGTTGTCTTTGACCGGAATGTCGAAACGATCGCGGAACAGCTTCAGGCTCTCGACATCGACCTTCTTGGTGTTGTGCGCGGTGTTTTTCGCTTCGCCGGCACCGGTGCCATAACCCTTGATGGTCTTGGCCAGGATGACGGTCGGTTGTTCTTTGTGGTTGACCGCTTCGTGGTACGCCGCGTACACCTTGTACGGGTCGTGGCCGCCACGGTTGAGTTTCCAGATCTCGTCGTCGGACAGGTCTTCAACCATCGCCTTGAGTTCCGGCGAGTTGAAGAAGTGTTCACGCACGAACGCGCCGTCTTTGGCTTTGTAGTTCTGGTACTCGCCGTCGATGACTTCGTCCATCCGGCGTTGCAGGATGCCGTCGACGTCTTTGGCCAGCAGCGGGTCCCAGAAACGGCCCCAGATGACCTTGTTGACGTTCCACTGAGCACCGCGGAACACGCCTTCGAGTTCCTGGATGATCTTGCCGTTGCCGCGAACCGGGCCGTCGAGACGCTGCAGGTTGCAGTTAATAACGAAGATCAGGTTGTCCAGCTTCTCGCGGCCAGCCAGCGAGATGGCACCCAGGGATTCCGGCTCGTCACACTCGCCGTCGCCCAGGAAGCACCAGACTTTTTGCTTGCCTTCAGGGATGAAGCCACGGGCTTCCAGGTACTTCATGAAGCGTGCCTGGTAGATCGCCTGGATCGGGCCCAGACCCATGGATACCGTCGGGAATTGCCAGAAGTCAGGCATCAGCCAAGGGTGCGGGTAGGACGACAAGCCGTGACCGTCGACTTCCTGGCGGAAGTTGTCCATCTGGTCTTCGGTGATGCGGCCTTCCATGAACGCACGGGCGTAAACGCCTGGCGAAGTGTGACCCTGGAAGTAGATCAGGTCGCCGCCATGTTCGTCGGTCGGGGCCTGGAAGAAGTAGTTGAAGCCGATGTCATACAGGGTTGCGCTGGAGGCGAAGCTGGAGATGTGACCGCCCAGGTCAGAATCTTTCAGGTTCGTGCGCATCACCATGGCCATCGCGTTCCAGCGTACCAACGAGCGAATGCGGCGTTCCATGAACAGGTCGCCAGGCATGCGTGCTTCGTGGGTAACAGGGATCGTGTTGCGGTACGGCGTGGTGATGGCGTAGGGCAGTTGCGAGCCGCTGCGGGTCGCGAGTTCGCCCATACGGGTCATCAGATAGTGAGCACGGTCTTCGCCTTCTTTGTCGAGAACCGATTCCAGGGCGTCCAGCCATTCCTGGGTTTCGACGGGATCGAGGTCTTGCATGGCTTGCTCCAGGGCGGAAAGGCTTCCAGAATCGGTTGCCTGAGTTTGCGACTGGCCTTGTGGGCAGACGACATAAATTCTTGGATTACCGGAAGGTTGCTCCGGTGTTGTGTAGTTTTACTACAAATCGTCGGCCATTTCAGCCTTTCGAATGTATATACCAGTAGTAAAACTACAGAAGATCGACCGATAAGCGGCTTATGACTGGTGAGCATAATCGTTATTGTTGGTCTTTATCGAACAAGAAAAGGTAGAAGCTTGATGTTAACTGCCAAGAAAATTGTTTTTTCAGCTATTTCTAACTTTTGTTCGACAGTCCTTCACGTAGCGTGTTTCTTGAAATCACTACAATCGGACTTTCATACGCCGATCAAGGATAGACCATGAGCCTGCCTACGCTGGCCGAACTGCCGGCCATTCTCCTTCCATTGGTCAGCCGTGCCGAGCAGTCGTTACGCACTGCCGTCGCCGCTCTGGATGATGATCATGGTTTGTCCTCATGGTCGCCTGAGCGCTGGGCGGCATTTGCCCGCGTGACTGCGTCCAGCGACTTTGTCATTGAACAGAGCCTGCGTGACCCTTTGATGTTGCTCGAGCTGGTGCGCTCTGGCGAACTGGACCGCAGCTTTGCCCCCGGCGAGTTGTGTGGCCAGATCGCTGCCGCCGTGCAACTGGCACAGAGCGACGATGAGCTCGGTCGTGCCCTGCGTCGTCAGCGTGCCCGGCACCAGGTGCGGATCATCTGGCGCGATCTGAACCGCCAGGCGGATCTGGTGCAAACCTGTCGCGATCTGTCGGACCTGGCTGACGCCAGCATCGATCAGGCCTATCAATGGCTGTATCTGCGCCATTGCCAACAGTTTGGCACGCCGACCGGTCGACGCAGTGGCGAGCCGCAACAGATGGTCATCCTTGGTATGGGCAAGCTCGGCGCCGTGGAGCTCAACCTTTCTTCTGATATCGATTTGATCTTCGCCTACCCCGAAGGCGGCGAGACGGTCGGCGTGAAGCGTGCGCTGGATAATCAGGAGTTCTTTATTCGTCTTGGTCAGCGGCTGATCAAGGCGCTGGACCCGATGACCGTTGACGGTTTCGTATTCCGTGTCGATATGCGCCTGCGTCCGTACGGTTCGTCCGGCGCTCTGGTGCTGAGCTTCAACGCGCTGGAGCAGTACTACCAGGATCAGGGCCGCGACTGGGAACGCTACGCGATGATCAAGGCGCGGGTGGTGGCCGGGGATCAGGTCGCCGGTGCGCAATTGCTCGAGATGTTACGACCATTCGTTTATCGGCGTTACCTGGACTTCTCCGCGATCGAAGCGCTGCGCACCATGAAACAGCTGATTCAGCAGGAAGTCCGGCGCAAAGGCATGGCCGAGAACATCAAGCTGGGTTCCGGCGGGATTCGCGAGGTCGAGTTTATCGCCCAGGCGTTCCAGTTGATTCACGGTGGCCGCGACCTGAGCTTGCAGCAGCGTCCGCTATTAAAAGTACTGAGTACCCTGGAAGGACAGGGTTATTTGCCGCCTGCGGTCATCAGCGAGTTGCGCGAAGGCTATGAATTCCTGCGTTACACCGAGCATGCGATCCAGGCGATTGCCGACCGTCAGACGCAAATGCTCCCGGACGGAGAGCGCGATCAGGCGCGAATTGCCTTCATGCTCGGCTTTGCCAACTGGACGGCGTTCCATGAACAACTTATGTATTGGCGTGGCCGGGTCGATTGGCACTTCCGCCAGGTGATCGCCGACCCTGATGAAGAAGAGGGTGACGAAAGCCAAGTGGTGGTCGGTGGTGAGTGGCTACCGCTCTGGGAAGAATCTCAGGACGAAGACGCCGCTTGCCGGCAATTGGAGGAAGGCGGTTTCGTCGATGCACCGAAAGCGTTGAAAGCTCTGGCCGCTCTGCGCGGTAGCCCGCAATTGCGCGCCATGCAGCGCCTCGGTCGTGAGCGGCTCGATGCATTTATTCCGCGCTTGCTGGCTCAGGCCGTGGAGCATGCCAGTCCGGATCTGGTGCTGGAGCGGGTGTTGCCGCTAGTCGAAGCGGTGGCGCGGCGTTCTGCCTATCTGGTGCTGCTCACGGAAAACCCGGGAGCCTTGCGCCGACTGCTGACCTTATGCGCGGCCAGTCCATGGATCGCTGAACAGATCACCCGCTTCCCGCTGTTACTCGACGAGTTGCTCAACGAAGGTCGTTTGTTCAAGCCGCCCCTGGCGCCGGAACTGGCCGCCGAATTGCGCGAACGGCTGACGCGAATCCCCGAAGATGATCTCGAACAACAGATGGAAGCCTTGCGTCACTTCAAGCTGGCTCACCGCCTGCGGGTGGCTGCGTCGGAAATCGCCGGCAGCTTGCCGCTGATGAAAGTCAGCGACTACCTGACCTGGCTGGCCGAAGCGATTCTCGAACAAGTGCTGGCGCTGGCCTGGCGTCAGACTGTGAGCAAATATGGTTCGCCGCAGCGCGCGGATGGCACCTTGTGCGATCCGGGCTTCATTATTGTGGGTTACGGGAAAGTCGGTGGCCTGGAACTCGGACATGGTTCCGACCTGGACCTGGTGTTTATCCATGATGGCGACCCGCAAGCGGAAACCGACGGTGCCAAGCCCATCGATGGTGCGCAGTTCTTCACCCGACTGGGCCAGCGGATCATCCATTTGCTGACTACCCAGACCAACTCGGGCCAGCTGTATGAGGTGGATATGCGCCTGCGACCGTCCGGTGCTTCGGGGCTGTTGGTCAGTTCGCTTGGCGCTTTCGAGCGTTATCAGCAGAATGAAGCCTGGACCTGGGAACATCAGGCGTTGGTGCGGGCGCGGGTGTTGGTCGGTTGCAAGCAGGTCGGGGCGGCGTTCGAGAAAGTCCGGGCGCAGGTGCTGGGGCGCAAGCGTGATTTGCCCAGGCTGCGTCAGGAAGTCAGCGAGATGCGCGCCAAGATGCGCGAGAATCTGGGGAGTAAAGCCACAGCAGCCGGAACTGCGGCAAATGCCTTTCAGGACTCCTCGCCCTTCGATCTCAAGCAGGACGCCGGAGGTATCGTCGATATTGAATTTATGGTGCAATACGCGGCTTTGGCGTGGTCCGAAGCGCACCCGTCGCTGCTGCGCTATACCGACAATATCCGCATTCTTGAAGGGTTGGAGGAGGTCGGGCTGATGCCTGCCACTGATGCCAGTCTGTTGCGCGAGGCCTATAAGGCCTACCGTGCGGCCGCTCACCGTCAGGCTTTGCAGAATGAGGCCGGGGTGATCGGCGGTGATCAATTCGAGGCCGAACGGCGGGAAGTGCTGCGGATTTGGGCCGAACTGGGGTTGAGCTAGCACTGAGTAAAGCTATAGAACGTATCCGCGGGCCGCTGATGGCTCGTCCTGTTTGCCCGGTGGCTACGCTTTCGGGCAGGATTGCTGAGGAGCTGAATCATGTCGATGGCCGATCGTGATGGCGTTATCTGGTATGACGGAAAGCTGGTGCCGTGGCGAGACGCCACCACCCATGTGCTGACCCATACCCTGCATTACGGCATGGGTGTGTTCGAAGGCGTGCGCGCCTACGAAACGCCACAAGGCACGGCGATCTTTCGCTTGGAGGCGCACACCGATCGTCTGTTCGACTCGGCCCACATCATGGGCATGAAGATCCCGTTTTCCAAAGACGAAATTAATGAAGCGACGCGTGTCGCGGTGCTCGAGAACAAACTCGACAGCGCTTACATCCGCCCGATGGTGTTCTACGGGTCGGAGGCGATGGGGCTGCGCGCCACCGGTTTGAAAGTTCACGTGATCATTGCACCCTGGGGTTGGGGCGCTTACATGGGCGAAGAAGCGCTGCGCGCCGGCATCAAGGTTCGTACCAGTTCCTTCACCCGGCACCACGTGAACATTTCCATGACCCGCGCCAAGGCCAACGGGCATTACATCAACTCGATGCTGGCATTGCAGGAAGCCTTGTCCGGCGGTGCCGACGAAGCCTTGTTGCTGGACCCGGAAGGTTTCGTCGCCGAAGGCTCGGGCGAGAACGTGTTTCTGGTCAAGGATGGTGTGCTTTACACCCCGGACGTCACGGCCTGCCTGAACGGCATTACCCGCAGTACGGTCCTGACCCTGGCCAGTGAGCTGGGGATCAAGTTTGTCGAAAAACGTATTACCCGCGATGAGGTGTACATCGCCGACGAGGCGTTTTTCACCGGTACCGCCGCGGAAGTGACACCGATCCGCGAAGTCGATGGCCGCAGTATTGGCATTGGCAGTCGGGGCCCGGTAACCGAGAAATTGCAAAAGGCTTACTTCGATCTGGTCAGCGGCAAAACGTCCGCCCATGCCGAGTGGCGTACACTGGTCAAATAAAGCCTGGATAAATAAGACGGGGAGGCAGCCGGTTCAACTGGTCATGCCTCCCTGCTCGTTTGTGGATAACTATGAAAATTCTGATCGTTGGGCCCAGTTGGGTCGGTGACATGGTGATGGCGCAGACACTGTTCCAGTGTCTGAAACAGCGCCATCCGCAGTGCGAGATCGACGTTCTGGCTCCCGAGTGGAGCCGGCCGATCCTTGAGCGCATGCCCCAGGTGCGGCAGGCCTTGAGCTTTCCGCTCGGCCACGGCGTGCTCGAACTGGCGACCCGCCGACGCATCGGCAAATCATTGGTCGGTCAATACGATCAGGCGATTTTGCTGCCCAACTCGCTGAAATCGGCGCTGGTGCCGTTTTTCGCCGGCATCCCGAAACGCACCGGCTGGCGTGGCGAGTTCCGCTATGGCCTGCTCAACGATGTGCGCACGCTCGACAAAGAGCGTTACCCGCTGATGATCGAGCGCTTCATGGCCCTGGCCGTTGATTCCGGTGCCGAGTTGCCTCGACCGTATCCGCGTCCCTCCCTGCAAATCGACCACGCCACTCGCGACGCTGCGCTGACCAGGTTCGGCCTGGAGCTGGACCGTCCGGTGCTGGCGCTGTGCCCGGGCGCAGAGTTTGGTGAGTCCAAGCGCTGGCCGTCCGAGCATTACGCGAAGGTCGCCGAGTTGAAGATACGCGAGGGCTGGCAAGTCTGGCTGTTCGGTTCGAAGAACGATCACGCGGTCGGCGAAGACATTCGCGCGCGGTTGATTCCTGGCCTGCGTGAGGAGACGGTGAATCTCAGTGGCGGCACCTCTCTGGCCGAGGCCATCGACTTGCTGTCATGCGCGGATGCGGTGGTGTCCAACGATTCCGGGTTGATGCACGTAGCGGCTGCGTTGAACCGGCCGCTGGTGGCGGTCTACGGCTCGACGTCACCGGATTTCACCCCGCCGCTGGCGGAGAAGGTCGAGATTGTCCGGCTGGGTATCGAATGCAGCCCATGCTTTGATCGCACCTGCCGTTTTGGCCATTACAATTGTTTGCGTCAGCTCATGCCGCAACCGGTGGTCGATGCCTTGCAGCGGTTGCAGGGCTCTGTGGTCGAGGTTCAGTAAGTTGCGGGTACTGTTGATCAAGACGTCCTCCCTGGGCGATGTGATTCATGCTTTGCCGGCATTGACCGACGCGGCGCGGGCGATTCCGGGGATCACATTCGACTGGGTGGTGGAAGAAGGCTTTGCCGAGATTCCAACCTGGCACCCGGCCGTTGGCAAAGTGATTCCGGTGGCGATCCGTCGCTGGCGCAAGAACATCTGGCAGACCATCAAAAGTGGCGAATGGCGGCGCTTCAAGCAAAGCATTCGCGCGACTGAATATGACCTGGTGATTGACGCTCAAGGCTTGCTGAAAAGCGCCTGGCTGACTCGGTACGTCAAGGCTCCGGTGGCCGGACTTGATCGCCAGTCGGCCCGCGAACCCTTGGCTGCGCGTTTCTATTCGCGGCGTCTGGCGGTGGCTCGAGGGCAGCATGCGGTAGAACGCGTGCGTCAGTTGTTCGCGGTGGCGCTGGGTTATGACCTGCCCAAAGGTCTCGGCGACTATGGCCTGAACATCGAGAAGCTGGTTGAGCTGCCGCGCAAAAACCCATTTGTACTATTTCTGCACGGCACCACGTGGGATACCAAGCACTGGCCCGAAGCCTATTGGCGTGAGCTCGCCGAGCGCATGGGGCAGTTGGGCGTCGAGGTGAAACTGCCGTGGGGCAACCCGGCCGAAAAGGCCCGGGCTGAACGTATTGCCAGTGGTCTGAAGAACGCCGAAGTATTGCCAAAACTGAATCTGGCCGGTGTGGCCAGGGTCTTGGCCGGCGCGCAGGCGTGCGTCGCAGTGGATACCGGCCTCGGGCATCTGGCGGCGGCGCTGGATGTGCCGACACTCTCGTTGTTCGGTCCCACCAATCCGGGCCTGAGCGGCGCCTATGGCAAGAGCCAGATTCATCTGGCGAGCGACTTCCCAAGCTGCGCGCCTTGCCTGCAAAAGAAATGCACCTACCAGCCGACTGCCCAGGACCAGCAGCGGTTTGACCTCAAACGCGAGTGGCCGCTGTGCTTCACTCGTCTGAATCCCGAGCGTGTCGCGAGCCGATTAAGCACGTTGTTACTGGCTGAGGAGCTACGCTGATGCAACTGGCTTTTGTCCTTTATAAATATTTCCCGTTTGGTGGTTTGCAGCGCGATTTCATGCGTATCGCCCTGGAATGCCAGCAGCGCGGGCATCAGATTCGCGTCTACACGCTGATCTGGGAAGGCGATATCCCGCCGGGTTTCGAAGTGCTGGTGGCGCCAGTCAAGGCGATCTTCAACCATCGGCGCAATGAAAAACTCAGCGCCTGGATGGAGGCCGATCTGGCCAAGCGTCCGGTGGACCGCTTGATCGGTTTCAACAAGATGCCTGGGCTGGACGTGTACTACGCCGCCGACGGCTGCTACGAGGACAAGGCGCAGACCCTGCGCAATTCGTTCTATCGCCGTTGGGGTCGTTACCGGCATTTCGCCGAGTATGAGCGCGCGGTATTCGCCGAAGACGCCAAAACCGAAGTCCTGATGATTTCCGAAGTCCAGCAGCCGCTGTTCATCAAGCATTACGACACGCCTTTGCAGCGCTTCCACCTGTTGCCGCCGGGCATCACTCAGGATCGTCGTGCACCGGCCAATGCGGCCGAGATTCGCGCCCAATTCCGCCAGGAATTCAAACTGACCGACGATGACCTGTTGTTGGTGCAGATCGGCTCTGGTTTCAAAACCAAGGGCGTGGATCGCAGTCTCAAGGCGCTGGCGGCATTGCCTTCGGCGTTGAAGAAACGCACCCGGCTGTTTGTAATTGGCCAGGACGACCCCAAAGTATTCCAATTGCAGAGCGCGGCACTGGGCTTGAGTGATCAGGTACAGTTCCTCAAGGGGCGCAGCGATATTCCACGCTTTCTGCTCGGTGCCGATCTGTTGATCCACCCGGCGTACAACGAAAACACCGGTACGGTCTTGCTCGAAGCATTGGTCGCAGGGTTGCCGGTGCTGGTCAGTGCGGTCTGCGGTTACGCTCATTACATCGCCGAGGCCGACAGCGGTCTGGTGCTGGACGAGCCGTTCGAACAGGCGCAACTCACTGAGTACCTGAGCACCATGTTGAGCGACGATGCAGCACGCACGGCCTGGGGCCGTAATGGTCTGGCTTTCGCCGAGACGGCCGACCTCTATAGCATGCCGCAGCACGCTGCGGATGTGATTCTGGCGGAGCAACACTGATGAAGTTGATTCTTGCCGAACCGTTCAAGGCCCTTTGGGCCGGGCGCGACGCGTTCGCTGAGGTCGAGGGGCTCAGCGGTCAGGTTTACCGTGAGCTGGAGGCGCGCCGTACCTTGCGTACGGAAATCGCCGGGCGCGGTTACTTTGTGAAAATCCACCGTGGTATCGGTTGGGGCGAAATCTTCAAGAATCTGCTCACCGCCAAACTGCCGGTACTCGGTGCCGGACAGGAATGGCGAGCGCTGGAACGCCTGCATGAAGTCGGCGTGCCGACCATGACCGCCGTCGCCTATGGAGAGCGCGGCAGCAACCCGGCGGATCAGCATTCGTTCATCGTCACCGAAGAGCTGGCGCCGACCGTCAGCCTCGAAGACTTCAGCATTGATTGGGTCAAGCAACCGCCAGAGCCCAGGCTCAAGCGCGCGCTGATCGCTGAGGTAGCGCGAATGACCGGCATGATGCATCGAGCCGGGGTCAACCACCGCGACTGCTATATCTGCCATTTCCTGCTGCACACCGATAAACCGGTAACTGCCGACGACTTGAAGCTCTCGGTGATTGACCTGCACCGCGCCCAGACCCGCCCGGAGATCACCCTGCGCTGGCGCAACAAGGATCTGGCGGCATTGTATTTCTCGGCGCTGGACATCGGTCTGACCCGCCGCGACAAGCTGCGTTTTCTCAAGGGCTACTTTCAGCAGCCGTTGCGGCAGATTCTGCGGGACGAAGCGCCATTGCTCGCGCGACTGGAAGGCAAGGCTGGCAAGCTTTACGAGCGTAAACAGCGGTACGGAGATGCTCTCTGATGGCGGACTTGAAGCTGGAGCTTGCTTGCAACTCATCTGGATCAGCCTTTGAGCAGTCCTATGATTGATGCCTGGGTTCGGCATCTGACCGCGCGGCGCAGCCACAAGGAGACCCATTGATGCGTTTGTCCGAATTGAAGAATGCCGGCCGCACACCAAGCCTGCCGCTGAGTCTGGAACTGGCGGATGCTGCCGGCCCGGCCCAGTTACAATTGCTCAGCTTGTTGCGAGTGTTGCCGGGGCAGCGTTATGTCGGCGTAGGCGTTTGGCGTGGGCGGCCGGTCCTGGCCAAATTGTTGGTGGGTCGCAAGGCGGCCCGGCATTTCCAGCGTGAGCTGGACGGCGTGCGTTTGCTCGCCGCCCAGGACATGACCACGCCGTTGCTATTGGCCGATGGCCTGAAGGAAGGCGAAGGCGGCTGGTTGCTGTTTGATTTTCTCGAAAGCGCTGAAAGTCTGGGTGATGCCTGGAAGCGCGTCGAAGCGCTCCCGGTGTTGGCTGATGAGCAACAAGCGGTTCTGGCTGAGGCGTTGGCGGTCATTGGTCAACTGCACAGCAAAGGCTTGTGGCAGGAAGACTTGCATCTGGACAACCTGCTGCGGTACCAGGGGCAGCTGTATTTGATCGACGGTGCAGGGATCTGCGTCGAGCACGCGGGCAGGCCGCTGTCTCGGCAAAAAGTCCTGGAAAACCTCGGTGTCTTCTTTGCGCAGCTGCCAAAGGCTTTTGAACCGTTCACCGAAGAGTTGCTGGTGCATTATCTGTTGAGCAATAGCGAACACGCCTTGCCGCTGGAAGCCCTGCAAAAACAGGTGAGTAAAGTACGCAGCTGGCGCCTGAACGACATCCTCAACAAGGTTGGTCGTGACTGCTCGCTGTTCAGCGTGCAGCGTAGTGCGTTCGTCTTGCGGGCGATTCGTCGCGAGGAAGAGTCGGCGATGCTGTCAGTGCTGGATCAGGCCGATGTCTTGCTCGACCAGGGCCACCTGTACAAAACCGGCGGCGCCGCGAGTGTCGGGCGGGTCGAGGTGGCTGGTCGTTCGCTGGTGATCAAGCGCTACAACATCAAGGGCTTCACCCATTGGCTCAAGCGCTTTTGGCGCCCGAGCCGGGCCTGGCATTCATGGCGCGAAGGCAATCGCCTGACGTTCCTGGGGATTGCCACACCCAAGCCGCTGGCGTTACTGGAACGGCGTTTTCTCTGGTTGCGCAGCCGTGCCTACTTGATCACCGAGTACTTGCCCGGGCCGGACATCATCGAGCGCTTTGCGCCGTTTGTTGAAAGCGGTGACGCGCCGCAGGTCGAGTTGCAGGCGCTGGATGACTTGTTCGCCGAGCTGATCCGCGAACGTATCAGTCACGGTGACTTCAAGGGCCATAACCTTTTCTGGCATCACGACCGTTGGGCGTTGATCGATCTGGACTCAATGTGTCAGCACCACTCGGCCAGCAGCTTCGCCCCGGCCTACGCCCGGGATCGCGCTCGGTTCATGCGCAATTGGCCTGAGGGCAGTGCGCTGTATCAAGTGATTGATCAGCGGTTGCCCAAGACCATCGATGGCGCCCGGTAGATCGGGCCTTCGGCCCATCGCGGGCAAGCCTCGCTCCTGCAAGTACACCGCTCAGGCGCAAACTTGTGGCGAGGCTCCCTCGCCACAAGCGTTCTCAAACAACCTCTGGGTCATTCCCGCCGTCTTTACGCTATAATCCCGCCCTTTAGCTGTTTCTCGCCGCTTTGCGAGGACACATTTTTCTCAGGCGCCCGCCGCCTGCATGCAGACTAAAGAGGCTAGACCCCTGTGGCATTGACGATTCTTGGCCTGTCCGGCGCCCTTAGCCATGATCCTTCCGCAGCCCTGTACATCGATGGCAAGCTGGTTGCAGCGGCTGAAGAAGAGCGCTTCGTACGCGATAAACATGCAAAGAACCGCATGCCCTACGAATCGGCGAAGTTCTGCCTGGAACAGGCCGGTATCAAGCCTTCCGACGTTGATGTGGTGGCCATTCCGTTCGCCCCGATCAGCCTGTTCGGCAAGGCTCGCTGGCACTATGCCAAGCGCTACTGGTATGCCCCGGACCGTGCCCTCGACGCGATCCTGATGGGCAACCGCCGTTACAAGCGTTATCGCAACAAGATCGTCTGGTGCCTTGAGCAACTGGGTTTCGACCCGAAGAAAATCAAGATCGAACCGGTCGAGCACCACCTGGCTCACGCCTCCAGCGCTTACCACTGCTCCGGTTTCAAAGAGAAAACCGCGATCCTGGGGATCGACGGCAAGGGTGAGTACGCCACGACCTTCTTCGGTTACGGCGAAAACGGCAAGATCCACAAGATCAAAGAGTTCTTCGATCCGGACTCCCTCGGCGGCCTGTATGGCGCAATCACTGAATTCCTCGGCTTCGAGATGCTCGACGGCGAATTCAAGGTCATGGGCATGGCGCCATATGGCGATGCCGGCAAGTACGATTTCTCGCGTCTGGCCAGTTTTGAAAACGGCGAACTGGTGATCAACACCGAGTACGCCAACGTCATCGGCCTGCGGCGCTATAAAGAGAAGGGCAAGGGCTTCTACTTCTCACCGAAGCTGATCGAGTGGCTGGGCCCGAAACGCGAAGGCGACATCGCTGACGAACCTTACATCCACTACGCCGCGAGCATGCAAGCGCTGTTCGAGAAACTGGCGTTGCAGATGATCGACCATTACCTGGGCGACGTCCTCAAGGAAACCGGCAAGCTGGCCTTCGCCGGTGGCTGTGCGCTGAACGTCAAGCTGAACCAGAAGATCATTGCTCGCGACGACATCAAGGAGCTGTTCGTGCAGCCAGCGTCCGGCGATGCCGGTACTGCGGTCGGCGCGGCAGCCTACGTTTCCCATGCCCGTGGTGTACCGGTAGAGAAGATGGAACACGTCTATCTTGGCCCGTCCTACAGCAACGAAGACGTGATCGCCGCCTGTGCCCGTCACCCGAGCAAGCCGGCCTGGCGTCAGATCGACAACACCCCGGAGCGCATCGCCAAAATCATGGTCGACGGTAACCCGGTGGCCTGGTTCCAGGGGCGCATGGAGTTCGGTCCGCGTGCATTGGGCGGTCGTTCGATCATCGGTTGCCCGAGTGCCACTGGCGTGGCTGACCGGATCAACCATCAGATCAAATTCCGCGAGCGCTGGAGGCCTTTCTGCCCGTCGATGCTCGACACCGTCGCCCCGCAGATGATCAAGATCGATCACCCGGCGCCGTTCATGACCTTTACCTTTGAAGTGTCTGAGGAATGGAAAACCCGCGTGCCGGAAGTGGTTCACGAAGACGGCACGTCCCGGGCGCAGGTGCTCAAGCGCGAGTACAACCCGCGCTACTACGACATGATGAAAGCACTGGAAGTGCTGACCGGTAACGGTGTGTCGCTGAACACTTCGCTGAACCGCCGTGGTGAGCCGATGATCTGCTCTCCGACCGACGCTCTGAACATGTTCTTCGGTTCCGATCTGCAGTATCTGATCATGGAAGACATCCTTGTGGTCAAAGACGGCGTGGACGCTTATGACTCGCTCGGCTGAGCGTCATGTTCTGCAGTTCTGTCACGGCTATGACGGGCCGTTCCTGGACTGTGCCCGGCAATACGCCAGTCTGTTCGCGGGGACCGGCTATCGGGTGACCACGGTGTTCCTGACCGGGGTTGCCGATGCCGAGGTCGCCGCGGGCTGCGCCTCTGACGAGGTGCTGTTCATGGAATACAGCTCCAAGGCCATTCGTGGCCTGAAGCTGGGCGCGATTGGCGATATGCGCAAGATTGCCGCGTCGCGTAACTTCAGTTTCTGCATCGCTCATCGTTTCAAACCGATCTATATCGCCTTGCTGGGTACCGCGTTGCCGGTGATCGGCGTGCACCACGCGTTTGGTGATTACCAGCGGCGTACCCGCAAGCTGTTTGCGCATGTTTTCCGCAAGCGCCTGAGCCTGCTTGGGGTGTCCGACGCGGTACGTGATGACATGCGTCGTTGCCTGCCGAACTGGCCGACCGAGCGGATTCAGACGCTCTACAACCGCATCGATATCGAGGCCTTGCAGGCCAGCCAGTTGCCGGCCATTGAGGCTCGTAATGCGCTGGGCCTGTCGCCGGATGCCTGGATTGTCGGCAACGTCGGACGGCTGCACCCGGACAAGGATCAGGCCACGCTGTTGCGGGGGTTTGCTGCCGCGTTGCCAAGTTTGCCGGTGAACAGCCAACTGGCGATCCTCGGTGCCGGTCGCCTGGAACAGGACCTCAAAGCGCTGGCCCGCGAGCTGGGCATCGGTGATCGCGTGTTGTTCCTTGGCCAGGTGCCAGAGGCCCGGCACTATTTCCGCGCATTTGATGTGTTTGCCCTGAGCTCTGACCATGAACCGTTCGGTATGGTGCTGTTGGAAGCCATGGCTGCCGGCGTGCCCTTGCTGGCGACCGCTTGCGGTGGCGCCAAGGAGGTGGTCGAAGGCGTGGGCATTCTTTTTCCATTGGGCGATGCCGAGCACATGGCTCAAGGACTGCAGCGTCTGGCCAATATGAACGACGAGCAGCGTCAGGTCTGCGCCGAGCTGATGCTCGATCGCTTGCGTGAGAGCTTCTCGGATCGGGCGGTGGGTGACGCGTTCTGGCGTTTGCCCCACGTTATCGACCTGACCGCGAGGGTTTGATGCTCAACCGATTTAAAGGCTGGCGCGAACGCGGCTGGGTCGTTGTCGATGCGTCGACTTACACCGATGCCTGGCAACGCTTCGGCGGCAGCGTCGCGACGCATCCGTTGGTGGTTGAGCGCCTGGCGCGGTTGGCCGATATCCCGGTGCGCTATCTGGCCTGGGAGCAAAACGGTGAGCTCAAAGCCGCGATTCCGACCTGGGGTCGTGATCTGGCCCTGTCCAAGGACGTGCTCAAGCGCAGCGGCAAGAAAGGGTTGTTCGACCTTGGCAATGCTGAGCTGATCCTCCCGGCTGCCGCCGATGCGCAGGTTCCTCTGCGTCATCGCGGGCGCTATCTCTCGGCCCTGAATGAAGGCCGTTTTGTCTCTCTCAAAGTGCAGGCCGAGCAGTTGGCCATGGCCCGCACTCCTGAAGATCTGTCGAAAAAATTCCGCTACAACCAGCGTCGCGAACTGCGTTTGCTGGAAGAGGCAGGCGGGGTGGTGCGACCGGTCAGCGAGTTTTCAAGTCGCGAGCTGGCGGCTATCTATTGCGACCTGTTCCAGCGTCGCTGGGGCTTCCCGGCCACTGGCGCCGAGCGTATGGCAGAGGTGGTCGAGCTGCTGCGCGAACTGCTGATCGGTTCGGTGATTTTCCTCAACGATGCGCCGATTGCGATTCAACTGGTCTACCGCGTCGAAGCTCCCGAGTGGATCAGTGTCGAGTACATCAACGGTGGCGTCGACCCCGAGACCCGCGAGTTCAGTCCGGGGAGTGTGCTGAGTTTCCTCAACACCCAAAGTGCCTGGGAGCACGCCCGGGCGATCGGCAAGCCGCTGCGTTTCTCCTTCGGTCGCGCTGACCGGGAATACAAGGACCGCTGGTGCAACCCTGTGCCGGTGTTCGAAGTATGAGTCAAGGTATGAGTCGCAAGCAGCAATTGCTCAAGCGCCATCGGCGCAACAAGCGTATCGGCTTGCTGATCGGTCTGGTGCTGTTGATCGCGATTGGCCTGCTGGTGGCCTGGTGGCTGCCGTTGTTGCTCGGCGTGCCGGCCTGGGTGGCCCACGAGGCGTGGTTCGCCGACCATCTGTTCTACTCGGTCAAAGATGATTACGACTACGGCTTCCCGGCTGACAGCAAAAAGCTCAAGGTCCGCCTCGACGGTGGGCGTGTACTTCTGGACGAATCATCGAGCCTGACTGGCGACGAAACCCTGGTGTTGGCGATCCAGGTCAAGAGTCGCTGGCTGGGGCGTTTCCTGGACCCGGCCGTTGAACTGACGGGTACCCAGAGCCCGGACCGACAGACCTTCGAACGCGGCGTGAATGGCGTGCGCTACCTGAATCTCAGTGGCTTGGCCGGACCTCTGACGAGCGGCGAGTTGCGCCTTCGCGGACGCTTTTGCCGACTGCTCGGTGAGCCGACGCTGTGGTCATTCCGGTATCCCGACTACCGTCGTCAACGGGTGATGGTCATTGCGCCTCACGCCGATGATGCCGAACTGGCTGCCTTCGGTTTGTACAGCCAGGCCGATGAAGCCTGGATCGTCACTTTGACGGCCGGTGAGATCGAAGCTGAACACTATCAACAGATGGGGCTGAACCCTGTCGATGCGGCGCGAATCAAGGGCCGTTTGCGTGCCTGGGACAGCATTGCCGTGCCGCGCTGGGCGGGGGTGCCCGAGACACATTGCGTGCAGTTGGGGTATTTCTGCTTGCAACTGGCCGCCATGCAGGCTGCGCCGGATCAGCCAATGGCCTCCCGGGAAGCGGACTTGAGCGATACCCGGCTGTTCCGCCAATTGAACCCGTTCTCCCTGCCCGGCGACAGCGACGGCGCACCGACCTGGAATAATCTGCTGGCCGATTTACGCGAGTTGCTGCTCAAGGCTCGCCCGCAAGTCATTGTGCTGCCGCACCCCTCGCTGGACCCGCACCCGGACCACCGCTGTGCTCAGGCTGCGGTGCTGGAAGCGTTGCAGGGGCTGGACTGGCAGCCTACAACCTTGCTTGGGTATGCCAACCACCTGCATGACAATGATCGCTGGCCGATGGGCGAATCAGGTGCCGGCATCGCCTTGCCGCCGGTGTTCGACTCGACGCAAGTACTGCAGCCGTGCTCATTGCCTTTGTCTGTCGCGCAGCAGCGCGATAAAGCAATGGCGTTGGGGATGATGCATGACCTGCAACCGCGACTGCCGTTCAAGCGTCGTTTGCGCCGCTCGATACAGTGGCTTCTGGCTGGCAGAGCGCCGTCGCCTTTTGGAGAGAACGAGTTTTTTCGCAAGTCTGTCAGACGTCATGAGCTGTTATGGTTTTTGAAGCATAAATAAAGCCGCACGGGTATAGCATCGCCTCGTATTCTCTTCTCTGTAGTGAGCTCTCTGTGATTAATCCGTGCCCCCGCATTCTTTTCATTATTCCTTATTTCGGTCGCTGGCCGTTCTGGATGCCGTTCTTTCTCGAAAGCTGCCGGCGCAATGCGGATATCGACTGGCTGTTGTTCAGTGACTGCGGTAGTGCGCAGAACCTGCCAGACAACGTAAAAATCGAGAGCATCGGTTTCAGCGAATACTGCCAATTGGTATCGCGACGCTTGAATATCGATTTTTCGCCTGATGCGGCTTACAAACTCTGTGACATCAAACCAGCACTCGGCCATATCCATGTCGATCGCCTGGCGGGTTACGATTTCTGGGCTTTCGGCGATATTGATCTGGTGTATGGTGACCTGCGTCGCTACTTCACGGCTGAGCGATTGGCCGGTTATGACCTGTTTTCGACCCATGAGCGGCGGGTCGCCGGGCACCTGTGCCTGATGCGCAATACCGCTCGCCAACGTGAGTGCTTCATGCGGATCGAGAACTGGCAAAAACGGTTTACCGATCAGCAGCACCATGCTCTGGATGAAGGAGCGTTCAGCCGGATCTTCCTTTGGCGCAAGAACTTTCCCAAGCCGTTTTTCAAGCTGGTCGGCAAGTTCAATCCGTGGCGGCGACGGAGTGAGTTTACCGAAGCGTTCAGCACGCCTGGCGGGGTTATCAAGTGGCATGATGGCAGCGATCGTTTCCCCAAACTCTGGTATTGGCGTGACGGTCAGCTGACCAATGATCGTGATGGCGATCGCTCGTTTCCGTATTTCCACTTCGTTTGCTGGAAACGCAATGAGTGGTCAGGGTTGGCTGACCCCGATTCTGAGCACGTAAAAGGATTGGCTGCCGAGTCGGCCTGGGTCATTGATGCAATAGGTTTTGATCGGGGATGAGCTATGAGTCAGCGTTCCAAGGTCCTGCAGCTGCAGCCGGACTACAACGTTAAAGCACACGATTTTGCCGACCTTGCGGAGCAGATCGTCAAAGCCCTGCCGGTAGAGCGTTATGAAGTGACCGCGGCGTTTTTGCGCGGCCGGCCGGGGCAGGGTGAGGCAGTGAGCCGTGCCGATCGCTCGGTCTATTTCGAATTTACCGACAAGTCCCTGAAGGGAATGCGCCTGCGAGCCATGTGGCGGTTGTATCAGTTTTGCCGAAAAGAAAAGTTTGATGTGGTCATTTGCAACCGCTTCAAGCCGGTGAACATGCTGCTGCAACTCAATCGCTGGCTGAAAATACCGTTGTGTATCGGTATTTCTCATGGCTTCGGCGAGTACGACCGTTTTTACCGGCGGCGTCAGACCCAAAGCCTCGTCGACGGCCACTGGCGTTTTGTCGGCGTGTCGCCGGCCGTCAAACAGTACTTGCTGGATTGTGATTGCGGCTTCACTGACCGCAATACCTTTGCAATTACCAATGCCATTGATATCGAGCAGGCTGAAAGCTTGCAGCACTCGCGTGAGCGTTCTCGTGAATTGTTGGGGATTGATCCGTCGGTACGCTTGATCGGCGCGCTTGGGCGTTTGGTGCCGGTTAAAGGGCATACCTATTTATTGCAGGCTTTTGCCGCGCTTAAAGACAAATATCCCCAGACGCAACTGGCGATCATCGGCGCCGGTCGTGAAGAAGCGCGTTTGAGCTGTGAGATTGAGCGATTGGGTCTGGGCGGTCGTGCGCATCTTTTGGGGTTCAAGGAAAACGCTCTGCAGTATGTTCGCGCGTTCGATATCTGGACCATGCCCTCGTTGGCCGAGGGATTGGGCCTGGCGTTACTCGAAGGCATGAGCGGCCATTTGCCGGTGATTGCCTCGAATGTACCGGCCATGCTTCCGCTTGTTCAGGGCGCTGGCGGTCTTGCCGTCGAGCCTGCGGATGTCCCGTCTCTTGTCAGGGCGCTGGATACGTATCTGGGGCTTTCGGACGAGGACCTCAAAACCAAAGGTGAGCAGGCCTACCGTTATCTGCGAGAACAGCACGATATCGACGTGTTCCGTCAGGAGTACCTGGATCTTATTCAGTCCGGGCTGCGCCAGGCGGGCAAGGAGCAAGCATGACGAGTCACTCTCCGCTGGTTACGGTGATTATCGCCTCCTACAACCATGGCCCCTACATTGAGGAAAGTATCCTCAGCGTACTGGCGCAGACCTATAGTCCCATTGAATTGCTGGTTGTCGACGATGGCTCCACGGACGACAGCGTCGAGCGGATAACCCGGTTGCAGGCCGAACACGGTTTCGATTTCCGGGTCCAGAAAAACCAGGGATTGACCAACACCCTCAACGACGCCATCGCGCGTTCCAAGGGCGAGTTCATTGCCCCTTTTGGTTCCGATGACATCATGATGCCCGATCGCATTGCGATTCAGGTGGCGCACATGGCGGACAAGCCCGAAGTGGGCATCTGTGCCGGCAATATCGAATTGATCGATTCGAACGGTAAGTTGTTTCCGGAACATCGTCAGCGACGGGATGTGCCGTTTCGTCGTCTGGATTTCGACGACATGTTCCTGGAGCGCAAGCCCTATCCACCGGCCCCCACCCTGTTGATTCGTCGCAAGGCGCTGGAAAAGGTGGGTGGGTTCGATCCGAGCATCCGCCTGGAGGACCTGCTGATCGAGTTGAAGATCACCCGGGCCGGGTATTACATCGATGGGTTAGGTGTGGTGATGGCGCGCTACCGCAAACACGAGACCAATACCTATAAGAACAACCGCTTCATGATCGACAACATTCTGCGCACGTTCGCCTTGTTCAGCGATCATCCCGAGTATGAAGCCGTGAAGTACAAGGCGCTCAACTCGATGTTTCTTAAAACCGCCAACCGCGACACTGTTCTGGCGCGAGAGTTATTGGCCACTATCCCGTTCAGGTGGTGGACCCGTAAAACCTTTCGAGGCCTGATGCGCTGGGCGGGTTACACCGTGAAGAGCGCGCTGGGTATTCGTTCAAGTGCCAAATAGCGGCGGAGGAACCAGGGTGGGGTGGATTCAGGATTTTTTCGCTAAACGGGCCAGGCGCGCCATTCGCAAGCTGCCCAGGATCGAGCGGGGAGGGGCGCGCTTTCGCCAGCGTTACCCGGGTTTCGCGTTCGGCACGGGGAGCTACGGCTTGCCGCTGGTACACGACTGGCAGGAAGGCTCGACGTTGAGCATTGGCGCCTACTGCTCGATAGCCGAAGGTGTGCAGATATTCCTGGGGGGGCATCACCGCGCCGAGTGGGTCACCACTTACCCGTTCCCTGCAATGCTGCCTGAGGCCGAGTACATCAAGGGCTATGCCTTCAGCCGTGGCGATGTGGTGATTGGCAGTGATGTCTGGCTCTGTTCCAACTGCACCATCCTTTCCGGTGTGACCATTGGGCATGGTGCCATTGTGGCCGCGGGCGCAGTGGTTTCCAGGGATGTTGAACCGTACTCGGTGGTTGGCGGTAACCCTGCGCAAGTTCTCAAGTGGCGCTTTTCCGAAGACGTACGCGCCCAGTTGCTGGAGACCGCCTGGTGGGATTGGCCGCAGGCCGAGATAACCGAGATGGTTGGCAAGCTCTGCTCTGAGAATATTCAGAGCTTTCTTGCCTATGCCTCTCAACGGTGAGTCAGGGGAGTGTGGGCATTGCTCAATTTCGACACATTTTGTAAACATCGCAGTCCGCCATTTTTTGCCGGCGCCCTCGGTCATGCCTTGTCCGAGACCCTGAGCATCGACGGCAAGCTGGCTACAGCCATGGTTATCGGGGCTCGCTTGTCGACGTACTACGGCTGCTGTGTATTGAGGTTGGCATGATCCTGGATGTTTCCGGCGACAGTTGGGCCGACAAGGCTCATGCCCTGGACCGCTATCGCTGGCGGCGGTTGCGCGAGCGTCATTCCTGGCTGGGCAGCCTCTTGCGCTTTGGCCGGGACGCTTGCGCAGACTGGTTGTTCGGTTGGAGGGCGCAGGCGCGCCTGGCGGCCGAGGTCGTGGCAGAGCCCTGCGATTTCCTGTTGCTGCAGTCGGCATCCAAAGTCATTGCCTTGCAGCGCAAGAAACTGCTGATTGCGGCCCTGCGTGCTAGTGGTCATTCACTGGTGGAAACCGCGCTGCAGGTGCCAGAGACCATTCTTGCCCAGCGTCTGCTCAAGCATCCGCAGCAGTCGGTGCCACTGCGCTATTTTGGCTATGCCGCGCATGCCGAGTGGCTGGTGACTCGCCACCAGCCGAAGATTCTGCTCAACGACCGTAACGGCAGCCTGTATGCGCCTTTCCTGCGCCTGGCGCTGAACCGGCGCGATCGCCTGCTGGTGCACCTGGCGCACGCGACCACGGTCGAGTCTTCAAGACGTCTGGGCATGAACGACTACGATTACTACTTCATGTTCGGTCGCAGTTCGCTGGAGGCCCTGCAGTCCCGCCCGCTGCGCTTTGGCAGTTCGAATGCGGTACTGTCCGGTTCGCACATGATTGACGTTGCCTACGACCTGCCGCCGCCCGACCCCGAGCGACAGGTGCTGCTGGTCCTGGGCGTCGGTCCGGACAAAGAGAAGGAGCGCGGTTACCAGCGAACCTACGCCCTGTTGCGCGACTGGGCGGCGCAGCACCCGGAGTACCGGATGCTGATCAAGGCGCATCCGCGTAGCCATGTGCCGTTTTGGCACGGCGCTGCCGCTGCATTGCCCAACGTGCAGGTCCTGGACCGTGGAGTCGGCCTGGCCGCAGCGCTGGAGCAGGCTTCGGTCGTGGTGAACATCATGTCTAACGCGGTTATCGAGGCGGCGCTGGCGCGGCGCCCGGTTATTTATGTCAATGCCGGTGAACATCACGACATTTTTTCTCAGGAGCGCTTCCTGGGCGAGCGTGTCACCACGGCAGCAGAGCTGGCCGAGCGGGTAGCCTGGATCCAGGACAACTATCCGCAATGCCTGGAACGGGCCCGGCATTTCGCCGAGTTTCACCTGGCGCACGGGGTAGACGGATTGGACACCACCATCGGGTTGTTGGTCGGTCTGCTGCAGGCAGAACCTGTGCCCTCTCAGGTGCTTGACGGCACCGTTCAGTAGAGGCCGCGAGTCAGGCCATGCACATTAATAATCACGGTTGCGGTGGTGAACGGAAAATGATTTGGCCTTTTGCACATGCCTGCGTCATCAATCTCGACAGCAGGGAAGATCGCTGGGCTCGCATACAGGCACACTTGCACAGTCTGGGGCTGCAGGCCGAGCGCTTCAGTGCGGTATCGATGCATCGGCTGGACGATGACCCGCCTTCGCCGCAACTGCGCGAATTTCTGCTGCGCGTCGATGGCGACAGCGACAGGTTCGAACACAAGTTGCGCGCTACCTGGGCCTGCATGCGCAGCCATCTTGCCGTGATTGCCATGGCCAAGGCTCGCGGCTGGCCGCAGGTGCTGGTCCTGGAGGACGATTGCGAGTTTGAGTCCTATGCGCCTGCGGTCCTGCGTCGGGTGCCAGCACAGTTGTCGTCGCGGGATTGGACCATGCTGTACCTGGGGGGCACGCTGAAGAAGGGCGGGCAGGCGCGCAATGTTTCAGCCAACCTGGTGGCGGTCAACCGGGTGCGCCTGGCTCATGCCTACGTGGTCAGGGCAGAGCTCTATGATCGGATCCTGCAGGAGGCCCCGCTCAGCGGGCTGCCGCTCGACTGGTATTACTCGGAAAGTCTCCTGCCCATGACCCGCGCGTTCCTTGTGCGGCCCCTGCTGGCCCGGCAGAGCCTGATGGTCATGAGTGATATCGAGCAGGTGGTACGCAAGCCCAAGCTCAAGACCCGACAACTCCTGGGCCGGCTGGCTGCGCGCCTTCGCTACGGCCTGTTCGGATAGTGTGCCGGCAGTAGCGAGGAGGCGCCACAGGTTCAATCAGCTCGCCAAACCAAGGGCGTGCACTTGCTTGTGCATGCATTTGACTGCGTTGTCCGGTGCCAGGATGGCGTAGCCCTGAAGCAGATCGGTAAAGTGCGCGTCGAACAGCCAGCAGCGGTCTTGCGTGTAACGCTGCATATGGCGCAGGTTGCGTCGACGAAGCTCCAGGTTCAAGGACGAGGGCAGGAGGCGCAAGTCCGCCAGATCGATCAGGCCGAACCCGCCGTCCTCCAGCAAAAGAACGTTGCCAAGGTGCAATGAGCGGAAATAGACCCCGTGTTCGTGCAGTTCTGCCAGAAAACTCCCGAAACGTTGCACCAGTGCCTGGCGAACGCTCACGCTGGGCATGCCTTGCAGCACCTGGCGCAGGGTTCTGCCTGACAGGGGCAGATAGCGTACGGCGCTGCTGCCATTGGGCATGTGGTACAGCTCGAGGATCGGTGGGGTGTTCAGGCCTGCACGGGCCAGGCGTTGGCTGTTTTCGGCGAAGCGCTCGGAATAGGGGTAGTAGCTGCCATAGGTATACCAGCTGCGGGCACGGAACAGCTTCAGAAAACTGCCATCCTCGAGCTTGAGGACTTTGGGACCAAGGCCGTCTTCTTCGACCACCTGAGCGTTGGCTGTCATGCGTTGAGCGTCGTCGGCAGTGAGGCTGCGAACCGCAAGCCTCGACAGACGATTGGTGCGCTGCGCAATGCTCAGCGCGGCCATCAGTGCCAGCGGAATCCACAGCAGGAACCAATGCTCCCTGGGGGTGTAGAGGATATCGCCACCCTCTGTCAGGCTGGCCCCTATACCGAATACCATCAGGGCCGACGCCAGGATAAACAGCGGTTGCGAGCGCTGGCGCCAGCAGTCGAACAGCCCTCGAAGCTGCATGGCCAGCCAGGGCAGGAGCCCGATGATGCCGACATAGAAGAGTACGCCCAAGGCAAAGTTATGGGGTTCGCTGAAGGCATACCCAACCCCTGGATCGATGCTCAGGGTCGCGTCATAGCCATGGCCAATCCAGGGCGCATCAGCGATCAGATGCAGCGCCTGTCTCCAGATTTCGAAGCGGTAGGAGTCACCGCGGGCCAGGATCATCTCCGGGAAAGCGGCCAGCACGCTTGCGGCAGTGACGCCCATGATGGCCAGCAGCAACAGCGAACGACGGTTCCAGCAAATGAATGCCAGCCAGAGGCCTGCCATGGCGATGGCAACCAGAGGCGTTCTGGAACTGGTTGCCAGGGCGGCCGCGAACATGATCAGAAAGGCTGGGGCAATGCCAAGCAGCAGCTTCGGGTTGCGCACGGTCATGCCCAGAAAAAACCAGTAAGTGCAGAAAAAACCGAACAGGTGGGAGCTGAGCAAGGGGTTGTCAAAGGCGCCCCCGCCGATCATCCGATCGCCCGGTGCATAGTGCGACAGGAAAATATAAAGATCGAACACACTGGCGGCCAACGCAATCAGGGCCGCGGCCAGCAGGACGGGCTTGAGGCTTTCAGCGCGGTAGCGCAGCAGGAGGCTGGCGCCAGCAAAGAGCATGAAAATATACAGCGGTGGTTTTGCCAGGCTTATCAGGCTGGCTTGCGTAGGGCTCCAGTTCAGCGACAGCAGCGCCCAGCCGGAAAAAAGCAGGAATGCCTGAACCAGCGGCTCTCTCAGGATGATCTTCAGTTCGCTGGGGCGTATGCACAGGGCGATCAGGGCAGGGGCGCTCACCAGGCCGTAAAACAGCTTTTGATGGGCGCCGCGCGCAGGCAGAAAAAACAGCCCGCAAAGCAAAAGAAAAAAGCCGAGAGGCAGCACCCACAGGCAGATGAAATCGAAAACCCGGGCCGCGTTGGTGTTGATCCTGCTGGATGGCATGATGAACTGTATTCCGATTAAGGGCCGATAATACTAGCGCATCTATCTACCCTGGTCCGCCGGAATATTGCCACCGAGCGCCCGGTTCGAACGATCCCGGCTGAGACCGGAAGAAGCTGTGATAAAGTCAGCATCCTTTTTTTGAAAACTTCGCGTGATATGACCGACTCCAGTCTCTCCGCAAGCCCTTCGAGCTTGAAAATCTATTTCCGACTCCTCGGTTATGTGCGGCCTTACATCGGCCTGTTCATGCTAAGTATTGTCGGCTTCCTGGTTTTCGCCTCGACTCAGCCGATGCTTGGCTACGTGCTCAAGTATTTCGTCGATGGCCTGTCCAATCCAGAGGCCGCGTTGTTCCCCTCGATCCCCTATCTGCGCGATCTGCAATTGATGCATGCAGTCCCCTTGCTGATCATTCTGATCGCCGCGTGGCAGGGCGCCGGTTCATTCCTGGGCAACTTCTTCCTGGCCAGGGTCTCGCTGGGCCTGGTTCATGATTTGCGCGTGCAGCTGTTCAACAACCTGCTGGTGCTGCCGAATCGTTACTTCGATAAGCACAACTCCGGGCATCTGATTTCACGCATCACGTTCAACGTGACCATGGTCACGGGAGCGGCGACAGATGCGATCAAGGTCGTGTTCCGGGAGGGCATGACGGTTGTATTCCTGTTTATCTCCCTGCTGATCATGAACTGGCGTCTGACACTGGTGATGGTTGCCATCCTGCCGCTGATTGCGTTCATGGTGAGTCGCGCCAGCTCCAAGTTCCGCAAGCAGAGCAAGAAGATCCAGGTGGCGATGGGCGACGTGACCCATGTGGCCTCCGAGACCATCCAGGGTTATCGCGTGGTCCGCAGCTTCGGCGGTGAAATCTACGAGCGCGACCGTTTCGAACGCGCGAGTCAGAGCAACACCGACAAGCAACTGCGCATGACCCGTACCAGCGCCATCTACACGCCGATGCTGCAGCTGGTGATCTACACCGCCATGGCAGTGCTGATGTTCCTGGTGTTGGCGCTGCGCGGTGATGCGTCGGCGGGCGACATGGTGGCGTACATCACCCTTGCCGGCTTGCTGCCTAAACCGATTCGGCAGCTTTCGGAAGTCAGTTCGACGATCCAGAAGGGCGTTGCCGGTGCCGAGAGCATTTTCGAGCAATTGGATGTGGAGCCCGAAATCGACAAAGGCAGTGTCGAGCGTGACTCTGTCACGGGGCGACTCGAGGTGCGTCACCTCAGCTTCACCTACCCGGGTACCGACCGTCAGGTGCTCGATGACATCAGTTTTTCTGTCGACCCGGGGCAAATGGTCGCCCTGGTTGGCCGTTCAGGGAGTGGCAAGTCGACTCTGGCCAATCTGATTCCGCGTTTCTATCACCACGATAAAGGCGAGATTCTTCTCGATGGGACTGAGGTCGAGCAGTACAAGCTGCTGAACCTGCGTCGGCATATCGCTCAAGTGACGCAGCATGTCACCTTGTTCAGTGACACTGTGGCCAACAACATTGCCTACGGAGACCTCGCTGGTGCTCCCCGCGAAGATATCGAGAAGGCAGCGAAGGATGCCTATGCCATGGACTTCATCGCGCAGTTGCCTCAAGGCCTGGACACCCAGGTGGGAGAGAACGGTGTGCTGTTGTCCGGCGGCCAGCGTCAGCGTCTTGCGATTGCCCGGGCGCTGTTGAAAAACGCCCCGCTGTTGATTCTCGACGAGGCGACGTCAGCCCTTGATACCGAATCCGAGCGGCATATTCAGGCAGCTCTGGATCAGGTGATGAAAGGCCGTACGACGCTGGTGATAGCCCACCGTTTGTCGACCATTGAAAAAGCCGACCTGATCCTGGTCATGGATCAGGGCCGGATTGTCGAGCGCGGTACCCATTCCGAGCTCCTGGCGAAGAATGGCTATTACGCTCGATTGAATGCACTGGGCCTCGATGCGCCCGCACCGCAAGGTATCGCCTGATACCCACTTCAGGGTGAGCCATGCTCACCCTGAAACCGCCTCGGCGTGCAACGCGCTCAGGGCGTTTGTATCCATATCCTTACATTCTTGACTATGTCTAAATAAATTTCCGCATTTCACCTGCTACGGTTCTAGCATGAATCATTGGCTTCGGGGTGGCTATCCGCCTCGTGTGGGTACCGGAATGTTGCAGCGCTTCTTATGGAAGTTATTACCCAAACAGCAACGAGCGTTTCTGCTGGGGCGTTTGTCGGTTGTGGATCGGCAAGTCGTGAACAAGTCGATGTCGGCCAATGTGCGCTTCCCTCAGGCTTTCCAGCAGCGCTCCTGTGTGTTCATTCACGTCCCCAAGTGTGCAGGGAGCAGCGTTTGCTCCGCGCTATTCGACGGCTGGATGCCAGGGCATTTGCCGCTGTATTGGTACGAACAGCAATTTCCCGAGCAGTTTTCCCGCAGTTTCAAATTCGCCTTTGTTCGTGACCCTTTGGAGCGGGCCTATTCGGCTTACGCTTTCCTGCGTTGCAACGACCTGGGGCGGCGCGACCGACTGGCCCAGACGCTGGTCAGTCATTACCGTGACTTCGATGATTTTATTGGTCGCTGGCTGCATCCAGATAATATCAAGAAGCAGCTGCATTTCGCCGCCCAGACCGACTTCCTGGTCGACTCCATGGGGCATATGGCGATGGATTTCGTGGGTTATCAGGAACACCTGGATCGTGACTTTCAACTGTTGTGCGAGCATTTTGGGAGTGTCTCGCCATTACCCCATCTGAATCGCTCCCAGCATCGCCAATCGACGCCCGCTCGTGATTTTTGCTCGGCACACACTCGCCGTCTGGTGCGTCGGGTCTACCAGCGTGACTATGAGATGCTCGGCTATGAATAAATCGTCGTTTATCTACGAGCAACCTCCGCAGATCCGCCCCTATGCAATGTCACTGTCGCCAACCGCCCGGGCGGCACTCAAGAATCAGCCGCCGCGTTGTGTCTGGCTGACGGGGCTGTCCGGTGCTGGCAAGTCGACCCTGGCCAATGCCCTTGAGCTGCAGCTCAATGAGCGTGGTCTGCACACCTTTGTGCTCGACGGCGATAACGTGCGCAATGGACTATGCAATGACCTGGGCATGAGCCCCGAGGCGCGCAAGGAAAATATCCGGCGCATTGCCGAAGTGGCGCGGTTGATGGTCGACGCCGGGTTGATTGTGATTGTCTCGGCGATTTCACCGTTTCGTGCCGATCGTGCCGCGGCCCGCGCCTTGTTCGGCCCGGATGAATTTCTTGAGGTGTATGTGAGCACACCGTTCGATATCTGCGCCCGGCGTGACCCCAAAGGACTGTATCAAGCAGCGCTGCAAGGGCGGCTCAAGGACTTCACCGGCCTCGACAGCCCTTATGAAGCACCGCAGCAGGCTGACTGCGAGATCAATACCGACGAGGTGGAACTGTCGGATGCAATCCAGGGTGTGATGGATGCTCTGCTCAAAAAGTGAGCAGGTTTTTCGTGTGATTCCAGCCTATTGAAGCCGTCGAACTAGGTAGCGTTCACCCTGTGTTAATATCGCGCCCCTGTTCATTCTGTATGTGGGTTGCTCCATGAAGTTGTCCATGCCGCGATTCGATCAAGCCCCTGTCTTGGTGGTCGGCGATGTCATGCTCGACCGTTACTGGCATGGTGGTACCTCACGGATTTCCCCTGAGGCGCCGGTGCCGGTGGTCAAGGTCGAGCAAATCGAGGACCGCCCGGGCGGTGCCGCCAACGTTGCCTTGAACATTGCCGCTCTCGGCGCACCCGCTTCTCTGGTCGGTGTGACCGGTGATGACGAGGCCGCCGATAGCCTGGCCAACAGTCTGCGTGGTGCAGGTGTGCGGGCGCTGTTCCAGCGCATCCCCCACCAGCCAACCATCGTCAAGCTGCGGGTCATGAGTCGTCACCAGCAACTGCTGCGGATCGACTTCGAAGAACCCTTCGCCACTGATGCGCTGGCATTGGCTGCCGAGGTCGACGAGCTGCTTGAAGGTATCAAGGTGCTGGTGCTGTCCGACTACGGCAAAGGCGCGTTGAAAAATCATCAGGTGCTGATCCAGGCTGCGCGCGCGCGTGGTATTCCGGTGTTGGCTGATCCGAAAGGCAAAGACTTTTCGATCTATCGCGGTGCCAGCCTGATCACGCCCAATCTCAGTGAGTTCGAAACCATCGTTGGTGGTTGCACCGATGAGCATGAGTTGGTGACCAAGGGCGCTAAATTGATGCACGATCTCCAGCTGGGTGCCTTGCTGGTGACTCGTGGCGAACACGGCATGACGCTGTTGCGCCCCGATCAACCGGCGTTGCATTTGCCGGCTCGTGCTCGTGAAGTGTTCGACGTGACGGGTGCCGGCGACACCGTGATTTCCACCTTGGCAGCAGCTATCGCTGCCGGTGAAGAGTTGCCGCATGCCGTGGCTCTGGCCAATCTGGCGGCGGGTATCGTAGTCGGCAAGTTGGGTACGGCGGCGATCAGTGCGCCTGAACTGCGTCGCGCCATCCAGCGCGAGGAAGGCTCCGAGCGTGGTGTGTTGAGCCTCGACCAGTTGTTGCTGGCAATCGATGATGCGCGCGCGCATAAAGAGAAGATTGTCTTCACCAACGGTTGCTTTGACATCCTGCATGCCGGGCATGTGACCTATCTGGAGCAAGCTCGGGCGCAAGGCGATCGCTTGATCGTTGCGGTCAATGACGATGCTTCGGTCAGCCGCCTGAAAGGGCCGGGTCGACCGATCAACAGTGTCGACCGGCGCATGGCGGTATTGGCCGGTCTGGGCGCGGTGGACTGGGTCATCAGCTTCCCTGAGGGTACACCTGAAAATCTGCTGGCTCAGGTCAAGCCGGATGTGCTGGTCAAGGGTGGCGATTACGGTATCGACCAGGTTGTGGGCGCGGACATCGTCAGCGCTTATGGCGGCACGGTGAAGGTGCTGGGGCTGGTTGAAAACAGCTCGACCACGGCGATCGTCGAGAAGATTCGTAATAACTGAAGCTGCGCGGTCGTTGTGGCGAGGGGGGCAAACCCCCTCGCCACAGGTTAGCGTGCAACGCTCCTGGGTACGATCTTCTTCAGCAGCTGCCGCGCCTTGCCGGTCAGGCGTTTGAAACCTGAATCATTCGCCGGGTGGTTCAAGCCTTGCTGCTTGAGCCAGTCCTTCCAGCGAATCCGCTCATCGCGCACCAGCCAGCCGTCCTGCCGGGCAAAGCTTTCTGCCAGATACAGGCCACGAGTGCTGGCCGCGTATAGATGACCCTTTTTCAAGGTATAGAGCTCGGCCAAGGGCTCGCCATCCTCAAGCGGCATCAGATAAAGGTCAGGCCGTTTGCGGTCCAGGCGAGCGACCAGTTGATCACCCTCCAGACGCTCATCGACGTGGAACAGGCTCAGTGATTTGGCTTCTTTCGGAACATCCAGACGCAAGTCGTAAATCAACTGCAGCGAAGCCGTGGGCAGATGTACGTAGGCTCTTGGGCGTTCGATCAGTTGCATATTGGCGCAACGCACCGGCCGCGCCGCGCCGGAGAATGGCGTCAGGCGAAAGGGCAGGGCTTCGCGGTAATGCAGCGCGGTCGAATAAGGCGCCGGCAGCCAGGTGTCGTTGAAGCGCCCGCTGAGCCAGCCTTCAGGCGTTTCCAGCAGGCACTCTTCAGCGATCTCCTGAATCGCGGTGTGCAGCGGCAGGTTCAATTCGTGGGCCGGTACATAACCGGAGATCAGCTTGAGCACGACATCGCCACGGTCCTGACGTCGTTGGCGAACCAAAACCCAGTAATCACGATTCTGCCAATGCAGGGTCAGACGAACCGATACCCCGAGGTTGGCCAGTTCGAGAGAAAAACGCTGGGCGTCAGCGACCATGACCGGGCGACGACGCTGCAGGGTTTGCGAAAAATTCAGCGGCATCCCGATGCTCTGATAGCTCAGGCCTTCGGGAGTCGCTTCGACGATCAACGGCAGGGTTTTGAAGTTGCTGGGGTTCTTTCTAATGAGCGTGCGCGGCATCTCAGCTCCTTCCTGCGTCGGGGGCGGCCGCGGCGGCGGCGTCAGTTTCTGCGCAAAACCTGCGCGACAGTCGCCGCATTGTGGGCGAGGTGCAGCGGATTAATGGTCCCGACAATAGCACTGGCAACACCGGGATGCTCAAACAGCAATTGGAAGCTGGCGCGGACCGGGTCAACACCCGGGCTCAAGCAGACATGACCGCTGGCCAAAGCCTTTTTCACCAGAATGCCTTTGCCGTGTGCGGCAGCATAGTCGATGACCGGCCGCTCAGCCTGTTCGTTGAGATTGTAGGTGACCATGGCGCAATCGCCTTGCTCCAGAGCCTTCAAACCACCTTCGACGGTCTTGCCGGAAAAGCCGAAGCCATGAATTTTGCCTTCACGTTTGAGCTCGGCCAGGGTCTGGTAGACCTCGCTGTCGTTGAGAATGGCCAGGTCGTTGCCGTCCGAGTGCACCAGCACCAGATCGATGAAATCGGTTTCCAGGCGTTGCAGGCTACGCTCGACCGAGAAACGCGTGTGTTCGGCGCTGAAATCGTGGTGCGACAGGCCGTCGGAAAACTCCTCGCCGACCTTGCTGACAATCACCCACTCTTGCCGCTGGCCGCGCAGCAACGGGCCGAGTCGCTCTTCACTGCGGCCATAGGCCGGGGCGGTGTCGATCAGGTTGATACCCAGGTCGCGAGCCAGTTTGAGCAGCATTCGTGCTTCGTCATCGTCGGGAATCTGGAACCCGTTGGGATACTTCACCCCTTGGTCGCGACCCAATTTGACGGTGCCCAGCCCCAGCGGCGAGACCAGCAGGCCGGTGCTGCCAAGTGGGCGATGCAGGTCGTGCAAGGTGGCCTGGCTCATGGCAACAGCTGCTCCCAGACGGCCTGTGCCATCGGCGGCTTCGGCAGTTCGGGCAAGGCCGCCGCATGGCTTGGCTGAATGCCGTCGCGGTCCAGCGCGGCCAGGACGCGATCGGCGAAGTCCGGCGCCAAAGCCAGTTTGGTTGGCCAGCCCACCAACAGACGATCCTGTTCGGCGAGGAAGGCGTTGTCTGGACGGGTCAGGCCCGATTGCGCCGGCTCCGCCCGATCAACCCGCAAGGTCGCCCATTGCGC
The DNA here is from genome assembly GCF_059420325.1 of Pseudomonas sp. GW821-FHT04C07. Lineage (NCBI taxonomy): Bacteria > Pseudomonadati > Pseudomonadota > Gammaproteobacteria > Pseudomonadales > Pseudomonadaceae > Pseudomonas > Pseudomonas sp. GW821-FHT04C07. The sequence continues at coordinate 42,771 of NZ_JBWKTM010000008.1, forward strand.
CTGGCTCAGGTCGACCCACGGCAGCAGATTGCCGAGCTCTTTCTGCGCCGCAGTGATTTGCGCAGCCGGTTCACGGGCGACGCCTTCGGCTTCGGCGATATCACCACCCAGATACCAGACCCACTGGCCATCGGCCGCCGGGTGCGTGGTGACAGTGATTCGCGGCTTCGGCCCGCCACCCAGGCAGTGGGCGTACAGAGGTTTGAGGGTCGGGCCTTTGACGATGATCATGTGTAATGGCCGACGTTGCATCGCCGGCTGGCTCAGACCCAAAGCCGCGAGCAAGTCGGCATTGCCGGCGCCAGCACTGAGGACAATGCGTTGCGCGCGGATTTCCCGCCGATCGACCCGCAGTCCGACCAGTTCGCCGTTTTCCACAAGAGGCTCGATTGTCTGACCGGCCAGCAGGCCATCACCGGCCAATTGGGCCAGGCGCTCGATAACACTCGGCACGTCGACCACCAACTCCGCCAGCCGATAGACCTTGCCCTTGAAGCGGCGGTCTTGCAGCGCTGGCGGCAGTTGATCGCCCTTGACCTGATCGACCCTGCCGCGCACGGCTTTACTGGCGAAAAAACTGGTGAGATTGCCGGCAATCGTGCCGGGGGACCACAGATAGTGGGCTTCGGAGAGCAGGCGTACACCGGACAGGTCCAGCTCGCCGGTACCCGCCAAGGCTTCGCGCCAGCGGCGTGGCATGTCGGCGATGGCTTCAGATGCGCCGGTCAGCGCGCCGTGCAACGCGTACTTGGCGCCGCCGTGAATGATCCCTTGAGACTTCACGCTTTGCCCGCCCCCGAGGCTGGCGCTTTCCACCAGCACAGTCGAAAAGCCCTGGCGACGCAGGCGCGCGTTCAGCCAGAGGCCGGCAATCCCGGCGCCGACAATCAGAACGTCGGTGGAAATAACGGATGGCATGCGGCGACCTCAGTGTTCAGACTAGGGGCGCAGTATACAGATTCATATTCACCGGATCCCCCTGTAGCAGCTGCCGAAGGCTGCGTCCGGCTGCACAGCAGTCGTAAATGGTTTGAATTCGGTCTGCCAGCAACACCGGATTACACTGATTGCAACCGCTTCGCGGCTGAACGCTGCCTTCGTCAGCTGCTACGAAACTGCATAGCTTTGCTGCTTTTTCAGTGCCCGGCAGTTTTCGAGAACAGCTGGATCACCACCACCCCCAGAACGATCATTCCCATGCCGACGACTGCCGGGATGTCGAGTTTTTGCCCGTAGATAAACAGCGCCGCGATGCTGACCATCACGATGCCCATGCCGGCCCAGATCGCGTAGGTCACACCGACCGGGATGCTGCGCACTACCAGGGTCAGCATCCAGAAGGCGATGCCATAACCGACGATGATCAACAGCAGGGGGAGCGGAGTGCTGAGGCCTTTGACCGCTTTCATCGAAACAGTGGCGATCACTTCGGCGCAGATGGCGATGGCCAGGTAGTAGTAAGCGTTCATGGGCGGTTCCTCGTGTTTTGGCCTGCTTGATGAGGTCGGCATTCTAGAGATTGTGGAGATGGGGTAAAGTCATTGCCTATCTGATTTGAAGATGGGTTGAGTGATGAGCATTCAGTGGAATCTGGAGCAGATGCGGCTGTTTGTCAGCGTTGCCGAGCAACGCTCGTTTTCTGCGGTGGCTCGCGACCAGCGCAAGGCACAGTCGGCGGTCAGCAGTTCGATTGCGATGCTGGAAGCGGATCTGGGCGTAAGCCTGTTCGAACGCAGCAGTGGCCGCCAGCCGCGTCTGACCGAAGCCGGCAGCGCGTTGCTGGAAGAGGCGCGGGAAGTCTTGCGCCAGTGCGAACGCCTCAATGGCCGGGCACTGGCGCTGATGCGCGGTCAGGAAGCGCGTTTGCGCCTGGCCCAGGACGAAGCGATGCCTTTTCAGCCAGTGCTCAACAGTCTTGAGGCGTTGGCCGAGCGTTTTCCCGGCGTTGAAGTACAACTGGCCAGCGGAGCTCAAGGTGACGTGGCGCGCAAGCTGGTTGAGCGGCGCGCCGACCTGGGTTTGCTGTTTCACCACGAGCACATGCCCGAAGCCCTGGAGCGTCGGGCTCTGGGTAGCGTTGAGATGGTCACCGTGTGTGCGGTCGGGCACCCGCTGGCGAACGAGAAGCACGTCAATCGCCAACAGTTAGCGCGGCATCGGCAATTGCTGATTGCCCCGCAGTTGAGCGGATATCCAGGCGGCGAGCAGGTCAGCCCGCAGGTCTGGCGCGCCGACAGTTTCTACGTGATGGCCGAATGGCTGATGCGCGGTCTGGGCTGGGCCTGGTTACCGCGGCACGTGGTGCAGTACCCGGCGTATCAGGGGCAGATGGTCGAGCTGGTCAGCGAATGGACCCCGCCGGCGCTGGTGGTGGAGCTGGTCTGGCGCCGCGACGAGCCCCTTGGTCCGGCCGCACGCTGGCTGGCGGAACGTTTTGCCGTGCACTTGCAGGCGATCGGCTAAAAAACCGATAAACTCCGCCGCCATGAATAGAACTCTATACACCTTGCTGTTTTATCTCGGGCTGCCATTGGTGGCGTTGCGTCTGTGGCTAAGGGCGCGCAAGGCGCCGGCCTACGCCAAGCGAATTGGCGAACGCTTTTCCATTGGTTTGCCAACCCTGCAGCCGGGCGGGATCTGGGTGCACGCGGTTTCCGTGGGCGAAAGCATTGCCGCCGCACCGATGATCCGAGGCTTGCTCGAACGTTACCCACAGTTGCCAATCACCGTGACCTGCATGACCCCGACTGGCTCGCAGCGGATCAGCGAGATGTTCGCTGGCGAACCGCGAATTCAACACTGCTATCTGTCTTACGACTTGCCATGTGCTGCGGCACGGTTTCTCGAACGGGTCCAGCCGAAACTGGCGGTGATCATGGAAACCGAGCTCTGGCCCAATCATATTCATCAGTGCGCCAAACGCGGGATTCCCGTGGCGCTGGCCAATGCACGGTTATCGCAGCGTTCGGCCAGGGGCTATGGCCGTTTTGCAAAGCTGACTCAGCCGATGCTTGGCGAAATGAGCTGGTTCGCGGTGCAGACCGAGGCTGAGGCGCAGCGTTTTCGTGATCTTGGTGCGCGGCCTGAGACGGTCGAGGTGACCGGCTCTATCAAGTTCGATCTGAGCATCAATCCGCAATTGCTGGCGCGCGCCACCGACTTGCGCCGCCAATGGCAAGCCATGGAACGTCCGGTGTGGATCGCCGCAAGTACCCACGAAGGTGAGGATGAGGTGGTGCTGGCGGCCCATCGACAGTTGCTCGCCAGCCATCCGGATGCGTTGCTGATTCTGGTGCCGCGTCATCCGGAAAGGTTCAACCCGGTGTTCGAGTTGTGTCAGCGACAGGGTTTTACTACCGTACGCCGCTCCTCGTCTGAAGCCGTCACCGCGAACACCTCAGTGTTGCTCGGTGACACCATGGGCGAGCTGCTGTTTCTCTATGCGCTGGCGGACAGTGCCTTTGTCGGCGGCAGCCTGGTGGCCAGCGGCGGGCATAACCTGCTGGAACCGGCCGCGCTGGCCAAACCGGTGCTGAGCGGCCCGCACCTGTTCAACTTCCTCGAAATCGCTGCACTGTTGCGAGAGGCCGGAGCGTTGCAGGAAGTGGACGATGCGCATGGTTTGGCGGTAGCAGTACAGCGGCTGTTCGAGTTACCGCACGATGCGCAGAAGATGGCTGAGGCGGGACTCAAGGTGATGCACGCCAATCAAGGAGCGCTAAAGCGCTTGCTGGATGGGTTGGGGGGGTTGATGCACTAGGGCCGAGCATCGCCACAAAAAGCCCGCTCGGCTCCTGCCGCAAAAATTCAATACCCGGGATTAGCCTTGAGCTGCTCCTGTGCGGCCTTGGCCAGGTCCGGTGGCAGGAAGTCTTTGTCCGGGTTGTAGTCGGCTTTCAGGTAGCGCGACAGATCCTGCAAATCCCCAGGGTTCAACGTCCCGGCCGCCTGTTTCAGGCGCAGGTTGTCGAGGATGTAGTCGTAGCGCGTGTTGTTGTAATTGCGTACCGAGGTGTAGAGCTGGCGCTGAGCGTCCAGCACGTCGAGGATATTGCGCGTTCCCACCTGATAGCCGATTTCCGTGGCTTGCACTGCGCTCTGGTTGGAGATGATCGACTGACGGCGTGCCTGCACCTGCTCGACGTCGGTGTTTACCGCCCGGTGCAGGTTGCGCGTGTTCTCCACTACTTGCCGGCGCAGGGCTTCACGTTGCTGTTCAGTCTGGCTCAGTCGCGAATAGGACTCGCGAACCTGCGAACTGGTCAGGCCACCGCTGTACAACGGAATATTGAGTTGCAGACCGACGGAGCGTTGCTCGACGTTGCCACCGAATGGTTGGCCAAAGGTCGGGTTGCTGAAACCGAGGGCGTCGTTGTCGCCTTTCTTGTACTGCGCAACTGCGTCCAGTGTTGGCGCATGACCGGCCTTGCGCTGTTTGAGGGTCTCCTCGGCTGCGCTGACCGCGTAGTTGCTGGCCAGCAGATTGAGGTTCTGTCTGGCGGCGGTGTCGACCCAGGCCTTGGCATCGTTCGGCGTCGGCGCCAGCACTGGCAGGGTGTGAACGATGCCTTGAATCGAGTTGTACTGGCGGTTGGTCAGGGTGATCAGCGCTTCGAAGGCATCTTCCACCTGGCGCTGGGCAAGAATCCGGTTGGCGCGGGCGGTGTCGTAGCTGGCTTGCGATTGCAGGACGTCGGTCTTGTCCGAGAGGCCGACATCAAAGCGCTCGTTGGATTGATCGAGTTGGCGCTTGAAAGCAGCTTCTTCGGCCTTGGTCGAGGCCAGGTTGTCCTGGGCGCGCAGCACGGCGAAGTAGTTCTCGGCACTTTGCAGGATCAGGTTCTGTTCGGTCGCCGAGAGTTGCAGCAATGCCTGTTCGTTGACCGCTTCTGCGGCTTGCAACTGGAACCAGCGGTCGGCGCGGAACAGCGGCTGGGCCAGGGTCGCCTGATAGACGTTGGCGCTGCGGTTGGCGGTGGTGGCCGGCTGGTCGAATTGCGTGCGCACGTCAGTCACGCTGGCCCCGGCCGAGAGGTTTGGCAGCAGGCCGGCGCGGGCCTGGGGCACAACTTCTTTACGCGCGTCGTAATCGGCGCGAGCGGCAGCGATGTCGGCGTTGTTGTTCACCGCTTCCTGGTAGACGCTGACCAGATCGGTTTTGGTCGTTAAGGGCGCTTCTGCTGCCCAGGCCATTCCATTGGACGCACAAGACACGGCGAGGGCCAGTGAGAGTTTGCGCAGCATGAGGCGATCCCTAGAGTGAATATTACGACAATAATTTAAACGCCAAGGCTACGGCGCGCAGTGCAGAGCGTCAAGGCCAGGGTGCCGCGTAGCGAGTGTAGTGGTGCAGGCTTGTGGCAACAATCCTGTAATTGCGCCATTCATCACGCTGTTTACACCGGTATTGGCGTTCTGAATGAGTTCTGTCTAGACTGACCGGGTTCTTGTCGGGGTGCCTTGTTATGAGGCTGAGATCGGATAATTCCGGATCCCGTTGAACCTGATCAGGTTAGCGCCTGCGTAGGGAACAAGATTTCTCGTCCTGCGGCGAGTCCTCTTGTGCTTCGTCCGGGATGTTGTTCGACAATCGAACACCCCTTGAGCACTGAGCACAGCACCATCCGCTAGTTTTTTCGGCGACAGGTGCGTCCATTCGTTACAGGTTCGCTCCGACAAAAATCCACTGCCTGGATGTTGTCTGGAGAGCCCGTGATGAGTACAAAATCAAAAAACGCCACCAATCTGAGTGAGTCGGCCAAGGTCGATGAACAGTCGGTTCAGCCCTTTACCCGCTCGCAAAAAATCTATGTTCAGGGCTCGCGCCCGGACATTCGCGTGCCGATGCGTGAAATCACTCTGGACGTGACGCCTACCGACTTCGGTGGCGAAATCAACGCGCCGGTCACCGTTTATGACACCTCCGGTCCGTACACCGACCCCAATGTCGTCATCGACGTGCGCAAGGGGCTGGGCGATGTGCGTTCCGCCTGGATCGACGACCGTGGCGATACCGAGCGTCTGGCCGGTCTGAGCTCCAACTTCGGCCAGGAGCGCCTCGCCGACCCGGAGCTGACCAAGCTGCGTTTTGCCCACGTCAACAACCCGCGCCGCGCCAAGGCGGGTGCCAACGTCAGCCAGATGCACTACGCCCGCAAAGGCATCATCACCGCCGAGATGGAATACGTCGCCATCCGCGAAAACATGAAGCTGCAGGAAGCGCGCGCTGCCGGTCTGTTGACCCAGCAACACGCCGGCCACAGCTTCGGCGCCAGTATCCCGAAAGAAATCACCGCCGAATTCGTGCGTGAAGAAATCGCCCGCGGCCGCGCGATCATCCCGGCCAACATCAACCACGTCGAACTGGAACCGATGATCATCGGCCGTAACTTCCTGGTGAAGATCAACGGCAACATCGGCAACAGCGCTTTGGGTTCGTCCATCGAAGAAGAAGTGGCGAAACTGACCTGGGGCATTCGCTGGGGTTCGGACACCGTCATGGACTTGTCCACCGGCAAGCACATTCACGAAACCCGCGAGTGGATCATCCGTAATTCGCCAGTGCCGATCGGTACCGTTCCGATCTACCAGGCGCTTGAGAAGGTCAACGGCGTGGCCGAGGACCTGACCTGGGAGCTGTTCCGCGACACGCTGATCGAACAGGCCGAGCAGGGCGTCGACTACTTCACCATCCACGCTGGCGTGTTGCTGCGCTACGTGCCGATGACCGCCAAGCGCGTCACCGGGATCGTCTCCCGTGGCGGCTCGATCATGGCCAAGTGGTGCCTGGCGCATCACAAAGAGAATTTCCTCTACACCCATTTCGACGAAATCTGCGAAATCATGAAGGCCTACGACGTCAGCTTCTCGCTGGGCGACGGCCTGCGTCCGGGCTCGATTGCCGACGCTAACGACGAAGCGCAGTTCGGTGAGCTGGAAACCCTCGGCGAGCTGACCAAAATCGCCTGGAAGCACGACGTGCAGTGCATGATCGAAGGCCCGGGCCACGTGCCGATGCAGTTGATCAAGGAGAACATGGACAAGCAGCTGGAGTGCTGCGACGAGGCGCCGTTCTACACCCTCGGCCCGCTGACCACCGACATCGCTCCGGGTTACGACCACATCACCTCCGGTATCGGTGCGGCGATGATCGGCTGGTTCGGTTGCGCCATGCTCTGCTACGTCACGCCGAAGGAACACTTGGGCCTGCCGAACAAGGATGACGTGAAGACCGGGATCATTACTTACAAGATCGCAGCCCATGCGGCGGACTTGGCCAAGGGACATCCGGGCGCGCAGATCCGTGACAACGCCTTGAGCAAGGCGCGTTTCGAGTTCCGTTGGGAAGACCAGTTCAACCTCGGTCTGGATCCGGACACCGCGCGTTCGTACCACGATGAAACCCTGCCGAAGGATTCGGCCAAGGTTGCGCATTTCTGCTCCATGTGCGGGCCGAAATTCTGCTCGATGAAAATCACCCAGGAAGTCCGCGAATACGCGGCCAACCAGCGGATTGAAGCGGTCGATGTAGATGTGGCGCAAGGCATGGCAGAACAGTCCGAGCGATTCAAGAAAGAAGGCAGTCAGCTGTACAAAAAAGTTTGATCCAGTAGCCATGATCGTTCCCACGCTACAGCGTGGGAATGCCTCACGGGACGCTCTGCGTCCGCTTCGGCAATGACGCGCAGCGTCATAGGCTGTGTTCCCACGCAGAGCGTGGGAACGATCAAACGCACATCTTTCCTCCGAGATAACACCCTTGAGCATTCCAATCAGCACCTATTCTCCTGATCGCGCTGTGCCTCTGGCGCAACGCGTGTTCGGCGCGCGTGATCTGTTTTCCCTGTGGTTTTCCCTCGGCATCGGCCTGATGGTCTTGCAGACCGGCGCTTTGCTTGCGCCAGGCCTGGGCCTGTCCGGTTCGTTACTGGCGATTTTTCTGGGCACCGCGGTAGGCGTTCTGCTGCTGGCCGCGGTTGGCGTGATCGGCAGCGACACGGGTCTGTCGTCCATGGCTGCACTCAAGCTCAGCCTTGGCACTCGCGGTGCGAGCCTGCCGGCGGTGTTGAACCTGCTGCAACTGATCGGTTGGGGATCGTTCGAAATCATCGTCATGCGCGATGCTGCCAGCCTGCTCGGTGCGCGGGCTTTCAGCGACGGCAGCCTGTTGGCTAATCCGTTGCTCTGGACCTTGGCGTTCGGTGCCTTGGCGACCTTGCTTGCGGTGAGCGGGCCATTGACCTTTGTGCGGCAGATCCTGCGCAAATGGGGTATCTGGTTGCTGCTGGCGGCCTGCACCTGGTTGACCTGGAACCTGTTTGCCAAGGCCGATCTGGCTGCGTTGTGGGCTCAGGCCGGTGACGGTTCGCTGCCGTTTGCAGTGGGTTTCGACATCGCCATTGCCATGCCGCTGTCCTGGCTGCCGTTGATTGCCGACTACTCGCGCTTTGGCAAGCGCGCCAAAAGCGTGTTCGGTGGCACGGCGCTGGGGTTCTTTATCGGTAACTTCTGGCTGATGAGCCTGGGTGTTGCCTACACCCTGGCGTTCGCGCCGAGCGGTGAAGTGAATGCCTTGTTGCTGGCGCTGGCCGGTGCTGGCCTGGGGATTCCGCTGCTGCTGATTCTGCTGGACGAGTCAGAAAACGCCTTCGCAGACATTCACTCGGCAGCGGTGTCCAGCGGGATTCTGTTGCGCTTGAAAGTCGAACATCTGGCGTTGTCTATCGGCGTCATCTGCACGCTGATCGCGTGCTTCGCGCCGTTGGCGCAGTATCAGAACTTCCTGCTATTGATCGGCTCGGTATTCGCGCCGCTGTTCGGTGTGGTGCTGGTGGATCATTTCATTCTGCGCAAGCGCAGTGCACAGCTGGTGTCATCGGCGTTGCGCTGGCCGGCACTGTTGGCCTGGTTGGGCGGGGTGAGCACCTATCACCTGCTGGCCAATCTCTATCCCCAGATCGGCGCAACCCTACCGTCATTGGTACTGGCAGGGCTGTTGCAGTTCGTGCTGGGCCGGGCTTTCAGCTTCGGCCGGGAAACAGCTCAGGCTTGAGAATGCCGCTCAGGCGCGGGTAGGGGATATTCAGTTCGATGTGGCCCAGTGCATAAGGCGCAATGGTGGACACCTCGTATTTGAGGATCACCCCGCCGTTGGTCAGTGCCACATGCGGAGTTTTCTGGAATGGCCAGCTTTTCACAAACTCAGGCTCATGATCCAGCCTGGTGTTGATCAGCCAGCTGTTGTGAGCCACCTGCACGGCCTTCCAGAACGCCTCTTCCTGCCCCGGCAGCAACATATCCGACAGATTCAGCACCTTGTGCTGCTGGCGCGAATAGTTGATGAAGCCACGTCCCGGCTGACCCTGGACATCGCCAGTGTCCAGATAGCTGGATAATTCGATGATCACCAAGCCGTCATGCTGCTCACGTACCTTGGCCTGTAAATAGCTGCCGTGGCGGCTATCGGATTCACGCAGGAACTGCTCCCGGTAAGCGTTCAGCGACGCCGGGACCGGTGCATCCGGCGAGGTGCGGGTCAATTGCAGCAGGCGCTTTTCAATGATGCCGTCCAGTTGCGGTTCGGCAGGGAACTGCAGCGTATCGATGTTCACCAGCGGGCAATCCGGGGTGTTACAGCCTGGTTTGATCTGCTCTTGAGCGTCGCGTTTGGTTTCCAGCGGTGCCCGATAGTTGGGCTGAAACAGGCTTTGACATGCACCCAGAGTCAGGGCGATACAGGCCATGGAGGCGATTTTAAGCAGCGACATGAGCGTCCTTCATAAACCAGAGAAAGGCAAAAGTTACCGGCTTCGACTGTCAGCGGAGCAGTCAGTTCGCCGCGAGGTCGTGTTGGCGTTGAATGACTGCGTGACCGTCATTACGACCTACGCTAATTAGAGTTGGTTTGTAGTCAGCCGTCTATCCCGGCGACTGGAAAGGAGCTGCATCAATAGGCGAGAGCGCGTTAGGATGGCGCGAAGTCGAGGGGGAGCCTCGGATCGGACTGCAGGAATTAGGATTGATATGACTGACTTTGCCAACGCCACTCCGACAGCCGTCGATATCGTTCGGCGCGAGAAATGCTTTCAAGGCTTTTATCAGCTTGATCGCGTACATCTGCGCCATGAGCTGTTTGCCGGCGGTATGGGTCGTGAGATCAGTCGTGAAGTCTTTGTTCGCCACGATGCAGTCTGTGTACTGCCTTACGATCCGCAGCGCGATGAAGTGGTGTTGATCGAGCAATTTCGCGTCGGTGCACTGGGCAAGACGGCCAATCCATGGCTGATCGAGCTGGTAGCTGGTCTGATCGACAAGCAAGAGCAACCGGAAGCAGTTGCTCACCGCGAAGCGCAGGAGGAAGCTGGGCTTACGTTCTCCGCACTCTGGCCGATGATCAAATATTTTCCGTCGCCAGGTGGCAGCACCGAATACGTACACCTGTTTCTGGGGCGTTGTAACAGTACTGGGGCCGGCGGCTTACATGGGCTGGAGGAAGAAGCAGAAGATATCCGGGTGACGGTCTGGGCGTTCGAAGATGCCCTGCAAGCCGTGCGCGACGGACTGATTTCCAACGCGGCAAGCATCATTGCCCTGCAATGGCTGGCTTTGAACCGCGTTGAAGTGAGGGGGTTATGGTCGTAAACAAGTTACGCGATCGCTACCGGGTCGACCTGGTCGGGCTGCAAGCCTCCTGTGAGGCGAATTACGCGCGCTTGATGCGACTGTTGCCGGACATGCGTAACCAGCCTGTCGCACGGCGGATTGCCGTCACCCAGGGCGACCAGATGCTCGGCGTGCTGGCGCTGGAAGTGCTCCAGGCCTGCCCTTACACCACTACTTTGCGAGTGCGCCAGGAACACAGCCTGCCATGGCTGCCGATCCCGCAACTGGAAGTTCAGGTCTATCACGACGCGCGCATGGCCGAAGTCATCAGTGCCGAAAATGCCCGGCGCTTTCGCGGCATTTATCCATACCCCAATGCGTTCATGCACCAGCCGGACGAGAAGGCCCAGCTCAATGTGTTCCTCGGCGAGTGGTTGAGCCATTGCCTGGCCTGCGGCCATGAGTTCGAAGCTGTGCGATAGATGTGAACTGCGTCCGCTTCGCAGGTTTCCCCTTTTCGGTTTCCCCAGCATAATTGCGCCATTCATCCAATTTCGTGATCACGCCCTGGGAGAACGCCTTGCCGAGCGTATCCACTCTGCCCACCACCGATTCCGTGTTGCTGGTGCAGCTCTCTGACAGCCATCTGTTCGCCGACGCAGAAGGGACGTTATTGGGCATGAATACCCGCGAGAGCCTGCAAAAGGTCATCGAGCTGGTATTGGCGCAACAACCGCGAATCGATTTGATGATCGCCAGCGGCGACCTGTCCCAGGACGGTACGCTGGAGTCTTACCGGCAATTTCGTGAGATGACCCGCCAGATCGCCGCGCCAGCGCGCTGGATACCCGGCAATCACGATGAGCCCCTGGTGATGGCCGAGGCGGCCACCCAGAGCCAGTTGCTCGAGTCCGTGGTGGATATCGGCAACTGGCGGATTACCTTGCTGGACTCCGCAGTGCCGGGCTCGGTACCGGGGTATTTACAGGATGAGCAGTTGCAGTTGCTCGCCCGATCCTTGAGCGAAGCTCCAGAGCGCCATCATCTGGTGTGTTTTCACCATCACCCGGTTTCCATCGGTTGCGCCTGGATGGCGCCGATCGGTCTGCGCAATCCTGAGGCGCTATTTGCGGTACTTGACCGTTTCCCTCAGGTTCGCGCAGTGCTTTGGGGGCATGTACACCAGGAAATTGATCAGCGGCGCAATGACGTGCGTCTTCTGGCTTCGCCCTCGACTTGCATCCAGTTCGAACCCGGCAGCGAAGATTTCAAGGTCGATGACCTCGCGCCGGGCTATCGCTGGTTGCGTTTGTTGTCGGACGGACGGCTGGAAACCGGGGTTGAGCGGGTGACCGGCTTCGATTTCCAGGTCGACTATGGCGGCAAGGGGTACTGACGTTGTAGCAGCTGGCGAAGCCTGCGTTCGGCTCGGTCCGCGTTCGGGCGCAGCAGTCGTAAAACCTGACGACACGGATCTTCAGAGAAGTCGGGGGGCATCGGACTAGCGAATCCTTCGGCCTCGAACGCAGGCTTCGCCAGCTGCTACGAGAGCCAGATACATCTCAGAGCAAGTCAATCTACGCCAGTCCCTGTAAACTGCCCCCCATCTTTGGCGATGCATAGCGGGAGCTCGCATGTCCGGTTCGATCCTGTATATCCACGGTTTCAACAGCGCGCCCGCGTCGAAAAAGGCCTGTCAGTTGATCAGCGTGATGGACAGTCTTGGCTTGAGTGAGCAATTGCAGGTGCCAGCCCTGCATCACCATCCGCGTGAGGCGATTGGCCAGCTGGAGCGGGCGATTGCCGAACTTGGTCGACCACTGCTGGTCGGCAGCTCCCTCGGCGGCTACTATGCGACTCACCTTGCCGAGCGCCATGGCCTCAAAGCCTTGTTGATCAACCCCGCCGTCAGCCCCCATCGGATGTTCGACGGATACCTGGGCAGTCAGAAAAACCTGTATACCGATGAAACCTGGGAATTGACCCACGACCATATAACGGCCCTGGCCGAACTGGAAGTGCCGGCGCCCCAGGACCCGGAGCGGTTTCGAGTCTGGTTGCAGACAGGTGACGAGACCCTGGACTACCGCCTCGCCCAGCAGTATTACCGAGCCTGTGCCTTGCGTATCCAGGCTGGCGGCGACCATGGTTTTCAGGGTTTTGCCGGGCAGTTACCGGCCCTGTTGAGTTTTGCCGGCATCGGCGCAGATCAGTATCAGGCGATCGATTTCACCGCACTGTGAAATCCCTGGCTCCTATTTTCATTGAACGACTAACGACGAGACCCCATGGCCACTCCCAGCGCTAGCTCTTATAACGCAGACGCCATCGAAGTCCTCTCGGGCCTCGACCCGGTGCGTAAACGCCCGGGCATGTACACCGACACCAGTCGGCCGAACCACCTTGCGCAGGAAGTCATCGACAACAGCGTCGACGAAGCGCTGGCCGGGCATGCGAAATCGGTGCAGGTGATCCTGCACGCCGATCACTCCCTGGAAGTCAGCGATGACGGCCGGGGCATGCCGGTGGACATTCACCCGGAAGAAGGTGTGTCGGGTGTCGAGCTGATCCTCACCAAGCTCCATGCGGGTGGCAAGTTTTCCAACAAGAACTACCAGTTCTCCGGCGGTTTGCACGGCGTGGGTATTTCTGTGGTCAACGCCCTGTCGACTCAAGTCCGGGTGCGCGTCAAGCGTGATGGCAACGAGTACCAGATGACCTTCGCCGATGGCTACAAAGCCACCGATCTGGAAGTGATCGGCACCGTTGGCAAGCGCAACACCGGCACCAGTGTGTACTTTGCCCCGGATCCGAAGTACTTCGATTCACCCAAATTCTCCGTCAGCCGCCTCAAGCACGTACTCAAGGCCAAGGCCGTTTTGTGCCCGGGCCTGCTGGTCAGTTTTGAAGACAAGGCCACTGGCGAGAAAGTCGAGTGGCATTACGAAGACGGGCTGCGTTCCTACCTCGTGGACGCGGTCACCGAGTTCGAGCGTCTGCCGGACGAGCCGTTCTGTGGCAGTCTCGCTGGTAATAAAGAAGCGGTGGACTGGGCCCTGCTGTGGTTGCCGGAAGGCGGCGACAGCGTGCAGGAAAGCTACGTCAACCTGATTCCGACCGCTCAGGGCGGTACTCACGTCAACGGTCTGCGTCAGGGGTTGCTGGACGCGATGCGCGAGTTCTGCGAATTCCGCAGCCTGCTGCCGCGTGGCGTGAAACTGGCGCCGGAAGACGTCTGGGAGCGGATCGCTTTCGTCCTGTCGATGAAGATGCAGGAACCGCAATTCTCCGGTCAGACCAAAGAGCGCCTGTCCTCTCGCGAGGCGGCGGCGTTCGTCTCTGGCGTGGTCAAGGACGCGTTCAGCCTGTGGCTCAATGAGCACCCCGAGCTGGGTATGCAACTGGCCGAGCTGGCGATCAACAACGCCGGCCGTCGCCTCAAGGCCAGCAAGAAGGTCGAGCGCAAACGCATCACTCAAGGGCCGGCGCTGCCGGGCAAGCTGGCGGACTGTGCCGGGCAGGACCCGATGCGTTCCGAACTGTTTTTGGTGGAAGGTGATTCCGCCGGTGGTTCGGCCAAACAGGCGCGAGATAAAGAGTTCCAGGCGATCCTGCCGTTGCGCGGGAAGATCTTGAACACCTGGGAAGTTGACGGCAGCGAAGTGCTCGCCAGCCAGGAAGTGCACAACATTGCCGTGGCCATTGGTGTCGATCCGGGGGCGGCGGACATCAGCCAGCTGCGCTACGGCAAAATCTGCATCCTCGCCGACGCCGACTCCGACGGTCTGCACATTGCGACCTTGCTCTGTGCACTGTTCGTCCAGCATTTCCGCCCGTTGGTGGATGCCGGTCACGTCTACGTCGCGATGCCGCCGCTGTATCGGATTGACCTCGGCAAAGAGATTTACTACGCGCTGGATGAAGCCGAGCGCGATGGCATTCTCGATCGCCTGGTGGCCGAGAAGAAGCGCGGCAAACCGCAGGTCACCCGATTCAAAGGTCTGGGTGAAATGAACCCGCCGCAGCTACGCGAAACCACGATGGACCCGAACACCCGGCGTCTGGTCCAGCTGACCCTGGATGATTTCGCCGCCACCTCGGAAATGATGGACATGCTGCTGGCGAAAAAACGCGCCGGCGATCGCAAGTCCTGGCTGGAGTCCAAAGGCAACCTGGCCGAGGTTCTGGCTTGATGCGGAGCGGCTTCGCCCTGGCGTTTCTGTTGTCGGTGGCCTCGGTTGGGGCTGCGCCCCTGCCTGAACTGAAGATGCTCGCCGAGCATCCGGTCGAAGGCATGCACGGCGGCAACCTCTCCGGGCTGGCGCAGTGCGGTACAGAACTATGGACGGTTTCTGATCGCGACGATAATCAGATCTATCGGCTCGATACCCGCGAAACCGTCTGGCAGGCCGAAACGGTGCGCATCGACGTGCCGCCAGTGCCGGACAGCGGGCTGCCCTGGGGGCTGCGCATGCGTACCTGGGCGGTCGCTCCGTTACGTGGCGGCAATCTGGATTTCGAAGGTATCACCTGCGACAGTGCCGGTAATCGCTATGTGGTCAGCGAGGCCCATGCAGCCGTTCTGCAGGTACCGCCGGTGGGTGCACCCGCGTGGTTGAAAGTCTCGCCGCTGATGGTTCGCCAGGCGCGTGCCAGCGGCATGCTGCTGCATTTCAATGCAGTGTTCGAAGGCATTGCCATCAATCCGGCCGGCAACCTGTTATGGCTGGCGGCCGAGCGTGAGCGCCGTGGTCTGCTGGTGGTGCATAAGCAGCAGACGGTCTGGGATTGCGACAGCAATTGTGTAGTGATGAGCGAAGGCGGGCTTGAACAACCGCCACCTCAGGTCAAAGCGACTGGCGGGCAACAAAAAGACTTTTCCGACCTGGTGTTCTACAAGGACAAGCTGTTTACCCTTGAGCGCATGGCTTATCGTATTTGTCGACGTACGCCGGCTACCGGCGAGATCGAGCGCTGCTGGTCGTTCGCCAATGACGCATTGATCGACAGTCGGCGTTACAAAACCAGATACGGCATGGCAGAAGCCTTGACCATCGACGATGACGGCGCCTGGATCGGCGTCGACAACGGCAGCTTTACCCGTGCCGATGGCGAGAAACGACCGATTGTCTGGCGCTTTGCCGCGCCGGCCGATGGCTGGAGCGCCAAACCATGAGTCAGCAACCGCCCGGCAAACGAGTCGGACGCGTGCTGTTGGTGCTGGCCTGGGGAGCTGGACTGTTTTTGGCGACGCGGTTTTTCGGGCAGTGGGAACAGCGTCAGGAAAACCCCAATGCTGTCGTCACCTCGCAACAAGGCGAGGGTTATATCGAAGTGAAACTGGTCGGCAACGGCCAAGGGCATTTTGTTGCCAGCGGCCAGATCAACGGCCAGCCGGTGGATTTCATGCTCGATACCGGGGCGACCGATGTGTCGATTCCGTCCGGACTGGCCGAGCGCCTTGGTCTGGAAAAAGGTGCACCGGTGACCTTGAGCACCGCCAATGGTCGCAGCGAGGGGTATCGAACCCGTCTTGATAGTCTGCAATTGGGCGATATCGTCTTGCGCGATGTCCGTGCCCTGGTGGCGCCAGGCCTGAGCGGCGAGCAAGTGCTGCTGGGCATGAGCGCGCTGAAAAAACTTGAATTTACCCAGCGTGGCGGCACCTTGCTGCTGCGCCAGACAACGAATTGATGAGGCCCGCATGAGTGACATCCTTGCAGACAGCTTAGATGGCGTAGAACGCCGATCGCTGGCTGACTTCACCGAAAATGCCTACCTCAACTACTCCATGTACGTGATCATGGACCGTGCCTTGCCGCATATCGGCGACGGCCTGAAGCCGGTACAGCGGCGTATCGTCTACGCCATGAGTGAGCTGGGGCTGGACGCTGACTCCAAGCACAAGAAGTCCGCACGGACCGTGGGTGACGTGCTCGGTAAATTTCACCCCCATGGCGACTCGGCCTGCTACGAAGCCATGGTGCTGATGGCACAACCGTTCAGCTATCGTTACACGCTGGTGGACGGCCAGGGTAACTGGGGGGCGCCGGATGATCCCAAGTCCTTCGCTGCCATGCGTTACACCGAGGCGCGGCTGTCGCGTTACTCCGAAGTGTTGCTCAGCGAATTGGGCCAAGGCACCGCGGACTGGGGGCCGAACTTCGACGGTACGCTGGACGAACCTCTGGTGTTGCCGGCCCGCTTGCCGAACATTCTGCTCAACGGCACCACCGGCATCGCCGTGGGCATGGCCACCGACGTGCCGCCGCATAATCTGCGGGAGGTCGCGGCGGCCTGCGTACGTTTGCTGGATGAGCCAAAGGCCACGGTCGAGCAGCTTTGTGAGCACATCCAGGGCCCGGACTATCCGACTGAAGCGGAAATCATCACGCCGCGCGCCGACCTGCTGAAAATCTATGAAACCGGCCGTGGTTCGGTGCGTATGCGCGCTGTATATCGCATCGAGGACGGCGACATCATCGTCACCGCGCTACCGCATCAAGTCTCGGGCGCCAAGGTGCTGGAGCAGATTGCGGCACAGATGCAGGCTAAAAAGCTGCCGATGGTCGCTGACCTGCGTGATGAGTCGGACCACGAGAACCCGTGCCGCATCGTGATTATCCCGCGCTCCAACCGGATTGATCTCGACGAGCTGATGCAACATCTGTTCGCCACCACCGAGCTGGAGTCCAGCTACCGGGTCAACGTCAATATCATTGGTCTGGACGGCAAGCCGCAGCTGAAGAACCTGCGGACCTTGCTGGTCGAATGGCTGGAATTTCGCGTCAACACCGTACGCCGTCGCTTGCAGTTTCGTCTGGACAAGGTTGAGCGTCGTTTGCACCTGTTGGACGGTTTGTTGGTCGCTTACCTCAACCTGGATGAAGTGATTCACATCATCCGTACCGAGGAGCATCCAAAAGCCAGGCTGATCGAGCGTTTTGCCCTGAGTGAAATCCAGGCCGACTACATTCTCGACACCCGCTTGCGTCAGTTGGCGCGGCTGGAAGAAATGAAGCTGCGTTCCGAGCAGGATGAACTGCTCAAGGAGCAAGCAAAGCTGCTGGCTTTGCTCGGCAGCGAAACCAAGCTGAAAAAGCTGGTGCGCACTGAGCTGATCAACGACGCCGAAACCTATGGCGATAACCGCCGCTCGCCGATCGTTTCCCGCGCCGAAGCCAAGGCGTTGTCGGAAAACGAACTGATGCCGACCGAGCCGGTCACCATCGTCCTGTCGGAAAAAGGCTGGGTGCGTTGCGCCAAGGGTCATGATATCGACGCCACCGGGCTTTCCTATAAAGCCGGGGATGGTTTCAAAACCTCGGCCGCCGGACGTTCCAACCAGTTCGCGGTGTTTATTGACTCCACCGGACGCAGTTATTCAGTGGCGGCCCACACCCTGCCATCGGCGCGGGGCCAGGGCGAGCCGCTGACCGGTCGTCTGACGCCACCGCCTGGAGCGAGTTTCGAATGTGTGCTGCTGCCCGAAGATGATGCGCTGTACGTCATCGCTTCCGATGCCGGCTACGGTTTTGTGGTCAAGGGTGAAGACCTGCAGGCCAAGAACAAAGCAGGCAAGGCGTTGCTGAGCCTGCCGAACAATGCCAAAGTGATGCTGCCGCGCCCGGTCAGTGATCGTGAACAGAACTGGCTGGCCTCGGTAACGACTGAAGGTCGTTTGCTAATCTTCAAAATCAGCGATCTGCCACAACTGGGCAAAGGCAAGGGCAACAAGATCATCGGGATTTCCGGTGAGCGTGTGGCCAGCCGTGAGGAATATGTTACCGATATCGCGGTTCTACCGGATGGCGCGACGCTGGTACTGCAGGCAGGAAAACGCACCTTGTCGCTGAAAGCCGACGACCTGGAACACTACAAAGGTGAGCGTGGACGCCGTGGTAACAAATTGCCGCGTGGCTTCCAGAGGGTGGATGCGCTGTTGGTAGAAACTCTCAATTAGGCTGTCTAGAGCGCTCGATCTGCGATTTAACCCGTAGATCGACGTTACAACGCTGGAGTCGCGGCGCATATTCACGGATGATATGCCCTTTCAAGCGCTGGCGTGGCTGAGCGTTCTTCAGGTTTTTTGAGTATTTACACTGTGGTTCGCCTTATGGCTGCCACTTGGATGGGATGATGATTGCTCTGCGCCTTCCTTTTATTTTTTTGCTCGCAGGCTTACTTGGCCTGGCGGGTTGCAGCGTACACCAGCCGGTGTCGCTGTATCAGTTGGACAGCGGAACTCCAACTCAACCAGCACAAAGCGCTGGTATGGCGGTATTGCTTGGCCCAGTGCTGGTAGCCGATTACCTGCAACGCGAAAGCCTGTTGCAACGCCAGCCTGATGGCAGCCTGCAAGCGGCGACCGACGGTCGTTGGGCGGGTAGCCTGTCCTCCGACATCAATCAGCTTCTGCTCAGGCAAGTGGCCGGGTATCTGGACAGTCAGCGCGTAGTGCTGGCCCCGGCAACCCTCGGTTTCACGCCGGATGTTCAGGTGCTGTTATCGATCACCCGTCTGGATTCGGGTGCTTCGCAGCCAGCGATTCTCGATGCTCAATGGCGTTTGATCGACCGTCGTGGCCAGGTTCGCGACAACCGCATCATTCACTTGCAGGAACAGCATGCTGGCAGCACAGCCTCTCAGGTTCAGGCCCAGGGTGTATTGCTGCAGCGCCTGGCCGAGCAACTGTCGGCGGCGCTCAAGCCGCTGGCCAATCAGCCGCCTGTAGCTGATGCGCCGCGCAAATCTGCACCTGTGCAGGTGAAGCCGGCCGAACAAGAGAGACAGCCGAAGATCCCGATGGCCTCGCCGGTCCGTACGGATATGGAAATGTTTCGGTTCTAAGGTGTTTGCTACAAAACAAAAGCCCGCATAGATGCGGGCTTTGTTGTTTCTGCACACCCCAGGACGCACAGATATTCATGCGTAGCCTTCGGCAACTGCTACGCGAGAGCCCTGTGCCGCCGCTCTCCTGATCAATAAAAAAGCCCGCAGCGATTACTCGTCTGCGGGCTTTTGCCTGGTGCTCTACCTGACTCAGCTCTTGGCTCGAGTCTCATGCATCCGCGCCAGTTGCCGTTCGAGCATCGATGGATAAGGCTCCATCAGACGCTCTACGCAGCAAGCGCCTTCGGGGCTGGCGATGGGCCGAATACGTGCGCGCTGGCGGATCAGCACGTCATCGCTGATCTTGCGTTCCACCAGCAGCAGGTTGCGGCTGTGTTGGGACAGGGCGAGGGCGTCCTGGGCTGTTTCGGTCAGCAGCAGATCAATCTGGCTCAGGGCGAAGAGTCCGTCACCCAGAGTCAGTCCAAGCTGCAGTTGCAAGGTGATGCCGCTGTCCGCGACTTCGATTTGCAGTGCATGGCCCAGTGCCCTGAGCAGCTCGCCACAGCAGATAGCGTTGGTCAGGTAATCGTCGCCGCTGTCTTCGCTGTGGAACAGCATCAGTGTGCTGCCGTCGTTCAGGGTGTGCAGTTCGCTCTGGTACAGCGAAGCCGCCTGGTCAAGGCAGTCGCGATAGCGCTCAAGCAGCTCCGTCAGACGCGCGCGGGGCAGGCGACGCAGTTGATCCTGTGCGCCAAGTTGCACAGCAAGGACTGCGCTGTGCCGTGGCTGTGAAGGGGTAACCGGTTTTGGCACCTGTTTAGGCGCAGTCGCTACAGAGTGGTCACGCAGGTCGGCGAACGGGTCTTCCTCGTCCAGGTCGTCTTCTTCGGTGCTGACAATATGCCGTGGCGCTGGCTTGGGCGCGGCGACTGGTGCGGTTTCGTCGAAGCTCGGGTCGCGCAGATTGCGCACCTCGAACACCGGCTCGGCCTCTTCGGCTTCGTCGTAATCGCTGTCGTCGTAGTCCACTTCAGGCAACGGTTCAGGTTCGACTTTCTCAGGCGCGAAATTGGCGTGGAGCTGACGAGCCAGGTCACCGATTTCATCCTGACGCTGTGTCGCCGGGGTATGTTCGTCAATATCCCGTAACCAGACACGCAATTGCATCAGAGGTGTGGAAATATGCCGACCCAGGCGCAAACTCAAGGCCAGGGAGAGTGCCAGCAGAATCGCGCTGAGGATGCCCATGCTTTGCAGGCTGATGGTCATCGGCTGCTGGAACTGCTGCATATCGAGGCTGATTCGCAGGTGGCCAGCGGTCACGTCCTGGAAGGTGATCTTGGTCTGATACAGGCCTTCAGCCTCACCCAGCAGACCGTTTTTCGGTCGCTGGCCAGCCTCGGCAAGAATCCGGTTGTCCACGCTATAGATTGCAGCGTGGGCCACCAACGGGTTCTTGGTCAGGTTGTTCAGCAGCACGTTGAGGCTGAGGATGTCGTTGGACACCAGCAGTTCGGTCGCTGAAGTGGCAGTCTGGGTGGTCAGGCTCTGGCCGAGGGCATCCGCCTGCTCGTGCATCGCCTGTTTGAACTGCAGACCCATCACGCAGGCATAGATCACCAGGGCCAAGGCGACGAGGATCACGTTATGGCTGGCAATGCGCAATGCGATCGGTACACGGCGGTGGCGCAGTGCCCGGAAGATCAGCAGAAAGAAGTTATCGGTTTTAACTGGCGTAGGCCGGTTCACTGAGCTCGGCTCTTTTGTCCGTGAAGTTGAGGCGCAGTATAGCGACAGGCCCTAGACCGGCAAAGCGCTGGCTGTGCCCGATGGTCACTGAATGTGGGTAGAATGCGGTTTTTTTCCACCTGCGGGGGTGCGCCTTGCGCGAAATCGTCCTGATAAACATCACTGGTGTCGACCGTCCGGGTCTGACTGCGGCCATTACTGGCGTTTTGGCGCAGGGTGGTGTGAACATTCTCGACATTGGTCAGGCGGTGATCCACGACACTCTGTCGTTCGGCATCCTGGTTGAAATACCGAGTACCGAGCAAGGTTCTTCGGTACTCAAAGACATTCTATTCACCGCTTACAAGCTGGATCAGCAAGTGCGGTTCACTCCGGTGTCCGAAGAAGATTATCAGCAATGGGTGGGTGGCCAGGGCAAGAAGCGTCACATCGTGACGTTATTGACCCGCAAGGTGACCGCCGAACAGCTGCAGCGAGTCAGTTCGATCACTGCCAAATACGGTTTGAACATCGATCACATCGATCGTCTGTCCGGGAGGATGCCGCTGGACACCCCGGCGGACAAAGGCAAGGGCTGCATCGAGTTCTCCGTTCGCGGCGAAGCCGCTGACCCGCAAGCATTGCGCGCCGAGTTCCTCAGCGTGGCGCAAGAGCTGAACGTCGACATCGCCTTCCAGGAAGATTCACTGTTCCGTCGCAACCGTCGTTTGGCGGTGTTCGATATGGACTCGACCCTGATCGAAGCGGAAGTCATCGACGAGTTGGCCAAGGCCGCCGGTGTCGGTGACCGGGTAGCCGAGATCACCGAGCGGGCGATGGCCGGCGAGCTGGACTTCCGTGCCAGTTTCAAGGAGCGCCTGGCCTTGCTCAAGGGGCTGGATGTCAACGTGCTGGATTCGATCGGCGCTTCGCTGCGGTTGACCGAAGGGGCTGAAACGCTGTTCGCCGAGCTCAAACGTCTGGGCTACAGGACGGCAATCCTCTCCGGCGGCTTCACTTACTTCGCCAAGCAGTTACAAGCCAAATTGGGCATTGATTACGTGTTCGCCAACGAACTGGAAGTGGTCGATGGCAAGGTGACGGGTGTTGCGGTCGAGCCGATCGTGGACGCTCAGCGCAAGGCTGACTTGCTGCGCGAACTGGCCCACAAGGAAGGCTTGCGCCTGGAGCAGACCATCGCTGTTGGCGACGGTGCCAACGACTTGCCGATGCTGGCGATTGCCGGTCTTGGTGTAGCGTTCCGTGCCAAGCCACTGGTCAAGCAATCGGCCAAGCAGGCGATCTCGACATTGGGGTTGGATGGGGTGCTGTATTTGCTTGGTTTCAGAGATCGCGACGGGCAGCTCTGAGACTGACAGAGTACCTTCGCGGGCAAGCCTCGCTTCTACAAGGTAGGAGCGAGGCTTGCCCGCGAAGCGGCGACAAAGGTGCTGGCCATCGCCTTTTTCGCCTCCACGAACGCTCGTGGGGCGAAAAACCAGGGGGGAAGCGCTTACACCTCAGGCAAAGCCATGCCTTGCCCCATCTGTACCGCCGAACCGGCAACCAGTCCTTCAGCCCATTTCACCTGATCCGGCCCGAACAATACGACGGCGGTAGAACCGAGTTTGAAGCGTCCCAGTTCAGCGCCTTTCTCCAGATGGATCGGCGCACGTGCGGCTTCGTCGTAACGTACGGTTTTCAGCTCGCGCTTGGGCGGCGTCACCAGCCCGGCCCAGACCGTTTCAACCGAAGCGACAATCATCGCCCCCACCAATACCACGGCCATCGGCCCGCGCTCGGTATCGAATATGCACGCCACGCGCTCGTTGCGGGCGAACAGTTCCGGGACATTTTCGGCGGTGGTCTGGTTGACCGAGAAAATCCGGCCCGGGATGTAAACCATCTCGCGCAGGGTGCCGGCCAGTGGCATGTGCACGCGATGGTAGTCCTTGGGTGACAGGTAAATAGTGGCGAAATCGCCACCCATGAACGGCGCGGCTGCAGCGGCATCGCCGCCGAGCAGCTCCAGCACGCTGAAGCTGTGGCCTTTGGCCTGGAATACGCGACCGTGTTCGATCGGGCCAAGCTGGCTGACCGCACCGTCCGCCGGGCTGAGGATCGCGCCCGGCGTCTGGT
Organism: Pseudomonas sp. GW821-FHT04C07; assembly: GCF_059420325.1. NCBI lineage: Bacteria > Pseudomonadati > Pseudomonadota > Gammaproteobacteria > Pseudomonadales > Pseudomonadaceae > Pseudomonas > Pseudomonas sp. GW821-FHT04C07. The sequence goes on from NZ_JBWKTM010000008.1 coordinate 66,075, forward strand.
CCAGTGGTCGTGCACCCTCTTTCAGGGCGCGGGTGAAGAAGGCGTTGAAGTGTTCGTAAGCGGTCAGGTCTTCGACCAGCGCTTGGGACATGTCTACCTGATAACGCTTGGCGAACCAGGCGGTGAAGGCATTCTTGAACCAGCGCACGCGGCATTCGGCAATGCAGCCGGCCAGGCGCGAAAGCAGGTGATGGGGCAGCAAGTACTGGCTGAGGATAAACAAACGCTTTTTCATTAACTGTCCTTAAAAACCTTAAATCTCTACAGGCGTGTCGGGGTGGTTGCCCCATTCGCCCCAAGAGCCGGCGTAGCCTTTGACTCGCGGATAACCGAGCGCCTTGGCCACCAGATAGGTGAAGCCAGAGCGATGGTGAGTCTGGCAGTGGGTGATCACTTCTTTGTCTTTGGTGATGCCGAGTTTTTCGAGGATCTGCGGCATGTCCTTGCGAATGCGCAGGTTGCGCGCCTGATCCATGCCGGCCGTCCATTCAAAATTGACCGCGCCGGGGATATGCCCGCCTTTGGCCGCGAGGACTTTTTCGCCGGAGTATTCCAGTGGGCCGCGCGCATCCCAGATCGCCAGGTCGGCAGCGCCCAAACGGCTTTGCAAGTATTCGCGGGTGGCGGTGGGTTCGTCGTGCAGGGTCAGGGCGACTGGGCCACCCACCGCAGCCGGGACCTGGATCGACATTGGCAAACCTTCTGTCAGCCAGGCCAGCAGGCCGCCGTCGACATAGTGGTAGTGGCTGTGGCCGATGACATCCAGCAGCCAGATAAAGCGCCCGGCCCAACCGCCGCCTTCGTCGTCATAGACCACGTAGACCGCATCGGGGTTGTGTCCCAGTTCACCGAACAACGCTTCAAGAGTGGCCTGTGTCGGCAACAGGCCCGGCGCAGGCGCTTGTCCAAGCTGAGTACGTTTAGGATCGACGAAGCGTGCGCCGGGAATATGTCCCTCTGCGTAGCGGGCACTGCTGGTCAGGTCGACCAGGATCAGTTCGCGGGCGTCGAGGCGGGCGAGCAGGTCGCCGGGTTCGATCACCAACGGCAAGCCAGAGAAATCAGGCATGTGAGGTCTCCAGAGCAAAAAAGGGAGGATTGTAGCGCAAGCGTCAGGTACCGCGGTTGGTAAAGCTGTGCAGGGCCTTTTCGATGCACTGTGCGGTTTTTCCGAAGGCCTGCACAGTGATTTCCGAGAACGGGCCGCCGCCCTGGTCGGCCACCAACAGCATCACCACCCGGCCGTTACTGCTCAGAGAGCGCAACAATAGATGCTCACCGCCGAACTGGCTGCGCAGGCTGTTGGGCAGCAGTGCCGAAAATTGTGCGTTGCTGGCCGGTGTCAGGCGAATTTGTGCCGGTTTTGCCAGCAGGCGTTGCAGCACGGAGCTTTGGCTGACCTGCAGGTTCAGAGCGGCCGACTCTTCGGGCAGGCCGGCAATCTGATGGACCCGCAGGCTACTCAGGCTACGGTCCGCCATCAACAGCATCACCCGGCGCATCCCGCAGGCCACCAGCGCATCGCGGGCCAAGGTGATCAGGTGCATCGCGTTGTTGAATCGGCTCGGCTCTACCAGCAATTGCGTGCAGTGCTTGCGCCACATCACCAGGTCTTCGGCCGACGGCGGTGCTGCCGGGAGCAGGGCGCGATGAATGCGGCGTGTGTTCCAGGGCCAGAGCAACGCTTGGGCCGGGTGCCAGAGGTCGGGCATTGTATGGTTGCGTGCACTCTGTGCGGCTTGCTGGTGCAGTTGCTGCTGAAGTTCGTCCATCGGTACTTGCAGATAAAGGCCGGTCAAGTACTGCCAGCGCATATTGTGCGGACTGTCCCAGGCATGCTGAGCCGACAGCGCCAGGCCGTTGGCCAGCAGCACGGTGTTGGCCGGCTGATTCAGCCAGCGGCGCAAGGCAGGGTCGGCGTCCAGTCGCTGTTGCTGACGCAAAGGGTGATCGCTGTCACGGGCGATGTGCAGAACCTTGACCAATTCCCGCTGCTCGTTGATCAACAAGCGATAGCCCTGCGCAACCCAGACCGGCAAGCGCCAGACTTCGACAAGCGCCAGGCACAATTCCAGCAGGCGCACACCGAACAATTGCTGTTCGACCTTGCGCGCTGACTCGCCCTTGTGAATCACCCTCAGCTCCCACTCTTCCAGCAATTGCGGATGCGTCAGCGTCAATGGCCAGAGCGGCGAAAGGAACAGCAAGCTGCCCCAATGGATGTCTTGCCACAGACGCGCCAGGCGGCTGGCGAACAGGCCGTTGGCCTGTTGTGTGGCGTGCTGGCTGATCAGTTGCAATTGCCGCAAGGCGATCGGGATTGCTTCCTGGGGCAAGGCTGGCAGGCGCGCGAGCAATTGTTCGGTGCGCTTCAAACCGAGACGATTGATCGCGATCTCAAGGTTTTCGGCCGGTTCGGTCATGTTTCCGTGGGTGTGGCGGTTGGCTTCGCGAATTACGCTGAGGGCCAGTGCGGGACTTTCTTGCATGAGCTCGGCGATATCGCGCATCGAACTGCGGTTATCGGCGATGGCTTTGCACACCCGGTCATGACTGGTTTGCGGCACCGGCAAAGACACGGCGTCGAGGAGCTTTATCCAGCCTTCGAGGGTCTTGGGTTTTGCAGTTGGGACTGTCGTTTCATTAATCATGGCTGGGCGCGATCATCATTCACAATTAACACGCCCAGAAGGGGGCAAACTGGCTTTTCGCCTTATCGGGCTATAGTCTGGCGCAGTTTTGCCGATAAGTAGAAGAAGAGTTTTATTAACTTCCGAATATGACCTTGAACCCGACTCAATAAGTACTCTCCTACTATGGCTAAAATCATCGGCATCATTGTCGTATTCGCGAGCGTGCTCGGCGGATACGTGCTCTCCCACGGCAAAATTGCCGCCCTGATTCAGCCTTTCGAGGTCGTGATCATTGGTGGTGCAGCCTTCGGTGCGTTCCTCCAGGCCAACCCCGGTTACATGACGCTGCACGTCCTCAAGAAAGCCCTGAGGATGTTCAGTTCGCGTTTCACTCACACCTTCTATCTGGAGGTGCTGGGCCTGATCTACGAGATCCTCAACAAGAGCCGTCGCGAAGGCATGATGGCGATTGAAAGCGACATCGAAGATGCAGCCGCCAGCCCGATCTTCGCCAAGTACCCGGCCGTGCTCAAAGATCAACGCATGACCGCGTACATCTGTGATTACTTGCGCATCATGTCCTCCGGCAACATGGCCCCCCATGAGCTTGAAGGCTTGTTCGACATGGAATTGTTCAGTCTGAAAGAAGATCTGGAGCATCCTTCTCACGCGGTCAACGGTATCGCCGATGCCATGCCCGGTTTCGGTATCGTCGCGGCGGTATTGGGTATCGTGGTGACCATGGCCTCTCTCGGCGAAGGTGACCAGAAAGCTATCGGCATGCACGTCGGTGCGGCGCTGGTCGGTACCTTCTTCGGTATTCTCGCGGCCTACGGCTTCTTCGGCCCGCTGGCTCATTCGCTGGCCCACGACGCCAAGGAAGAACTGAACGTCTACGAGGCCATCAAGGCTTCACTGGTGGCTTCGGCCTCCGGCATGCCGCCGTCGCTGGCAGTGGAGTTCGGGCGCAAGGTTCTGTACCCGGCGCACCGTCCTAGCTTCGCAGAGCTGGAACAAGCGGTTCGCGGTCGCTAAGTCATGGAAAATAATCAACCGATTATCATCAAGCGCGTCAAGCGCTACGCCGGCGGACATCACGGAGGCGCCTGGAAAATCGCCTTCGCTGACTTCGCGACGGCGATGATGGCGTTCTTCCTGGTGTTGTGGCTGTTGTCCACGGCGACCCCGGAACAGAAGATCGCCATCGCCGGTTACTTCAAGGACCCGATCGGTTTTTCCGAGAGCGGTACGCCGTTCATTATTGACCTGGGTGGTTCGCCGCAGCTGGCGCCGGAAAAGACCATCAACCCAGAGGTCAAGTCGCAGCCGCAGCCGGACAAGGTCATCATCGACACCGATCAAGTCGAAAATATGGCCGAAAAGGTCGAGCAGGAACGTCTCGAGCTGCTGCTGCAAGAATTGCAGAAAAAGGTTGAAGAGAGCCCGCAGCTGCAGAAATTCAAGGATCAGATTCTCTTCGAAATCACCCCGGACGGTTTGCGCATCCAGATCATGGACGCCGAGAACCGGCCGATGTTCGACTCCGGCAGTGCGCGTCTGAAGCCGTATTTCGAAGACATCCTGTTGGCCATGGCGGACACCATCAAAGCGGTGCCGAACAAGATCAGCGTCAGCGGTCACACCGATGCCAAACCCTACACCGGCACCGGCGACTTTGGTAACTGGGAACTGTCGGCCAACCGTGCCAACGCTGCGCGCCGGGCGCTGGTTGCCGGTGGTTATCCGGATACGCAAGTGGCCAGGGTGGTGGGCTTCGCCTCGTCGGCATTGTTTGACCGTGAACATCCGTTCAATCCGGTCAACCGGCGGATCGATATCGTCGTGCTGACCAAGAAAGCCCAGCGCGCCATCGAGGGCGAGCAAGGTGCCGAGCCTGCGCCAGCGCCGACACCAGGGCAGGGCGCACCAGGTGAAGTGCCAGGCGCGGCCGCCGACCCGAACGCTCTGCCGGCGGACAAGCAGCCGCTGCCGGCCCATGAGCTTCGGGAGAGACTGAACCTGTTTGAGGACAGTCCACCGAAAGCAGGTGAGGCGGGTAAAGCCCCTGAGCCAGCGAAGCAGTGACCCACAAAAAAGCCGCGATGATCGCGGCTTTTTTGTCTCTGCCGATTGCTACTTATTTAATAGCTGGTTTCCGGCAGGCTGGCGATGATCGAGCGGTAGCTGTTCATTCGCTGTTGTTGCACGCGGCCATCTTCCAGTGCCTTGAGCAGCGCGCAACCAGGCTCGCGGTCATGCTTGCAGTCACGGAAGCGGCAGGTGCCGATCAGATCGTTGAACTCGATGAAGCCCGCTTCGACGTCGGCGCGGCTGACATGGCCCAGACCGAATTCACGAATCCCCGGGGAGTCGATCAGTTCGCCGCCGCCCGGGAAGTGGAACAACCGCGCAGTGGTGGTGGTGTGGGTGCCTTGGCCGGAGAGTTCGGACAACGGGCCGACCCGGGCTTCGACTTCCGGTAGCAGGCTGTTCACCAGCGAGGATTTGCCGACGCCGGACTGGCCGACGAACACGCTGATACGGCCGTCCAGTTGAACTTGCAACTGCTCCATGCCGTCGCCGTGGTGGGCAGACACTTCCAGCAGCGGATAACCCAGCTGTCGATAGACCGCCAGCAAGGCATTCAGCGCCGGAGCATTTTGCTCATCGATCAGATCAGCCTTGTTCAGCAGCAACAGCGGGCGAATGCCGGCATGCTCGGCAGCCACCAGATAACGGTCGATCAGGTTGGCGTGGGGTTCGGGCAACGGGGCGAAGACGATCACGATCATGTCGACGTTGGCCGCGACGGGCTTGAGCTGGCCGCGACTGTCCGGGCGACAGAGTTCGGTGTTGCGCGGCAACTGCGCAACGATCACCCCGATACCCTGGTTGCCGGCACGCCAGACCACCTGATCGCCGGTGACCAGCGCAGGCAGATTGGCGCGCAAGTGGCAGCGGAATACCTGGCCGGCCAGTTCGCCGTCGCGGGCTTCGACCTCGACCTGCACACCGAAGTGCGCGATCACCAGCCCGGTTTGCTCGGGGCCAAGATCGCCGCCCTCGAGTGCTTCCACGGCAGAGGATTCGCGTTTGGCGGCGCGGGCGGCGCGCTCGCCTTGAATCTTTTCGATGCGCCAGTTTTGGCGACGATTGAGCTGGCGTTTGGCCATGGGTGTTCCGTGTCGATAAGGCGTCGGTTAGGTAAAACGGCCGCGAGTTTAGCACGCCCTGCCTACGGGCTAGGCTAAACTGCGCAACTACGCCGAGGAGCCGACATATGCAAAACCCGCAGAATCTGATTTGGATCGATCTGGAAATGACTGGTCTGAACCCTGACACCGACGTCATCATCGAGATGGCAACCATCGTCACTGACAGTAATCTCAATACCTTGGCTGAGGGCCCGGTCATCGCCATCCACCATAGCGACGAAATCCTCGCCGGCATGGATGAGTGGAATACCCGTCAACACGGCGGCTCCGGCCTGACTCAACGGGTTCGCGAAAGCAGCATCAGCATGGCCGAAGCCGAAGCACAGACCATCGCCTTTCTGGAGAAGTGGGTACCCAAGGGCAAGTCGCCGATCTGTGGCAACAGCATCTGTCAGGATCGCCGCTTCCTTTATACCCATATGAAAACCCTGGAAAGCTACTTCCATTACCGCAATCTTGATGTGTCGACCTTGAAAGAACTGGCCGCACGCTGGGCTCCTGATGTACGCGACAGCTTCAAGAAGGGCAGCACCCACCTTGCGCTGGACGACATCCGCGAGTCGATCGCCGAGTTGCAGCATTACCGCAAGAACTTCATCAAGTTCTGATCGGTTTGGCGGTATCGGGTCTGACCTCTTCGCGGGCAAGCCTCGCTCCTACAAGCCAGGTGTCGGGCACGCCATTGCGGTTCGACGCCAATCTTGTAGGAGCGAGGCTTGCCCGCGATGAAGGCGACGCGGGCTATCCGAATGAATACGCTTGCGCCCTCTTTTGGTGCTCACGCCAACTGGTTAGACTGCGCGCCCTCCTGCTCGGATCGCCACCATGTTGCTGATGCTTTACCTGATTGCCATTACCACCGAAGCCATGACGGGAGCCTTGTCTGCCGGTCGTCGCGGCATGGATTGGTTCGGTGTGGTGCTGATCGCCTGCGTGACGGCGCTCGGTGGCGGTTCGGTGCGCGACGTACTGCTGGGTCATTACCCTCTGACCTGGGTCAAACACCCTGAATACCTGGTACTGACCTCGATCGCGGCGCTGGTGACGATCTTTATCGCGCAGTGGATGCGCCACCTGCGCTCACTGTTCCTGGTGCTCGACGCCGCAGGTTTGGTGGCTTTCACCCTGATCGGCTGCATGATCGCCCTGGAAATGGGCCACGGTATGCTGGTGGCCTCGGTCAGCGGGGTGATCACCGGGGTGTTCGGCGGCATTTTGCGGGACATCTTCTGCAACGACATTCCATTGATCTTCCGCCGCGAACTCTATGCCAGCGTCTCGTTCGCTGCTGCATGGTGCTATCTGTTCTGCGTCTACCTGCAATTGCCGGCTGAGCAGGCGATTCTGATTACCTTGTTCGGCGGATTCTTGTTGCGCTTGTTGGCGATCCGCTTTCACTGGGAAATGCCGAAGTTCGTCTACAACGACGAGCACTGACGGTTGGCGTGCTGCTTGAGCGCCCACTCCACATGCTCGCGCACCAGTTCTGAGGGGTAATCGCGCCGCGCCTTCAACGCTTCCAGCACCGGAATGCTTGAAGGTGCATTTCCAAGCCCCACTGCCAGATTGCGCAGCCAGCGCTCATAACCGGCTCGCCGCAACGGTGAGCCTTCAGTGCTGCTGAGGAACTTGTCTTCATCCCACATAAACAACTCGGCCAACTGGGCATTGTCCAGATTGTGCCGGGGCTTGAAGTCGCCTTCTCCCGAAGGGCGGGCGAAGCGGTTCCACGGGCAGACGATCTGGCAGTCATCACAGCCAAACACCCGATTGCCGATCAATGGCCGCAAATCCTCGGGGATAGCGGATTTCAGTTCGATGGTCAGGTAGGAGATGCAGCGTCGAGCGTCCAGTACATATGGACCGACGAAGGCATTGGTCGGGCATATGTCCAGGCAAGCAGTGCAGCGACCACAGTGCTCAGTGGCGTGGGGTGGGTCTACCGGTAGCGGCAAGTCGACAAACAGCTCGCTGAGAAAGAAATAGCTGCCGGCCTTGCGGTTGAGCACCAGGGTGTTTTTACCGATCCAGCCGAGCCCCGCCTGTTCGGCGATGGCTTTTTCCAGCACCGGAGCGCTGTCGACGAAGGCGCGATAGCCGAACGGGCCGATGACCTTCTGGATGCGCTCTGCCAACTGCTGCACGCGTTTGCGGATCAGCTTGTGGTAATCGCGACCCAAGGCATACCGCGAGACATAGGCTTTTTCCGGCTGAGCCAGGCGCTGAGCCATATGGGTATCACCCGGCAGGTAGTCCATGCGCAACGAAACCACCCGCAGCGTACCCGGCACCAACTCCTCGGGATGGGAGCGTTTGCTGCCATGGGCGCCCATGTAGTCCATTTCGCCGTGATACCCGGCGTCGAGCCAGCGCTGCAGGTGCTGCTCATGCTCGGCCAGGTCCAGGCCGCTGATGCCAACTTGTTGAAAGCCCAACTCGCGACCCCAATCCTTGATTGATTGGGCGAGGGCGGGAAGGTCGACAGTAATAGCAGGCATGAGACGAGAGAAACCGGGGCTGAGGTGCGTATAATTCTGCCAGACATCGGAGCCCGAAGACGCATGCCGCAGACAAAACACGATTTACCCGACGTTCAGCACCTCGGGCCTGGCAACTTGCCGCAGCTTTCTGCGCGCTCGCCGAGCGCCCATAAAGGTCAGTTCGGCCATGTATTGTTGATCGGCGGCGACCGGGGTCTTGGCGGTGCCATCTTATTAAGTGCTGAAAGTGCCCTGCGCAGTGGCGCGGGCCTGGTTTCAGTGGCGACCCGCAGCGAGCACGTGCCGGCAGCCCTGGCGCGGCTACCGGAAGTCATGACGGTGGGTACACATTCTGCCAACCAACTGATGGGGCTGCTTGAGCGGGCATCGGTATTGGTGGTTGGTCCGGGTTTGGGGCAGGCTGCCTGGGGGCGGAGTCTGTTGTCGGCGGCGGCCAATGCGCCATTGCCGCAAGTCTGGGATGCCGATGCACTGAACCTGCTGGCCAAGGGTGGGCTGGAATTGCCAAGGGGCTGCGTGATAACGCCGCATCCGGGCGAAGCGGCGCGTCTGTTGGGGCTTTCGACAGCGGCCGTTCAGGCAGATCGTCTTACTGTTGCGCGCCAATTGAGCAAGAAATACTCGGCGGTGGTCATTCTCAAAGGTGCCGGCAGTCTGATTGCCAGCCCGGACGGTCGCCTGGCGCTGTGTGATCGTGGCCATCCGGCAATGGCGACGGCTGGTCTGGGGGATGTGCTGGCCGGATTGGTCGGCGCGCTGCTGGCTCAGGGCATGGAGGCTTACGATGCAGCCTGTCTGGCGGTCTGGCTGCACGCCAGCGCTGGCGAGCGTCAAGGCAAATTGGGCCGGGGGCTGGCGGCCAGTGATTTGATTCCAGCCATTCGTCAGTTGCTGGAGGAGCAATCACCGTGTCTGAAGTAACGCTGTATCTGGCCGATGAAGAAGCCATGATCAAGTTGGGGGCGTGTATCGCTCAAGTCACCCAAGGACTTGGGGTGATCTTCCTGGACGGTGATCTGGGGGCGGGGAAAACCACCTTGTCGCGGGGCATCATCCGTGGCCTGGGGCATATGGGGGCGGTCAAGAGTCCGACCTTTACCCTGGTTGAACCCTATGAGATCGGCGAGGTTCGGGCTTTCCATTTCGACCTTTATCGACTGGTCGATCCGGAGGAGCTGGAATTTCTCGGTATCCGTGATTACTTCGAAGGCGATGCACTGTGTCTGATCGAATGGCCCCAGCGTGGTGCAGGCTTTTTGCCAAAGCCCGACCTGACCATTACCATTAGCCCGCATAACAGCGGACGTTCGCTGAGTTTGTTGCCCCAAGGCTCGCGTGGCGAGTTGTGGTGTGCCGCTTTGGCATTGGAATTCAAATAAATGATGGGGTTAGGTATGCGCTTTCGCGCGTTGGTTGCTGTCGTAGGACTATTGCTTACGGCACTGGCCGTCGACGCTGTGGCTGCCACACAGGTCCGTAGCGTACGCCTGTGGCGCGCACCGGATAACACCCGACTGGTGTTTGACCTGTCCGGTCCGGTCCAGCACAGCGTTTTTACCCTGACGGCGCCAGATCGCCTGGTGATCGACATCAATGGCGCGACGCTTGGCGGCCCGCTGAATGTCTCCACCGCCAACACCCCGATAACCTCCATGCGCTCGGCCCAGCGTACGCCGACCGACCTGCGGGTGGTCATCGACCTGAAAAAAGCCGTCACGCCGAAAAGTTTCATCCTGGCGCCCAATGCGCAGTACGGCAACCGGCTGGTGGTCGATCTGTTCGACAACGCTGCTGATGCTGCACCGACCCCGCCGCCGACCAATGTTGCCACCGTGCCTGCGGTGCCAGTGACCCCGGTCGAGCCGTCCATCAAGCTTCCACCTGCGCCGGCCGGCAAGCGCGACATCATTGTGGTGATCGATGCCGGTCACGGTGGTGAGGACCCGGGTGCTTCCGGCTCCCGTGGTCAGAAGGAAAAAGACGTGGTGCTGGCGATCGCCAGGGAGTTGCAGCGTCAGGTCAGCGGCATGAAAGGCTTCCGTGCCGAGCTGACCCGTACCGGTGACTATTTCATTCCGTTGCGCGGACGTACCGAGATTGCCCGCAAGAAGGGCGCAGATCTGTTCGTTTCGATCCATGCCGATGCGGCGCCGTCAGCCGCCGCCTTCGGTGCTTCGGTGTTTGCCTTGTCCGAGCGCGGCGCCACCTCCGAGACCGCTCGTTGGCTGGCCGACAGTGAAAACCGCTCCGACCTGATCGGCGGTGCCGGTAATGTCAGTCTCGATGACAAGGACCGGATGTTGGCCGGTGTGTTGCTCGACCTGTCAATGACCGCCTCGCTGACCTCAAGCCTGAACGTCGGCCAGAAGGTCCTGAGCAACATTGGCCGGGTCACGCCGTTGCACAAGCAGCGCGTCGAGCAGGCCGGGTTCATGGTGCTCAAATCTCCGGATATCCCGTCGATCCTGGTAGAAACCGGATTTATTTCAAACGCCAACGAAGCGTCGAAACTGGCAGCGTCCAACCATCAGCAAGCGCTGGCCCGCTCTATCAGCAGCGGTGTTCGCCAGTTCTTCCAGCAGAATCCGCCACCTGGCACTTACATCGCCTGGCTGCGTGATTCTGGAAAAATTGCCCAAGGGCCACGTGATCACCGGGTGAGTCCGGGTGAAACGCTAGCGATGATTGCCGTGCGCTATCAGGTTTCGGCCGCCACCCTGCGCAGCGTCAACAATCTGCAGAGCGATGAACTGAAAGTCGGTCAGACCCTGACCATTCCGGGTACTGAACTGGCGGCCAAGGAATGAGTGAGATGCTGAGCAATCGCGCGCGTATTGAGCTGCTCAGCCCGCGGTTGGCGAACCAGATCGCCGCCGGCGAGGTCGTCGAGCGCCCGGCGTCAGTGATCAAGGAATTGCTGGAAAACAGCCTGGACTCCGGTGCCAAACGTATCGATGTCGACGTCGAGCAAGCGGGGGTCAAACTGTTGCGCGTGCGTGACGATGGCAGTGGCATCTCTTCGGATGACCTGCCATTAGCCCTGGCGCGACATGCCACCAGCAAGATTCGCGACCTGGAGGATCTCGAGCGCGTGATGAGCCTGGGGTTCCGCGGTGAAGCACTGGCGTCCATCAGTTCGGTAGCGCGCCTGACCCTGACCTCCCGTACCCGCGATGCCGACCAGGCCTGGCAAGTCGAGACCGAAGGCCGTGACATGGCGCCCCGCGTCCAGCCGGCGGCCCATCCAGTGGGTACTTCGGTGGAAGTGCGCGATCTGTTTTTCAACACCCCGGCGCGGCGTAAATTCCTCAAGGCCGAAAAAACCGAGTTCGATCACCTGCAAGAAGTGATCAAGCGTCTGGCGCTGGCGCGTTTCGACGTGGCGTTCCATTTGCGCCATAACGGCAAGAGCATCCTCAGTCTGCACGAAGCTCATGACGACGCGGCTCGCGCCCGGCGTGTGGCAGCGGTTTGCGGTGCAGGATTCCTCGAGCAGGCGCTGCCTATCGAGGTCGAACGCAACGGTCTGCGCCTGTGGGGTTGGGTCGGGTTGCCGACGTTCTCCCGAAGCCAGGCGGATTTGCAGTATTTCTACGTCAATGGCCGCGCCGTGCGCGACAAGCTTGTGGCCCATGCGGTGCGTCAGGCTTACCGGGATGTACTGTTCAACGGTCGGCACCCGACCTTTGTGCTGTTTTTTGAAGTCGACCCGGCGGTAGTGGACGTCAACGTGCACCCGACCAAGCACGAAGTGCGTTTCCGTGACGGGCGCATGGTGCATGATTTCCTGTATGGCACCTTGCACCGCGCCTTGGGCGACGTGCGTCCGGAGGATCATCTGGCCGCCCCAGCCGCTGCCGCCGGCATCGTCCGGCCAAGCGGAATCGAGGCCGGCGAGTTCGGACCGCAGGGCGAAATGAGTCTGGCGGCCAATCTGTTGCTGGAACAACCCCGGCCTCAACCGACATTCAATGCGCCGGGCTCAGGCGCCGGGGCGGGTTATCAATACCAATACACGCCGCGGCCTCAATCGGCGTTGCCGGCCGCCGAAGCCCAGAGCGCTTATCGCGAGTTTTTTGCGCCCTTGCCGGAAAACGCGGCAGTGTCGCTGCCGGACGGCCAGGGTGATATCCCGCCTTTGGGGTATGCGCTGGCGCAGCTTAAAGGCATCTATATCCTCTCGGAAAACGCCCAGGGCCTGGTGCTGGTGGACATGCACGCGGCCCATGAGCGGATCATGTACGAGCGGCTGAAAGTCGCGATGGCCAGCGAAGGCCTGAGCGGCCAGCCATTGCTGGTGCCTGAGTCGATTGCGGTCAGCCAGCGCGAAGCCGATTGCGCTGAAGAAAATGGCAACTGGTTCCAGCGTCTGGGCTTCGAATTACAGCGTCTGGGCCCGGAAACCCTGGCAATCCGGCAAATCCCGGCACTGCTCAAGCAGGCCGAAGCCAACCGTCTGGTTCATGACGTCCTGGCAGACCTGATGGAATACGGCACCAGTGACCGGATTCAGGCGCATCTCAATGAATTGCTCGGGACCATGGCCTGCCACGGCGCGATTCGCGCCAATCGACGCCTGGCCTTGCCGGAAATGAACGGTCTGCTGCGCGACATGGAAAACACCGAACGCAGCGGTCAATGTAACCATGGCCGACCGACCTGGACCCAATTGGGCCTGGACGATTTGGACAAACTGTTCTTGCGCGGTCGTTGATGAGCCAGCTCCCTCCAGCCATATTTCTGATGGGCCCGACTGCTGCGGGCAAGACCGATCTGGCCATCGAGTTGAGCAAAGTATTGCCCTGCGAGTTGATCAGCGTCGATTCGGCGCTGGTCTACCGCGGCATGGACATCGGCACCGCCAAGCCTTCGAAAGAGCTGTTGGCCGAGTTTCCCCATCGGTTGATCGATATTCTCGACCCGGCGCAGAGCTATTCAGCGGCTGATTTCCGTACCGACGCCCTGGCCGCGATGGCGGACATCACCGCACGCGGCAACATTCCGCTGTTGGTGGGCGGGACAATGCTCTATTACAAGGCTTTGCTCGAAGGTCTGGCGGATATGCCGGCGGCCGATCCGCACGTGCGCGCAGAAATCGAGGAGGAGGCTGCACGCCTTGGCTGGCAAGCCCTGCACGACCAACTGGCGGTGATCGACCCGGAATCTGCGGCGAGAATCCATCCCAATGATCCGCAACGACTGAGTCGGGCGCTGGAGGTTTATCGAGTCAGCGGCCTGAGCATGACGGCCCATCGGCAGCGACAATCTGCGCAAAGTACTGAAGCAGCCGCTTCGGGACGCGGACAATTGCCCTATACTGTCGCAAACTTGGCCATCGCTCCGGCGAACCGTCTGGTACTGCACGAGCGTATTGCACAAAGATTTACACAAATGTTGGAACAGGGATTCATTGACGAGGTCGTAGCTCTGCGTTCAAGAAGTGACCTGCATGCCGGGTTGCCGTCTATACGTGCTGTAGGCTATCGACAAGTCTGGGATCACCTGGATGGCAAGCTGACGTCAGCCGAGATGCAGGAGCGCGGCATCATTGCCACGCGCCAATTGGCGAAGCGCCAGTTCACCTGGCTACGCAGCTGGGCTGACCTGCATTGGCTGGACAGTCTGGATTGCGACAATCTGCCGCGCGCCTTGAAATACTTGGGAACGGTCTCCATATTGAGCTGAGTCCTTGCAATTGCCGTCTATCCTTTGGGGGAGTGGCGGCCAAAAGCCATCTGTTTTCTAATTTTTTTATTATTGATCCTTAAAGGAGTGCGGCACATGTCAAAAGGGCATTCGCTACAAGACCCTTACTTGAATACTTTACGTAAAGAGAAAGTTGGGGTTTCCATTTATCTGGTCAACGGGATCAAACTGCAAGGTCAGATCGAGTCCTTCGACCAGTTCGTGATTTTGCTGAAAAATACCGTCAGCCAGATGGTTTACAAACACGCTATCTCGACAGTGGTTCCGGTTCGTCCAATTCGCTTGCCTAGCGCAACCGAAACCGAACAGGGTGACGCTGAGCCAGGTAACGCCTGATAGGAGTCTCCTTTGTTCTTTGAGCGCCACGGTGGTGGTGAGCGGGCAATTCTCGTTCACTTGGATGGTCAGGACCCTGAGGCGCGCGAAGATCCGCAGGAGTTTCAGGAGTTGGCAATATCGGCCGGCGCCGAGACCGTCGCGTTTTTTAACGTGCCGCGTAATCGGCCAACCGCCAAATACCTGATTGGCAGCGGCAAGGTCGAAGAGTTACGCGACCTGGTCAAAGCCGAACAGGTAGATCTGGTGATTTTCAATCACATCCTCACACCCAGTCAGGAACGTAACCTCGAACGTGTTTTCGAGTGTCGCGTGATTGACCGCACGGGTCTGATTCTCGATATCTTCGCCCAACGCGCACGCACCCATGAAGGCAAGCTCCAGGTAGAGCTGGCCCAGCTTGAGTACATGAGTACGCGGCTGGTTCGTGGCTGGACTCACCTTGAGCGGCAGAAAGGCGGTATTGGTCTGCGTGGCCCGGGTGAAACCCAGCTCGAGACAGACCGGCGTCTTCTGCGGATTCGCCTGCGGCAGATCAAGGGGCGTCTGGAAAAGGTCCGCAGCCAGCGTGAGCAATCGCGTCGTGGCCGCAAGCGTGCTGACATTCCGACGGTTTCACTGGTGGGTTATACCAACGCCGGCAAATCGACGCTGTTCAACTCGGTGACCGACTCCGATGTCTTCGCGGCCAACCAGCTATTCGCCACTCTCGACCCGACCCTGCGCCGCCTCGAGCTCGAAGACCTCGGTCCCATCGTGCTGGCCGATACCGTGGGTTTTATCCGCCATTTGCCGCATAAGCTGGTCGAGGCGTTTCGGGCTACGCTGGAGGAGTCGAGCAACTCCGACCTGTTGTTGCACGTGATCGACGCCCATGAGCCCGAGCGTATGGCTCAGATTGAGCAGGTCATGGTGGTGCTCGGCGAGATCGGTGCTCAAGACTTGCCGATCCTGGAGGTCTATAACAAACTCGATTTGCTTGAGGGTGTGGAGCCGCAGATCCAGCGCGATGCCGACGGCAAGCCGCAGCGGGTCTGGTTGTCGGCCCGGGACGGTCAGGGACTGGATCTGCTCAAGCAGGCTGTCGCAGAATTGCTCGGCAACGATTTGTTCGTCGGCACCTTGCGCTTGCCCCAGCGTTTTGCTCGACTGCGTGCTCAGTTCTTCGCTTTAGGCGCAGTACAGAAAGAAGAACACGATGAAGAAGGCATCAGTTTACTGGCTGTTCGCTTGCCACGGGTCGAGTTGAATCGACTGGTGAGTCGCGAAGGAATGCAACCGCTGGAGTTCATCGAGCAACACACTTTGCAATAAAAGCCTGAAAAAGCGGTTGTGCCGCTGTAGCAGGCATTCTGTAGCATTGGTCGGCGCGCCGCGGGCGCGTCTTTGCTTTATCAGATGGAGAGCGCTATGGCTTGGAATGAGCCGGGTGGCAACTCGAATAATCAGGATCCTTGGGGTGGTAAGCGCCGAAATAATGGCGACCGCAAGGGGCCGCCAGATCTCGACGAGGCCTTCCGTAAGCTACAGGAAAGCCTGAATGGGTTGTTCGGTGGTAGCAAGAAACGTGGTGACGATGGCGGTGGTTCAAGCAAGGGCGGAGGTTACGGCTTGCTTGGTATCGGCCTTGTCGTGCTGGCGGCCATCTGGCTGTACAGCGCGGTTTATGTCGTAGACGAGCAGGAGCAGGCCGTGGTGCTGCGCTTCGGCAAGTACTATGAAACCGTCGGCCCGGGTCTGAACATTTACTTCCCGCCGATCGATCGCAAGTACATGGAAAACGTCACGCGTGAGCGTGCCTATACCAAGCAGGGTCAAATGCTGACTGAAGACGAAAACATCGTCGAAGTGCCGCTGACCGTGCAGTACAAGATCAGCAACCTGCAGGACTTCGTGCTGAACGTCGATCAGCCGGAAATCAGCCTGCAACACGCGACCGAGAGTGCCCTGCGCCATGTGGTGGGTTCCACCGCGATGGACCAGGTGCTGACCGAGGGGCGTGAGTTGATGGCCAGCGAAATCAAGGAGCGTCTGCAACGCTTCCTCGATACCTATCGCACCGGTATCACCGTCACTCAGGTCAACGTTCAGAGCGCTGCCGCTCCCCGTGAAGTCCAGGAAGCCTTCGATGACGTGATCCGCGCTCGTGAAGATGAGCAGCGTTCGCGCAACCAGGCTGAGACCTACGCCAACGGCGTGGTGCCGGAAGCTCGTGGCCAGGCCCAGCGGATCCTCGAGGATGCCAATGGTTACCGCGACGAGACCGTCTCTCGCGCCAAGGGTGAGGCCGATCGCTTCACCAAACTGGTGGCCGAGTACCGCAAGGCCCCTGAGGTCACCCGTCAGCGTCTGTACCTGGACACCATGCAGGAAGTCTTCAGCAACACCAGCAAGGTGCTTGTGACCGGTAACAAGAACGGGCAGAGCAACCTGCTTTATCTGCCGCTGGACAAGATGATCGAAAGCGGTCGTAGCGGCACTGCACCGGCAGTGGGCGCGGCAGCAGCTGGCAACAGCGATGTGAGCCCGCGCAGCGCAGCGGATTCGCAGCAACAGCAAACGCGTACCAGGGAGAGTCGCTGATGAGCAATAAATCGCTGATCGCCCTTATTGTCGGCGTCATCGTGGCTATCGCTGCCTGGAACTGCTTCTACATCGTGGCTCAGACAGAGCGTGCGGTGCTGCTGCAGTTCGGTCGCGTGGTTCAGACTGATGTTCAGCCGGGCCTGCATGTGAAAGTGCCTTACGTCAACCAGGTGCGCAAGTTCGACGCGCGCTTGATGACGCTTGATGCACCGACGCAGCGCTTCCTGACGCTGGAAAAGAAAGCCGTCATGGTCGATGCCTACGCCAAGTGGCGCGTGAAAGATGCCGAGCGCTTCTACACCGCGACATCCGGCCTCAAGCAGATTGCTGATGAGCGACTCTCGCGTCGTCTGGAATCGGGCCTGCGTGACCAGTTCGGTAAACGCACCCTGCATGAAGTGGTTTCCGGTGAGCGCGATGCGCTGATGGCGGACATCACTGCTTCGCTCAATAAAATGGCGGAAAAAGAGCTGGGCATCGAAGTTATCGATGTTCGGGTCAAGGCCATCGATCTGCCGAAGGAAGTGAACCGCAGCGTGTTCGAGCGTATGAGCACCGAGCGTGAGCGTGAAGCTCGCGAGCATCGCGCCAAAGGTAACGAGCTGGCAGAAGGCATTCGTGCCGACGCCGATCGTCAGCGTCGCGTGTTGCTTGCCGAGGCTTATCGTGAGTCGGAAGAGGCTCGCGGTGATGGCGATGCCCAGGCCGCTTCGATTTACGCCAAGGCCTATGGTCAGGATCAGGAGTTCTACGCGTTCTACCGTAGCCTGCGTGCCTACCGTGAAAGCTTCACGAACAAATCCGACGTCATGGTTCTGGACCCAAACAGCGACTTCTTCCGTTTTCTGGAAAAAGCCAAGCCTTGATGGGGCGCCCCGCCGAGCGGCTAATGCGCTTGGCGGGGTGATCCTTTGGGAAAACGAGTGTATGATGCGGCAGCCGGGAAATTCCCGGCTTTTTTGCGTCTGCACGTTTGATTGGCTGAAGTTCGCTTGAGAACTTGGCAAGATTTTTCGAGGAAAGTGCTGTGTAGCCTGGGTTCAGGCTGTTGTCCGACTGGGTTTGCGTCGGATGCAATACTTTCTGCTTTACTCAAGGCTCGCCCAGAAGCGTGCCGCCCGGATCACAGGGGAATGGCGTAATGGCAACGGTAGACCGCTGGCTGCTGCCAGATGGCATCGAAGAAGTACTTCCGCCGGAAGCGGCGCGTATTGAAGTAGCGCGTCGTCAGGTGTTGGATCTGTTCCAGAGCTGGGGCTATGAGTTCGTCGTCACCCCGCACATCGAATATCTGGAATCCCTGCTGACTGGAGCAGGCCAGGATCTCGATCTGCGGACCTTCAAGGTGATCGACCCGCAGTCGGGCCGACAGATGGGCTTTCGCGCCGACATCACCCCGCAAGTGGCGCGTATCGACGCGCATACCTTGCGTCGCGAAGGTCCGAGCCGCCTATGCTATGCCGGTAGTGTTCTGCATGCGCAGCCGCGTGCCTTGTCGTCCTCGCGCAGCCCGATTCAACTGGGCGCCGAGTTGTACGGCGATGCGAGTCCGAGCAGCGACGTTGAAGTCATCAGCTTGATGCTGGCGATGCTGCAACTGGCCGATGTGCCGGATGTGCACATGGATCTTGGCCATGTGGGTATCTATCGTGGTCTGGCCCGTGCCGCCGGTTTGTCCGGTGAAGTGGAGCAACAGTTGTTCGACGCTTTGCAGCGCAAGGCGATCGATGAGGTCATTACCTTGACCGAAGGCCTGCCTGCCGATCTGTCGGGCATGCTGCGGGCGTTGGTCGATTTGTGTGGCGGCCGTGAAGTATTGGCGGCTGCCCGTGAGCGTCTGGCCAATGCGCCGGCTCCTGTTCTGGCTGCGCTGGATGACTTGCTGGCGATTGCCGAGCGTTTGTCCGCGCGTTTCCCGGAGTTGCCGCTTTACTTCGACCTGGGTGAGTTGCGCGGTTATCACTACCACACCGGTGTGGTGTTCGCAGTATTCGTCCCGGGTGTTGGCCAGTCCATCGCTCAGGGCGGTCGTTATGACGATATTGGCGCCGACTT
Source organism: Pseudomonas sp. GW821-FHT04C07 (assembly GCF_059420325.1). Taxonomy (NCBI): domain Bacteria; kingdom Pseudomonadati; phylum Pseudomonadota; class Gammaproteobacteria; order Pseudomonadales; family Pseudomonadaceae; genus Pseudomonas; species Pseudomonas sp. GW821-FHT04C07. The sequence continues at coordinate 85,107 of NZ_JBWKTM010000008.1, forward strand.
CGGTCGTGCCCGTCCGGCGACTGGCTTCTCTACCGATTTGAAAACCCTGGTGACCCTGGGGCGTGCTGAAGTCGAGCTACCGTCTGGCGGTATCTGGATGCCTGACAGTACGGACGCGGCACTCTGGCAGCAGGTTTGCCAGTTGCGCAGTGAGGGTCAGCGTGTCGTTCAGGCGTTGCCTGGGCAGCCTTTGGCCGCCGCCCGTGAAGCGGACTGCGACCGGCAATTGATTCTGCAGAACGGGCTTTGGCAAGTATTGCCGCTGGCCTCTTGAGTTTTCCTGCCGGCCGCTGCCGGCACCAAGTTTGCGCGAATGAGGACAAGTGTTATGGGTAAGAATGTCGTAGTCCTGGGCACCCAATGGGGTGATGAGGGCAAAGGCAAGATCGTTGATCTGCTGACCGAACATGCTGCCGCCGTAGTGCGCTATCAGGGTGGCCACAACGCCGGTCACACGCTGGTGATCGACGGCGAGAAAACCGTCTTGCACCTGATCCCCTCGGGCGTACTGCGCGAAGGCGTGCAGTGCCTGATCGGTAACGGCGTGGTGGTTGCACCTGACGCCTTGCTGCGTGAAATCATCAAGCTGGAAGAGAAAGGCGTACCGGTGCGCGAGCGCCTGCGTATCAGCCCGTCCTGCCCGCTGATCCTGTCCTACCACGTGGCGCTGGACCAGGCCCGTGAAAAAGCCCGTGGCGAGCTCAAGATCGGTACTACCGGTCGCGGTATCGGCCCGGCTTATGAAGACAAGGTTGCACGTCGCGGCCTGCGTATCGGTGACCTGTTCCATCGCGAGCGTTTCGCCGCGAAGCTGGGTGAGTTGCTGGATTACCACAACTTCGTGCTGGTCAATTACTACAAAGAGCCGGCGATCGACTTCCAGAAGACACTCGACGAGTGCATGGAATACGCCGAGCTGCTCAAGCCGATGATGCTGGACGTGACTGCCGAGCTGCACGACCTGCGTCGCGCCGGCAAGGACATCATGTTCGAAGGTGCCCAGGGCTCGCTGCTGGACATCGACCATGGTACCTACCCGTACGTCACCAGTTCCAACACCACGGCCGGCGGCATCGCTACCGGTTCGGGTTTTGGTCCGATGTACCTGGATTACATTCTGGGCATCACCAAGGCTTACACCACTCGCGTGGGTTCGGGTCCATTCCCGACCGAGCTGTTCGATGACGTTGGTGCGTTCCTGGCCAAGCGTGGCCACGAGTTCGGCGCTACCACCGGCCGTGCTCGTCGTTGCGGCTGGTTCGATGCCGTGATCCTGCGTCGCGCCATCGACGTAAACAGCATCTCCGGCCTGTGCCTGACCAAGCTCGACGTGCTCGACGGTCTTGAGACCATCAATATCTGCGTGGGCTACAAGAACCAGGATGGTGCAGTGATCGACGCACCGACCGACGCCGACAGCTACATCGGCCTGGAGCCAGTGTACGAACAAATGCCGGGCTGGACCGAGTCGACCCTGGGTGCCAAGACCCTGGAAGAGCTGCCAGCGGCTGCTCGTGCTTACATTAAGCGCGTCGAAGAGTTGGTTGGCGCGCCGATCGACATTATTTCGACGGGGCCGGACCGCAACGAGACCATCGTTCTGCGTCATCCGTTTGCTTAATAAGTCGTTGATGTAAAACGCAAAGGACCCTTTATAGGGTCCTTTGTCGTTTCTGTCTGTTGGACGGCACGACCTTTGCTGTGATTATCCTTTCCAGGGTGCCATCAATTTAATGGCGTCAACGTAGAGGGATTTCCTGTGTCGGCCGTTCTCTCACTGTTACAAAGCCGTTTACTGCGGCCTGTGTTCGTTACCCTTGGTATCGCCCTTTTGGTGCAGGTGCTGGTGGCTGTTGCTCTGACTCGGAGTACGGTGACCGCATTGGAAGCTGATCTCGGTACCCGACTGGGTGTCGATAGCCAGAAACTGTCTGGCGAGCTCGAGCAGGCGGGGCGTGAAGTCACGTCGAGCCTCGACAGTCTCTCCACCAGTACCCGTCAGCGCCTGACCGCGGGTCTGTCCTCGCGACTGAAGGATGAGCAGTCGCAACTGCGTGCTGCACTGGAAAAGGATCTGAAGGACTCGGCCAATGATATGGCCCAGCTTCTTGCTTCTGTGGCTCCGCGCGCGATGTGGGACAACGATGTCCCGACCCTTTCCGAATTCGCCCGACGTGCCCAGCGCAATCCCAACGTGCTGTTCGTGGTGTATGACGACGCCACCGGCCAGCACCTGACTCGCTATATGAATCGGGAAAACCCGATCAACAAGGCCCTTCTGGAGAAAGGCCAGGGCGAGCGCGCGATGGATAAAGTGCTGGATGCGGCGAAGCACGATTCTTCGGTCTACTACCTCGAAGCCTCGATCAGTCCCAATGGCGTGGAAATCGGCAAGGTATTGATGGGGGTCTCCACGGCTTCGGTAGAGACTGATCTGGCGGCTTTGGATAAACGCTTCTCGGCCTTGATTGCCAGCAGTGATCAATTGGTTGGCGATAGTCTCAAGGGCGCAGCGGCTGATAGCGCAACCGCTATGCGTGGGCGCTTGCAGTCGGCGCAAACCACCGCCTCGCAGATGAAGGACAATACCACCAGCACCGTGCAGGAGGCTGCAGCAACGTTGCGCTGGCGGATCGGCATGGGCCTGGCATTGGTCGGGTTTGGTGTCTTGCTGTTGCTGGCGGTGGTGCTGGGACGTCGGGTGGTCAACCGATTGCATCTATTGATCGCGGCGCTGAATGATTTGGCAGCCGGTGAGGGTGATTTGACCAAGCGCGTCCAGCTCAACAGCAAGGACGAGATCGGCGACATGGCTGCGGCGGTCAACCGCTTTGTGGATAAGTTGCAGCCGATTGTCCGCGAGGCAGGCGATGTAGCGCAGCGCACGGGTGTCGAGATTGGCGCCATGACCCTGCGCAATGCCGGTGCCGATGCGGCAGCAACGGCGCAGCGGGACGAAGTCGCGGAGAGCCTGCGTGCGTTGTCGCAAATGGCCGATGAGGCCCAGGCCGAAAGTCATGCCATGCAGGCGGCTTTGAAGCAGGTGGTGGATATCCGTCAGGCGACCGACGAGAACACCCGTACATCGGCGCAGGTCGGAAGCTTGATCGAGGCATTGGCCGGGCAGGTGGATACCGGCGCCAAAGTGATCGAGCGACTGGCGCAACAAAGCGAGCAGATTGAAGTGGTGCTGACGGTGATTCACGGAATTGCCGAACAGACCAACCTGCTGGCGCTGAACGCGGCCATTGAAGCGGCGCGCGCCGGCGAAACCGGGCGCGGTTTTGCGGTGGTGGCCGATGAGGTGCGGGCGCTGGCGAGTAAGACTCAAAGCTCAACCGGCGACATCCAGGCGCATATTGGTGCCTTGCAGCAGGGGGCGCGCGAAGCGGTAGCGGCGATTGGTCAGGCGGGTCGTCAGGCCAGCGAAGGCTTGCTGGTGTTGCGTGACAGTGCGCGCTTGCAGCAGTCGGTGCAGTCCTCGGTTGAGCAGGTCCATGCGGCGATTGGTTTGGCTACCCAGGCGGCGGCTCATCAGGCGAAAGGTGCGCACGCGGTACGTGGGCGGGTCGAAACCATCCATGCCCAGGCAGAGCGCGCGGCTCAGGCGGTGGTGGAGACAACCGCCAGCGGCAAGGTGCTGGACGGTTTGGCGGCGCAACTGAAGGCGAGTCTGGGGCAGTTCAGGGCATAGATGTTGCCTGTTCCATCGCCATCACGCCCTGAGCCTTTCCGTCAGCACGGCTTTGCTGTGTCCGGCTCGCTGATCAAAGGCGAGCCGTGCCGAGGCAAGGCCTGTAGATAAACGTTTTCGTCGTACACGGTGCTGGTTTTCCAGCACCGATAAACGATCCGGATCCACTTGAACGCCAGTGCCCTGAGGGCCGCTTGGTAAGAGCTGCCTTTGGCCCTTTGCTGGCGATAATACGCCTCTGCCCACACCGATTGATTGATGCTGTGGGCAGCCCATTCAACAAAGGTCTGGCGCAAAAAAGTTGCGCATTGATAGCGCCAGTGGACGATTTTTTTCTTGCCACTGCGTTCGGTGACCGGGGCGATCCCGGCATATCGCTGCACCGCACTGGCATCCTTGCCGCGAACCCGCAATTCCAGCCACAACAGCACAAGACAAAGCGCGAGCAATACCGCAGACAGCATCGCTGCATTGGCGTTGCTGAATTCCAGCTCGAACTGCTGGTAAATCGCTGTGGTAAAGGTTTGCAGGCCGATGATCGACAGGGCGCCGAACTCCACCAGCATGTGCAGGGCGATCAGCAGTGATCCGGCCAGTAAAGAAGGCCAAAGCAAGGGTAGGGTGATCCTGAAGAGCCCCCCCCCCCCCCCACAAGCGGCGCCCAGGCAAGTTGCTGCGCTCCAGCAACCAGGCCAGAGACAAGCCGATCACGCCGATCATCAGTCACAGCGTATTGCGCAGTAAGCCAAAGACATAGGGGCGCCACAGTAAATGCAGTGCCTGGGCCCAACCGGCTTGCCAGGCTTTGAGTCCGACATACAGCAACGGCAGCAGGCTCAGCACCACTAACAGCAGCACTGGTAACAGCAGCCAGATTGATGGTCGTTTGCGCCGTGGCATAGAACCCCTGCGGTTTGCGGAGGCGGCTAGCGATGCGCTCATCAGTTCAGGCCAACGTCACGTTCCAGATCCGGCGCTTGTTCGGCGTTGCCAAGGTCGGCCGGGGTGACGTTTGGTGGTTGCAGCTGGTTGAAGGGTTTCAGGCCGCGGTCCGACATGTTGTTGCCGTAGACCTACCGAAGGCGCGCAGGCTGCGCAGATTCGAAAACCAGAAACGCAAAAACCCGCTTTCGCGGGTTTTTGTGAAGCTTCAAAGCAATGCTCTGAAGTTTGAATTGGTGCCCAGAAGAAGACG
>NZ_JBWKTM010000008.1:90091-315918 GCF_059420325.1 Pseudomonas sp. GW821-FHT04C07
GACTCGAACTTCCACGACCTTGCGGTCACCAGCACCTGAAGCTGGCGTGTCTACCAATTTCACCATCTGGGCAGTATCAGCAGCGTTGTACGCCGTTGATGGAGCGCACTATACGTAGAGCGTTTTGATCTGTAAACCCCTGTTTTGGTTTTAATAAATCAAACGCCTGAAATGCAAAAACCCGCTTTCGCGGGTTTTTGTGGGAGCCTGAAGATTGATGTAATCTCCAGCTCTAAATTGGTGCCCAGAAGAAGACTCGAACTTCCACGACCTTGCGGTCACCAGCACCTGAAGCTGGCGTGTCTACCAATTTCACCATCTGGGCAGTATCGACAACGTCTGCGTCGTCGATGGCGCGCACTATACGGACCACGTTTTTAACTGTAAACCCCTGTTATTAAAAATACTTGGAAAATTTCGCGAGCGGCACTCAGGTGAGCTTTCTATGCTTGGCAAAGAGCTTTTCAAGTGCTGTCGGAGCCTGAAATTTCCCGTTTCAATACGTGTATGCCAAACTAACCCGCATATAGACAAGGTGAAAACTCTCTAATGGCCGATTGGCAGTCCCTCGATCCCGAGGCCGCTCGTGAAGCGGAAAAATATGAAAACCCTATTCCTAGCCGCGAATTGATCCTTCAGCACCTTGCTGATCGAGGTTCGCCGGCTAACCGCGAGCAGTTGGTCGAAGAGTTTGGTCTGACCACAGAAGACCAGCTCGAAGCCCTGCGTCGCCGCCTGCGCGCCATGGAGCGCGATGCTCAGCTGATTTATACCCGCCGCGGCACTTACGCACCGGTGGACAAGCTCGACCTGATCCTCGGTCGCATCAGCGGTCACCGAGACGGTTTTGGCTTCCTGGTCCCGGACGACGGCAGTGACGATCTGTTCATGAGCCCGGCACAAATGCGTCTGGTGTTCGACGGTGACCGTGCGCTGGCCCGGGTTTCCGGTCTGGACCGTCGTGGTCGCCGTGAAGGCATGATCGTCGAAGTGGTTTCCCGTGCCCACGAAAGCATCGTTGGCCGGTACTTCGAAGAAGGCGGCATCGGCTTCGTTGTTGCCGACAACCCGAAGATTCAGCAAGAAGTGCTGGTCACGCCGGGTCGCAATGCCGGCGCCAAAGTCGGTCAGTTCGTCGAAGTGAAGGTCACTCACTGGCCAACGCCACGCTTCCAGCCGCAAGGCGACGTGATCGAGGTAGTGGGCAACTACATGGCGCCGGGCATGGAAATCGACGTCGCGCTGCGTACTTATGACATTCCTCACGTCTGGCCTGAAGCGGTGCTCAAAGAAGCCGCCAAGCTCAAGCCGCAAGTCGAAGAGAAAGACAAAGAGAAGCGCATCGATCTGCGCCATCTGCCGTTCGTCACCATCGACGGCGAAGATGCGCGCGACTTCGATGACGCGGTCTATTGCGAAACCAGGCCTGGCAAGCTGCGCCTGTTCTCCGGTGGCTGGAAGTTGTACGTGGCCATCGCCGACGTTTCCAGCTATGTGAAGATCGGTTCGGCGCTGGATGCCGAGTCGCAGGTACGCGGCAACTCGGTGTACTTCCCCGAGCGCGTTGTACCGATGCTGCCGGAGCAGTTGTCCAACGGCCTGTGCTCGCTGAACCCGAAAGTCGACCGTCTGGCCATGGTGTGCGAGATGACCATCTCGAAAACCGGCGAAATGACCGATTACCAGTTCTACGAAGCGGTGATCCACTCCCAGGCTCGTCTGACCTACAACAAGGTCAGCACGATCCTCGAGCAGCCGAAAACCAGCGAAGCCAAACAGCTGCGTAGCGAATACGCGGATGTCGTGCCGCACCTCAAGCAGTTGTATGCACTGTACAAAGTGTTGCTCGGCGCACGGCATGTCCGTGGAGCGATCGACTTTGAAACCCAGGAGACCCGAATCATCTTCGGCTCCGGGCGTAAAATCGCTGAAATCACTCCGACCACTCGTAACGATGCGCACAAGCTGATCGAGGAGTGCATGCTGGCGGCCAACGTGGCCACCGCTGAGTTCCTGAAAAAGCACGAAATTCCTGCACTGTACCGGGTCCACGATGGTCCGCCGCCGGAGCGTCTGGAAAAGCTTCGCGCGTTTCTGGGTGAGCTTGGCCTGTCGCTGCATAAAGGCAAAGACGGTCCGTCGCCGAAGGATTACCAGGCGTTGCTCGCCGGTATCAAGGATCGTCCGGATTTCCATCTGATCCAGACCGTCATGCTGCGTTCGTTGAGTCAGGCGGTTTATAGCGCCGATAACCAGGGCCACTTCGGTCTGAATTACGAAGCCTATACCCACTTCACTTCGCCGATTCGCCGTTACCCGGATTTGCTCACGCACCGGGCGATTCGCAGTGTCATCCATTCCAAGCAGAACACCCCGCACGTCAAGCGTGCCGGGGCGATGACCATTCCGAAAGCGCGCATCTATCCGTACGACGAAGCGGCGCTGGAGCAGCTCGGTGAGCAATGCTCCATGAGCGAGCGCCGTGCCGACGAAGCGACTCGTGACGTTGTGAACTGGCTCAAGTGCGAGTTCATGAAGGATCGCGTTGGTGAGTCGTTCCCGGGTGTGATTACTGCCGTGACAGGTTTTGGTCTGTTCGTTGAGCTGACCGATATTTATGTCGAGGGTCTGGTTCACGTCACCGCCTTGCCGGGCGATTACTACCACTTCGATCCTGTGCACCATCGCCTGGCCGGTGAGCGTACCGGTCGCAGCTTCCGCTTGGGCGATACCGTCGAAGTGCGGGTCATGCGGGTTGATCTGGACGAGCGCAAAATCGACTTCGAGATGGCCGAAAAAACCATCAGCGCGCCGATCGGTCGCAAGAAACGTACGGCGGGTGTTGATGTGCCTGCGGCGAAACCTGTTCCTGAGCCGGCAGCGGCCAAGACCGGGCGGCGTACCGCGGCGGACAAGAAATCCAGCGAAGCTTACCGTCCAAGCGATGCTGCGGCGAAAAACGCTGAGTTGCGCAAAAGTCGTGAAATGAAGCAGGCGTTGCTGAACGAAGCGAAAAGCGGCGGTAAAGCGGCGTCTGAGGGAAAGTCCGGAAGGTCGGGATCAACCAGCTCGACGGGCAAGCCAGCCAAACCGAGTAAACACCGTAAAGGCCCGCCGAAAGCGGGCTCGGCTCCAGCCAAAAGCGGCGGGGCGCGTAAACCTAAGGCCAAGTCATGAGTCAGTTGGAAAAAATCTACGGCGTGCATGCCGTAGAAGCGTTGCTGCGTCATCACCCTAAACGCGTCAAGCAGATCTGGTTGGCCGAAGGCCGCAGCGATCCGCGCGTTCAGACGCTGATCGAGCTGGCCAATGAAAACCGCGTTGCGGTCGGTCAGGCCGAGCGTCGTGAGCTGGACGCCTGGGTTGAAGGCGTGCACCAGGGCGTGGTGGCGGACGTCAGTCCAAGCCAGGTCTGGGGCGAGGCAATGCTCGACGAGCTGCTCGACCGTACCGAAGGTGCGCCGCTGCTGCTGGTGCTCGATGGCGTGACCGATCCGCACAACCTCGGTGCTTGCCTGCGTTCTGCTGATGCGGCCGGTGCGTTGGCAGTGATCGTTCCGAAGGACAAGTCAGCCACCCTGACCCCGACTGTACGAAAAGTCGCCTGTGGCGCCGCGGAAGTGATTCCGTTGGTGGCGGTGACCAACCTGGCGCGTACTCTGGAGAAACTCCAGCAGCGCGGCCTGTGGGTCGTCGGTACCGCGGGTGAGGCCGAGCAGGACCTGTATCAGCAAGACCTGACGGGCCCGACCATCCTCATCATGGGGGCGGAAGGCAAGGGCATGCGGCGCCTGACCCGTGAACATTGCGACTACCTGGTGCGCCTGCCAATGGCCGGTAGCGTCAGCAGTCTCAACGTTTCCGTGGCCACCGGCGTTTGCCTGTTCGAGGCTCAGCGCCAGCGCAGCGTCAAAGCCGCAGCGGCCGCCAAAAAGTCCTGATCCTGCTGTAGTTTCATTGTGGTTGGCCTGATTTCTATGCCCCACACCACACCCTGTGGGAGCGAGCTTGCTCGCGATAGCGGAGCGTCATTCAACATATTCATTGAATGTCGAGCCGTATTCGCGAGCAAGCTCGCTCCCACAATGGTTTGTGTCAGGGCAAAAATTGATGGTGTGAACGAACTGTTCAAATAATCACCAATTGCCTTGCGCCTCTTACGCCCCTTCTCTACAATTGCGCCCCTTGCTGTGACGGCAGGCACACATGTGTCGACCTCTGGCAAGACACACAAGTGTCATTCACTCCTTGTCTGACCGCTTTTGAGCGGCAGGCTACAACCCGTAAGGAGCATTCATGCGTCATTACGAAATCATCTTTTTGGTCCACCCGGATCAAAGCGAGCAAGTCGGCGGCATGGTTGAGCGTTACACCAAGCTGATCGAAGAAGACGGCGGCAAAATCCACCGTCTGGAAGATTGGGGCCGTCGTCAACTGGCCTACGCAATCAACAATGTTCACAAGGCTCACTACGTGATGCTGAACGTTGAGTGCACTGGCAAGGCCCTGGCCGAGCTGGAAGACAACTTCCGCTACAACGATGCAGTGATCCGTAACCTGGTCATCCGTCGCGAAGAAGCCGTTACCGGCCAATCCGAGATGCTCAAGGCTGAAGAAAACCGCAGTGAGCGCCGTGAGCGTCGCGACCGTCCTGAGCACTCCGACAGCGCCGATGGCGTTGATGGTGATGACAGCGACAACAGCGATAACGCTGACGAGTAATCCACGGACCTTTTGAGGAGCCAATTACATGGCACGTTTCTTCCGTCGTCGTAAATTCTGCCGCTTCACCGCTGAAGACGTGAAAGAGATCGATTACAAAGATCTCAACACTCTGAAAGCTTATGTATCCGAGACCGGCAAAATCGTTCCAAGCCGCATCACCGGTACCAAAGCTCGTTATCAGCGTCAGCTGGCCACCGCTATCAAGCGCGCCCGCTTCCTGGCCCTGCTGGCCTACACCGACAGCCACGGCCGCTGAGACCGGGCAGTCGACACGTAGTAAGGGATTGAATGCATGCGCGCCTTAGCTGAGTTCATCATGCGCGGTCGCATGCAGGCCACTCTGGTAGTGGCTGGATGTGCAGCATTGCCGTTGTTGTATTGGTTGGGTGCTGCCGCGGGAAGTCTTGTGCTCCTGCGGCGCGGAGTCAGGGATGCCGTTGGCGTCCTTGCTCTTGGACTGCTGCCAGCGTTGATCTGGTGGCTTTATTCTGATGATCCACGCGCACTTATGGTGTTGCTCGGGTCGTCGGGCCTTGCGTTGGTTTTGCGCGCAAGTGAGTCCTGGAACCGTGTGCTGCTGGTCAGCATAGCGATGGGACTGGTGTTTTCAGTGGTGTTGGGTGCGGCATTCCGCCCTCAGATCGAAAGCCTGGCGCAGGAGTTGGTAAAAATCCTGCCGCTGGCGCTTGGAGATCTCTACCAGAAGTTTTCGGTAGAAGAGCGAGCGCGTCTGGCATCACTGATTGCACCGGTCCTGACCGGCCTGATAGCAGCCTTGTTGCAAATCGTCAGTGTGCTGAGCCTGATTGTCGGGCGCTACTGGCAGGCGTTGTTGTACAACCCCGGTGGTTTTGGTCGCGAATTTCGCGCCATCCGTATCCCGCTGGGGCCGGCGATGTTGCTGCTGGCGTGCATGCTTCTGGGGCCGAACTTCGGTAACCAGATGGCCATGTTGACGCCGTTGTGCAGCGTACCGCTGGTGTTCGCCGGGCTGGCCCTGATTCATGGGCTGGTGACTAAAAAGCGACTGGCCAGGTTTTGGCTGGTGGGGTTGTACGTAACGCTGTTGCTGTTTATGCAGCTGATCTATCCGTTGCTCGTGGTGTTGGCCATTGTCGACAGCCTGATTGATTTTCGCGGTCGTTTGGCGCCGAAAGACGCCGATAGCGCGAACGGTGAAGGTTAAAAGTTAAGAGGATTTCCACATGCAACTGATCCTTCTGGAAAAAGTCGCCAACCTGGGCAACCTGGGCGACAAAGTGAACGTTAAGGCTGGTTACGGCCGTAACTACCTGCTGCCTTACGGCAAAGCTACCGCTGCGACCGCTGCCAACCTGGCTGCGTTCGAAGAGCGTCGTGCCGAGCTGGAAAAACTGGCTGCAGACAAGAAAGCTTCGGCTGAAAGCCGCGCTGCCCAACTGGCCGAGCTGGAAGTGACCATCACTGCCACCGCCGGTGACGAAGGCAAGCTGTTCGGTTCGATCGGCACCCACGACATCGCTGATGCACTGACCGCCTCTGGCGTTGAAGTTGCAAAAAGCGAAGTTCGTCTGCCGAACGGCACCATCCGCAACGTAGGCGAATTCGACGTAGCCGTGCACCTGCACGCTGAAGTTGAAGCCACCGTACGCGTTGTCGTGGTAGCAGCTTAAGCAGCACTTGATCGGCTGGTACCCTTGGGTGCTTGCCGGTAACATCGGGCACGATCCTGTTTACAGGTCGTGCCCTTTGTCTTTCTGCTGATCCTGATTGTCTCTGGTTATAAAACCTTTCCTGATTCCAAGTGGCCATGAACGATATCTCCTCTCCTGAGCAATACGATCTGCAAACCGCTGCCCTGAAGGTGCCGCCGCATTCCATCGAGGCCGAACAGGCTGTGCTCGGTGGTCTGATGCTGGACAACAACGCCTGGGAACGCGTGCTCGATCAAGTCTCCGACGGTGATTTCTATCGACATGACCACCGCCTGATCTTCCGGGCAATTGCCAAACTGGCGGATCAGAACTCACCAATCGACGTGGTGACCCTGTCCGAACAGCTGGACAAGGAAGGTCAAAGCTCCCAGGTCGGCGGCCTCGGCTACTTGGGCGAGTTGGCGAAGAACACGCCGTCGGTCGCTAACATCAAGGCCTATGCGCAGATCGTCCGGCAGCGGGCCACCTTGCGTCAGCTGATCGCCATCAGCACCGAAATCGCCGACAGCGCCTTCAACCCGGAAGGGCGTACCGCCGAAGAGATTCTTGACGAGGCCGAACGGCAGATCTTCCAGATCGCCGAAGCGCGGCCGAAAACCGGCGGCCCGGTCAGCGTCAACGACCTGTTGACCAAGGCCATCGATCGTATCGATACGCTGTTCAATACCGACAACGCCATCACTGGCCTGTCCACCGGTTATACCGATCTCGACGGGATGACCAGCGGCCTGCAGCCGGCCGACCTGATCATCGTCGCCGGCCGTCCATCCATGGGTAAGACCACCTTCGCCATGAACCTGGTGGAAAACGCCGTACTGCGCAGCGAGAAGGCTGTATTGGTCTACTCGCTGGAGATGCCAGGCGAATCGCTGATCATGCGTATGCTTTCGTCCCTGGGTCGGATTGACCAGACCAAGGTCCGTGCCGGTCGCCTGGAGGACGATGACTGGCCGCGCCTGACCTCGGCAGTCAACCTGCTCAACGATCGCAAGTTGTTCATCGATGACACCGCCGGTATCAGCCCCTCGGAGATGCGTGCGCGTACTCGGCGACTGGTGCGTGAGCATGGCGAGGTTGGCTTGATCATGATCGACTACCTGCAATTGATGCAGATTCCAGGCTCCGGCGGTGACAACCGGACCAACGAGATTTCCGAGATTTCCCGCTCGTTGAAAGCGTTGGCCAAGGAATTCAACTGCCCGGTAGTTGCGCTGTCTCAGCTCAACCGCTCCCTGGAGCAGCGTCCGAACAAGCGCCCGATCAACTCCGACTTGCGGGAATCCGGAGCGATCGAGCAGGATGCCGACGTCATCATGTTCGTCTACCGGGACGAGGTGTATCACCCGGAAACCGAGCACAAAGGCATTGCTGAAATCATCATCGGCAAACAGCGTAACGGCCCGATCGGCACCACTCGCCTGGCGTTCATCGGCAAATACACCCGTTTCGAAAACCTCGCGCCAGGCAGTTACAACTTCGAAGACGAATAATCCGTCGACGCTCGAGTGCCCGCGATAGAAGCACCACCAATTTCCGACCATGGCCGTCGGAATTGGTTAAATTTTGTGCTATATTCCGCGCCCGCGAAATTCTTTGGAAACAAAGAGTCCCATTGAAAGCCAACACCGGTCATCGACATGCAAGCAGCCAAGCCGTTATTTGACTATCCCAAGTACTGGGCCGAATGTTTCGGACCGGCGCCATTCCTGCCAATGAGCAGGGAGGAGATGGATCAGCTCGGCTGGGATTCCTGCGACATCATCATCGTCACCGGTGATGCCTACGTCGACCATCCGTCGTTTGGCATGGCAATCATCGGCCGGCTGCTGGAGTCCCAGGGCTTTCGCGTCGGGATCATTGCCCAGCCAAACTGGCAGTCCAAAGACGACTTCATGAAACTCGGCGAGCCGAACCTGTTCTTCGGTGTCGCGGCCGGCAACATGGACTCGATGATCAACCGCTACACCGCCGACAAGAAAATCCGTTCCGATGACGCCTACACCCCCGGTGGCATGGCTGGCAAACGTCCGGATCGCGCGAGCCTGGTTTACAGCCAGCGCTGCAAGGAAGCCTACAAGAATGTGCCGATCGTGCTCGGTGGCATCGAAGCTTCCCTGCGCCGCATCGCGCACTACGATTACTGGCAGGACCGGGTGCGCAACTCGATCCTGATCGATGCCTGCGCCGACATTCTGCTGTACGGCAACGCCGAGCGAGCGATCGTTGAAGTTGCCCAGCGTCTGTCCTATGGCCACAAGATCGAAGACATCACTGACGTGCGCGGCACCGCGTTCATTCGTCGTGACACGCCGCAAGGCTGGTACGAAGTCGACTCCACGCGCATCGACCGTCCGGGCAAGATCGACAAGATCATCAATCCGTACGTCAACACGCAAGACACCCAGGCCTGCGCCATCGAGCAGGAAAAGGGTCCGGTTGAAGATCCGGAAGAAGCCAAGGTCGTGCAGATCCTGGCGAGCCCGCGGATGACCCGCGACAAAACCGTGATTCGTCTGCCGTCGGTGGAAAAGGTCCGTGGCGATGCCGTTCTTTACGCCCACGCCAACCGCGTGCTGCACCTTGAAACCAACCCGGGCAACGCCCGCGCGCTGGTGCAGAAGCACGGCGAGGTGGACGTCTGGTTCAACCCGCCACCCATCCCGATGACCACCGAAGAAATGGACTACGTGTTCGGCATGCCCTATGCGCGTATTCCGCACCCGGCGTATGGCAAGGAGAAGATCCCGGCCTACGACATGATCCGTTTCTCGGTGAACATCATGCGCGGCTGCTTTGGCGGCTGTACCTTCTGCTCGATCACCGAGCACGAAGGCCGGATCATCCAGAACCGTTCCGAAGAGTCGATCATTCGCGAGATCGAAGAGATCCGCGACAAGGTCCCAGGCTTCACCGGCGTCATTTCCGACCTCGGCGGCCCGACCGCGAACATGTACCGCATCGCCTGCAAGACTCCGGAAATCGAATCCGCGTGCCGCAAGCCGTCGTGCGTGTTCCCCGGCATTTGCCCGAACCTGAACACCGACCACTCGTCGCTGATCCAGTTGTATCGCAGTGCCCGTGCCTTGCCGGGTGTGAAGAAGATCCTGATCGCCTCCGGCCTGCGTTACGACCTCGCGGTCGAGTCGCCGGAATACGTCAAAGAGCTGGTGACCCACCACGTCGGCGGTTACCTGAAGATCGCCCCGGAACACACCGAGGAAGGTCCGCTCAATCAGATGATGAAGCCGGGCATCGGCAGCTATGACAAGTTCAAGCGGATGTTCGAGAAGTACTCCAAGGAAGCCGGGAAAGAGCAGTACCTGATTCCGTATTTCATCGCCGCCCACCCGGGCACCACCGACGAAGACATGATGAACCTGGCCCTGTGGCTCAAGGGCAACGGTTTCCGTGCGGACCAGGTGCAGGCGTTCTACCCGTCGCCGATGGCCACCGCCACGGCCATGTACCATTCGGGCAAGAACCCGCTGCGCAAGGTCACTTACAAGAGCGACGCCGTGACCATCGTCAAGAGCGAAGAGCAGCGTCGCCTGCACAAGGCGTTCTTGCGTTATCACGATCCGAAAGGCTGGCCGATGCTGCGTGAAGCACTGACCCGCATGGGCCGCGCCGACCTGATCGGGCCGGGCAAGAATCAGCTGATTCCACTGCATCAGCCGGCGACCGACAGCTACCAGAGCGCCCGTCGCAAGAACTCGACACCGGCCGGTAGCCATAAAGTGGCCAAGGACACGACCACTAAAATCCTGACCCAGCACACCGGTTTGCCACCGCGTGCCAGTGACGGCGGCAACCCGTGGGACAAGCGTGAGCAGGCGAAGGCGGCGGCGTTTGCCCGCAACAAACAGGCAGCCAAGGAGCGTATGGACGCGGCCAAAGGCAAAGGCAAGAAGCCTGAGCGCAAGCCGGTCGTACCGCGTTAAGCGCAGCCAGCGGTAAAGAAAACGCCAGCCTTCGGGTTGGCGTTTTGCTGATCGTTCCACGCGCCGCAAAGGAATGCCTCTTGGGACGCTCCGCGTCCAGTGACGCGGAGCGTCACGGGCTGCATTCCCACGCAGAGCGTGGGAACGATCAACGCATGAGCGTGGGAATGATCATGGGAGCGCCACAATTATGTGCAAGCGCTCCAATGCAAAATCTCCCCTCGCCCGATTTTGGTGCTGTACTGCCCTGAGCAACCGATGAAAGCGCCCGACTTGTCTGAATGGCATAAGTCTTGCGCGCTTTCATTTATGTCCAGGCTCGCAGGAGGCACGCCGTGTCGATTCATGTCGCATTGCACCATGTCACGCATTACCGATACGACCGCGCGGTCGAACTCGGCCCGCAGATCGTTCGCCTGCGTCCGGCGGCCCACAGCCGCACGCGGATTCTGTCGTATGCGCTGAAGGTTCTACCGGAGCAGCACTTCATCAACTGGCAACAAGATCCCCAGGGTAATTACCTGGCGCGACTGGTGTTCCCGGAGAAAACCAATGAGCTGCGGATCGAGGTCGATCTGTTGGCCGAGATGGCGGTGTTTAATCCGTTCGATTTCTTCCTTGAGCCTTATGCGGAAAAGATTCCTTTTTCCTACGCTGCTGACGAACAGCGTGAGCTGGCACCGTACCTGGAAACGCTGCCGCTGACGCCGAAGTTCAAGGCATATCTGGGCGGCATCGACCGCACGCCGCTGCCCAGCGTCGACTTTCTGGTTGCGCTGAATCAGCGTTTGAGCGAAGACATCGGCTACCTGATTCGCATGGAGCCGGGTGTGCAGACGCCCGAGCAAACCCTTGAGAACGCTTCCGGCTCCTGCCGTGACTCCGCCTGGTTGCTGGTGCAATTGCTGCGCAACCTCGGTCTTGCAGCGCGGTTTGTCTCCGGTTACCTGATTCAACTGACCGCCGACGTCAAAGCCCTCGACGGGCCATCCGGCACTGAAGTGGATTTCACCGACCTGCATGCCTGGTGCGAGGTGTACTTGCCCGGTGCTGGCTGGATCGGCCTGGACGCGACGTCAGGGCTGTTTGCCGGTGAAGGGCATATCCCGTTGGCCTGTAGCCCCGATCCGTCCTCTGCCGCGCCGATCAGTGGCTTGGTCGAGCCGTGCGAGTGCGAATTTACCCACGAAATGTCAGTGGAAAGGATTTGGGAGGCCCCGCGGGTCACCAAGCCCTACACCGAAGACCAGTGGCTGGCGATCCAGGCATTGGGTCGGCAGATCGATGCTGACCTGCTCGAGGGCGATGTACGCCTGACCATGGGCGGCGAGCCGACCTTCGTTTCGATCGACGATCCGGATGGCGCTGAATGGAACACCGCGGCGCTGGGGCCGGATAAGCGCAGGTTGTCCGCCGAGCTGTTCCAGCGGATGCGCAAACACTACGCGCCCAAGGGGCTGGTGCATTTCGGGCAGGGCAAATGGTACCCCGGCGAACAACTGCCGCGCTGGTCGCTCAATTGCTATTGGCGCCGCGATGGCGTGCCGATCTGGCACAATAGCGCGCTGATTGCCGATGAACAGCAAGACTATGGTGCTGATGGTGAGCTGGCCGGGCGTTTCCTGGCGAGTGTGGCCGAGCGCTTGAAACTGCCGACACGCTTCGTGTTTCCGGCCTACGAAGACAATTTCTATTACCTCTGGCGTGAAGGCGCCTTGCCGCTGAATGTGAGCGCCGAAGACTCACGCCTGGGCGACGAGCTCGAACGTGCCCGCCTGCATAAAGTCTTCAGCCAGGGCCTGGATAAGGTTATCGGCCAGGTCCTGCCGCTGGCGCGCACTGCCAAGGGTGATCAATGGCAGAGCGGTCGTTGGTACTTGCGCGAAAACCATTGCCGACTGGTGCCGGGTGATTCGCCGCTGGGCTATCGCTTGCCACTGGCCTCGCAGCCTTGGGTGACGGCAGCGGAATATCCGTTTGTGCATCCCACCGATCCGAATCAGGACTTGCCCCGGCTGCCCGATACCGCGCAGCTGCAGGATCATGGCGATCCGGCGCTGAGCGATGAGCGCATACCAAAAATCGATGAGTCTGCTGACTGGCTGACCCGCACCGCGTTTTGCGCCCAGGCGCGGGAAGGGCGCCTGTATCTGTTCATGCCACCGCTGGAGCGGGTCGAAGACTATCTGGAGCTGGTCAGTGCCATCGAGGCGACCGCCGAGGAGCTGCATTGCCCGGTGTTGCTGGAAGGCTACGAGCCGCCGAGCGATCCGCGTCTGAGCAACTTCCGCATTACGCCGGACCCGGGTGTGATCGAGGTCAACGTGCAGCCCTCAGCCAGTTGGGACGAGTTGGTGGAGCGCACCGAGTTTCTCTATGAAGAGGCGCGGCAGACGCGACTGTCCACCGAGAAGTTCATGATCGACGGCCGCCACACTGGCACCGGCGGCGGTAACCATTTCGTACTCGGTGGCGCGACACCGGCCGACTCACCATTTCTACGTCGCCCGGACTTGCTGCGCAGCCTGATCAGCTACTGGCATAACCACCCGTCGCTGTCCTACCTGTTCTCCGGGTTGTTTATCGGCCCGACGTCCCAGGCGCCGCGTGTGGACGAAGCGCGTAACGATGCGTTGTATGAGCTGGAGATCGCCTTTGCGCAAATGCCCGAGCCGGGTGAAGAATGTCCGCCATGGCTGGTCGACCGCTTGCTACGCAACCTGCTGATCGACGTCACCGGTAACACCCACCGCGCCGAGTTCTGCATCGACAAACTGTATTCACCCGATGGTGCTACTGGCCGCCTTGGGCTACTGGAGTTGCGGGCGTTCGAAATGCCGCCCCATGCGCGCATGAGCCTGGCCCAGCAACTGCTGCTGCGAGCGCTGGTGGCGCGGTTCTGGCGTGAGCCTTATGCGCCTGGCAAGCTGGCCCGTTGGGGCACGGAACTGCATGACCGCTTCCTGTTGCCACACTTTATCGAACAGGATTTCGCCGACGTCATCGTTGATCTGAACGCCGCCGGCTATGCCGTGCGCGCCGAGTGGTTCGCCGCGCATCTGGAGTTTCGTTTTCCGAAGGTCGGCGATTACACCGTCAGCGGCATCCAGCTGGAACTGCGTCAAGCCCTCGAGCCATGGCATGTACTGGGTGAAGAGGGCGCGGCCGGAGGCACGGTGCGTTATGTCGATTCGTCGCTGGAGCGCTTGCAGGTCAAGCTCAACGGCTTGCCGCCGCAGCGCTATGTGCTGACCTGCAACGGCATCCCGGTGCCACTGCAACCGACCGGGCGGGTCGGCGAGTTCGTCGCTGGCGTGCGTTTCCGCGCCTGGCAGCCGGCCAACTGCCTGCAACCGACCATCCCGGTGCATGCGCCGCTGGTGTTCGACCTGCTCGATACCTGGATGCAACGCTCGCTGGGTGGCTGTCAGTACCACGTCGCCCATCCGGGCGGGCGCAACTACGACAGCTTGCCGGTAAACGCTAATGAGGCCGAGAGCCGACGGATGGCGCGTTTCTTCCGCCTTGGCCACAGCCCTGGCACCTTGCCGGTACCGACCCTGACGATCAACGATGAGCTGCCGATGACGCTCGATTTGCGACGTTTCTAAAGCAGACACGACGCCCGGATTTTTCGCATATCCGGGCGTCATCTGTCTGCGCTAATCTGACTTTTCCTTGCTGTCTGCCGAGCTTTCCATGCCTGACCTGCTTGACCGCTACCCGCTGACGGCGGGCACTTATCACGAAATGCTCGACGACAGTGGCGCCGTGCGTGCGCACTGGCGGCGGCTGTTCGACCAATTGCAGCGCAGTACACCTGCGCAACTGGTTCAGCGTCAGGCGCTGCTGGCCCGGCAGATCCAGGAAAATGGCGTCACCTACAACGTCTACGCCGACCCCAAGGGCGCTGATCGCCCGTGGGAGCTGGATTTGCTGCCCAATGTGATTGCCGCCGATGAGTGGCAGCAGCTCGCCGCCGGCATTGCTCAGCGGGCGCGCTTGCTCAATGCAGTGTTGGCGGATCTGTACGGCCCGCAACGATTGATCGCTGAAGGGCTGCTGCCGGCCGAGCTGGTCTTCGGTCACAACAATTTCCTCTGGCCTTGCCAAGGCATTCAACCGCCTGACGGGGCCTTTCTGCATCTGTACGCCGTGGACCTGGCGCGTACTCCCGATGGACGTTGGTGGGTGACGGCTGACCGGACTCAAGCACCGTCGGGTGCCGGTTATGCGCTGGAAAACCGCACCATCGTCTCGCGAGCCTTTCCAGAGCTGTACCGCGATTTGCAGGTGCAGCATCTGGCCGGGTTTTTCCGCACCTTGCAGGAAACCCTGGCTCGCCAGGCACCGAGTGACGATGAAGCGCCGTTGGTGGTGCTGCTGACGCCGGGGCGTTTCAACGAAAGTTATTTCGAGCATCTGTATCTGGCACGCCAGCTCGGTTACCCATTGGTCGAGGGCGGTGATTTGACCGTACGCAACGCCACGGTCTATCTGAAGACGCTGAGCGGTCTGCGTCGGGTGCACGCCATCATGCGTCGGCTCGACGATGACTTCTGCGACCCGCTGGAACTGCGCACCGACTCGGCCCTTGGTGTTCCGGGCCTGCTCGAGGCCGTGCGCCAAGGCCGGGTGCTGGTGGCCAATGCCTTGGGCAGCGGGGTGCTGGAATCGCCGGGATTGCTGGGGTTTCTGCCACGGATCAATCAATTCCTGTTCGGTGAAGAACTGATCCTGCCGTCCATCGCCACCTGGTGGTGCGGTGAGGCGCCCGTGTTGGCTGAGGCGCTGGAGAAGTTGCCGGAGCTGCTGATCAAACCGGCCTTTCCCTCACAAAGTTTTGCTCCGGTGTTCGGTCGCGACCTGAGCGATGAACAGCGCCAGGACTTGGCCGAACGCATGCAGGCTCGGCCGTACGCCTATGTCGCGCAGGAGTTGGCGCAGTTGTCCCAGGCGCCGATCTGGCAGGCCGAAGACGGCCAGTTGCAGCCGCGCGCCATTGGCATGCGGGTGTATGCGGTGGCCAGTGCCGGCGGCTATCGTGTGCTGCCCGGTGGTTTGACCCGGGTGGCGGCCGAGGCAGACGCGGAGGTGGTGTCAATGCAGCGCGGCGGTGCGAGCAAGGACACCTGGGTGTTGGGTGAGCGTGCGCCCAATGGCGAGCATTGGAAGACCCAGCGGACCATCGGCGTGCACGATCTGGTGCGCCGCGATCCGTACTTGCCTTCGCGAGTCGTGGAAAACCTGTTCTGGTTCGGCCGTTATTGCGAGCGTTGCGACGACAGTGCCCGTCTGCTGCGGATCATGCTGGCGCGGTATGTCGACGGTGATGACCCGCAGGCGTTGCAGGCCGCGGTCGATCTCGGCGAGAACCTGATGCTGTTGCCGGACGAAGGCGAGTTGCCTGAGCGGTTGTTGGCGGCGTTGCTCGGTGACGACTGGTCGTTCAGCCTGCGCTCCAACTTGCAGCGCTTACAGTGGGCGGCCTCGCAAGTGCGCGGCAAACTCTCGCGGGAAAACTGGCAAGCGCTGGTGGAACTGCAACGCGAAGCCATGGCGCTGGAAACCGACGAACCGGATTTTGGCGAGTTACTGGATTTTCTCAACCGCTTGGTGATGTCGCTGGCGGCGCTGTCCGGATTTGCCCTGGACGACATGACCCGCGACGAAGGCTGGCGCTTTTTGATGATTGGCCGTCGACTTGAACGACTGCAGTTCCTCAGCAGCAGCCTGGCGGCGTTCCTGCGCGGTACGGCGGCGTTTGATCAGGCCGGTCTGGAATGGCTGCTGGAGCTGGGCAACAGCAGCATCACCTATCGCTCGCGCTACCTGGCGGTGGCGCAGTTGATCCCCGTGCTCGATCTGTTGCTGCTTGATGAACAGAACCCCCACGCAGTGTTGTTCCAGTTGAAGCTGGTGATGCGAACCCTCAAGCGTTTGAACGACGACTTTGGCGTGCCGCGAGAAACCGGGCTCGTTGAACTGGTCGAGCGTTTGGCGCGCGTTGACCTGGGCTGCCTGGAAAACGCCCTGTTCGGCGAGGCCAGTGTGCGCGCCGCCCTTGATGGCCTGGCGGACCTGCTGCAAGAAGTCGCCGATGTCAGCGGGCAAGTGTCCGACCGCCTGGCGTTGCGGCATTTTGCCCACGTCGATGATGTCAGCCAGCAAACGGTGTCCGTCTGATGAGCGCCCATTACCAGATTCTCCACGACACTCACTACCACTACGACAGCCCGGTGTCGCTGGCCCAGCAGCTTGCTCACCTATGGCCGCGACCGTGTGCCTGGCAACGTTGCACCGAACAACAACTGCTGATCAGCCCGGAGCCGAGCTCGCGTCGCGACGAGCAGGATGTGTTCGGTAACCCGTTGACCCGGCTGGCCTTCGAACGGCCCCACGATGAGCTGCAGGTCAATGGCCGGCTCACGGTCGAGGTGCTGGCCAGGCCCGCGCTGGATTTCAACCAGTCACTGGCTTGGGATGCGACCCGTAGTGCGCTGACTTACAGCAGCCAGCCGATTTCCCCAGTGCTGCTGGAAGCCTGCCGTTATCGCTTCGAATCGCCTTACGTGCATTTGAAAAGCAGCTTCGTCGAGTTTTCCGAGAGCTGTTTCCCTCTCGGCCGGCCGTTGTTGCTGGGCGTTCAGGCGCTGATGGAGAAGATTTTCAGCGAGTTCACCTTCGACGCCGAGGCGACCCAGGTCGCAACGCCACTGGTGGAAGTGCTGGAGCGTCGGCGTGGGGTGTGTCAGGACTTTGCGCACTTGATGCTCGCGTGCCTGCGTTCCCGTGGGCTGGCGGCGCGTTATATCAGCGGCTACCTGCTGACCCAGCCACCGCCTGGCCAACCGCGCCTGATCGGGGCGGATGCGTCCCACGCCTGGGTTTCGGTGTTTTGTCCGGTGCTGGGCTGGGTCGACTTTGATCCGACCAACAACGTGCAGCCAGCGCTGGAGCACATCACTCTGGCCTGGGGTCGGGACTTTTCCGATGTATCGCCGCTGCGCGGGGTGATTCTGGGGGGCGGCAGCCATGATCCGGAAGTGCGGGTGACGGTGATGCCGTTGGAGTAACGAAGATCCAATGTGGGAGCGAGCCTGCTCGCGATTGCAGTCAGACAGTCACACAAATGTTGGATGTGCAGCCGCTATCGCGAGCAGGCTCGCTCCCACAAGGGGATAGGCTAGTCGTTTCTGGCTGGGGGATTCAGGATTGGACTGTGAGGGTCAGCAGCGTAACTGCTGACCCTGGACACAGATCCGGAGGGCCTGATCAGATCATCGGGCCTGGAGGGACTCAGGCGTCAGGAGCCTGATCTTTCGGTGCTTCAACATCATCGGCAACCACTTCACCTTCTGCATCCGGGTTCAGGGCGGCTGCTTCTTCTTCAGCTGTAGCTTTCTTGCGTTGAAGCTTTTCCTCTTTCTTCTGCTCTTTGGCCAAGTCTCTCTGACGTTTGGCGAACGAGTAATTAGGTTTAGCCATGGGCGATCCTCTGGGGTCGAAGGTGAGGTTGAGCGGCGCGTATTCTGCCTTTAAACAGGGCTCAAGGGTTAGCTGGGTTTTTGCCCGACCCATTTTGGCGGCACCAAAGGTTTCCACGCATCCAGTACATCCAGCAACTCTTGCGGCGATTCGCTCACTTGCAGCATGGCACGGTGATGGTCGCGAACGAAGCCTTCGCCGACGACATGATCAAGAAAACCGGTGAGTTTCTCGTAAAAACCGTTCACTTCCAGCAGGCCCAGCGGCTTGCCGTGGTAACCCAGTTGGCCCCAGGTCCAGACTTCAAACATTTCTTCCAGGGTGCCCAAGCCGCCGGGCAGCGCGATAAAGGCGTCGCTCAACTCAGCCATACGGGCTTTGCGCGCATGCATGCCGTCGACCACTTCCAGGCGGCTCAGGCCTTCGTGACCGATTTCCGAGTTCTTGAGGCTTTGTGGAATGATCCCTATCACTTCACCGCCGGCTGCCATTGCAGCATCGGCGACGATGCCCATCAAGCCAACGGCACCGCCGCCATAGACCAGGGTCAGCTTGCGTTTGGCCAACTCGCGACCCAAGGCCACGGCTGCTTCACGGTAGGCCGGATTGTTGCCGGTACTGGCACCACAAAATACACAAACAGACACTAAAGACATGCCTTACTCCAAGGTCAGTGACGACCTCAGAGTAATGGCTGGCTGGTGGCTCTCCAAGCTTTAAACCTCGCGTTGCGGCTTTTCATAGGTGCCGCTGGCACCGCAGGCGTAAGCGGCAAGCAAAATGCGAAAAAGGCTACTAAGGTGCATGACAGGCGCTCCGGATGGGGATGACGACCTGATCATAGGGTGCTGCCTGGCGTCTGGCCGGTTGATTGTTTCAATGAGTGTAATAGCCCGAAAGTTGTATACAATTTCTTGATTCAGGTCATAGGAACTTGCGCCAATTTCAGGCAATCTTCACTCCATGCGTCTTTTTTCCTAACCCTGCCTTGGAGATTCACCATGTTTGCCAAACTCGTTGCGGTTTCCCTGCTGACACTGGCTAGCAGCCAATTGATGGCTGCAGAGTGCAAGGTCGATGTCGACTCCACCGATCAGATGTCCTACAACACCAAGGAAATCACCATCGACAAGAGCTGCAAGACCTTCACCGTCAACCTGGCGCATTCCGGCAGCCTGCCGAAGAACGTCATGGGTCATAACTGGGTACTGAGCAAAACTGCAGACATGGCCGGCATCGCCACCGACGGCATGGCCGCCGGTATCGACAAGAACTACCTGAAGGAAGGTGACGAGCGCATCATCGCCCACACCAAAATCATTGGCGCTGGCGAGAAAGATTCGGCGACTTTCGACGTCTCGAAACTGACCGCGGGCGAAAGCTACCAGTTCTTCTGCTCGTTCCCGGGTCATAACTCGATGATGAAAGGCGCTGTTGTCCTGAAGTGATCACATCGCGAGCATAAAAAAGCGTCCCTGAGGGACGTTTTTTTTTGTGCTTGGCAATTGAGGAATCAATGATCGTTCCCACGCTCTGCGTGGGAATGCCTCACTGGACGTTCTGCGTCCGCTTCTGTGACGCGGAGCGTCACGGGCTGCATTCCCACGCAGGAGCGTGGGAACGATCTTGCGGTTTGCGGTTTACGGCGCGAACGGCATCACACGCTTGTGATGGGTTTTGTTGTACGTATCGTAGATGATCTTGAACGCCTCTTCACGCACCGGCTGGCCATGCAGGAAGGCATCGATCTCGGCATAGGTCACGCCGTGGGAGGCCTCGTCCGGTTTGCCGGGCGATAGGTCTTCCAGGTCGGCGGTCGGGATTTTCTCCACCAGTGACTCCGGCGCGCCGAAGTATCGAGCGATGGCCCGAACCTGATTTTTCACCAGCCCGCTCAGTGGTGCGAGATCGCAGGCACCGTCGCCGAACTTGGTGAAGAAGCCCATCACTGCTTCCGCCGCGTGGTCAGTCCCGATTACCAGACCCTGAGCCGCACCGGCGATGGTGTACTGCGCGACCATGCGCATCCGCGCCTTGGTATTGCCCAGGACGAAATCCACCGAGACCGCGTGCTTGCCTTCAAAGGCCGCGACTTCGCTGGCCAGGGCCTTGACTGCCGGGCCGATATTGACCGTGTGGCGCTCGTCCGGTGCGATGAAGTCCACCGACGCCTGGGCGTCGTGCTCGTCGAACTGGATGCCATAGGGCAGGCGCACCGCGATGAAACGGTAGTTATTGTCACCTGTACGTTCGCGCAGCTCGCGCGCCGCGCGCTGGGCCAAAAGACCGGCGGTCAGGGAATCGACGCCGCCACTGATGCCCAGCACCAGGGTCTTGAGCCCGGAATTGAGCAGGCAGTCCTGGATAAAGGTGATCCGCCGGGCGATTTCCGCCTCGAGGGCAGCGTGATCGGTAAAGGGCGGTTGGACCTTGAGCTGTTCAGCAATCTCACGCTGTACGGCTTGCATGATTCACTCCTTGCTTGATTTGCCAAATGGGGCGGCAGGTACTTTGAAAACGTGGCGCAAATAGGCGACAAAATTCGGGTCTTTGCAATGGCTCTTGGCCGCTTCATCGGAGATTTTCGCGACGGGCTCACCATTGCAGGCGGTCATTTTAAGCACGATGCTCATCGGTTCGACACCGGGAATATCGCACGTCAGGTTGGTGCCGATACCGAAGCTGACATTGATCCGGCCACGCAGCGCGCGAAATATCTCCAGGCACCTGGGCAGTGTCAGGCTGTCGGAGAACACCAATGTCTTGCTCATCGGCTCGATACCCAGCTTGTGGTAGTGAGCGATGGCCTTTTCGGCCCAGAGGATCGGGTCGCCGGAATCGTGGCGCAGGCCGTCGAACAGCTTGGCGAAGTACAGATCGAAGTCGCTCAGGAAGGCATCGGTGGTGATGCAATCGGTCAGAGCGATCCCCAGCAGGCCTCGATATTCGCGAACCCAGCAATCGAGCGCAGCGATCTGGCTGTCGATCAGCCGTGGGCCGAGTTGCTGGTGGGCCATGATCCATTCGTGGGCCATGGTGCCCAGCGGCTTCATGTCCAGTTCGCGAGACAGGTGCACGTTACTGGTACCGACGAATCGCCCAGGGAAGTCGTGCTTGAGCACGTTGACCACTTCTTCCTGGACCCGATACGAGAAGCGCCGACGGGTGCCGAAGTCGGCGACTTGCAGGTGTGCCAGTTCATCGGCGCTGGCATTGGCTGTCAGCCAGTCGAACTTGCGGTACAGTTGCTCGCGGGCCTGTTCCAGGACAATTTCGCGGTAGCGATAACGGTTACGTACTTCGCTGACAATCGCCAGCAGTGGCACTTCCAGGAGGATGACATGCAGCCACGGACCGCGCAGGCGGATGAATAACTCACCATTTTCGATGCCGGTGTGGACGTAGCGCAGATTGACGCGGAACAAGCCGAGAAAACGCAGAAAGTCCGGCTTCAGGAAACTGATGTGTTCCAGAAAACTCAATTGATCGGCGCTCAGGCTCAATTCGGTGAGACGCTCGATCTGAAATCGAATCTCCGCCAGATAGGGGCGCAGATCCTCGCTGTTACGGCAGCGAAACTCCCATTCGACTTCAACATTGGGGTAGTTGTGCAGCACCGCCTGCATCATGGTCAGCTTGTAGAAGTCGGTGTCGAGCAGGTTCTGCACGATGCGATCGGCAAACACACTCTCGCTCATAACGGGAATCTCCAGACTGGTCGCCGCTTGCGCCGCGGTATTTCAGCTATTTCAATGAATAGGGCTAGTGGCGCATATCAGCGGCCCGCTTTGCCAGTGTTTTTTAAGACGCCTGCGGACTTTCGATTTGCTCCAGCATCCAGCGCACAAAATCCCGGACCTTGGGCACTTCCGCCGAATGCTCCGGGTAGGCCAGGTAATAGGCGTCCTTGCTGGGCATTGCGTGTTGCCACGGGATGACCAGTTTGCCGTCGGCCAGCTCTTCTTCCACCAGAAACCGCGGCAACAGCGCCACACCGCAGCCGACCTGGGCGGCGCGGATGCACATATAAAAGGTTTCGAAACGCGGGCCGTGATAGCTGTGTTCGGTCTGGTAACCCTGGCTATCGAACCAGTCATGCCAGGCCTGGGGCCGGGAGGCATTTTGCAGTAGCACCAGTTCGCTGAGTTGCGTCGGGTCTGTAAACGGTTTGTCCGGCAGGCTGCCCGGCGCGCACACTGGCACAAGCTCTTCGCCGAACAGCTTCAGGCATTCGGTGCCGGGTCGCGAGCCCTGGCCAAAGTAGAAGGCCAGATCGCTGCGGCCTTGCAGCAGGTCGTCGGCTTCCTGCTCGTTGCACAGGTCCAGATGGATATGCGGATGACGCAGGCGCCAGCCCTTGAGCCGCGGCACCAGCCAGCGTGCGCCGAAGGTCGATGGCGTCGAGACCCGCAGGACTTCGGTTTCACCGCCGTAGGAGCGCAGGTAATGGGTCGACATCTCGACTTGGGTGAGGATTTTGCGTACTTCAACCAGATACAGATCACCGGCCGGCGTCATTTGCAGGCGTCGACGGACGCGCCGAAACAGCAGGTGCTGGAGCAGCTCCTCGAGCTGCGCGACCTGTTTGCTGACCGCACTCTGGGTCAGGTTCAACTCTTCGGCGGCGCGGGTGAAGCTCAGGTGACGGGTGACTGCTTCGAAGCACTGCAATGCGGTGATCGATGGCAGATAGCGTTTATTCAGCATGGGATGGTCCCTTGTTCTTGTCTCAGCGCTGCTATGCCGATGCAGCATGAATAAACGGAATGATATCTCGCCTAAAGGTCGTTTGTTGGCAAGTCTCGGGCCAGCTACAAATACAGGCCTGAGTAGTCGCCTTTACGGGCTACGAAAATTCTGTTTTTCATGTTTAAGGAGTAACCCATGGTTGCCGCATTGCTTGATCGTCTAGGTGTAAACCCGGCCTTGTATCAAACCGGTAAACAGCCCGTTCATACGCCGATCGACGGCAGCCTGATTGCCTCCGTGAACTGGGAAGGCGCCGCCGAAGTCGAGCAGCAGGTCAGTCGCGCAGAGCATGCGTTCGAGCTCTGGCGCAAGGTGCCGGCGCCGCGTCGTGGCGAGCTGGTGCGCCAGTTGGGCGATATTTTGCGTGAGTACAAGGCCGATCTCGGTGAGCTGGTGTCCTGGGAGGCCGGCAAGATCACTCAGGAAGGCCTGGGTGAAGTGCAGGAAATGATCGACATCTGCGACTTCGCCGTAGGTCTGTCTCGCCAACTGTATGGTTTGACCATCGCTTCCGAGCGCCCGGGCCACCACATGCGCGAAACCTGGCATCCGCTGGGGGTGATCGGGGTGATCAGCGCGTTCAACTTTCCGGTCGCGGTCTGGGCCTGGAACACCACGCTGGCGCTGGTCTGCGGCAACGCGGTGATCTGGAAACCGTCGGAGAAGACCCCGCTGACCGCACTGGCTTGTCAGGCTTTGTTCGAGCGCGTGCTGAAGAACTTCAGTGATGCACCGGAGTACCTCAGCCAAGTGATCATCGGCGGTCGCGATGCCGGTGAAGCGTTGGTCGATGATCCGCGTGTGGCCTTGATCAGTGCCACCGGCAGCACCCGTATGGGCCGCGAAGTGGCACCGAAAGTCGCGGCCCGTTTCGCCCGCAGCATTCTTGAGCTGGGCGGTAACAACGCGATGATCCTGGGCCCAAGCGCCGACCTCGACATGGCCGTGCGGGCGATTCTGTTCAGCGCGGTCGGTACTGCCGGTCAGCGTTGCACCACCCTGCGTCGCTTGATCGCACATGAGTCGGTCAAGGACGAGATCGTTACCCGCCTGAAAGCCGCTTACTCCAAAGTGCGCATCGGTCATCCGCTGGAAGGCAACCTGGTCGGTCCGTTGATCGACAAACACAGTTTCGAGAACATGCAGGACGCGCTGGAGCAGGCGTTGAGTGAAGGCGGCCGGGTATTCGGTGGCAAGCGCCAACTGGAAGACAAATTCCCCAACGCCTACTACGTGTCTCCGGCCATCGTCGAAATGCCGGAGCAGAGCGATGTAGTCTGCACTGAAACCTTTGCGCCGATTCTGTACGTGGTGGGTTACAAGGAATTCGCCGATGCGCTGCGCTTGAACAACGCCGTGCCGCAAGGCCTGTCGTCGTGCATCTTCACCACGGACGTGCGTGAGGCCGAGCAGTTCATGTCTGCGGTGGGCAGCGACTGTGGTATCGCCAACGTCAACATCGGCCCGAGCGGCGCGGAAATCGGCGGCGCCTTTGGCGGTGAGAAAGAAACCGGTGGCGGCCGTGAGTCCGGCTCCGATGCATGGCGCGGTTACATGCGCCGCCAGACCAATACCGTCAACTACTCTCTGGAATTGCCGTTGGCCCAAGGCATTACTTTCGACTGAGTCGATTGTTTGATGATGATCGTTTCCACGCTCCCGCGTGGGAATGCAGCCAGTGACGCAGAGCGTGGGAACGATCAACGAGGGTTGGTTAGGTTTCATTTTCGGAGTCTGGCAATGCCGTTACGCGAAGAATGTCTGTGGGAAATACTGACGCCGCAAAGGCCTGACAACGCCGCGCTCAAAGGCGAGGTGACGGTGGATGTCTGTGTGATCGGCGCCGGTTTCACCGGTTTGTCGGCAGCGGTGCATTTGCTTGAACAGGGCAAAAGCGTCTGTGTGCTGGAGGCCCATCGCGCCGGCCATGGCGGCTCGGGACGTAACGTTGGGCTGGTGAATGCCGGGATGTGGATTCCCCCGGACGAGATTGAAGCCGGTTTCGGTGAAGCGATCGGCAGTCAGCTCAACCGTATGCTCGGCGCGGCGCCATCACTGGTGTTCAGCCTGATCGACAAATACAACATCGATTGCCAGTTGCGCCGCGAGGGCACGCTGCACATGGCCCACAACGCCCGCGGCGAAGCGGATCTGCGCAGTCGTGAAGAACAATGGAAGCGTCGCGGTGCCCCGGTGGAGTTGTTGACGGGGGCTGCCTGCGAAGCTGCCACCGGCACAAAGAAAATCGCCGCCGCCTTGCTTGACCGGCGTGCTGGCACGCTCAATCCAATGGCCTATACCAGCGGTCTGGCCAAGGCTGCGGTCGGTCTGGGTGGGCAGCTGTTCGACCATTCGCCGGTCACTCGGCTTGAGCGTCAGGGCCAGCGCTGGTCGGTGCAGACTGCACAGGGTTCGGTGCTGGCCGAGAAAGTCGTCATTGCCTCCAACGCCTACACCGAAGGCGACTGGACCGAGCTGCGGCGTAACTTCTTCCCCGGGTATTACTATCAAGTGGCCTCAAAACCGCTGACCGAGGACGCGGCGCAACAGATTCTGCCCGGCGGCCAGGGCTCCTGGGATACCCGGCAGGTACTGAGCAGCATTCGTCGGGATGCCGACGGGCGCCTGTTGCTGGGCAGTCTGGGGAATGGCAATCAGAAACCGGCCTGGTTCTTGAAATCCTGGGCCGATCGGGTTCAGCAGCATTACTTCCCTTACCTCAAACCGGTGGAATGGGAATACACCTGGACCGGTTGCATCGCCTTTACGCCCGATCATTTGATGCGCTTGTTCGAACCGGCGCCCGGTTTAGTGGCAGTCACCGGCTATAACGGTCGCGGCGTAACCACCGGCAGCGTGGTTGGCAAAGCCTTCGCCGATTACCTGTGTAACGGAAATCCTCAAGCCTTGCCGATTCCCTTCGCGCCCATGCAGCCACTGGCAGGGGTTGGGCTGCGCAGCTGTTTGTACGAGGCGGGCTTCTCCCTGTATCACGCGGGCCAGTGCTTGCGGATCGTTATCTGATTGTCGAAATCCGGTGCTGGATGCGGCGCTTTTCAGCGAAGCGGCTAGCCTGTAGTGGTGCGGGTTGTAGCAGTCTCGCACCGACAGTGTGCACTTCGGTGACGCAGGTTGTTACAGGGTGGTTGCACGTCATTAAGTGTCTTGGTTGCAATGATGGCACTTGTTGGTTGCGCCTTTTAAAAATAAAGGTTTCACCTCTCGCGGTTTAGACGGTTGCACGCCCAATAAAAAAGGGCTCGAAACAGTCGAAATAACAATATAAGAGCGACTTTTTTCAGAATAAAAAACCTATGGCACGGCCCTTGCTCTGCGCTTGTAGCTGAATCAAAGCTTCCGCTGAAGTTGCTGTGCTAACTAAAAAACCTCAGGAGCACCATCACATGTCGCAGACGTTTTACAGGAAAGGTTTTCTGGCACTCGCAGTCGCTACTGCATTGGGTGTTTCTTCGTTTGTTCAGGCGGATGTCAAAATTGGTGTGGCAGGTCCGATGACCGGTGCTAACGCTTCCTTCGGCTTGCAATACATGAAAGGCGCGCAAGCTGCGGCGGATGCAATCAACGCCCAGGGCGGCATCAACGGCGAAAAAATTGTGCTGGTCCAGGGCGATGACGCCTGCGAACCGAAACAGGCCGTAGCTGTCGCGAACAAGATGGTGCAGGACAAGGTTATCGGCGTTGTCGGGCACTTCTGCTCGTCGTCGACCATCCCTGCTTCCGAGGTCTATTCCGACGCAGGCATCATCGCAATCACTCCAGGTTCTACCAACCCGGCGGTCACCGAGCGCGGCCTGCCTGCCATGTTGCGTTTGTGCGGGCGTGATGACCAGCAAGGTATCGTCGCGGGTAACTACATCGTCGACGTCCTGAAAGGCAAGAAAGTTGCCGTCATCAACGACAAGGACACCTACGGTAAAGGCCTTGCGGACGCGACTGCCAAGCAGTTGACCGCGCGTGGCGTGAAACCGGTTCTTGAAGAAGGCTTGACCCGTGGCGAGAAAGACTTCAGCGCCCTGATCACCAAAGTCCGTTCGGTAGGCGCTGATGTCCTTTACTTCGGCGGCCTGCACCCGGAAGCCGGCCCACTGGTTCACCAACTGCGCGAGCAAGGTCTGAAAGACGTCAAGTTCATGTCCGATGACGGCATCGTGACTGACGAAATGGTCACCACTGCCGGTGGTGCTCCGTTCGTCGATGGCGTGTACATGACCTTTGGCGCTGACCCGCGTCTGATTCCAGACAGCAAGGCTGTCGTGGATACCTTCCGCAAGTCCGGTTACGAGCCTGAAGGCTACACCCTGTACGCCTACGCCACGGTGCAAGCCCTGGCTGCCGGCTTCAACGGCGCCAAGTCGAACAAAGGTGAAGAAGCCAGCAAATGGCTGAAAGCGCACCCGGTGGAGACCGTGATGGGCAAGAAGGAATGGGATAGCAAGGGCGACCTGAAAGTCTCCGACTACGTGGTTTACAAGTGGGACGCTGCGGGCAAATACCACCAGCTGGAAACACAGAAGTGAGATAAGCGCATTGCCAGGCCTGGGTCTCTCGATATCAGTCGTGGGGCGCAGGCCCGGCTTTGGTAATGGGTTCTGCAATCGTGCCGACCCGGTATTTTTCTTCTGAGCCACATGAACCCGGCCAGGTGCGCCTCACAAGGGCTCATCGACACCGGGTTCGCGGTGGCCTCTCAAGTTAGTGAGAGTGCATGATGGACGGTATTTTCCTGCAACAAGTTATCAACGGTCTGACTCTCGGGTCGGTCTACGGCCTGATCGCCATCGGCTACACAATGGTCTACGGCATCATCGGTATGATCAACTTCGCCCACGGCGAGGTTTATATGATTTCCGCGTACCTCGCGGCGATCAGCCTGGCTCTACTGTCCTACTTTGGTGTCGAATCCTTTCCGTTGTTGATCCTGGGCACCTTGCTGTTCACTGTCTTTGTGACCGGTGTGTATGGCTGGGTCATCGAACGCATCGCTTACAAACCGCTGCGCAACTCCACCCGACTGGCACCGCTGATCAGTGCTATCGGCGTTTCTCTGATCCTGCAGAACTACGCACAGATCGCTCAGGGCTCACGGCAACAGGGTATTCCTACGCTGTTGAGCGGTGGACTGAGATTCGATATCGGTACTGGTTTTGTGCAGATCACCTACACCAAGATCTTTATTCTGGTTGCAGCGTTTGTCGGGATGGCCCTGCTGACCTACATCATCAAGTACACCAAGTTGGGGCGCATGTGTCGTGCGACTCAACAAGACCGCAAGATGGCCTCGATCCTCGGGATAAACACTGATCGGGTGATCTCCTACGTGTTCATCATCGGTGCCGCCATGGCTGCGCTGGCCGGTGTCCTGATCACGGTGAACTACGGCACCTTCGATTTCTACGCAGGCTTCGTGATCGGCATCAAGGCCTTCACCGCTGCGGTGCTCGGGGGGATTGGTTCGCTGCCTGGCGCCATGCTTGGCGGGATCATTCTCGGCATCTCCGAGTCGCTGTTTTCCGGCGTGATCAACTCTGACTACAAGGACGTCTTCAGCTTCTCGCTGCTGGTACTGATCCTGATTTTCCGTCCTCAAGGCCTGTTGGGTCGCCCACTCGTGGCGAAGGTATAAGTATGTCCGACGCTAATAACAAACCTATCGATATCAAAAAAAGCCTGATCGACACCGTCCTGGCCGGGTTGATTGCCCTGATTGTCTTCGGCCCGATCGTGGGCGTAGTGCTTGAAGGTTATAGCTACAACCTGCAGCCGACGCGTGTGGCCTGGATGGTCGGGGCGGTGATGATCGGGCGTCTTGTCTTGAGCCTGTTCCTGCAGACCGCCAAGGGCGTGAAGGTACAGCAAAGCTTCGAAGTCATCGGCTCAGGCGTGCATGTGCTGCCGCCTGATTACAAGTCGCGGCTGCGTTTGATCATCCCGGGTTTGATCGTGATCGCTATCGTGTTTCCGATCTTTGCCGACAAGTACCTGCTGACGGTGGTGATCCTGGGACTGATCTACGTGTTGCTGGGCCTTGGCCTGAACATCGTGGTCGGTCTGGCAGGCCTGCTCGACTTGGGTTATGTGGCGTTCTATGCCATCGGCGCCTATGGCCTGGCACTGGGTTATCACTACCTTGGCCTGGGCTTCTGGACCATGTTGCCGCTGTCGGCACTTATGGCGGCGCTGGCCGGATGCATACTCGGCTTCCCGGTCTTGCGCATGCACGGCGACTACCTGGCCATCGTGACCCTGGGCTTCGGTGAAATCATTCGCCTGATACTGACCAACTGGCTGTCCTTCACGGGCGGGCCGAACGGTATGCCGGTGCCATCACCGTCGGTTTTCGGTATTGAGTTCGGGCGCGTGGCGAAGGATGGCGGGATACCCTTCCATGAATTCTTCGGGACTGAATACAATCCGAACGTAAAGTTTATGCTCATCTATGGCGTGCTGTTTCTCGTCGTGATGCTGGTGCTGTACATCAAGCATCGCCTGACCCGCATGCCGGTCGGGCGTGCCTGGGAGGCCTTGCGCGAAGATGAAATCGCTTGCCGCGCCATGGGTCTCAACCACGTACTGGTCAAGCTGTCGGCCTTTACCCTGGGGGCTTCCACTGCCGGTCTGGCCGGTGTGTTTTTCGCCAGCTATCAAGGTTTCGTCAACCCGACCTCGTTCTCGTTCTTCGAATCGGCCTTGATCCTCGCCATCGTCGTGCTCGGCGGCATGGGTTCGACCGTCGGTGTGGTGATCGCCGCGTTCGTGCTGACTGTCGCCCCGGAACTGCTGCGCGGCTTCGCGGAGTACCGAGTGTTGCTGTTCGGCATCCTTATGGTGCTGATGATGATCTGGAAACCGCGTGGCCTGATTCGTATCAGCCGTACCGGTGTGACCCCACGTAAAGGAGTGGCGCCATGAACGATGAAGTCATTCTCTCGGTAGACAACCTGATGATGCACTTTGGCGGGATCAAAGCCCTGAGTGATGTCAGCCTGAAGATCAAACGCAACTCGATCTCTGCTCTGATCGGCCCCAACGGCGCGGGCAAGACCACGGTGTTCAACTGCCTGACCGGGTTTTACAAGGCCACGGGCGGGCACATCCAGCTCAACAGCCGGGGCACCAGCACCAATGTGATCAAGCTGCTGGGTGAACCGTTCAAGGCGACCGATTTCGTCTCGCCAAAAACCTTTGGCAGTCGTCTGTTCTACAAAATGTTCGGTGGCACACACCTGATCAATCGCGCGGGTTTGGCGCGCACCTTCCAGAACATTCGTCTGTTCCGGGAAATGTCGGTATTGGAAAACCTGTTGGTGGCCCAGCATATGTGGGTCAATCGCAACCTGGTGGCGGGGATTCTCAATACCAAGGGTTACCGCAAAGCTGAAAGCGACGCGCTGGACCATGCATTCTATTGGCTGGAAGTGGTGGACCTGGTGGATTGTGCCAACCGTTTGGCCGGGGAACTGTCCTACGGCCAACAACGGCGTCTGGAAATCGCCCGGGCCATGTGCACGCGGCCGCAGATCATTTGCCTGGACGAACCGGCTGCCGGTCTCAACCCGCAGGAAACCGAAGCCCTGAGCAAGATGATTCGGTTACTGCGCGACGAACACGACCTGACCGTGGTGCTGATCGAACACGACATGGGCATGGTCATGAGTATTTCCGATTACATCGTGGTACTTGATCACGGCAACGTGATTGCCGAAGGTGGTCCGGACCAGATCCGCAACGATCCGAAAGTGATTGCTGCGTACCTGGGTGCTGATGAAGAGGAGTTGGTATGAACGAACCGATCCTCGAACTGAAAGAGATCGAAGTGTTTTACGGGCCTATCCAGGCCCTGAAAAAAGTATCGTTGCACATTAACGAAGGTGAAACCGTCAGCCTGATCGGCTCCAACGGTGCCGGCAAGTCGACGCTGCTGATGTCGATCTTCGGTCAGCCGCGGGCCAGCAGCGGGCACATCATCTATCGCGGCGTCGACATCACGCACAAGTCATCGCACTACATCGCCTCCAACGGCATTGCGCAGTCGCCGGAAGGGCGGCGGGTGTTCCCCGACATGACCGTCGAGGAAAACCTGTTGATGGGCACCATCCCCATCGGCGACAAGTTCGCAACCGAAGACATGCAGCGCATGTTCGAGATGTTTCCGCGACTCAAGGAGCGTCGCAATCAGCGCGCCATGACCATGTCCGGCGGCGAACAGCAAATGCTGGCTATCGCTCGGGCACTCATGAGTCGACCCAAGTTGCTGCTGCTCGATGAACCGTCGCTGGGGCTGGCGCCAATCATCGTAAAGCAGATCTTCCATACCCTGCGTGAACTGGCGGCCTCCGGGATGACTATCTTCCTGGTGGAACAGAACGCCAACCATGCGCTGAAGTTGTCGGATCGGGCGTACGTGATGGTCAACGGTAAAATTCGCTTGACCGGCACCGGCGAGGAACTGTTGGTCAACGAAGAGGTGCGCAACGCTTATCTAGGCGGTCACTGAGTTCTCCGTTGCAGGACCCAGCCCCGGCGAGCAATCGCCGGGGCTTTTTTCGGTCTGCAAAACGACACCAATCCCTTGTGGGAGCGGGCTTGCTCGCGATAGCGATCTGTCAGTCACCTCAATGCTGAACATGCCGCCGTCATCGCGAGCAAGCCCGCTCCCACAAGGATCGCGGTGCTCTATCGAGAAATTGTGGAAAACAATATTTATAACCTGCTAAAGCGCGACATAAAGCCGCTGCAAATAGTTGTTTTGTCACGGTTTTGACTTGTCCCCGATTGCTGTGGAACTGGCTGTGGGTAACGTGGGAGTAGCTGGCTGTAAGCCTTGATTGGCGTGGCTTGTAGTGATGCGGTTATTTTTTGATCAATGGTTTTTACGTAGCTTTGAATGGGGGATGTCAACCTTTTTATTGTCACAGAAGAGGGCCGAAAAAGCGTGTTGCAGCCTGTGGATAAGTCTGTGGTTAAACTCTGGAAAGACTCGGCAAGGCGGCGTAGTTACTGGCCTGGCACCATCCTTGATGGTTACACCTGGTGCCACGTTTTTGGCGTGCTACATAGGCAGGGGGCACAGGTCAAGCAAAAAACTTCCATATTGGCGCTCAAAGCCTTGTGGATAGAGGCCTGGCGGCTTTTCGACTTGCCCCCAAAGACTGTGGATCGGCCTGTGGATAAGGTGCGTGTATATGGCTGCGAGGCAGAGCTGACAAGGCCTGGAAATAAGTGAGTGTTTTTTGTACAGGGGCTCTGGCCGAACCCTCATGACGACGGTTATCGGTTCAGGTATTCTGCGCGCCTTGGCGCCCCTGCGAATGGGCGCGTGTCGCTTGACGACCTGGAGCAACTGCATGACCGATAGTCCCGCTTCTGTTCCGGTCGAGCCCGCCAGCCCGATGGCCAGGCTACGCGAGCGAATCACCTATAACGTGGCTCTGCTGGACCTCGGCGGGCGCGGGCTGGTGCTGATCGGCGGGCTGATTTTGCTGGCCTGGATCACCTCCGGTATCTACAAGGTTCAGCCGGACGAGCAAGGTATCGTGCTGCGGTTCGGTCGCTGGCAGCAGACCACCGAATCAGGGCTGCATTATCACTTGCCCTATCCCGTTGAAACGGTACTGCTGCCCAAAATTACCCAGGTCAATCAGCTGCAGTTAGGCAGCGGTGGCAGCGCACAGACCTCCGCCAATACTGGCTCGCGCGACAAGCAGATGCTGACTGGCGACGAGAACATCGTCGAGGCTGATTGCACGGTGTTCTGGCGGATCAAGGACGCGCGATTCTATCTGTTCAAAATCAGTGACCCGGAGCGGTCGGTGAAGGTCGCAGCCGAAAGTGCCCTGCGCGAAGTCATCGGGCGTACGCCGATTCAGTCGGTGATGTCCGACAAGCGCGCACAGATTGCCGATGAAACCCGCGAGCTGCTGCAACAGTTGCTGGACCGCGAGCAGGCCGGGATCCTTATCACTCAGGTGCAGTTGCAACGGGTCGACCCGCCGCCGCAGGTGATCGATGCCTTCAACGACGTGCAGCGTGCCCGCGCCGACCAGGAGCGCGCGCGCAACGAAGCCGAAGCCTATGCCAACGACGTGATTCCCCGTGCTCGCGGCGATGCGGCGCGCATCACCCAGGATGCCGAGGCCTACAAGGCCCAGGTCGGCAACCTGGCCGAGGGGGAGGCAAAGCGTTTTCTCTCGGTCTACAACAGCTATGTGCAATCCAAAGATGTCACCGCCTGGCGTCTTTACATGGAGAGCATGGATGAAGTCCTGAAAAAAGCCTCCAGGGTCGTCATCGACTCCTCTGGAAAGGGCATGTCTGGTGTGGTGCCCTACATGCCGCTCAGCGATCAGGGAAAACCTGTGCACAAGGACGCCCGACCATGAACCTCAAGCTCAAATGGCTGGCCGTGGCAATGGGCGCTGCCGTGCTCTGGGCCTTGGCCGCGTCAGTGTATGTGGTCGACGAGTCGCAACAGGCACTGATCATTCGTTTTGGCGCCCCCATGGGGGTGGCCGGGGAGCCGGGGCTGAAGTTCAAAGTGCCGTTCAGCGATTCGCTGGTGTTCTACGACAGCCGCCTGCAAACCCTCGCTTCCCCTGCCGAGCAGGTCATTCTGGGCGATCAGAAGCGCATTGAGGTCGAGACCTACACCCGCTTTCGCATCAACGATCCGCTCAGGTTTTATCAGACAGTGGGGACGCTGGATCAAGCCAATGCACAACTGACGCAAATGGTCAGCTCTTCGCTACGGCGTAAGCTGGGCGAGATATCGCTGCGCTCGTTGTTGTCGCCGGCCCGTCAGCAGGAAGTTGCGACCATCGAAAAGGACGTTGCGGACAAGGCCCGGGCGCTCGGCATCGAGGTGACTGAAGTGCGCCTGCACCGTGCCGACCTGCCACTGGAGGCCAGCCAGGCGATCTACGACCGGATGAAATCCGAGCGTCAACGCGAAGCCAAG
The DNA here is from genome assembly GCF_059420325.1 of Pseudomonas sp. GW821-FHT04C07. NCBI lineage: Bacteria > Pseudomonadati > Pseudomonadota > Gammaproteobacteria > Pseudomonadales > Pseudomonadaceae > Pseudomonas > Pseudomonas sp. GW821-FHT04C07. The sequence continues at coordinate 123,664 of NZ_JBWKTM010000008.1, forward strand.
GAGCTACGCGCGCAAGGTTTTGAATGGGCGCAGCAGATCCAGGCCAAAGCCGACCGTGATCGCACGGTGCTGTTGTCCGAGGTCCAGCGCCAGTCGGCGATCACCCATGGAGAGGCGGATGCCGATGCCAACCAGATCCTCTCCGCGGCCTTCAGCAAGGACCCTGAATTCTACAAGTTGTACCGCTCGCTGCAGACCTACCGTCAGTCAATGGCCGACAGCCAGCCGATGCTGGTGTTGACGCCGGACGCCGAATTTCTCAAGCAATTTCGCAGCGGGCCGGCAGCGACCAGTGCCAGGTAGCAATAGCCATGAGCGACCTTGCGGCAGATCGCAGATTCCATTCATGTTGCTGTTGTTGTTCTTGCTGGCGCTCGGGCTGTATGCCGGGTGCGCGGTTCGCTGGGACGATGTTCCCATGACGCATTCTCTTGTCGGGAAACCGCTCCATGTTATTTGAAGGTGCGCTGCACGCGCTGGGTATGACTTTTCAGGTGTTCCTGCTGGACCTGATACTGTCCGGCGACAATGCATTGGTGATTGCGCTGGCCTGTCGCGGGCTACCGCCGCATCAGGTGAGACGGGCAGTGATGATCGGCACCAGTGGCGCTATTGTCCTGCGGGTGCTGCTGACCACGCTGGCCGGCTGGTTGCTGTTGGTACCCTGGCTCAAGCTGGTCGGCGCGGTGCTGTTGCTGGTGATTGCGATTCGGCTATTGACCGGAGAGGAGCCGGACGAGGAGGGCAATCTGGCGGATAGCTCTCTGTCGACGCTGAGTGGCGCGGTGGTGACCGTGTTGACTGCGGATCTGGTCATGAGCATGGACAATGTGGTCGGGCTGGCAGCCGTTGCTCAGGGCAGTGTCTTCTATCTGGTGCTGGGATTGCTGTTGAGCGTACCGCTGTTGATGTTCGGCAGCCTGCAGATCACCCGGCTGCTTGAGCGCCAGCCGTTGCTGGTCTCGATCGGCGGTGCATTGCTGGGTTATGTCGCGGGGGATATCGCGGTCTCCGATCCGGTGGTCGTCGGCTGGGTCAATAGCCAATCGCCTGCGCTCAATCAGGTGGTGCCGCTGCTGTGTGCGATCTTCGTCCTGGTCCAGGCGCGCATTATCCGCCGCCAGCGCGCCCGGCTGCCCAAGCCGGCACCCAGGCTGCGGGCCATGCCCTCGCCAGTGCGGCAGGTGGAGTCTGACAGCCCGCTCAGCGAGCCGGTTGCGCTGCCGGAAGTCGCGTGCGAGGTTGCCGTTACTGACGCCCAATCGCAACCCGTCGCACCTGTGCTGGAGGTCTGCACCAACGAGGCAGCCGATCTGGCGCCGCGGCTGCCTGGTCGATTATTCGGCGCCTATAGTGGGGCAGTGACGGTGCTGGCGGGGTTCGGTGGGATTTTCCTGCTCAGCGGACTGCTGTACAGCCTGATTGGTGGTGTGTCCGCGGGGCTGATACCTACGCCGCAAAAGGACAATGTCTACGTCTGCACGGGGGCGAGTACTACTCTTTATTACCGCCCCGGCGGCAGCTCGGTTCGGATGGTCACGGGCGGCGGCGAAGCCACGGGTTACGTGAGTTACAAGAAGATTCTCTGGGAGAACCAGCAAAACGCAATCAAGGAACTGCACCTGACACCGCCCAGCGAGATCGAAAAGACCAGCGCCACTGTCGTCACCCTCAGTGGTGGCAGTTTCTCGCAGATCCAGTGCGCGCGAGCCCAGTGATGCGATCGGATAAGACCCGGTTGCCGCTACGACGCCAGCCGGGCATGCTGCAAGGTGAATTTCTATTCCAATGGCTGCTTGAAGCCAAACAAGGAGAACACGATGACATCCACCCTGTTTATTACCGGCGCGACTTCCGGTTTTGGTGAAGCCTGTGCCCGTCGGTTTGCCGAGGCCGGTTGGTCACTGGTGCTGACAGGTCGTCGTGAGGAGCGTCTGAATGCCTTGTGCGCCGAGCTCTCCAGGCAGACTGAAGTGCATGGCGTGGTGCTCGATGTGCGCGATCGCAAGGCCATGGAGGAGGCGATTGCCAATCTGCCGCCGTCCTTCAGCAAGCTGCGCGGGCTGATCAACAACGCTGGCCTGGCCCTGGGCGTCGACCCGGCACCCAAGTGTGATCTGGACGACTGGGACACCATGGTCGATACCAACATCAAAGGCCTGATGTACAGCACTCGCCTGTTGCTGCCGCGCTTGATCGCCCACGGTCGCGGCGCCGGGATCATCAACCTTGGCTCCATCGCCGGTAACTATCCGTACCCGGGCAGCCACGTCTACGGCGCGAGCAAAGCTTTCGTCAAACAGTTCTCCTTGAACCTGCGCTGCGACCTGCAAGGCACCGGTGTACGGGTGACCAACATTGAGCCTGGCCTGTGCGAGAGCGAGTTCTCACTGGTGCGCTTTGCCGGTGATCAGGCTCGTTATGACGCTACTTACGCCGGCGCCGAAGCGATCCAGCCGCAGGACATCGCCGAAACGATTTTCTGGGTCCTCAACACCCCGGCCCATATCAACATCAACAGCCTTGAGCTGATGCCGGTGAGCCAGACCTGGAGTGGTTTCGCCATTGAGCGCGGGGCAAAGGGGTAACAACGAGTCAGATCATTCCCACGCTCTGCGTGGGAATGCCTCACTGGATGCTCCGCGTCCACTCCAGATTGTGACGCAGAGCGTCACGGGCTGCATTCCCACGCGGGAGCGTGGCAACGATCATGCGTCAGCCAGTCCGCGATAGCAGGTCGCCAGATGATAAGGCGTGGTCGACGGCATATCCCTGCGGCTGACGGTGCCTGTTGCATCCAGGCACTCATACCAGCCATTGGCATGCAGAAAACGCTGTTGCAGCACGACCAGTTGGCGCTGCAGCAGTGCCTGGCTTTCAGGTCGCAACGTCAGCGCCCGCAAGTATTCAGCTTGTGCCCAGATGCGTTGGGTGCCGTCGCGAACGGTCCCGTCGATCTCCAGCATGCCGCTGACGGTGCCGGTTTGCGGGTCGACACCGACCTGTTCGGCGTAGGTGAAAGCGCGCTCCAGCGAGGCGTGCAGCGGCGTGCCTTTGAGCAATGGGGAAGATTCGAGCAGGAAGAACCATTCAAACTGATGTCCCGGTTCGAACCAGTTATCCACAGCCCCCAGCGGTTTCTCCATCATCACCCCGTGCTGACGGTCGATGAAGCGTCTTTGCATGGCATCGCACAGCGTGCCGAGGGCCGCTTGCACAGTGGCGTCCTCGCGAACCGACAGCGTGGCGAGGAAGGCTTCAGCCAGGTGCATCAACGGGTTCTGCAACGGCCCTGACTTGAGCGATGACCAGTCTCGATCGAGACTGGCCTCATACAACCCCTCGTGCGTGGCGAAGCGCTCGGCAACTACTTCCAGAGCAGCGTTGAGCACCGACTCCACCAGCGGCTCGCGAACCCTGGCCCAGTAATGGGCGCAGGCGAAGATGATGAATGCGTGGGTGTAGAGGTCTTTGCGCTTGTCCAGCGGCGCGCCATGGGCGTCGATACTGTAGAACCAGCCACCGTGCTCGGCATCATGGAAATGCCGCTGCAATGAGCGAAACAATGCCGCAGCACGGTCCTGGGCGGCGGGTACGCGGGGCTCGCCGATCAGGCTTGAGAATAGATACAACTGACGCGCGCAAGCCATGGCCCGGTAGCGTTGTGGCGGCAATGGATGATGTTCGGCGTCCAGCGCCTCGTAAGGCAGCGCCAGTTCTGCATTCCAGCCGGGACCTTGCCAGAGCGGCACGATTAGCTCATGGAAGTGCTGCTGCACGGCAGCGAACAGGGCGGTCAATTCAGGCTGGGAGGCGGAGCTGGAAACATCGGGCATCGGCTGGCGTCGTCACGGCAGGGGTGTTTGCGCGACATGGTAGCAGGCGGTTGGGCGAGAGGCACTGATCGTTCCCACGCTCGCGCGTGGGAACGCCTCAATAGACGCTCTGCGTCTGCTTTTGAAGTGACGCAGAGCGTCACGGGCTGCATTCCCACGCAGAGCGTGGGAACGATCGTCACAGGTGATTTGTCGTCCGACGCAAATCCTGTAGGAGCAGCCGGTCGACGCTCGATTGCTCGCGATGAGGCCCGCCCAGACGATAGAACAATCAGCCTGCCAGCAACCAGACCCCAGTCGCCGCCGACGCTGCCCCGGCCAGGCGAACCAATGGCGCAGCCGCTTGCGGCAACGCGCGCACCAGGGCGTAACCGGCGGCATGCAGCGCCGCGGTGGCGGCAACAAACCCAGCGGCATAGGTCCAGGGGCTGGACATGTCCGGCAGCTCCAGGCCATGGGCCACGCCGTGAAACAGTGCAAACAGTGCCGTTGCGCCAATCGCCAGGCTCAACGGGGGCCGTACCGCCAGTGCCACGGCCAGACCCAACGCCAGCACGGAAGCCGCGATCCCGCTTTCCAGCGCCGGCAGGTGCAGCCCCTCAAAGCCGAGCATGCCGCCGATCAGCAGGGTGCCGACAAAAGTGCATGGCAGTGCCCAGCGTGCGGCGCCTAGCTGTTGTGCGGCCCATAGGCCGACGGCGAGCATCGCCAGCAGGTGATCGAGGCCGCCAATCGGGTGGCTGATACCCGCGATCAAGCCGTTGTCGCCATGGCCGGGGTGGGCGAAGGCCAGGGCCGGGGTGAGTAACAGCGCGAGGGCACCGAGAATACGTTTGAGTGTCATGAATTACACTTTCCTTGTTGGTGTTCTTTTTTAATAAGGGCATCAGGCCGCGGTCAGCAGCCCCTGGCGTTCGATAAAGGCAATGATCGCCTCCAGTCCGAGGCCGGTTTTCTGGTTGCTGAAGACGAACGGCTTATCGCCACGCATGCGTTTGGTGTCGCTGTCCATCATCTCCAGCGAAGCGCCCACCAGCGGTGCCAGGTCGATCTTGTTGATTACCAGCAGGTCGGATTTGCAGATCCCCGGACCGCCCTTGCGTGGCAGCTTGTCGCCGGCCGAGACATCGATCACATAGATGGTCAGGTCGGACAGTTCCGGGCTGAAGGTTGCCGACAGGTTGTCGCCACCGGACTCCACCAGAATCAGGTCCAGGCCCGGGAAGCGCCGGTTGAGTTGATCGACCGCCTCCAGGTTGATCGAGGCATCCTCACGAATCGCCGTGTGCGGGCAGCCGCCGGTTTCCACGCCGATGATCCGCTCCGGGGCCAGTGCCTCGTTACGCACCAGAAAGTCAGCATCTTCGCGGGTGTAGATATCGTTGGTAACCACTGCCAGGTTGTAGCGCTCGCGCAGGGCCAGACACAGGGCCAGAGTCAGGGCGGTCTTGCCGGAACCGACCGGGCCACCGATACCAACGCGCAACGGTTGTGCGTTCATGTGTTTCTCCTAGGAACGGAATAGACGGCTGTACTGGCGCTCATGGGCCATGCATGCCAGGGACAGGCCGAAAGCGGCGCTGCCGTATTGATGAGGAGCGATGTTCGACGCGTTTTGCTGGGCCTGTTGCAGCAGCGGCAGCAGTTCGCTGGTCAGGCGTTGGGCGGCTTGCTGGCCGAGCGGCATGGTCTTCATCAGCACTGCCAATTGGTTTTCCAGCCAGCTCCAGAGCCAGGCGGCCAGCGCGTCCTGCGGGCTGATCTGCCAGGCTCTGGCGGCCAGTGCCCAGCCGAGGGCCAGGTGGGGCTCGGGGCGTTGTGCGAGAAAATCCCGGGCAGGGCCGTCCAGTTCCGGCAAGCCATTAAGCAGTTGTTGCAGGGAATAGCCCATCTGCCGACTTTCCTGGTGCAACTCACGGGTCTCGCGACTGGCACGGTGTTGTTCGCACAGTTGCAGCAGTTCTGCCCAGTCTTCATTCGCCGCGGCGTTGCAATGGGCGAGCAGTAGCGGTGCTTCAAAACGCGCCAGATTGAGCAGCAATTGGTCACTGATCCAGCGTCGGGCACTTTGCGGGTCGATCACTCGCGCTTGCTCCACGGCCATTTCCAGGCCTTGGGAGTAGCTGTAGCCGCCAATCGGCAGTTGCGGACTGGCCAGGCGCAGCAAGGCCCAGGCAGGGTTCATGTACGCACGCCGAACTGGTGCAGGCGCGGCGGGTAGTTGAAATCCTCGTCGCCGTGCCGGGAGTGGTGATGGCCGCCGCCATAGGCACCGTGTTCCGGCTGGAAAGGCGCTTCGAGGGTTTCGGTATGGGCGCCAAGCTGTTCGAGCATGACTTTGAGCACGTAGTCGTCGAGCAGGCGCAACCAGCCATCGCCGACTTGCAGGGCGACGTGCCGATTACCCAGGTGATAGGCGGCGCGGGTCAGTTCGAAGGCATTGGCGCAGGTGACATGCAGCAGTTGCTCGGGGCGAGCGCAGACGCGAACGATACGACCGTCCTCGGATTGGAGGAACTCGCCGTCATGCAACGGTGGCTGACCGCGCTCCAAAAACAGCCCGACGTCTTCACCTTCGGCACTGAAACAGCGCAGACGGCTTTTGCTGCGGGCCTCGAAATTCAGGTGCAGTTCGGCGGCCCAGAGGGGTTGAGGGTCGATTCTGCGATGAATCACCAGCATCGGAAGGCTTCCAGCAATGGACAATGCTCAGGTCAGAGCAAGGGGCTTGCCAATCGGGCGAGATGTGGGAAATGTCTGTCGCAGTGTAGTTTGCGCTAGAAAAAGGTGCGCAGGATTTGGGAGGGTGTGGATAACTTTGGTGCGGTCAGGGAGTTTTTGCACCATCTTGAAGCGATGTGATGATCGTTCCCACGCTCCCGCGTGGGAATGCAGCCCGTGACGCTCTGCGTCACATCCAGAGCGGACGCTGAGCGTCCAGTGAGGCATTCCCACGCGGAGCGTGGGAACGATCTAAAAGGATCAACCTACTCTGTACTCCCCAATCCCTGCCAATGCTTGAGGCCAATAAAGATAAAGCGCAGTTGCTGGGTAATCTTGGCCTGTGGCGTGAGGTGTTCGGGCAGGGCTTCGGCGGGTGGGTCGATGATGTCCGGCAGGGTGGCGAACACGCTTTTGACGATCAAATCGGCCATGACCGTCAGGCCGGCGACATCGAGGTGCTGCAATTTGGGCATCAAGCTCAGGTCTGCGGCCAGGTCCGAGCTGATGTTTTCCCGCAGGGCGGCGATCGCTTGGCGCACTGGCAGCGAGCCACCATATTGTTCGCGGGCGAGAAACAGGAATTGCGAGCGATTGGCCGCGACGACATCGAGAAAAATCCGTACCGAAGCATCGATGATGCCACCCATGACGAACTCATTGTGTCGCACCAGGCGGATGGTGGCGCGGAAGGTCTGACCGACTTCGCTTACCAGCACCAGACCCAGCTGATCCATATCGGCAAAGTGTCGGTAGAAACCTGTTGGTACAATCCCGGCGGTTTTTGCCACTTCGCGCAGGCTCAGGCTGCCGAATCCTCGGCCGCACTCCATCAGGTGGCGAGCAGCGTCCATCAGGGCGTTGCGGGTCTGTTGTTTCTGTTCGGCGCGGGGCAGCATCGGGCGGCGGATTTCCGGTCAAGGACAGCGGCGCACTCTAGCAAATCAACTTTGCCGGCGTCGAACTTGAGTCGAAGTAGAGAAGGGGCGAGGCGTGGGAGGTGCTACTTATACACAGTCAAAGCCCGATCCAGGGATCGGGCTTTTTTCCAGGGCAAGCACAGGCTTAGCTCACGGCTTGATGACGTTCGGCCAGGCGATCAGCGCCGCCTTCGGCTACGGTTTGACCTTGATGAGTGCGGTTGTAGCCATCTTCAGCCAGACCTTTTTGCTCCAGACGGTCACGGCCACCTTCAGCAACGGTTTGGCCTTGTGGAGTACGCTCAAAGCCATCGGCGGCGACTTTGTTACGTTCGATCAAACGGTCCGAACCACCTTCAGCGACGGTCTGAGTGAAAACCGAGTGACCGTGACTGTCTTTCACCTGAGGCGTGGCTTGCTCGGCGGCTGGCAGGGCGAACGCATTGGCGGCCAGGACCGAGAGGGTCAGACTAAGCAGTAATTGGCGTTTCATGATGGGTTGCTCCTCGGGAGGGCGATAAAGTGGGTACGGAGGCAATGCTACTCTTGCTAAATCGATATAAAAGTTCATAACGGCAATGGTAATAATCAACAGAATTGATTGTTTAGAGAAAAGGCTCTAGACCGGGCGCCTCAGGCGGAAGCTTTTGCACTGGAGTGGGTATTTTCGACCCGCTTTCGCCTTGCAAAAGTGCAGGTTCAGTAATGAAAAACTGTCTTGATGGTCAGAAATATGCCGATGTTTGCGCTTGAAAAATTGACCTTAGGGTTAAACCTGCGCACCGTTTGCCAGTCGTAGTTTCCACTGCGGGTCGATTCCAGATCTGCCGCTTCACACGTGCGTCGCAATTGGGGCGCTCAGCCGTAATCAGGAGCCCTGTGCAATGACGCGCACTCGTAAAATTCTCGTTTGGACGGTCGCCAGTCTCATTGTTCTGCTGACCATACTGGTTCTGATCATCGGCCTCTTTGACTGGAACCGGATCAAGCCGCCACTCAACAGCAAAGTCTCTGAAGAGCTGCACCGCGCCTTCGCCATCAACGGCAATCTATCGGTGATCTGGCAGCGCGAGCTCGACGAGGGCGGCTGGCGGGCTCTGGTTCCGTGGCCGCATGTGGTGGCTGAAGACCTGACCCTGGGCAACCCGGACTGGTCGAAGACTGCGCAGATGATCAACCTCAAGCGTGTCGAACTGCGTATCTCGCCGCTGGGGTTGCTGACCCGGCGGGTGGTGATCCCGCGCATTGATCTCACGGAGCCCAATGCCACTCTGGAACGCCTGGCCGATGGCCGTGCCAACTGGACCTTCCGGTTCGCCCCGAAAGACCCGAGCGCCGAACCCTCCCGCTGGGTGGTGGAGATTGGCGCCATCGGTTTCGACAAGGGCCACATCACCTTCGACGATCAAAGCCTGAAAACCCGGCTCGACCTGCTGATCGATCCGCTGGGCAAGCCGATCCCGTTCAGTGACATCGTCGGCGATACGGCGGCAAAAAAGGCACTTGAGAAGGGTTCTGCGCCACAGGATTACGCGTTTGCCTTGAAGGTCGAAGGCCAATACCACGACCAAAAACTTGCAGGTACCGGCAAGATCGGTGGTCTGCTGGCGTTGCAGGACGCTGCCAAGCCATTCCCGCTGCAAGCCCGGGTCAGGATCGCAGACACCAGCGTCGAGCTGGCCGGCACCCTGACTGACCCGCTCAATCTCGGCGCGCTGGATTTGCGTCTGAAGCTGGCCGGCAGCAGCCTGGCTAACCTCTATCCCCTGACCGGCGTGACATTGCCGGATTCGTCGGCCTATGCAACCGATGGTCACCTGATCGCCAACCTGCGTGAGGCGGATGGCGCTTCGTTTCGTTATGAGGAATTCAACGGCAAGATCGGCAGCAGCGACATTCACGGCAATCTGGCCTATATCGCCAGTAAACCGCGGCCCAGACTCAGCGGTGCGCTGATCTCCGATCAACTGCGGTTTGCTGACCTCGCACCGCTGATTGGCGCCGATTCGAACGCCAGGCAAAAAACCCGTGGTGGCGAAGGCAAGCAGTCGGCGACCAAGGTGCTGCCGGTCGAAGAATTTCGTACCGAACGCTGGCGCGATATGGATGCGAATGTCGAGTTTACTGGCAAACGCATTGTCCACAGCGCCGGGCTGCCCTTCACTGATCTCTACACTCACCTGATTCTCAATGACGGTCAGCTGAGCCTTGAGCCTCTGCGTTTTGGCGTGGCCGGCGGCAAGCTGGATGCGCAGATTCGTCTTGATGGCCGCACGGAACCGCTGCAAGGGCGGGCGAAACTGACGGCACGTAATTTCAAACTCAAGCAACTGTTCCCGACCTTCGAACCGATGAAAACCAGTTTTGGCGAGCTCAACGGTGATGCTGACATCGCGGGTCGCGGCAACTCGGTGGCGGCGTTGCTGGGGACCGCCAATGGTGATCTGAAAATGCTGATCAACGATGGCGCCATTAGCCGCAGCCTGATGGAAATTGCCGGGCTCAATGTCGGCAATTACGTGGTCGGGAAGATGTTTGGCGACAAGGAAGTGAAGATCAACTGTGCGGCGGCTGACTTCGACATCAAGACCGGGTTGGCCACGACCCGCCTGTTTGTGTTCGATACCGAGAACGCGATCATCTACATCAACGGCACAGCCAACATGGCCAGCGAGCAGCTGGACTTGACGATCACCCCGGATTCCAAGGGCATGCGCCTGTTCTCGCTACGTTCGCCGCTGTATGTGCGCGGTCCCTTCATCAAACCGGATGCCGGTGTGAAAGCGGTGCCCTTGATGTTGCGCGGTGCCGGGATGGTGGCGTTGGGGGTGATTGCCGGGCCTGCTGCGGGGCTGCTGGCCCTGGTGGCGCCAAGCGGTGGAGAGCCGAATCAATGTGCGCCGCTGCTGGCACAGATGAAGGCAGGTACGGCACCGGTGATGGTCAAGTCGAGCAAGTGATTTTCATGGCATCTGCCATGACGCCATCGCAAGTTGCCCGTGAGCATCGCTGACCCGACCTGGACCGCTATCGGGGTGGCCGGGTTGAAATAGCGTCATGGGCTTGTCATCGAGGCTGCCGATGCTGGCTCATTCCCCAGCCATTACGTCTAGGATGGGAGGCTCAGGTCAGGTCAGGAACGTTCGTCCATGCCGCAAGAATCCGCCACGCGTTATCCCTTGGTGTTGGTCCCGGGGATGTTGGGGTTTATCCGCTTGTTGCTCTACCCATACTGGTACGGAATTATTTCGGCCCTGCGCCGTGGCGGGGCGACGGTGATCGCAGTGCAAGTCTCGCCGCTCAACTCCAGTGAGGTGCGCGGTGAGCAGCTGTTGATGCGCATCGAAGCGATTTTGCGCGAGACCGGTGCCGCCAAAGTCAATTTGATCGGCCACAGCCAAGGTTCGTTGACGGCGCGTTACGCCGCAGCCAAACGCCCGGACTGGGTGGCCTCGGTGACCTCGGTGGCGGGTCCGAATCATGGATCAGAGTTGGCGGATTACCTGCACATCCATTACCCCTCGGACAGTCCTCGCGGGCGCCTGCTGAGCTTTGCGCTGTGGCTGATCGCGGCGTTGATGAGCCTGCTGGAAACCGGCTATCGCGGGCCGAAATTGCCGGTGGATATCCAGGCCTCCCACCAATCGCTGACCACCGAGGGCGTGGCGTTGTTCAACCGCCAATACCCCCAGGGTTTGCCCGACACGTGGGGCGGGCACGGTGCTGAAGTGGTCAACGGTGTGCGCTATTACTCCTGGTCCGGGACCTTGCAGCCGGGCAAGACTGATCGGGGCTGTAACCTGTTTGATGGCACTAACCGCAGCTGCCGGTTATTTGCCAAAACCTTCGTCCGCGAAGCCGGGCACTGCGATGGCATGGTCGGGCGCTACAGCTCCCACCTGGGCACGGTGATTGGCGATGAGTATCCGCTGGATCACTTCGACATCGTCAACCAGTCACTGGGACTGGTGGGCAAAGGCGCCGAGCCGATTCGGTTGTTTGTCGAGCATGCACAGAGGTTGAAGATGGCGGGTGTGTAGTCGCGTTTCTTGATACTGACCGCGTTATCGTTCATCGCGATGTTCCAGCGCCAGGCCGGCTGTCCTCTGGAGCATAATCGTCGGACTCACCTACAGATTCAGTGAAGGCGTAACAGCGGTTGTCTACACTGCGAAAGAAGCCGTGCCCCTCGGTGCGGTAACAAGGAGAAAACTCCATGAAGATGCTGCGTATCCCTTTGTTGATGGTGGGTTTGCTGATCTGTTCCCAAGGCTTTGCCGCCACTGCCCAACAGAACAAGATGGCCACTTGTAACGCCGATGCCACCGCGAAAACCCTCAAAGGCGACGAGCGCAAAGCCTTTATGAGCACGTGCCTGAAAGCCGCGCCAGCGGCACAAGCAGCCAAACCAATGACGCCTCAACAAGAGAAGATGAAAACCTGCAACGCCACGGCCGCTACTCAGGCGCTTAAAGGGGATGCACGCAAAACCTTCATGAGTGATTGCCTGAAGAAAAAATAACCCGGGCTCTCGTCGTAGGAGCAGGGGGGGGGCCAGGCGTCCCCGCTGCTACTACAGATATCCTTGCGCTCGCTTCAGCGTCTGAACGCTGGCAGACTGCCAATCCTTTAACGCCGTTCGTTTTGAGGCTGTATGCCAACGTTTTCTCAGCGTCATCTATTGTTCTTCAGTTGGGTGATCATTTTTGGCGGCTTGTTGTTGATCTTGCCGCTGCGCTTGTTGCCGAGTCTGCTCGCCGGTTTGCTGGTGTTCGAACTGGTCAACATGCTTACCCCGCAACTGCAACGGTTGATCGAAGGGCGACGGGCGCGCTGGTTGGCGGTGGCGTTGCTCGGCACCCTGGTGGTCAGCGTACTGACGCTGATTTTTGCCGGGGCCATTAGCTTCCTGCTGCATGAAGCGGAGAATCCCGGGGCTTCCCTGGACAAATTCATGGGCGTGGTGGACAAGGCTCGCGGGCAACTGCCGCCGTTTATCGACGCCTATTTACCGGCCAGCGCGGCCGAGTTCCGGGTGGCCATCGGCGACTGGGTGACCAAGCACCTGAGCGATCTGCAATTGGTTGGCAAGGACGCGGCGCACATGTTCGTGACACTGCTGATCGGCATGGTGCTCGGTGCAATCATCGCCTTGCAGCGGGCGCCGGACCTCACCAACCGCAAACCGCTGGCGGCGGCGTTGTTCGATCGGCTGCACCTTTTGGTACAGGCGTTTCGCAATATCGTCTTCGCGCAGATCAAGATTTCCCTGCTCAACACGACGTTCACTGCAGTCTTCCTTGCACTGATCCTGCCGATGTTCGGGATCAAATTGCCGCTGACCAAAACCCTGATCGTGCTGACTTTCCTGCTCGGCCTGCTACCGGTCATCGGTAATCTGATGTCGAATACGTTGATCACTATCGTCGGATTGTCGCTGTCGATTTGGGTGGCAGTGGCAGCGCTGGGTTATCTGATTTTTATCCACAAGCTGGAATACTTCCTCAACGCGCGGATCGTCGGCGGGCAGATCAGTGCCAAGTCCTGGGAGTTACTGCTGGCAATGCTGGTGTTCGAAGCCGCGTTCGGCCTGCCGGGAGTGGTGGCAGGGCCGATTTATTACGCGTATTTGAAGAGTGAGTTGAAACAGGTGGGGTTGGTTTAGGCTGCAGGTTGTTGTTGATCGTTCCCACGCTCTGCGTGGGAATGCATCCGGTGACGCTCCGCGTCACATCCAAAGTGGACGCAGAGCGTCCATGGCGGCATTCCCACTCGGAGCGTGGGACCGATCTGCAGGCAGGACTCAGCAGCCGTACCGCTTCATGGCTTCGATCGCCAGACCGCTGCCGATGCTGCCGAAGATATTCCCTTCAACATGCCGCGCGTTCGGCAGCATCGCCGAGACGCTCTGGCGCAGGGCCGGGATGCCACTCGAACCGCCGGTGAAGAACACCGTGTCGACCTGATCGACGCGCACATCGGCATCGCTCAGCAAGCTGGTAACGCTGTTGCGGATGCGTTCGAGCTGATTGTCGATGGCCGACTCGAACAGCACCCGGCTCAATTCCACGCTCAAACCAGGCTCGATGCGATCAAGCGGCACATGGCGGCTTTCGGCGTGGGTCAGCTGGATCTTGGTTTCTTCCACTTCCATCGCCAGCCAGTGCCCGGCGCGCTGTTCTATCAGCTTGAACAGACGGTCGATGCCACCGGTGTCTTCGATGTCGTAGCGCATGCTGCCCAAGGCGAGCTGGGATTTCTGCGAATACACCGAGTTGATCGTGTGCCAGGTCGCCAGGTTCATGTGGTGGCTGGTGGGCATGTAGGCCTGGCTCTTCATCCGGCTGCCGTAACCGAACAGTGGCATTACGCCTTGCAGGCTCAACTGCTTGTCGAAGTCAGTCCCGCCCACATGCACACCGCCGGTGGCGAGGATGTCATCGTGGCGCTGGTCCATAGCGCGGCGCTCCGGGGACAAACGCACCAGCGAGAAGTCCGAAGTACCACCGCCGATGTCGACGATCAGCACCAGCTCTTCGCGCTCAATGGTCGACTCATAGTCGAAGGCCGCGGCAATCGGTTCGTACTGAAAGGACACGTCCTTGAAGCCGATAGCACGTGCCACGTCCACCAGCGTGTTTTCAGCCTCTTGGTCGGCCATCGGATCATCGTCGACAAAAAACACCGGCCGGCCGAGCACGACTTCTTCGAACTCATGACCGGCGGTCGCCTCGGCGCGTTTCTTCAACTGACCGATGAACAGCCCGAGCAGATCCTTGAATGGCATGGCCGTGCCAAGCACGCTGGTGTCGTGCTTGATCAGCTTGGAGCCCAGCAGGCTCTTGAGCGAGCGCATCAACCGGCCTTCGTAGCCTTCCAGGTATTCGTGCAACGCCAGCCGACCGTAGACCGGGCGGCGTTCCTCGATGTTGAAGAAGACCACCGATGGAAGGGTGATCTTGTCGTCCTCCAGCGCGATAAGCGTTTCCATGCCGGGACGCAGCCAGCCGACAGTGGAGTTGGACGTGCCGAAGTCGATGCCGCAGGCACGGGCTGGAGATGCGTTTTTCATGTCTTTCGAGTTCCGGTTAAAAAACGGCCGCGCAGTGTATGTCAGCGCGGTGAAGAATCGTAGGCCGACTATCCGCTAAATCACGCGATTAAGCAGACTTGAAAGACTATCCTTCACCCCCAAACTTGCAGGCATGGGCCTGGTAGCCTCAGAACGCTCAAAATAGGTGCGCCGGCTGCCGATAAACTTCTGATGCACCGCTCGGTCACAAGATCGAGATCGGTCAATCCAAACGCTGCCAAAGAGAGCATGCTGTGCCTGGCTGCGTGATATCGATAACGGATGGTGATTGCCTCGATGGACTTCAAAGACTATTACAAGATTCTCGGTGTGGAGCCGACTGCGGACGACAAGGCGATCAAGGCCGCGTACCGCAAACTGGCACGTAAATACCACCCCGACGTCAGCAAGGAAAGGGACGCCGAGAGCAAGTTCAAGGACGCGTCCGAGGCGTATGAGGCGCTGAAAAGTGCCGACAAGCGCGCCGAATACGATGATCTGCGCAAATATGGCCAGCATGGCCAGCCGTTCCAGGGCCCGCCGGGTTGGCAGAGACGTGGTGGCGCTGGTGCAGGTGCAGGTGGTTACGGGCAGGACACCGGCGATTTTTCGGACTTTTTCAGTTCGATCTTCGGCTCGCGTGGCAGTGGTTTTGGTGGTGGACAATCAGGTCGTAGCACCGGTCGTAGAGGGCAGGATGTGGAAATGGAGTTGCCGATTTTTCTGGAAGAGACCCTGTCGACCGAGTCGAAGAAGGTCAGCTTTCAGGTGCCGCAGTACAACGCCGCCGGTCAGCACGTCAGCAACACCAGCAAAAGCCTGAACGTGAAGATCCCGGCCGGCGTGACCGACGGCGAGCGCATCCGCCTCAAAGGCCAGGGGGCACCGGGTGTAGGCGGGGGGACCAATGGCGACTTGTACCTGACCATCCGTTTCGCGCCACATCCCAAATTCGATGTCGAAGGTGAAAACCTGATCATCACCCTGCCGCTGGCCCCTTGGGAGCTGGCGCTGGGCACTGAAGTCGCGGTGCCGACCCTGACCGGCAAGATCCATCTGAAGGTTCCGGCCGGCAGCCAGAACGGCCAACGCATGCGAGCCAAAGGCCATGGTCTGCTGAACAAGGCTGGCCACCGTGGTTATCTGTTCGTGCAATTGAAAGCGGTCATGCCCAAACACAGCAACGACGCGATCAAGGCGTTGTGGCAGGAACTGGCGCAAAAAGCCGCTTTTGACCCGAGAGAACACTGGAGTAACTGATCATGCGCAGTACCCTGATCGTTCAACTGGACATGGAAGAATTCTGTGAGGTGACTGACTTGTCGGCTGCTTACGTGATCGAAATCGTCGAACACGGCATCCTCGAACCTCAGGGTAACGGGCCCGGGAATTGGCGTTTTACCGACTACGAAGTGGCTGTGGCCAAACGTGCGATCAAGCTGCGTCGGGATCTTGAACTCGAATGGGAAGGGGTCGCCCTGGCCCTGGACCTGCTTGAGGAGGTCCAGCAACTGCGGGCAGAGAATCAGATGCTCAAACAGCGGTTGGGGCGACTGGTGGTGGAATAAACGGGGGTGTCGTTCACCACCAAAAAATCTTTGCCTTTACATCTTCTTGGGCAATACCACCGTAAACGTCGTGCCATCCGCTTCGCTCGAGCTGACTTCGATCGTGCCCTGATGGGCGAAGACCACTTCCTTGACGATGAACAGGCCCAGGCCAAGGCTGGTCGACGGGCCTGCCAGTTCCTCGCTGGCGCTGCGCACCAGCGGGTCGAAGATGGTGGCGATGGCGTCCTCGGGTATCGGCGCGCCATAGTTGTGCATGGTCAGTGTCACGCTGTCTTCGTGACCGCTGATGGTCAAGGTCACAACGTGGCTGTTGGCGCCGTGCTGCAGGGCATTGCCGATCAGGTTTTGCAGCATTTGATCGATCCGCCCGCGGTCCCATACGCCTTGGGTATCGCCCTCAATGGTCAGGACCGGCGTGCAGGCCGGCTGGCCGGCACAGGCTTCGTCCATGGCGGCCCTGGCGGCGCTGGCCAGGTCCATGGCTGCGGGTTCGACCGGCAGGCTACTGCCTAGACGGCTGCGCACCAGTTCCAGCAGATCGCTGACCATCGCCCCCATGTGCCGCGCGCCGCTTTTGATGTTTGAGACATAACCGAGCGCATCGGTATCCAGTCGGGCTTTACGCACCAGCATTTCGGCGGACATGCTGACCGCCTGCAATGGGGCACGCAGGTCATGGCCGAGGATGGCCAGGAAGATATCCCGTGAACGATTGACCTGCTCGGCGTAAGCGGCGGTGGATTCGGCCAGTGCTTCGTCGATGGCTTCGTTGAAGCGGATCATGTCCTGAAAGTAGGCCAGTTCCGGCGAGTTCAGGCCGCCTACCCACAGACGAATCACGCAGGCGCGCAAATGCCGGAACTCCGAGGTCATCTGCACCAGATCAAACCCCACGTTGTGCCTGAGCTCGCCGTGGCTGGCCGCGGCTTTATTCAGGCTCGGGGTTTTCTGCGGACCTTCGCCCATGGCCTTGGCGGCTTGTTCGCTGGCGGTCTGTGCGGTCTGCATGTCGCGTGACGCGGCCAGCAGGATCGACTTTGCGTGATCGCGCAGGACCGTCCGATCCATTGGGTCAGCGTCAGGTGCGATGGCGTTGGCAAATTGCTCCCATTCATCGACGATACGATCCATGTGTTGCACGATGAATTCGGAGAGACGCATGGTCGATGGCCCCGGGCAGTGAGCGCTGGAAGGTCTTGCATCATAGCGCCTTTGCGTTCGAGTAAAAAAGATCGGTTCGAACCCTCGGGCCTGCAAGGCCCGAGGGGGCCGAATCGATCCGACCACCGGGTTCTTCTGCCATACAACCGAGGATCAAAACAGAAAGTAGCGCTGCGCCATTGGCAACACATCTGCTGGCTCACACCAGAGCAAAATGCCATCAGCCTTGACCTGATAAGTCTGCGGATCGACGTCGATGTTCGGTAGGTAATCGTTATGGATCAGGTCGGTTTTCTGCACCTCGCGGCAACCTTTGACCACAGCGATTTTCTTCTTCAGACCCAATGATTCCGGGATGCCAGCCTCCTGTGCCGCCTGGCTGATAAAGGTCAGGCTGGTGGCATGCAGTGAGCCACCATAACTGGCAAACATCGGGCGGTAATGCACCGGTTGAGGGGTGGGGATCGAGGCATTGGCGTCGCCCATCAGGCTGGCGGCAATCGCCCCGCCCTTGAGGATCAAGGTCGGTTTGACGCCAAAGAATGCCGGGCGCCAGAGCACCAGGTCCGCCCATTTACCCACTTCGATTGAACCCACTTCGTGGCTGATGCCATGGGTGATCGCCGGGTTGATGGTGTATTTGGCGATGTAGCGTTTGACGCGGAAATTGTCGTTGCCCTCAACGTCACCCGGCAGTGGGCCGCGCTGCTTTTTCATTTTGTCGGCGGTCTGCCAGGTGCGGGTGATGACTTCACCGACACGGCCCATGGCCTGGCTGTCGGAGCTGATCATCGAGAATGCACCGAGGTCGTGCAGGATGTCTTCAGCTGCAATCGTCTCGCGGCGGATACGGCTTTCGGCGAAGGCCACGTCCTCGGCGATACTTGGGTCCAGGTGATGGCAAACCATCAGCATGTCCAGGTGTTCGTCGATGGTGTTGCGGGTGAACGGTCGGGTCGGGTTGGTCGAGCTTGGCAGCACGTTTGGAAAACCGCAGGCCTTGATGATGTCCGGAGCGTGGCCGCCGCCCGCACCTTCAGTGTGGTAGGTGTGGATGGTCCGGCCCTTGAACGCGGCGAGGGTGGTTTCGACGAAGCCGGATTCGTTCAGGGTGTCGGTGTGGATCGCCACCTGCACGTCATACTGGTCGGCGACACTCAGGCAGTTGTCGATGGCTGCCGGTGTCGTACCCCAGTCTTCATGCAGCTTGAGGCCGATGGCCCCGGCCTTGACCTGTTCGATCAGCGGCTCCGGCAGGCTGGCGTTGCCTTTGCCGGTGAACCCGATGTTCATCGGGAAGGCGTCGGCGGCCTGCAGCATGCGCGCCAGGTGCCAAGGGCCGGAGGTGCAGGTGGTGGCATTGGTGCCGGTGGCAGGGCCGGTGCCGCCACCGATCATGGTGGTGACGCCGCTCATCAGCGCTTCTTCGATCTGCTGTGGGCAGATGAAGTGGATGTGGGTGTCGATACCGCCGGCGGTGAGGATCATGCCTTCACCGGCGATCACTTCGGTGCTGGCGCCGATCGCGATGGTCACATTGGGCTGGATGTCCGGGTTGCCGGCCTTGCCGATGGCGGCGATGCGCCCGTCCTTGAGGCCGACGTCGGCTTTGACGATGCCCCAGTGGTCGATGATCAACGCGTTGGTGATCAGCGTGTCGACCACGTCGCGAGCCAGCAGTTGACCCTGGCCCATACCGTCGCGGATCACCTTGCCACCACCGAACTTCACTTCGTCACCGTAGGTGGTGAAGTCTTTTTCCACCTCGATCCACAGCTCGGTGTCGGCCAGACGGACCTTGTCACCGACGGTGGGGCCGAACATGTCGGCGTAGGCTTGTTTAGAAATTTTCATGTGCTTGCCTTGGAATTCAATGATCGTTCCCACGCTCTGCGTGGGAATGCCGCCATGGACGCTCTGCGTCCGCCGTTATGTGACGCGGAGCGTCACGGGATGCATTCCCACGCGGGAGCGTGGGAACGATCATTTTAAAAAGTCAATCCAGATCACCCATTATCCGTCCGGCAAACCCGAACACCCGGCGATGCCCGGCCAGGTCCACGAGTTCGATGTCTCGGCTCTGCCCCGGCTCGAAGCGCACGGCGGTGCCGGCCGGGATATTCAGGCGCATGCCGCGGCTGGCGGCGCGGTCGAAGGTCAGGGCGTCATTGGTTTCGAAAAAATGATAGTGCGAACCGACCTGGATCGGCCGGTCACCGCTGTTGGCAACGCTCAGGCTCAAGGTGCGGCGCCCGGCATTGAGTTCGATGTCGCCGGGCTGGATCTGATATTCGCCAGGGATCATGGGTTCACTCCACGGAGGATTTTGTAATAGATGGCGGTGGGGTGGTATTGACCGTTCGGACGGCAGGCGTAGTCCGGTATTTCGCCGACGCGGACGTAACCCAGGGATTGGTATAGGGCTTCGGCCGCTGATCCGGCCTCAGTGTCCAGATACAGCATGCCGCGCTTGTACTGCACCGCTGTCTGCTCCAGCACCTGCATCAACTGCTGACCAAGGCCGCGGCGACGGGTGTGACTGCGCACCTGCAGTTTTTGTACTTCGGCGCGGTTCAGGCCATTGGCCTTTTGGCACAGGCTCAGTTGCACAGTGGCCAGCACCTGCTCTTCATGGACCACCACCCAGAGCAGGCGGCTGCCTTGTTCGAGCTCTGCCTGGACCTCGTCGTAGTAGGCCCGTGCCTGGCTGGCATCCAGATCCGCCATGAAGCCGATCGATGCGCCGTTACCCACGCAATCGAGCAACAGTTCAATCAAACCCTGGCGGTAGTGCGCAAAGCTTTCGGCATGGACTCGACGCAGTTGGGCAGCGTTCATCGGGTATCACTCCTTGTTGGCGACTGGCGGCTCCGCGCCTGGGTTGAGGGTCAATTGCATGAAGGTCAGGTCGAGCCAGCGACCGAACTTGGTGCCCACTTGTGGCATCTGCCCGGTGGTGATGAAACCGACTCGTTCGTGCAGTCGGATCGAGGCGGCGTTGCCACTCTCGATAGCGGCGACCATCACGTGTTTGTTGCAGTCTTTGGCACGCTCGATCAATGCCGCCATCAGCCGTGGGCCGAGGCCGTTGCCGCGCTGGTCGCTGCGTACGTAAACCGAGTGTTCAACGGTGTGCCGGAAGCCATCGAAGGGCCGCCAGTCACCAAACGAAGCGTAGCCGAGTACGCTGTTGTCACCGTCGACAATCACCAGAATCGGATAACCCTGAGACTGCCGGGCACTGAACCAGGCCTGGCGGTTACCGAGGTCGACGGCCTGTTCGTTCCAGATCGCCGTGGTGTTGAGCACGGCGTCGTTATAGATGTCACGGATCGCCGGCAGATCGGCATGCTGCGCGTCACGAATGCTGTAAGTCATGGCACAGCCTCAGGCGATGGGTTGGTGGACGGTGACCAGTTTGGTGCCGTCGGGGAAGGTCGCTTCGACCTGGATTTCCGGGATCATTTCCGCGATGCCCTCCATTACCTGTTCACGGCTGAGCAGGGTGGTGCCGTAGTGCATCAACTCGGCCACAGTCCGACCGTCACGGGCGCCTTCGAGCAGCGCCGCGGAGATATAGGCCATGGCTTCCGGATAGTTTAGCTTCACGCCGCGGGCCAGCCGTCGCTCGGCCACAAGGCCGGCGGTGAAGATCAGCAGCTTGTCTTTTTCGCGTGGGGTCAGGTCCATCGTTCGAAGTCCGTTATCAGGCAGTTTAAAAGGTATGCGTGACCCCTGTAGGAGCGAGCTTGCTCGCGAAAAACGCCAAGGTACCGCAGTCATTCAAGTTGACCGCGTTATTGTTAACGCTTATCGCGAGCAAGCTCGCTCCTACAGGGGATGAAGTGTTTATGTGCTCCAGATCCTCGGTGACACAGCTTCACGGCCGAGCAGTGCGGGCCTGAGCAACCGCCACAAATCAATCAACCAGCCTCGCGCCTGCAGGGCTTCACTGGCCAGACAACGGGCTACCAGCAGCCCGGGCAATTGCGTCAGGTCACCCCTGACCGGGTTGGGCAACGAGCGGCAGGCCGCCAGCAGCTCGCTGTCGATTTCACCAGTCACGAGCAACGTTGCAAACACCGGTTGCCCGTCGAGCCCGATCGGCGAATCGAGTAAGCCGTCATCACCGACAACGCGCTGGCGTTCATGCCAGAGCAACTGACCGTCGCGGCGGATATCCAGTTGCGATTGAAAATGCCCGGCATCGAAGCGTTCGCCACTGGCCGGACGACCCAGCGCCACCACATCCCAGTAGAACAACCGGGCATCACCTTCAAGCTCGATAGAGGTGCTGAGTTCGGCCTGGGCGGCGCTGAAGATAATGGTTTCCTGTGGCAGCCATTCCAGTGTTGCGCCCGCTTCGACGTGAAAGTCCAGCTTCTGGTAAGCCGGCCCTGCGGCGCGATACCACTTGGCCGCACCGGGGCTGGTCAACTGGGACCAGGCATCGGCGCCAACATGAACGTTGATGTCCAGCCGGTCACCGCCGGCAATCCCGCCCGGCGGGTGGACGATAATGTGCTGGCAGACTTGCGGGCCTTCGGCATACAGATGCTTTTGCACCCGCAGCGGGCCTTTGTGCCGGCGCTGGACGGGGCGCGTACTGTCGCCGGATCGGGCATAGCCGAGCTCCAGCTCGGCGTGCCAGCTGGGGGTGAACAGAGCGGTGTGGGCAGGAAGGTTCATGATCAGTGCTTATCGTCAGGACGCTACAGGTTAGATCGTAACCAGGCCGCGCACACCTTCGGTTTCCATATTTTCTCCACGGCCTTGCTGGACGATCTCTCCCCGGGACATCACCAGGTATTGATCGGCCAGTTCGGCTGCGAAATCGTAGAACTGCTCCACCAGCAAAATTGCCATGTCGCCGCGTGCCGCGAGTTTTTTGATCACCGCACCGATCTCCTTGATCACCGACGGCTGAATGCCTTCGGTGGGTTCATCGAGAATCAGCAGTCGCGGACGACTGGCCAGGGCGCGGCCGATGGCCAGCTGTTGTTGCTGACCACCGGACAAGTCGCCGCCGCGACGTTGCTTCATCTGCAGCAGCACCGGGAACAGCTCATAGATAAACGCCGGGACTTCCCTGGCTTCGGAACCCGGGAAACGGGACAGGCCCATCAGCAGGTTTTCTTCCACTGTCAGTCGGCCGAAAATCTCCCGGCCTTGCGGCACGTAGGCGATTCCTGCATGCACCCGCTGGTGCGGCTTGTAACCGGTGATGGCTTTGCCTTCCCAGTTCACCGCGCCTTCTTTTGCCGGCAGCAGCCCCATCAGGCATTTGAGTAGCGTGGTCTTGCCGACGCCGTTACGCCCCAGCAGGCAGGTGACCTCGCCGACTTTCACGTCAAACGACAGACCCCGCAGGATGTGGCTACCGCCGTAATACTGGTGCAGCTTGTCGACTTGTAGCATGTTCTCATCCTTTCGAAGTTCTGCTCTTCGTAGCAGCTGGCGCAGCCTGCGTTCGGCCGCGTAGCGGTCGTAGAGCCTGCAATCGCGTTTTGTCAGGTGTATCGCCGTTGCCGAATTGCGAGTGCTTCGCCCTCGAACGCAACCTTCGGCAGCTGCTACGGTTGGGGCGCGTGCTTCAACGCCCGAGATAAACCTCAATCACCCGTTCATTGTCCTGCACCTGCTCCAGCGACCCTTCGGCCAGCACACTCCCCTGGTGCAACACGGTGACGTGGTCGGCAATCGAGCCGACGAAGCCCATGTCGTGCTCCACCACCATCAGCGAATGCTTGCCGGCCAGACTCTTGAACAGCTCGGCGGTGAATTCGGTTTCGGCGTCGGTCATTCCCGCCACCGGCTCGTCGAGCAGTAGCAGTTGCGGGTCTTGCATCAGCAGCATGCCGATTTCCAGAAACTGCTTTTGCCCGTGGGACAGCAAACCCGCCGGGCGACTGACCGACGCCGTCAGGCGAATGGTTTCCAGTACTTCGGCAATACGGTCTTGCTGCTCGCCATTGAGTTTGGCCCGCAGGCTGGCCCATACCGATTTGTCGGTTTTCTGCGCCAGCTCAAGGTTCTCGAACACGCTCAAGGCTTCGAACACGGTAGGTTTCTGGAACTTGCGACCGATCCCGGATTGGGCGATCTGCACTTCGCTCATCTGCGTCAGGTCCAGGGTTTCACCGAACCAGGCCTTGCCGTGGCTGGGACGGGTCTTGCCGGTGATCACATCCATCAGCGTCGTTTTACCGGCACCGTTGGGGCCGATGATGCAGCGCAATTCGCCGACGCCGATGTACAGGTTCAAGTCGTTCAGCGCCTTGAAGCCATCGAAGCTGACGCTAATGTCTTCCAGAGTCAGGATGGTGCCGTGGCGAGTGTTCAGACCGGGGCCGGCGCGCTGGCCGAGGCCAATCGCATCGCGGCTGGTGCCGGCGTCCTTATTGGGCTCCGGTGGGAAAAACACCGGTTCGAGCATGAATTCAGTCGTCGCAGTGACTCTCATTGTTCACCTCTTTTTTTCAGCAGCCCGATCACACCCTTGGGCAGATACAGGGTCACCACGATAAACAGCGCACCGAGGAAGAACAGCCAGTATTCGGGGAAGGCCACGGTGAACCAGCTCTTCATACCGTTGACCACACCGGCGCCGAGCAGCGGTCCGATCAACGTGCCGCGCCCGCCGAGGGCGACCCAGACTGCCGCTTCGATGGAGTTGGTCGGCGACATTTCGCCGGGGTTGATGATCCCCACTTGCGGCACGTACAACGCACCGGCCAAACCGCACAGCACCGCGCTCAACACCCAGACAAACAGCTTGAAACCGCGCGGGTCATAGCCGCAAAACATCAGGCGGTTTTCTGCGTCGCGCAGGGCGGTCAGCACTCGACCGAACTTGCTTTGCGCCAGACGCCAGCCGATGAACAGGCTGGCCACCAGCAACAGCACCGTGGCCACAAACAGCACCGCCCGGGTGTTCGGTTCGGTGATGCCGAAACCGAGAATGCTGCGGAAGTTGGTGAAGCCGTTATTGCCGCCAAAACCGGTTTCGTTGCGAAAGAACAGCAACATCCCGGCGAAGGTCAGGGCCTGGGTCATGATCGAGAAATACACGCCCTTGATCCGCGAGCGAAAGGCGAAGAAGCCGAACACCAGCGCGAGCAAACCCGGCGCCAACACCACCAGGCACATGGCCCAGAGAAAGTGGTTGGTGCCGGTCCAGTACCAGGGCAATTCGGTCCACGACAGAAAGGTCATGAACGCCGGTAGCTCGTCACCCGAGGCCTGGCGCATCAAGTACATGCCCATGGCGTAGCCGCCGAGGGCGAAGAACAGGCCGTGACCCAGTGACAGCAACCCGGCGTAACCCCAGACCAGATCCAGCGCCAACGCGACAATCGCGTAGCAAAGAATCTTGCCCACCAGGGTCAGGGTATAAGCCGAAACGTGCAGCGGATTGTCCGCCGACAACAGTGAAAGCAGCGGCAAGGCCAGCAACAGCGCGAGCACCAAACTGCCGACGATCAGAGTGACTTTGGGGCCGGCTTTTTTTGTCGCCGTGAGCATCAGAGGCTGGTTCATCAGTCGATCACCCGTCCTTTCAGTGCGAAGAGTCCTTGCGGGCGTTTCTGGATAAACAGAATGATCAGCGCGAGGATCAGAATCTTGCCGAGCACGGCACCGATTTGTGGTTCGAGAATCTTGTTGGCGATGCCCAGGCCGAAGGCCGCCAGCACGCTACCGGCCAACTGGCCGACACCGCCGAGCACCACCACCAGGAACGAATCGATAATGTAGCTCTGGCCCAGGTCCGGGCCGACGTTGCCGACCTGGCTCAGGGCGACGCCGCCGAGCCCGGCGATACCGGAGCCCAAGCCAAAGGCGAGCATGTCGACACGCCCGGTGGGCACGCCGCAGCAAGCGGCCATGTTGCGGTTCTGGGTCACGGCGCGCACGTTCAGGCCCAGGCGAGTCTTGTTCAGCAGCAGCCAGGTCAGCACTACAACGAACAGGGCGAACGCGATGATCACAATGCGGTTGTATGGCAGCACCAGGTTCGGCAGCACTTGAATGCCGCCGGAGAGCCAGGCCGGGTTGGCGACTTCGACGTTCTGCGCCCCGAACAGCAAACGCACCAACTGGATCAGCATCAGGCTGATGCCCCAGGTCGCCAGCAGGGTTTCCAACGGACGGCCGTAGAGGTGTCGAATGACCGTGCGCTCGAGAATCATGCCGATCCCCGCCGTCACAAAAAACGCCACCGGCAGCGCGACCAATGGATAGAACTCGATGGCTTGCGGCAGGAAACGCTGGAATAACAACTGCACTACATACGTGGAGTAGGCGCCGAGCATCAGCATCTCGCCGTGGGCCATATTGATGACACCCAGCAGACCGAAGGTGATCGCAAGTCCCAGCGCCGCGAGCAGCAGGATCGAACCCAGAGACATACCGCTGAAGGCCTGACCGAGCATCTCTCCGATCATCAGTTTGCGTTTGACCTGAGCCAGACTGGTTTCGGCGGCGGTGTGAACGGTTCCATCGGCTTCAACGCCCGGTTCCAGCAAGCCTTCAAGGCGAGTGCGGGCCAGCGGGTCGCCGGTTTCGCCGAGCAGCCTCACGGCCGCCAAACGCACGACTGGATCGCTGTCCACCAGTTGCAGGTTGGCCAGAGCCAGGCTCAGGGCCGCGTGAACGCCTTCGTCTTTTTCGCTGGCGAGTTGTTGCTCCAGAAATTTCAATTGCGCCGGTTTGGCGCTTTTTTGCAGTTGCTGCGCAGCGGTCAGACGCACCTTGGCGTCAGCGGCGAGCAGTTGCTGGCTGGCTTGTGCGGTGTCGATCAGACCCCGCAGGCGGTTATTCAGGCGCAAGGTTTTGGCTTCGCCGTCGAGGGTCAGTTGGCCTTGCTGCAAGGCGTTGATCAGTTCGACACGAGCCGGATCGGGCTGCGCGGCCCAGGCTTCCAGCAGTTTGGCTTGCTGCACGGGATTGGCAGCGACGAAGTCTTCGGCGTCGCCGGCGTAAGCGGCCGTCGACAGCAGTAAAAAAGCGAGAACGAAAAACAGGCGATAAAGGGACATGGCTACGTCCTGAAGGGCGACGGCGGACCTTGTAGGAGCCGAGCTTGCTCGCGATGGCGGTGTGTCTGGCAGACCGCTATCGCGAGCAAGCTCGGCTCCTACAGGGGTTGTATGTTGATCGTTCCGTCCTGGGAGCGATCAGTCCCGCTGCTTAGTTGCTCTTCACCGCGTAATCCGGCTTCTTGTCGTTACCCGGAATGAACGGGCTCCAGGGCTCGGCGCGGATCGGGCCTTCGGTCTGCCAGACCACCGAGAACTGACCGTCAGATTGAATTTCGCCGATCATCACCGGCTTGTGCAGGTGGTGGTTGGTCTTGTCCATGGTCAGGGTGTAACCCGACGGTGCGGAGAAGGTCTGGCCGGCGAGGGCTTCACGAACCTTGTCGACGTCCGTGGATTTGGCTTTCTGCGCCGCTTGCGCCCACATGTGGATGCCGACGTACGTGGCTTCCATCGGGTCGTTGGTTACGGCTTTATCCGCGCCCGGCAGGTTGTGTTTCCTGGCGTAGGCTTTCCAGTCGGCGACGAATTTTTTGTTGACCGGGTTCTCCACCGATTCGAAGTAGTTCCACGCGGCGAGGTTGCCCACCAGCGGCTTGGTGTCGATGCCACGCAGCTCTTCTTCGCCCACCGAGAACGCCACGACCGGAACGTCGGTGGCTTTCAGGCCCTGGTTGGCCAGCTCTTTATAGAAAGGCACGTTGGAGTCGCCGTTGACCGTGGAGATCACCGCAGTCTTGCCGCCGGCCGAGAATTTTTTGATGTTCGCCACGATGGTCTGGTAATCGCTGTGGCCGAACGGGGTGTAGACCTCTTCGATGTCCTTGTCCGCCACGCCTTTGGAATGCAGGAACGAGCGCAGGATTTTGTTGGTGGTACGCGGGTAGACGTAGTCGGTACCGAGCAGGAAGTAGCGCTTGGCGCTGCCACCTTCTTCGCTCATCAGGTACTCCACCGCCGGGATCGCTTGCTGGTTGGGCGCCGCACCGGTGTAGAAGACGTTCGGCGACATCTCTTCGCCTTCGTATTGCACCGGGTAGAACAGCAGGCCGTTGAGCTCTTCAAACACCGGTAGTACCGATTTGCGCGACACCGAGGTCCAGCAGCCGAACACCACCGCGACCTTGTCCTGGGTCAGCAGCTGCCGGCCCTTTTCGGCGAACAGCGGCCAGTTCGAGGCGGGGTCCACGACCACCGGCTCAAGCATCTTGCCGTTGACGCCGCCCTTGGCGTTGATCTCGTCAATGGTCATCAGCGCCATGTCTTTAAGCGAGGTTTCAGAGATCGCCATGGTCCCTGACAACGAGTGCAGGATCCCGACCTTGATGGTCTCGGCGGCCTGGATGCTCCAGGTCATACCCATCGCGGCAATCGATGCCGACAGAGTGAAAGCCTTGATCAAGCTACGACGCTTCATTGTGCGATCTCCATGATATTAAGGTTTTTTTCTTGGTTGGCAGATACGGACGCTGAAGGGGCTTTAGCAAGGGTTGTGCCCGGTCGGGCAAAGGCAAGGAAATGTCGTATTACGCAGGGTTGCAAAGCGTGCTGCGCACCAAGCCGGGGCCGACAAAAGTGCTCAGTGCGTTTGTGTGCGCCGCATTGGTGCCTGCATTGCCGGGGGCGGCGTTCGACCGCGGTTATCGTCGGCGCATCAGACCAATGAAAAACACCCCGCCAATCGCCGCAGTGGCCACGCCAATCGGCAAGTCTTCAGGCGCGATCAGCGTGCGTGCGGCGACGTCGACCCACACCAGAAAAACACTGCCGAGCAACACGCACACCGGCAGCAATCGCCGATGTTCAGCGCCGACCAATCGGCGGGCGATGTGCGGCACCATCAATCCGACAAAGCCGATGGAACCGCTGATGGACACCAATACCCCGGTCATCAGCGAGGCAATCAAAAACACCCGCAAGCGCACGCTGCGGGCATTCAGGCCTAATGTCACAGCGGTCTGTTCGCCGGCCATCAAGGCGTTCAGCGGGCGCGCCATGCCCAGCAGCAACACCAGCCCGGACACTACGCTGGCGGCCGGAATCGCCAGCAGTTCCCAGCGCGCCAGACCGAGGCCGCCGAGCATCCAGAACATCACGGCTGAACTTGCCCGGTGATCGCCGAGAAACAACAGCAGGTTGGCGATTGCCATCATCACGAAGGACACCGCGACACCACACAGCAGCAATCGATCACTGTCCAGGCGACCGTTGCGATTGGCGATGGCCAGCACCACCAGCATGCTCAGCAGTGCACCGATAAACGCCGCGATCGGCAGGGTCAGCAGGCCGACGATTTCGCCGACATGTAGCACTACGATCACCGCGCCCAAGGTGGCGCCGGAGGTCACGCCCAGCAGGTGCGGGTCGGCCAGCGGGTTGCGGGTCACCGCTTGCAGCACCGCGCCAGTCAACGCCAGGCCGGCGCCGACCAGCGCACCAAGCAACATCCGCGGCACGCGAATCAGCCAGACGATGTGTTCCTGCCCGGCGCTCCAGCTCACTTCGCCGAGACCGAATGCCTTGTACAGAAGAATCCGCCAGACCACGTCCACCGGCACCCGCGCCGAACCCGCGCCAAGCGACACCACACAGGACACCAACAGCAGCGCGCCGAGACCGATCAGCAGCTGGGCATAACGACGGCTGATCATTCGCCGTGGAAACCCTTGGCCATGGTTTCAATCGCTGCGACGTTATCGATGCCCGGTGTGGCCTGGACGTAGGGGATGACGATGAAACGCTGATTCTTGATTGCGTCTACCGACTGCAGTGCCGGGTTGTTTTCCAGGAACTGTTGCTTTTGCCCGGCGCTGACTTCGCCATAGTCGACGATCACGATCACCTGTGGATTGCGCTCGACCACATTTTCCCAGTTGACCCGGGTCCAGCTGGCCTCGACGTCATCAAGGATATTGCGCCCGCCGGCGGCGTCGATCAGTGCTTGTGGCATGCCCAGTCGACCTGACGTCATGGCGCGGTCCTCGCCGCTGTCGTAGAGGAACACCCTGGGTTTTTCTGCTGGCAGGTCCTTCTGGATCTCGGCGACTTGCGCCTGCATGTCGGCGATCAGCTGGTTGGCGCGATCCTGCACATCGAAAATTTTCCCGAGATTGCGCAGGTCGTTGTAGGTGTCTTCCAGCGTAGCGGGGGGACGCTTCATTACGAAGGCGCAGGACTCGGTCAGTTCATAGACATTAATTCCCAGCGGGCCGAGGGTCTGCGGCGTCAGGTCACCGCCCACACGCATACCGTAATCCCAACCGGCAAAGAAGAAATCGACATTGGCATTGAGCAGGGTTTCCACCGACGGGTACTTGCTCGCCAGTTCCGGCAAACCGTCGAGGATGCTCTGCATCCGGGGTGTCACGGCTTTCCAGCCACTGATGCCGCTGTACCCGACCATGCTCGGTTTGAGGCCGAGTGCGAGCATCATTTGAGTCATATTGATGTCGTGACTGAGGGCGTGTCTGGGCGCCTTTTTGAAGGTCACCTGTCGGTTGCAGCTCTGGATCGTCAGCGGGTAATGGGTGGCTTCGGCGAATGCCTGGGCAGTGCCGGACAGCAAGGCGACAGACAGACTGGCACGCAGCAGGGAACGCAAAATCATGGTTGGGTTATCCAGGTAATTCGTGGGTAGCCGGACAGCGGGTGTCGGTCGATCAAGGCTTGGACACCGAAGACTTCGCGCAGCAACTGAACGGTCAGCACTTCGTGCGGTGTACCGCTGGCGACAATGCGCCCGCCGTTGATGACGTACAGCCGATCACAAAACGCCGCGGCGAGATTGAGGTCATGGATGCTGGCGAGGGTGCCGATCTGCAAGCGTTTGACCCGTTGCAACAGCTCCAGCTGATAACGCGGATCGAGGTGGTTGGTCGGCTCGTCGAGGATCAGCAGTTGCGGTTGCTGAGCCAGGGCGCGGGCGAGGATTACCCGCTGCTTCTCACCGCCGGACAGGGTGGCGAAGGCGTGATCCTCGAAACCCCGCAGGCCGACTGATTCCAGTGCTTGCTGACAGATGCGTCGATCTTCGAGGGTGTCGCCGTCGAACAGACCTTTGTGCGGTGTGCGGCCCATGGCGACCACCTCATCGACGGTCAGGCCAAAGGCATCGGGGAATTCTTGCAGCACCACCGCGATGCGCTGCGCGCACCAGCGAGGCGACTGTTTCCAGACATTGTGATGTTCGAGTTTGACCTCGCCGCTTTCCGGTTTTCTGAAGCGATAGGCACAGCGCAGCAGGCTGGTTTTGCCGCTGCCGTTGGGCCCGATCAAACCGACGAACTCACCCGCCGACACCTGCAGGCAGGCCTCACGCAGTTGGAACTGGTGATGGCAATGGCCGTGACCCAGAGGGGTCCAGGCCAGGTTGGTGAGGTTCAGCGAGGTCATTCAATACTCATTAATTGCGTTGAGGCAGAATCCATCGCGGGCAAGGGCCAGGCGCCCCCCCTTGCTCCTGCAGGATCACGCTGTACCGTAGGAGCGAGGCTTGCCCGCGAAAATGTGAGGAACATTGCGGGCCGGCATTGTAGAGCCTGCAAGGCCGTTTCATATATCTCGCAGTCTTCAGCTTGAAGATGAGGCCGGCTCAGCTTTCCCCGCCAGCCGTGACAGTAGTATCCGGTCCAGGATCCACACCGCGATCAACGATGCCCCGACCAACGGAAATGCCACAGCCAATGCGAACATGATGACCATCGCGGTTTTCCACTTCGCCAGGTCGTGGCGCAATGGCGGAACACCGAGTCGACCTTGTGGGCGGCGCTTCCACCAGATCACCACGCCGCTGACTGCGCTGAGCAAAATCATCAGGCACACCAGCAGCACCACGATCTGATTGAACGCTCCGAACATCTTGCCTTCGTGCAGCATCACGCCCATTTCCGTGGCGCGGGCGACGTTGCTGTAGTGCTGCCACCGCACATCGGCGAGCACGCTGGCGGTGTATTGATCGACATGCAGGGTCGCGTCGTTACGTGGGTCGTCGGCGAACACAGCGATGGTGAAAACGCCGGTGGCGGTGGTCGGGAAGGTGATGCTATAGCCCGGCTCTACCTGACGCTGGACGGCAATGTTCTGCACCTCTTGCAGCGAGATTGTCGGCGCGGCCGCAGCGGTTGAGCTGCCGGTGTGAGCCATGTGTTCGGCATGGTCGCCGGACATCGGCATCGGCGTGTTTTCCATTGCCCACGGTACGGTCTGGCGCGTCGCCGTATTGAGGCTGCGAGCCTCTTGATCGGACTTTGGCACCTCGTTCCACATGGCCGCCGGGAAGCGGTTCCAGAGCTCGGCGTATTGCTTGCCCCAAAAGCCGGTCCAGGTCATGCCGCTGAGCAGCATCACCAGCAGAAACGCCGCGCCCCAGAAACCGGTCACCGCATGCAAGTCGCGCCAGAACAAGCGCCCGCGATTGCTCAATCGTGGCCATAACACACCGGCCGATGACTTGCCTCGCGGCCACCACAGGTACAGACCGGAAATCACCAGCATGATGCCCCAGCCGGCAGACAGCTCGACCAGTCGATCACCCACGGTGCCGATCATCAGCTCACCATGAATGGCGCGGGCGATGGCTTGCAGGTTTTTCCTGGCGTCCTGGTCACCGAGGATTTCTCCGCGGTACGGATCGATGAACACGTTCAGTTCATGACCGTCGTTTTGCACCACGAACTGCGCACTGCGTTCGGGGTTGACCGGCGGCAGGTATTGCTTGACCTGCCCCTGCGGATAAGCGACCTGCACACGGCGAAGTTGCTCGTCGGCGCCAAGCGTTTGATGACCGGCCGGGACGTTCAGCAGGTTGCCGTACATCAACGGGTCGAGTTGGGGTTTGAACAGGTAGATGATCCCGGTCAGGGCCAGCATCACCATGAACGGCGCGACGAACAGCCCGGCATAGAAATGCCAGCGCCAGGCCAGGTTGTAGAAAGACACTTTAGGTTGGCTCA
Source organism: Pseudomonas sp. GW821-FHT04C07 (assembly GCF_059420325.1). Taxonomy (NCBI): domain Bacteria; kingdom Pseudomonadati; phylum Pseudomonadota; class Gammaproteobacteria; order Pseudomonadales; family Pseudomonadaceae; genus Pseudomonas; species Pseudomonas sp. GW821-FHT04C07. Next base: position 155,934 of record NZ_JBWKTM010000008.1, read on the forward strand.
TCAGGAGCGCTCCGCTTTGGCATGGATCTTTTAATGTTTTTTGCGACTGCTTCGCAGTCGATCGCGGGCAAACCTCGCTCCTACGCGAATATGTGATCCCTGTAGGAGCGAGGCTTGCCCGCGAAGCTTTTTAGAAACTCATATCCACCTTGGTCCAGAGCGTGCGCCCCGGTTCGTTGATGGCTTGCGGAACAGGTTGTCGACGCCGCTGCTGGCCGGCACTGGTTGGCGTGGATCTTTCGGGTTGGTGATGATGGTCAACGGTGAGCTGGGGGCAATGGCGGTGATCACCGTCGGGCTCGGTTCGTTTGTATGTCGGGTGTGTTCATCGGGTTGTTCGGCTGCCAAAACCAGCGGTGTCAGCAGCGCGCCGTGGAGGACGGCTATGCCCTGTTTGAGGCGAAGACCTGGCTCGTTCAGGGCAAGAAGAGAATGTGCCTGAGCAGAGCGCAAGCGAGTGTCAGTAGAAAACCTGGACATAAAGGTTCCATCAATCAATCGTAAACAACACGGCCAGCAGCCTGCGGCTGTCTTTTCTACAGTCGGCCGGGTGATGTGAAATGTGGGTGTTTACTTGATGATGGGCGGGGCGCGGGTTCGGGCGCCGGGGAAGACTGCTTGCCGGGCATGGCCCAAACGCGGGAAGGGGCTGATGAAATTCGTCGGCGGCGGTGTGTCGAATGCCGCGAACGACAGGCTACCGGGCAGCGCCGGGCAGTTGAACAGGAGGCTGCAATACCCGCACTTCTCCCAGAGCATTTGATGCTCGGCAGGCGCCTTGACGGGTTTGGCATCGTGGTTCGAAGTGCCATGGCAGCCGGGCTCGTCCATGCGCATGTCCATCGACATGTTCATTGGCATGGCGTGATCCATCGGCATCGCTTGGGAAATCAGCGGACCGATAAAGATCATCAGCATGGCGAACAGGCTGATCCAGCTACCGCGTTTGACCCTCAACGAATCATGATGCGGCACTGATCGCCTGACGCTTGGCGAGCGCAGGGCGTTCACAGGTGTTGTGGGCTGTGATTACTGGGCGTGCATATGCTCTTCAGTGCCTGCGGGCGCTTGCTTCTGCACCGCGACCTCGACGGTTACGTCGCCTGATTTTTCAAAATGCAGGGTCATTGGGAAGCGCTTTCCTTCGCTCAGCAAGCTGCGGTCTTTGAGCTCCAGCAGCATCACGTGGTAGGCCATTGGCGCGAAGCTAATGTCGCCACCGGCGGGGATTTCCACGCTCGGCACTTGCTGCATTTTCATCAGGTCGCCTTGCTTCACATGCTCGTGCAGCTCGGCCAGTCCTGCAATCGGCGAGGCCACGCTGAGCAGGCGGTCGGCGGTTTTGCCGTTGTTGTGAATGACGAAATAGGCTGCGACGGTCGGGGCATTGGGTGGCAGTTCCTGCGACCACGGATGAGCGATGTGCAATTGGCCGGCAGCATATTCGTGAGCATGGGCAAAGCAGGCAGGCAACAGCAAAGCGGCGAGAAGCAGAGACTGCTTCACCAGGGTTTGTTTCAACATGGCAGTTCTCCAGAACGATTCAAAACGCAGATCAATTGCGAGAAGGAGTCAGACCAGAGGCGAGGCGCGGGGATTGAGGTTCGGCCATTGCTGGCGCGGCGTGGGCGTTTCGAAGGTGGGCGGCGGCACGCTTCTATTGGACTCGAACCGAGCGAAATACAGCTGCGGCACATACCCCGGCAACGCCACCAACGGTGCCGAACCCGAACAGCACCAGCAATGCTGCATGTTGGAGTGATCGTCGTTTTGTGGTGCTTTTTGCTCAAGCGTGCCCAGCGAAATCGCTACCAGTCTGGTGCCGTTCGAGGAGCAGAAGCTGCCCCACAACAACTGCTCGGCAGGCGACTGATTCGCAGCCTGGGGCATCGTCCCGGAAATCGGCATGGCGAGCATGTTGAACAGCACTGCAAAGCAGGCGATCCAGGCAAATGCAAGCCGTTGTCGGGACATCGGTCAGATCCGTTGAGATGGACGATCAAGCAAGGTATTTAGCCTGATCAAGGGCGATAAGTAAAAAGACCGCGTGCGGTTTGGTGTCGCAGTGCCTTGGCCAGCAGGTACAAAAGTCTGCGCGCGACTTCCGGCTCGTCGATTCGAAAGAGTGTAGCGGCTTCGATTCGTAATGCCTGGGCGAATACCGGTTGTGGCTCGGCACTGGTGTCGTGATCGACGCGGTCCAATAATGAAATGGCTACCCCCCGCCGCCCCCTGCGAAAGCTTAGTGGGCGATCATAGGGGGCGGCGGGGGGTAGCCATAGATGTGGGAGCTGGCTTGCCTGCGATCGAGTGCGCAGCACTCGCAATGATTACTGCCGCACAGAAGTTTACTGGGGTAACAGATAACCTTGCTGCGTCAGCGCCTCGAGCGTATTGGCGACAGTCCCAAACTCGCGCTCAACCCTCAGCATTTCCGGCCGCTTCAATATCAACACCGGCACCTCACGCTCGCGCGCCACTTCCAGCTTGGGTTCGGTGGCGCTGCTGCCGCTGTTTTTACTGATCAGCACATCAATCCGGCGCCGTTCGAACAGCTCCCGCTCATCGTCGATTAAAAACGGCCCACGGGCGCCGATCACTTCGCAGCGCTGATTGCCGGGATACGGGTCGAGTGCTCGTAAAGTCCAGAACTGTCCGTCCGGGATTTCATCCAGATGCTGCAACGGCTCGCGCCCCAGGGTGAACAGCGGGCGCTTGAAGGGCTTGAGCGCTTCAACCAACCCGGCCCAATCGCTGACTTCCCGCCAGTCATCACCTGCCTGTGCTTGCCAGGCCGGTCGCCGCAGCGCCCAGCAGGGTATGCCGCTCAATTGCGCAGCGGTCGCGGCGTTCTGGCTGATTTGTGCGGCATAGGGGTGGGTGGCGTCGAGCAACAAGTCGATGCCTTCGTCTTCGATGAACTGCGCCAAACCTGCCGCGCCGCCATAGCCACCGACCCGGACCTGACAGGTCAAATCCGTCGGCACCCGGCCGATGCCCGCCAGGCTGTAGACATGTTGCGGGCCCAGCGTGCGGGCAATCGCCAAGGCTTCGGTGACGCCGCCGAGCAGCAGTAACCGTTTCATTGAAAAGCTCCGGCATGGCCGACGATGCCGCCCTGGCGATCGATGGCAAACACCTCGACCTGAACCTGCGCCGGTACCACGCTGCGGGCGAAGTCCAGTGCGTGTTGGCACACCGCATCGCCAAGGGCGATTCCGACAGCGCTGGCCATGGCCAAGGCTTGTTGACTGGTATTGGCTTCGCCGATGGCTTGCTGCAAGGCGTCATCGGCGCCGACGTCTGCCGCCCATTGCGCCAGTTGCGGCAGGTCAATGCTCGAATGACGGCTGTGCAAATCCATATGCCCGGCGGCAAGTTTGCTGATTTTGCCAAAGCCACCACAAATGCTGAGTTTATCCACAGGCACTTTGCGCAAATGCTTGAGCACCGCACCGACAAAGTCGCCCATTTCGATCAGGGCGATCTCAGGCAGGTCGTATACGCGGCGCATGGTGTCTTCGCTGGCGTTGCCGGTACAGGCGGCGATATGCGTGTAACCATTGGTTTTGGCGACGTCGATGCCCTGGTGGATCGAGGCGATGTAGGCCGCGCAGGAGAACGGCCGGACAATACCACTGGTGCCGAGAATCGACAGGCCGCCGAGGATACCCAGCCGTGGGTTCATGGTTTTCAGTGCAAGGGCTTCGCCGCCCTCGACGTTGATCGTGACCTCAAAGCCGCCGTCGTAATTACGCTCTTGCGCCAGTTGCAGCAGGTGATCAGTGATCATCTTGCGTGGCACCGGGTTGATCGCCGGTTCACCGACGCCCAGTACCAGCCCCGGCCGGGTGACTGTGCCGACGCCAAGGCCTGCGCTGAAACGTATACCCGGTTCGGCGTTCAAGCGTACATGGGAATACAGCAACGCGCCGTGGGTGACGTCTGGATCATCGCCGGCATCCTTGATCGTTCCGGCTTCGGCGCCGTCTTCGGCCAGGCGACAAAACTCGAGGCGCATCTGTACGTGCTTGCCTTTGGGCAGGGTGATATCCACTGCGTCGTGGCTGATACCGCTGAGCAGCAAGCGGGCGGCAGCGAGGCTGGTGGCGGTGGCGCAACTGCCGGTAGTCAGGCCGCTGCGCAGGGGCGCAGGTTGTTCGGCGGTTTCGTCACGCATGGAGCTGGCAATTCCTTTGTAGGAGCGAGCGGTGCGGCGATCCGACTTGCCCGCGATGGCATACTCGAACTTCACACATCATCAGGCTTGACTACTTCCAGCAAGGTAATCGGCAACGCCTGGCGCCAGGTATCGAAATCCCCCAGGGGCTGCGCCTGAGCGATATGAATGCGGGTCAGTTCACCGCCATGCTGTTCGCGCCAGGCCATCAAGGTCATTTCGCTTTGCAGGGTGACGGCGTTTGCGATCAGCCGGCCGCCGGGTTTCAATTGCTCCCAGCAGGTGTCGAGCACGCCCTCGCGGGTGACGCCGCCGCCAATGAAAATCGCATCCGGTCGCTCCAGGCCTGTCAGCGCTTGCGGCGCGCTGCCGCGAATCAATTGCAAGCCGGGGACGCCGAGGGCATCACGATTGTGTTCGATCAGTTGCTGACGGCCGTCATCGGCCTCGATGGCCAAGGCGCGACAGCCTGGATGAGCGCGCATCCATTCAATGCCGATCGAGCCGCTGCCGGCGCCGACATCCCACAGCAACTCGCCTGGCACTGGAGCCAGGCGGGCGAGGGTGATGGCGCGAACGTCACGCTTGGTCAGTTGCCCATCGTGTTTGAAAGCCGCATCCGGCAGCCCGGCGAGTCGCGATAAGCGCGGTGTGCCGGGTTCGGCGATGCAGTCGATGGCGACCAGATTCAGATCGGCGATGGTCGGCTCGCTCCAGTCGCCGGCAATACCTTCGATGCGTCGTTCGGCAGGTCCGGCCAAGTGTTCCAGTACCGTGATCCGGCTCGGCCCGAACCCCCGCTCACGCAACAGCGCGGCGATCGCCGCGGGGCTCTGGCCATCGTTGCTCAGTACCAGCAAACGAATACCGCTAAATAGTTGTGCGCCCAGGGCTGCCACAGGGCGGGCGACCACCGAGAGCGTCACCACCTCTTGCAGCGGCCAGCCCAGTCGAGCGGCCGCCAACGAGTAGGAGGACGGCGCGGACAAAACCTGCATCTCATCGTTGGCCACCTGCCGCGCCAGGCTAGCGCCGACGCCGAACAGCATTGGATCGCCGCTGGCCAACACACAGACAGGCTCGCCGCGCTGCGCCAGCACCGGTTCCAGGGAGAACGGGCTGGGCCACAGTTGACGCTCGCCACGGATGCAAACCGGTAACAAGTCCAGTTGCCGCTGGCCGCCAAAAATCCGTGAAGCGCCCAGCAGGGCGTGTCGAGCATTCTTGCCCAGACCGCTGAAGCCGTCTTCACCGATTCCTACTACTGTCAGCCAGGGCGCCATCCATATTCCTCAAACAAAAAAACAGTGGCTCCGAGACACGGGTTGGCTGGGCCTCGGACCAAAGCGCAATGATAGCGCGGCTTCGATAGGTTTTTCCTGCGCTGTTCGACAGGTGCTCAGAATGACCGCGGGATGAACTGGATAATACGAATGTTTTGCCGATGGTTAAGGACGGCCTGAATTAGCCACCGATATTTCGAGGCCCCTTCCATTTGCGACTCAAAAAATGGGTGGTCTGCCAAAAAACGGGCGTTGGCTGTTGTTAATTCATGTCTTTTCCTTGGACTGCGCCTTTTCTCGGCACACTTCGCGCATCGCAGGCGCGCCTCTCCCGCACCCAGCAACCGCTTTCGCATCATTCACAGGTTTGACAGAGTAAATAGTGTGGTCTGTTGCGCGGTGTTTTTCAGAAGTTCGCAATAGCGCACTTTCGTATAACCCGTCCGATCCATCTCAATCGGGAAGTGCTTGCGCAGGGGCTGCTGACACTTGCCGGCATGTCTGTTTCATCGAGGCTCAACCGCTCCGTTCATGTGAGGTGTGTATGTCTCCAGGTATGGAAGTCTTTTTCAGCGTTTCCTTAAGCCTGACTTTTCTCCGGGCAAACTATGGGTGAAGAGCGTGTTGTTGATGGGGTGTTGTGTGAAAGGATGAGTAATTGAATTGTTTTGTTTTTTAAAGTTTGGCTTTGTGAGTCGTGTGTCTGAATTTTTATCTGCATTTGACTAGGTTTAATAAGCAGTGTCGAAAATTGCTTTTTAGATAATGGTTTACTCGGATGCTGTACGGAAGGCTTTGTGGATGCTCTGGATGAAATACAATATTTAAGGACCGTTGAAATGATTAGAACATCGATGGATGCCCCCGCGAGTCTTGAGGCGCGACTGGCCTTCATTAACACCGCACAATTACCTCCTGTGCACCGATCTTCGACGCGCGCCTGGATCGATAAAAAGACGCGTGGTTTGACAGGGCCGGGCAAGGGGCGTGCAGCCGTGGTGGGCAGTGCTTTACTGTCGTTCACCTCCGGGGTGTCTCGACAAGATCAACAGGATGTACAGGACTGCGTACTGTATTTGGAACAATATACTGATACGAAGTATGACCGAGAGAGTCAGTGGTATGAATGGCTGCAGCATTTTACGCTTGGGCTTTGGCACTTAGGGTGGATACATGATCGCCCGGTCATGCTTGAGAGCCACTTGACGACGCTCTACGGTCCAATCACTCAGTCCATTCTGGATGTCTTGAAGCCAATATCCAGTGGGGCCATGTATAACGTGGCCGTTGATGCATTCAATGCTTTGAAAAATAATCTGGCTGCATTGAAACTGTTCTCATCAAAGAGCGCCAGAGCGGGAGGGCGAAGTTTCCAGGTGATGCCATGTGCCGATAATGGCCAGGGTCAACTATCAATGGCGGTGAGTCATTCATGGTTTGTTTTTGTCAAGACTTCGGAGGAGTTTCTATTTATAAAGTGGGAGGAGCAGGAAACCACGCTGGTGCACCACTATGGATATTTCACCCTCGATCGCAGGCGTTTTTTCGAAATAAGAGAGGCTATGCTAAAGAAAATTACAGACCGATCATCAGGTTATTTCGAGGAGCTGACGCTATAAACAGCCTGGCGTTTCGCTACAGTTGACCGGTAAATAGCATTGAACAATGTCCGTGCGTTATGTTGATGGTCGCTGACCCAAGAGGCCATCAACTTTACCCAGGATGGCCTCCTTGCTTGAGGTCCATCGGGTTTGCGCAAGAAAACAGCGTTCCGACCAGCAGGCTTTTCATGCCCTTGATCAAAGCAGGCATAATACGCCGCCTTCGACCGCGAAGCGCTTTTCCACGGGCTGATCCTTGAACACTCCAACACCTGCAAATCCGCTTATGACGACTCTGCGCCCCTCGGCTTGCCCGGGGTTGCTGCGTATCGTCCAGGCAGCGGACGGCGGTATCTGCCGGATCAAGCTGGCTGGCGGTTCGATCAGCGCGGCGCAAGCCTGCGCAGTAGCCGACGCGGCCGAGCGCTACGCGGGTGGCGTGATCGAGGCGACCAACCGCGCCAACCTGCAGATCCGCGGGATCGGCAGCGAGCAGACGGCATTGATCGACAGCCTGCTCGCCGCAGGGCTCGGCCCGACCACGGCGGCCGGCGATGACGTACGCAATCTGATGCTCAGCCCAAGCGCCGGGATCGACCGGCATATGCTGATCGACACGCGACCGCTCGCCGGGCAGATTCTTGCCACCCTGCAAAACCACGAACGTTTCCACGATTTGTCGGCCAAATTCGCCGTGCAACTCGATGGCGGTGAAGCACTGGTGATGCTTGAACATCCCCATGACCTGTGGCTGTCGGCGGGTGAGTTGAACGGTGAACTGCTGCTGGCCTTTGGTTTGGCGGGTTGTCCGATAGACCCACCATTGGCCGCGGTGCCGCTGGCCCACGGACATGAACTGGTGGTCGCGGTGCTGGAGCTGTTTCTTGAGCTGGCCCGCCCGGATCAGACTCGTATGCGTCATCTGCTGACGGAACTTCCGGTGGATAACTTTTTGCGGGCGTTGGCCAAGCGGGTGTCATTGATCGCGATCGCCGAATGGCAGCGGCCGCCCGCGCCGAAGCTGTTGCATCTGGGCACTTATCCACAGCGTGAAGCGGGCCGGGTCTATGTCGGCGCTGTCACGCCGTTGGGTCGCCTCGATCCGGCGATGCTGCGCGGTGCCGCGCAGCTGGCCAGCGAGTCTGGCGACGGCAGCCTGCGGTTTACCCCTTGGCAAAGCCTGTTGCTACCCGGTATCGACACAGATCATGCGCCTGAAGTGACGCAGCGCCTGCAACAACTTGGTTTGCTATGTTCGGCCGATCAGGCGCTGGCGCAGTTGATCGCTTGCACCGGCGCAAGCGGCTGCGCAAAGGGCCTGGCCGACACCAAGGGCGATGCGCTGCAACTGGCTGCGCTGTTGCAACGCCAGGGCAATGCACCGAGTGTGCATTTGTCGGGCTGCCAGCGATCCTGCGCTGCCGCACATACTGCGCCCGTCACGCTGTTGGCCGTCGCCCCCGGCCGTTACGACCTCTATTTTCGCGATGCAGGGCAGCCGGGTTTCGGCGCCCTGCATGCGCGCAACCTCACCATTGAAGCGGCAGGCGCATTGCTCGACGCCCGCCCACGGAGCCACCTTGATGCTTGATTACATCCGCGACGGTCAGGAGATCTATCGCAACTCCTTCGCGATCATTCGCGCCGAGGCCCGCCTGGACCGAATCCCGGCCGACCTGGAAAAACTCGCGGTGCGGGTGATCCACGCCTGCGGCATGGTCGATGCAATCGATGGTCTGCAATTCTCGCCTGGCGCGGGCAAGGCCGGGCGTGATGCGCTGGCGGCCGGTGCGCCGATTCTCTGCGATGCGCGAATGGTCTCCGAGGGCGTGACCCGCGCGCGTTTGCCAGCCAACAATCAAGTGATCTGTACCCTGCGCGACGAGAGTGTGCCGGACCTGGCGCGGGAGTTGGGCAACACCCGTTCAGCGGCCGCACTGGAACTCTGGCGTCCGTATCTGGAAGGCAGTGTGGTGGTGATCGGCAACGCGCCGACCGCGTTGTTCTATTTGCTGGAAATGCTCGATGCCGGCGCGCCGAAACCGGCATTGATTCTCGGCTTTCCGGTGGGCTTCGTCGGCGCCGCCGAGTCCAAGGCCATGCTCGCCGCTGATAGCCGTGGCGTGCCCTTTGTGATCATGCAAGGCCGACTGGGCGGCAGCGCCATGGCCGCCGCCGCTGTCAACGCCCTCGCTACGGAGATCGAATGATGCAGCAACCTGGACGCTTGATTGGCCTGGGCGTCGGCCCGGGTGACCCGGAGCTGATTACCGTCAAAGCCCTGCGCCTGCTGCGCGAATCGCCGGTGGTGGCGTACTTTGTCGCCAAGGGCAAGAAGGGCAATGCCTTCGGCATCATCGAAGCCCACCTGCAAGACGCGCAGACGTTACTGCCGCTGGTCTATCCGGTGACCACCGAAGCACTGCCCGCGCCGTTTTCTTACGAGCAAGTGATCAGCGATTTCTACGACGCTGCCAGCGAGGAAGTCGCCAAGCATCTGAATGCCGGTCGCGACGTGGCGGTGATCTGCGAAGGCGATCCGTTCTTCTACGGCTCTTACATGTACTTGCATGATCGCCTGGCTGAACGCTACGACGCCGAAGTGATACCGGGCGTGTGCTCGATGCTCGGCGGCGCTTCGGTGCTGGGTGCGCCGTTGGTGTATCGCAATCAGAGCCTGTCGGTGTTGTCCGGCGTGTTGCCGGCCGAAGACCTCAAGCGCCGTTTGGCCGATGCAGATGCTGCGGTCATCATGAAGCTGGGGCGCAACTTCCCCAAGGTTCGTCAGGTACTGGAAGAACTCGGGCTGGCGGATCGGGCGCTGTATGTCGAGCGTGCAACCATGGCCAACCAGAAGATCGTGCCACTGGATCAGGTTGAGCCAATGTCCTCGCCGTACTTCTCGCTGATCATTGTTCCCGGCGAAAGGTGGCAAGGCTGATGACTCGTTCTGCACCGGCAATTGTCATTCTGGGCAATGGCAGCCTCGCCACTGCGCGCAAGATCCAGCAGCTGTACCCGCAGGCCATGATCCACGGCCTGGCCGAGCGGGTTGAAGGTGCCGACCGGACCTATCACGAGTTCGGTGCAACCTTGCGCCAGCTCTATCAGCAGGACACGCCGATCATCGCCTTGTGCGCAGCCGGGATCGTGATCCGGACTCTGGCGCCGCTGCTATTGGAAAAAGGCGCCGAGCCGCCGGTACTGGCCGTCGCTGAAGACGGCAGTGCCGTGGTGCCGTTACTCGGCGGGCTGGGAGGGGTGAACGTCCTTGCGCGAGAGATTGCGGCCGGATTGGGTGTTGCGGCCGCCATCACCACCAGCGGTGAATTGCGCTTCGGTACCTGCCTGCTCAATCCACCCAGCGGCTATGCCTTGGGCGATCTGGAGTCGGGCAAGCGCTTTGTCTCGGACCTGCTCGCGGGGGAAAGCGTGCGTATCGAAGGCGCAGCTCCCTGGCTGGCCCAGGCGCAGCTGCTGGAAGATCAACACGCCCGGCTGGCGATCCATGTCGGTTGTGCCGAGCGTGAGCCCGCGGCCAACGAACTGCTGATCTACCCGCGCAGTGTGCTGGTGGCGGTGAGCGCCAGTGTGGCGGATCTGGTAACAGCCATTCGTGCGGCCCTGCACGAATCGAAGATTGCCGTTCAATCGGTTGCGTGCCTGTTGGCGGCCGACACGGAAATGGCCAGCCCTCAGTTGCGTGAAGCCGCTCTCCAATTGAGTGTGCCACTGCGTTTTGCAACCGCTGCCGCCAGTGTCAGCGAGCTGGCGCAACACGCGGTCCCGCAACTGCTGCCGCCACTGAGTGTCGGCAATGGCATTGCGATAGCCGTCGCCAATCAACCGCTGGACCCTTTGCAGATCGGTCGCGCCCGTGGCCGTCTTGCGGTCATTGGTCTAGGTCCAGGTGCTGCCGAACTGATGGTGCCGGCAGTCAAGGCTGAGCTGGCCAAGGCCAACGATGTGCTCGGTTATGAAACTTACGTGCGCATGGCCGGGCCGTTCCGCGCCGATCAAGTGCTGCACTGCACCGACAACCGCGAAGAAATGCAGCGCGCCCGACATGCCTTCGAACTGGCCGCCCAAGGCCGCTCGGTGGTTGTCGTCTCATCGGGAGATCCGGGTGTGTTCGCCATGGCCGCAGCGGTGCTTGAAGCCCTGCATGAGTCAAATGAACCGAGCTGGCACAGCGTCGATCTGGAGATCCTGCCGGGCGTTTCCGCCTCCCTGGCCACCGCCGCGCAAGCCGGTGCACCGCTGGGGCATGACTTCTGCGTGCTGTCGCTGTCGGACAACCTCAAGCCGTGGGACATCATCGAGAAGCGACTGGACCTGGCCGCGCAAGCCGACCTGGCGCTGGCGTTCTACAATCCGATTTCCCGCTCACGGCCGTGGCAGCTTGGCCGGGCGCTGGAAATCGTCGGGCAGCACCGCACGGGCGCAACGCCAGTGGTGCTGGGGCGTGATATCGGTCGCCCTGGTCAAACCTTGCGAGTGACCACCCTTGGCGAGCTGACACCCGATCAAGTGGACATGCGCACCATGGTGCTGATCGGCTCATCCACCACCTGCGTATTTGCGCGTGCAGACGGTGGTGAGTGGGTCTATACGCCAAGGTGGTATGGCGATAAACCTTAGCTGTAATTCGGCGCTATTGGCTGTCAGGCGCACATGATAAAACCTGTGCGCGCTGACAACCTGTTCCCAGGTTGGTTTGTCACCCTTCTGAGTAATAGTCAGAGTGTGGAGTGAGACTCATCTTGTTCGCTTGTAAGTTTAATTGCTCTTGATTGTATTGGTTGCCTTTCTGTATGGGTTGCTTCTTTGTGGAGTGAGTAATGTGTCGAACGAATAAGTCACGTCTGGCTGGACTTGGTTTCGTTATTTATAGTTGCGGTTGAATTATTTAATTTGTATTGCAGTCGCCGCTTTTCTCATGTGTCGAGTCTGGGGTATGTGCTCGTAATATATTGTCAAGTGTCTGGTGTGGAAGTTATCGGGTTTGGGCGCTAGCTTTAGGAGGCCAGCTAAAAAGCTGAAACCCAAACTGATATGAGTATTTAATGATGACATTTGAAATGGATGTGACCGTTCCCAGTCTTGAAGAAAGCAGGGCTTTTTTTCGTGACGCAAAAGTTGCACCACAATCTTTACGTCCCCAGGTTCTGTCGCTGAGCATGCCCTTGGTGAAACAAGGTAATGAAGACTCGGATTTACTACTTGGCAAGTATGCTCCCGCAGTAATTGGATTTGCTGATAATGTCTCGGAAAATAATAGACAGGCTGCAATGGACAGCATTCACTTTTCCGAGCGATATGCTGATACAAAAGCGGATGTCAAGAATACGCCGATTGCGTGGCATGCCCATTATCGTGAGGCAATGAAGCACTGCGGCTGGACTATGACCTCCTATAAATATGATGACCATACAACTTCCCAGACGAACGTCACGATGGAGTCCATTGTCCTGGATATTGTCAAGGTCGTTGCCGGGGCCAATGCCGCCGCAATGCTCGACTTGCTGGGCAGTGTTTTCGATACGATAAAATCTGATGATAAGCTTGTACAGATTTTCGATAGTACCAGCAAGAAGGGCAGCACGGGAGAGTTCAGGATTGTGCCGTGTTTACAGTCTCGTGGCGGTAGTGTGATTACTTTATTCCTGGCCATGGATTGCGAACTCAGGTCAAGCCAGGGTGGGGCCTGGTTCTGGAAGTGGAAGTGGTCCCGGCTTGAAATGAAAAAAGTAGCCACAATGGTTGAGCTGAATATGCGCGTTCACCTCCGAAACCAGGACCTTATGTACGCGGTGCTGGATCGGTCTTCGGAAGACTTCTTCGAAAAAGCCAAGCTCCAATAAGTAATAGTCCCGACTGGGTTGCTCGACGAGTAACCCTTTTTTGGAAAAAAATACGACTTATGGGAGCGCCGCGATGAGTGTTAATTATGATGTGATGGTGGTTGCAGGAAATCTGCTGTCGACTTCGGACGGTTTGCCGAATTCCTGGAGGGACGATGCGCTGAACGCTCTGCTTTTTTCTCAGCTGTTTGCAAGCTCCCAGGTGGATAAGTTTGATAAGCCTGAAAAGTGGTACAGGGCTCATACCAAGGCCATGGTGCAGACGAAGTGGCGTCGTACTCATTACCGGTCGGAAACCTTCGAGCCGGACAGAAAATCGATAATCACGCTTCAAGAGCTGATTCAAGAGCACTTACCGGGTTGTTTGAGCAGTTCTCAAAGGCTGAGCGTTGGGGATATGACGAGTCGCATTGCTCAGCTCCCCTGTGCTGAGGTGGTTCAGACGGTATTTCGGGAGAACGTAATAAGTACAGTGCGGACTGGAATCAGTTCGCCCGGGAAAGCTGCGATTTCAACTATCGCTCTGCAGGCAGGTTTTATCGAACAGGGTCCCATTAGCTGTTCTATATATATCAATTTCAGTACTTCTGAGGTTGTCGATATCAACCTGTTTAATCAATGTTTTTCGGGTAAAGACATTGCTGGCAAAATCAGTGTCGATTTTTCACAGCAAGAGCTGGATAAGGTGGATTATGAAAAATACAACGTGCGTGAGAAAGTGCTGAGCCGACTCTCCGGTGCACAAGACAATTTGATTCTTGCCGTGCCTTCTAACTGCATTCAACTCGACTGCAGCAAGTGCTGTACCTCCGTCACGTGCCAAAAGCACGACGAATCGACAGGGTAACGTTGTTCTCATCATTTTAGAGATCCGCGGGATGCGGACCAACATAACTCAAGGAGGGGCTGGATATGAGTAGCGAAATAGACGAATTGAACTCGCCAGAGTTTCTCGTGCGAGCTGAATATTTTAATAGTCTGGAAGCGTTGCGGCCTATTGTTAATAGAACCAGGCACTTTGCCGGGCTGCGTTCTGTCATGGGGAACCTGGCAGTACAGGCCGGTCCACAGGATGGTGCCGCTGTCTTTGGGGAGGGGGGTTGTCGCCTACGATCGTAAATTGACGCCGCAGAACCGCGAGGACTTCGATGACAGCATCCTGTTTGCGCAACTTGTCGCGGGCAGGGGATTCGATCCGGACACACACACCTTGCCCTGTGGTTTAAAGAATATGCCAAGGCGCTGGAGATGGCTGGTTGGGGTACTGCAAGCCACGCTTTTTCCGAGTTTCAAAGTCGTGAAATACAATTCACGATGGATGAGGCTATCCTGCAAATCATTGCCGCCATCGCCGGGCCGGATAAACTCCAGCTCTTGGGGCTGGTAACCGGTGCATTCAAAGCACTGGAAGAAAATGATAATGCGTTAAAACTGTTTGAATCCAGGAGCAAGAAAAGTCGCTCGAGCAATTTCCAGGTTGCCCCGTGCATTCTGACCGCCGATGGTCAACTCAGCATGGCGATAGCGTGTGTGCACTTGATGGCCAAGTCGCGTATCACGAAAGTTCTGTTCTTTAAATACTTCGGTGAGGACATAAGACTTTATCGTGCAGCGGGACGTCGCGGATTGAATCAGCGTGTCTACAATAAATTCAGAACTAAAATTCAGGATTATGTCGATAGCGCCAGGGCAAGCTATTGAAACGGGTGGGGCACTCGCCACCGGGGTCCGGCTACTCGTTGCTCTGTGCAATCACGGCTCGATGATGAATTTGCTGTTCTTGAATTTTGAGACTTCAGAGGTTGTGGAGCTGAATGTAGTTGATCAGCTTTTTTCCACTGACAGGTTCTTCTCGGGCCTGTCGGTCAGCTATTGCTCGCTGGAACTCTCACAACGAGTATTTGCGAGGCAGCGAGACCGAATGACCAGGCTGCTTGAGCCTCACCAGCAATTGTTGTCGGTAATCGCTGGGGGCACACAGGAAAATTGATGGCGACCAAAGCCGATACACGTTGAAGCTTCAATCCAGGGGGATCAGGGCCAAGCCCTGATGCATATCAGTATTACGGCACCAGATACCCTTTGACCCCGGTAAAGATAATCTGCGCTGCCAGCGCGCACACGAACAGCCCCATCAACCGACTGACGATTTGCAAACCCTGATCGCCAAGAATGCGTTCGATGCGGTTCGACAGGTAGAGCACGACGCCGACGGTGAAGCTGGCTATGGCGATGCTGAGAATGGCGGTGAGTTTGTCGTCCCAGTGCGGCTGGCTGACGCCCATGACCAGCAGAGCGCCTATAGTGCCAGGGCCGACTGTCAGGGGAATGGTCAGCGGGACGATGGTCACGTCCTGCTGCACGTTATCGGTCTGCACTGCCGACTTGCCTTGAGCCATGCCCAGCGCCGAGATGAACAGCACGCTCCCGGCGCCGATGCGAAAGGCATCCACGGTGATGCCGAACACGCTGAAAATCACCCGTCCGAACAGATACAGCAAGACGCTGGAGACCAGGGTCGCGAGGGCAACTTTCCAGGCCAGACGCCGACGTTCCTTACTGGAATAGCCACGGGTCAGGCTGATGAAGCAGGACAGAACGAAGAAGGGGCTGTAGAGCACCAGCATCTTCAGGTAAACGCTGAACAGCACGTGGAGCATGGTTGGAGCTCGCGGCGAAGGAGGGCGACGGAGAGTCTATCAGGCGTTGTGCAGTCTGTCGGCTCAGGAGGTTTGAGCCGTTGGCTGATTGTGCGAATCACGTTGCGCAACCCAATGCTCGACCAACTCGCGCAGTTGCGACAGCTCGACCGGTTTGGCCATGTGCCCGTCCATGCCGGCCTGGCGAGCGCGCTCCTTGTGTTCGGTCAGGATGTGCGCGGTCAGCGCTACCACCGGCGTGCGCGTGCGCTGATTGCCAACTTCCCAGGCGCGCAGTTGTTGCGTGGCGGAAAAACCGTCGAGGATTGGCATTTCACAATCCATCAGCACCAGATCGTAACGTTGGGCCTTCATCGCGCGCAGGGCTTCTTCGCCGTTGCTGGCGGTGTCTGGCTGCAGGTTGAGTTTGCCCAGCATGCCGCGAATCACCTTGGTCGAGATGCTGTTGTCTTCAGCGACGAGGATACGAAAATCGTGTGGCACCTTGATCGCTACAGGCACGCCTGATGGTGCGTGATAGGGCATAACGAGCCCTTTGTTGCGTTGGGTCAACTCGTCGGCCAGGGTAGTCTTGAGGGTGTAGCCAGCGACAGGTTTGGCCAGGATGCGTTTGATCCCGGAGTTGCGCGCAATGATCTTGCTCGGTGCGTTGCTGATACCGGTGAGCATGATCAGCAGAATATCGTGGTTCAGGCTCGGGTCTTCCTTGATCTTCGCGGCCAGTTGCATGCCGGTCATGCCAGGCATGTTCTGATCGAGCAGGACCACGTCGAAGTAATCGCGCAGGTGGGCCTTGGTTCGCAGCAGGGCCAGCGCTTCCTTGCCGGAAGGGACTGCGCTGACGTTCAGGCCCCATGCGCTGCATTGCTGCACCAGGACTTTGCGGCAGGTGTCGTTGTCATCCACCACCAACACTCGGGCACCTTGTAGCGGGCCATCAAGATCGGAGGTCGGGTGTTCGAGGCGTTCCGGATCCAGGGGCAAGGTCAGCCACAGCGTGCTGCCGCTATTATTGCCGCTTTTGATGCCGAACTCACCGTGCATCAGCAGGATCAACTGGCGGGCGATGACCAGCCCCAGGTTGCCACCCAGGCGCGTCGCGGAGAGAAAATTCTTGCTGTGCAGCTCGGCATGCAGCAAGGCATCGCGTTCGCTTGTGTCCATGGGAACACCGCTGTCTTGTACTGCGATGCGTAGCCGAGGTTTGGGGCTGCGTTCGTCGAGGGCGACGACGATCAGGATTTCGCCCTCGTCGGTCTTCTTCAGCGCGTTTTCCAGCAAACTCAGTAGCGTCTGGCGCAGACGTGTGGGGTCACCGCTGATCACCCGTGGTACTTGCGGCTGAATAAAACTGATCAGCTCGACGTTTTGCTGCTCGGCCTTGGCCCGGAAAATACTCAGGCAGTCTTCGATCAGCGCGTTGAGGTCGAACTGCACATCGTCCAGCTCGATTTGCCCGGACTCGAGCCTGGAGATGTCGAGAATCTCGTTGATCAAGGTGAGCAGTTCGTTGCCGGCGCTGTGGATGGTCTGCACGTAGTCCCGTTGTTTGACGGACAGTGGTGTGCCCAGCAGCAGCTCGGTCATGCCCAGCACACCATTCATCGGTGTGCGGATCTCGTGACTGATTTTCGCCAGGAACTCGGCCTTGGCGTTGATCTCGGCATTGCTGGCGGCCAGGTCGCGGCTGATGCTGAAGCGGGCTTCGGTGATGCTGCGCTGACGCTCGCTCAATGCGATGCTCATCAGCAGGCCGCTGATGCAGATGAAACCGAGCAACGTCATGATCAGACCTTGCGGAGCCACCAGGGTCAACCCCAAAAGTGCTGGCAGAATGATCAGGGTGCCAATGTTGAATATCACCATGGCCACAACGAACAGGCGTGCCGGACGGTAGCCTTTCTGCCAGTGATAAGCCGCGACGAACAGCATGCTCAGGCCGGCGAGAGCCACCAGCGCATAGGTCATGATGTTCAGCGGCAGCGTGTTGACAAAGAGCAGCAGCAAGCCGCACAAGGTGATGAGAAGGATATCGCCCAGCAACAGTTTGTTCAGCGGATGTGGGCCAAGGGGAGCGAAGAATCGGTAGGCGAACATCAGGCCGCAAGGCGCGGTCAGCAGCAAGGACAGGTAGGCGCCAGGCGTTTGCAAGGCGTGCCAGTCCGACAGCCATGGGCCAGCAAGATTGAGCAGAAGCAGCAGGCTCAGCAGCAACAGACCTTCGCAGGCGGCCAGCCACATACAGCTTCTGGAGCGCGTGTAGGCGTAGCGGGTCAGGTTATGCAGGATCAGCATCGCCAGGCAGCCGAACAGCAGGCCGTAGATCAGGGGCTGGCCTTGATCTGCTGCGCTCATGACTGCAGATTGCAGGGTGATGTAAGGGCGCAATTGGTGTTCGGAAACCAGTCGCAGGTACACATCGAGGGCTTTTTGACTTTGTGGCAGCGGCAGGATGTAGTCGCTGCTGGGCAGCGGTCTCTCGGCCTGCGGCTGAGCGTTGCCGGTGTTCACTTGCTCGATCAGCTTGTCGTCGTCGAGCACGTATAAATTAAGGTGAGCAAGATCAGGCGCGAAAATTCGCAGCAGTTGCTCGTGTTTGTCTGGCTGGAGTTTGAAGCGTAGCCATAAGGCGCCGTCAGGCTCGGCAGCGGTCAGGTGACTAAGTTCGATCGGGCTGAATTGATTGGTGTAGCGGGCAGAACGGATGTCGCTCAGTTGCAGATCGGCCGTTTCGTCAAGCAATACCGCCCAGCCGCTGCCTTGCGCGGCCTGGACCGGTAGCAAACAGAGCAGAGTCAGCAGACTGACGGTGAAGCCTATGGCAATCCTGAGCCAGCGCACGGCGAAATCCCTTCGTAGATTGATGCCAGAATATAACTATGCGCGGGGCTGGAATAGTACGGCAAGGGCCAGAAGCCCTTGCCTATCCAAATGGATAGCTTATTCCTGATTTTCGCCACGCTCGCGGGCAATGGCACGGTAGCCAATGTCCTTGCGGTAGAAGCAGCCTTGCCAATCGATTTTGGCCGCCAGTCTGTAAGCTTGCTGTTGAGCCGTATCGACGCTCTGGCCCAAAGCGGTGGCGCAGAGTACTCGGCCGCCAGCGGTGATGACCTGACCGTCTTTCAGTGCAGTGCCAGCGTGAAAGACTTTGCCTTCCAGTGTGGCCGCTGCATCCAGACCTTCAATGATCGCGCCTTTGGCGTAATCACCAGGATAGCCGCCGGCTGCCAGAACGACACCCACGCTTGGACGTGGATCCCATTGCGCTTCGACCTTGTCCAGTGCCTGGGCCAGAGCAGCCTCGATCAGCAACACCAGGCTCGATTGCAGACGCAGCATCACCGGTTGGGTTTCCGGATCGCCGAAGCGGCAGTTGAACTCGATGACTTTCGGATTGCCAGCCTTGTCGATCATCAGACCGGCATAGAGGAAGCCGGTGTAGACGTTGCCTTCCGCGGCCATGCCGCGCACGGTTGGCCAGATCACCAGATCCATGACGCGTTGGTGAACTTCGCTGGTGACCACCGGGGCAGGGGAGTAGGCACCCATACCGCCGGTGTTCGGGCCGGTGTCGCCGTCGCCGACGCGTTTGTGGTCCTGGCTGGTGGCCATCGGCAGCACGTTCTTGCCGTCGACCATGACGATGAAGCTGGCTTCTTCGCCGTCGAGGAATTCCTCGATGACCACACGGGAACCGGCTTCGCCGAAAGCATTGCCGGCGAGCATGTCACGTACGGCGTCTTCGGCTTCAGACAGGGTCATGGCGACGATCACGCCCTTGCCGGCGGCCAGGCCGTCGGCCTTGATCACGATCGGTGCGCCTTTTTCACGCAGATAAGCCAGGGCTGGCTCGATCTCGGTGAAGTTCTGGTAGTCGGCGGTCGGAATCTTGTGGCGGGCCAGGAAGTCCTTGGTGAAGGCTTTGGAACCTTCCAGCTGTGCGGCACCGGCAGTCGGGCCGAAGCAATCCAGGCCACGGGCGCGGAACAGATCCACGACACCGGCGACCAGCGGCACTTCCGGACCGACGATGGTCAGGGAAACGTTCTTCTCGGCGAAGTCGGCCAGCTGCTCCAGCGCCAATACGTCGATAGCGACGTTCTCGCACTTGGCTTCAATGGCGGTGCCGGCGTTGCCCGGGGCCACGAATACTTTTGCGACACGCGGATCCTGAGCCACTTTCCAGGCCAGGGCGTGTTCACGGCCACCGCTGCCAATGATCAAAACATTCATTTCAAAAACCTCGGATGACGCTAATTCGGGGGAAGCTGATCGTTCCCACGCTCTGCGTGGGTGTGCCTCTACGGACGCTCTGCGTCCTATGCCGTGGGACGCGGAGCGTCCCGGGCTGCGTGCCCACGCAGAGCGTGGGTACGATCAAACAGATTAATGACGGAAGTGGCGCATGCCCGTAAAGACCATCGCAATACCCGCTTCGTCGGCCGCGGCAATCACTTCGTTGTCACGCATCGAGCCGCCAGGCTGGATCACGGCAGTGATACCGACCTTGGCCGCGTTATCGATACCGTCGCGGAACGGGAAGAAGGCGTCCGAGGCCATGACCGCGCCCTGGACTTGCAGCCCGGCGTGTTCAGCCTTGATCGCGGCGATGCGAGCGGAGTTCACGCGGCTCATCTGGCCAGCGCCGACACCGATGGTCTGACGGTTCTTGGCATACACGATGGCATTGGACTTGACGTACTTGGCGACTTTCCAGGCGAAGATCAGGTCATTGATCTCCTGCTCGGTCGGAGCGCGCTTGGTCACCACTTTCAGGTCTTCGCTGCCGATCATGCCGATATCGCGGCTCTGGACCAGCAAACCGCCGTTGACGCGTTTGTAGTCCCAGGCCGGAACGCGCTCAGCCGACCACTGACCGCAGGTCAGCAGGCGCACGTTCGCTTTCGCGGCAACGATGGCGCGGGCTTCTTCGGTGACGCTTGGAGCGATGATCACTTCGACGAATTGACGCTCGACGATGGCCTTGGCGGTTTCAGCGTCCAGCTCGCGGTTGAAGGCGATGATGCCGCCGAACGCCGACTCGGTGTCCGTCGCGTAAGCCAGTTCGTAAGCCTGGCGGATACCGCCTTCGGCGTCCGGGCTGACCGCCACGCCGCACGGGTTGGCGTGCTTGACGATGACGCAGGCTGGCTTGACGAAGCTCTTCACGCACTCCAGCGCAGCGTCGGTGTCGGCCACGTTGTTGTACGACAGCTCCTTGCCTTGCAGTTGGGTCGCGGTGGCGATGCCGACTTCGGCCGGCTTGGCCTCTACGTAGAACGCCGCGCTCTGGTGCGGGTTCTCGCCGTAGCGCATTTCCTGGGCCTTGATGAACTGGCTGTTGAAGGTGCGCGGGAATTCGCTGCGACCGGAGGTCGAGAGGGTTTCAGCGGTCTGGTTCACAGTGCCCATGTAGTTGGCGATCATGCCGTCGTAGGCGGCGGTGTGCTCGAAAGCCTTGAGCATCAGATCGAAGCGCTGAGCGTAGGTCAGGCCGCCGGCCTTGAGGCTTTCCAGAACATTGGCGTAATCGCTGGCGTTGACCACGATGGCCACGTCTTTGTGGTTCTTGGCCGCGGAACGAACCATGGTCGGGCCGCCGATATCGATGTTCTCGATCGCGGTCGGCAGATCACAACCTGGCTTTGCGATAGTGGCTTCGAACGGGTAGAGGTTGACGGCAACCAGATCGATCGGCTTGATGCCGTGCTCGCTCATGATAGCGTCATCGATACCGCGACGACCCAGGATGCCACCGTGGATTTTCGGGTGCAGGGTCTTGACCCGACCGTCCATCATTTCTGCAAAGCCGGTGTAGTCCGCGACTTCTACTGCGGCCACGCCGTTGTCCTGCAGCAGCTTGAACGTACCGCCGGTGGAGAGGATCTCGACGCCCAGGGCTTCCAGCTCACGGGCGAATTCGAGGATCCCGGTCTTGTCGGAAACGCTGATCAAGGCGCGGCGGATCGGCAGGCGGGTAGTCTGGTCGGTCATCTCAATTTCCATCAAAAGCAAAGGAGTCAGCAAAAAAGGCGACCGGTCTTGCGCGGGCGCCTTTCTGGTTTGATTGAATGCTTACAGCAGATCGTACTGCTTGAGTTTCTTGCGCAAGGTGCCGCGGTTCAGACCGAGCAACTCGCTGGCCTTGGTCTGGTTGCCCTTGACGTAGTTCATCACGCTTTCGAGCAACGGCGCCTCGACTTCGGAGAGCACCAGGTTGTACACGTCCGTGACGGCAGCGCCCTCAAGGTGGGCGAAATAATTGTGCAGCGCCTTCTCGACACTCCCGCGAAGGGTCTGACCCTCTTCGCTCGGTGTATTGAGGTGCTGTTTCAAATTTACATTGTCGCTCACGGGTGTTGTTCCACTCACTAAAGTCTCGCTCATCATCGTCATGCGGCCACCCCTTCTCCGTCCCCTGTCACCAGGCTCTTGTAACGCTCGGCGAAAAACTCACGAACGTTGGCGCGCTGTGCTTCCGTATCATCCAAACGATTGAAGTGGGCGCGGAACTCCCTGGCGCCCGGCAGGGTTGCGAGATACCAGCCCACATGCTTGCGAGCAATGCGTACGCCCATGACATCCCCATAAAAGGTATGCAGCGCGGCCAGATGCTCTAGCAGAATACGTTCCACCTCGAACAGCTCCGGTGCCGGAAGTGTTTCGCCGGTACGCAGAAAATGCTCGATCTCACGAAAAATCCATGGTCGCCCTTGGGCGGCCCGGCCAATCAACAGACCATCGGCACCGGTCGCGTGGAGCACGTACCGGGCTTTTTCGGCCGAGTCGATATCGCCGTTGGCGAAGACCGGAATGGACACCGCCTGCTTGATCGCGGCAATGGTGTCGTACTCGGCTTCACCGGTGTATAGATCGGCGCGGGTCCGGCCATGGACTGCCAGCGCAGTGATTCCTGCCTGCTCGGCGATCTTCGCCACCGTCAGGCCATTTTTGTTCGCCCGGTCCCAGCCGGTGCGGATTTTCAAAGTGACCGGTACATCGACTGCGGCCACCACGGCGTGCAGGATCTCGCTCACCAAATCTTCGTCTTTCAGCAACGCGGAGCCGGCAGCCTTGTTGCAGACCTTCTTCGCCGGACAACCCATGTTGATATCAATAATCTGCGCACCCAACTCGACGTTGGCGCGGGCCGCATCCGCGAGCATCTGTGCATCACCGCCGGCGATCTGTACCGAGCGTGGCTCGGGATCACCTTCGTGGATCATGCGCAGACGCGATTTGCGACTGTTCCACAAGCTCATGTCGCTGGTGACCATTTCCGAGACTACAAGGCCTGCGCCCAACCGTTTGCACAGCTGACGAAAGGGCTGGTCAGTGACGCCCGCCATGGGAGCGAGAATCAAGCCGTTAGGCAATGTATATGGACCGATGCGTACCGCCGACATAGGGCTTCCCTGTTGTGGGGCCGGATCATTAGAGTTCGAAAAAGGGTTGGCATGATACCCGCTCTCGATGACTGGATAAAGGCTGAATTGGATAAAATCTGAACAGTTATTCTGTTATCGCCAGCGGTTTGGCTCGACGCGAGGGAGTCAAAAAGCTGTCTTCAATGTGCAGTTACGCCAATTGACTGCGGCGTTTCATTCGGGTGAATGGAAGCTCAGGCTGTAATTGACGGCTTTCGGGCCGGGGTCAAGGATGTCCAGAGCGATATGGATCGGCGTCTGTGGCGGCATTTCTGCCAGGCCTTCAAGTTCGCCGTTGAGGTATTCGCTTGGTTTGAAGCGCCGACTGGCGATCAGGTGCCCATTGAGGTCGGCAAAGCGTAACTCCAGCAACGGAAAGGGCTGAGAGAATTGTGCGCGGTTGTAGATGATTGCATCGACCACCAGTGCGCCACTGAAATCCGGATGGCTGCGCACCACCAGATTGCTGCTCTTGATGCGCGCAATGTCGACCTTGGACGGCACTGTGCAGCCGATTTCCGGGCACAGTTGCTGGAACCATGGCCGGTATTGGTCCTGACGGGCCAGCTCGTCGAAGTGGTAGGCGATGTACTGGCCTGCCAGTGCGGCGGCGCCGAGCAGAATCAATAATCCCCAGAAGAAGCGTCTGCCCCAGGGTGAGCGGCGCTTTTGCCAATCAAGATGCACCGGTTCGTCGGCCAGGTCCTGCAGCACCTCGTCATGCAGGCCAGGCTCACTGCGCGCGTGTTTTTTGCTCGCTGGTTCGGCCTCCAGTGGCTCTTCGTCGTCATCTGCTGCCGACAAGCGTTCGTGGTGTTCGTGCGCTAGCGGCTCCTGGCTCGGGCGCATAGGCGGCGCGGTGGGTTCGTCGTCAAGATCGGCCAGCTCAAAAGACAGTGAGGGCTCGGTGCGGCGGGGTTTGGGCGGTTCGACGGGCGGGGCTGTCGGTTTACTGTTTGTGTTGGCTGCAGGCTCAGCGGGCTCAATCGGTTCTGCGCGCTCGGCAGCCGATCCGCTGAACAGGCTTTCGGACCATTGTTCTTCCTCGCTGTCGGTCGTATCCCTGCGTGCGCTCAGCGAATCCTCCTTGTGCTTGCGCTCTTGCCCGAACTCCTTGGTCGGCTGGATTTCCCGTTGTTCGAGCTTGGCGAGTTCTTCGTCGAGGTCGAGATTGTCCAGGTCGAGTTCGGCGGCCGTCCATTGCTTCTGGCTGATCGCCCTGGGGGCGGAGGTCTCGGTCGGTGTTGTCACCTTGGGGGTGACGGCTTCATTGCCAGTGCGTTGCTCGAGCAACTGCCGCGCGGCGTTGAACACCTGCAGGCATGAGCCGCAGCGAACCACTCCACGGGCTACGCTCAACTGGGCGTGGCTTACGCGAAAGCTGGTTTGGCAATGCGGGCACTGGGTGACGAAGCTGTCGGTCATGCGGCAATCCGGTTTATGCAGGCGTCCATTCTAGCGCCGACGGCCAGTGATACGCACCCAGCCTTCGCGATTGGCAATCGGGTCCAGCTCGAAGTCCTGGGCATAAGCTGCTGCGACGTCTTCGCCCTGTTCGGCGAGGATGCCCGACAGCGCCAGGCGGCCACCCGGCCTGACCAGGCTGGACAGTTGCGGGGCCAGGGAAACCAGGGGGCCAGCGAGGATATTGGCGACCAGTACATCGGCCTGAACCTGCGGCAAATCCTGTGGCAGGTACAGCGGGAACAATTCTTCGGCAATGTTGTTGCGCCCGGCGTTATCGCGGGAAGCCTCCAGGGCTTGCACGTCGATGTCGGTGCCGACGGCTTCTTTGGCGCCCAGCAGCAGGGCGGCAATCGCCAGGATCCCCGAGCCGCAACCGAAGTCCAGCACGTTGCAGTTCTTCAGGTCCTGGCCGTCGAGCCATTCCAGGCACAGCGCGGTTGTCGGGTGGGTGCCGGTGCCGAAGGCCAGGCCCGGGTCGAGCAGCAGGTTGACGGCGCCCGGCTCCGGTGCGGCATGCCAGCTCGGGACGATCCACAGACGCTGGCCGAAGCGCATTGGCTGGAAGTTGTCCATCCAGCTACGTTCCCAGTCCTGATCTTCGATCACTTCGCAGTGATGTTCAGGCAGCTGGCCGCCGGTCAGCAGTTCCATATGGGCGAGGACGCTGGCGGCTTCTGTGCCGCCTTCGAACAGTGCCAGCAAATGGGTGTGGGACCACAGCGGGGTGGTGTTCAGTTCCGGTTCGAAGATCGGCTGATCTTCGGCGTCCATGAACGTCACCGAAACGGCGCCGACTTCAAGGAAAGCGTCTTCGTAGGTTTCGGCTTGTTCTGGGCTGATGGCGAGACGGACTTGCAGCCAAGGCATGGCGGGCACCTTCGGAAAATGTAATTGCAGCCTGGCGGGCTGTGAGAAGCGCACAAGTTTACGCGAGGCGAGCGCAGAAGACGACAAGGGTGACGCGCGATGGGCTCTTCGCAGGAGCGAGCGGTGCGGCGATCCGACTTGCCCGCGAAGAACGATGACGCGGTCGGTCTGAAAAACCGCGGTGCCTGAATCGCGGGCAGGCCGCGCTCCTGCAGGTGGCGTCGTATCCAGAAACAACAAAGCCGCAATCAAGCGGCTTTGTTGGTCTGGATCAAGCTTAGTGCTGCTTGGCCAGCTTGTGCTCCAGGTAGTGGATATTCACTCCACCTTCGCAGAAGCCTTCATCGCGGACCAGGTCGCGGTGCAGCGGGATATTGGTTTTGATCCCGTCGACAACGATTTCATCCAGTGCATTGCGCATGCGCGCCATGGCTTCATCGCGCGTCGCCCCCCAAGTGATCAGCTTGCCGATCAGGGAGTCGTAGTTCGATGGCACCTTGTAGCCGCTGTAGAGGTGCGAGTCGACCCGTACACCGTTGCCGCCTGGAGCATGGAAGTGCTTGACCATGCCAGGGCTCGGGATAAAGGTTTTAGGGTCTTCGGCGTTGATCCGGCATTCCAGCGCGTGGCCGTGGATCTTCACATCGTCCTGGGTGTACGACAGTTTGTTGCCAGCGGCGATGCTGAGCATCTCCTTGACGATGTCGATTCCGGTGACCATTTCCGATACCGGGTGCTCTACCTGTACACGAGTGTTCATCTCGATGAAGTAGAAATGGCCATTCTCGTACAGGAACTCGAATGTGCCGGCGCCACGGTAGCCGATGTCGATGCAGGCTTTCACGCAACGAGCGAGCACTTCCTGGCGAGCCCTCTCGTCGATGCCCGGTGCCGGGGCTTCTTCGAGAACTTTCTGGTGGCGACGTTGCAGCGAGCAATCGCGGTCGCCCAGATGAATGGCGTGGCCCTGGCCGTCGGAAAGTACCTGGACTTCCACGTGACGCGGGTTGGTCAGGAATTTTTCCAGATAGACCATCGGGTTGCTGAACCAGGCAGCCGCTTCGGCGCGGGTCTGCTTGGCCGCTTCGACCAGGTCTTCTTCGCTGTGCACTTCACGCATGCCGCGACCACCGCCGCCGCCAGCGGCTTTGATGATCACCGGATAGCCGACTTCGCGACCAATGCCGATAGCGGTTTCCGGGTCTTCCGGCAGTGGGCCGTCGGAGCCCGGTACGGTCGGTACGCCGGCGCGCTTCATGGCGTCCTTGGCTGAAACCTTGTCGCCCATCAGGCGAATGGTGTCAGCTTTCGGGCCGATGAAGGCGAAGCCGGATTTTTCGACCTGTTCGGCGAAATCGGCGTTTTCCGCGAGGAAACCATAACCAGGGTGAATCGCCGTGGCGCCAGTGACTTCAGCGGCCGCGATGATTGCCGGGATGTGCAGGTAAGACAGGTTGGCAGGCGCCGGACCGATGCAAACGCTTTCGTCGGCCAGACCCAAATGCATCAGCTCTTTGTCGGCAGTCGAGTAAACCGCGACGGTCTTGATGCCCATTTCCTTGCAGGCGCGCAGGATCCGCAGGGCAATTTCACCGCGGTTGGCGATCAGGACTTTTTCCAGCTTCGCAGGTTTCAACATCGTTGGCTCTCCGCGGTTCAAACGATGGTGAACAGTGGTTGGTCGTACTCAACCGGCTGGCCGTTTTCTACCAGGATGGATTCGATCACGCCGCTGGACTCAGCCTGGATGTGGTTCATCATTTTCATCGCTTCAACGATGCAGATGGTGTCGCCTTTCTTCACGCTCTGGCCAACTTCAACGAAGGCTGGCGAAGTCGGTGCCGGGGTGCGGTAGAAGGTACCGACCATCGGGGACATAACCACAGTGCCATTGAGTTTCGGTGCTGCCGGGGCTTCAACAGCGGCCACCGGAGCAGCGGCGACTGCGGCAACCGGAGCCGGCGCGGCGGCCATAGGTGCTGGCGCGTAAAACTGTTGCGCAGGGGTTTTGCTGTGACGGCTGATCCGTACGGATTCCTCGCCTTCCTTGATCTCCAGCTCGTCGATACCGGATTCTTCCAGCAGTTCGATCAGTTTCTTAACTTTACGGATATCCATGAATCATCAACTCCCAAGGGTCGGTCAGGGGCGTTTAGCTTGTTGTTCAAGCTGTTCCAGGGCGGCCTCCAGGGCCAGTCGATAACCGCTGGCGCCAAGGCCGCAGATCACTCCCACCGCAACGTCGGAGAAGTAGGAGTGATGGCGGAAAGGTTCGCGTTTGTGCACGTTAGACAAATGCACTTCGATGAATGGGATGCTCACCGCCAGCAACGCGTCACGTAATGCGACGCTTGTATGTGTAAAAGCTGCTGGATTGATCAAAATGAAGTCCACACCCTCGCCGCGCGCGGCATGGATGCGGTCGATCAATTCGTACTCGGCGTTGCTTTGCAGGTAGAGCAAATGGTGGCCGGCATTACGGGCCCGCTGTTCCAGATCCTGATTGATCTGAGCCAGGGTTACCGCACCGTAGACCCCCGGTTCGCGGGTGCCGAGCAAGTTCAGGTTGGGTCCGTGCAGAACCAGTAAGGTCGCCATCTGCTGTTCCTTGTGATCTGTGTACAGTTGTCAGAACCCGGCGACTATGCCGCAAAGCCTTTGTGACTGTCCAGTTCTCTGCAATAGCCAGCACAATGCCCGATGTTTGCGCGAAATATATGACCACCTGATTAAATCTGGTCATTCGCTTTCGCGACACGTTCGGCGAAGTCCGCTGCATTGATCTCGCCGATCACTCTCACCTCACCCTGTTCGACGCCGTCTTTGCCGAAAAACATCAGTGCAGGCGGGCCGAACAGTTTGTAACGGTCGAGCAGGGTGCGTTGTTCGCGGTTGCTGGAGGTCATATCGAAGCGGATCAGCCGATAACCCTTGAGCCGTTCGACGACGGTGCTGTCGTTAAGCACCTCATGCTCGATGACTTTGCAGCTGATGCACCAATCGGCATACCAGTCGAGCAGCAGCGGGATGCCGGCAATTTTGGCTCCGGCGAGGGCGAGCTCCAGTTCCGCAGGCGTGTTGATGGTCTGCCATTCGCTGGCGTCTTGAGCGTGTGTGTCAATGGCTGAATTGACGGTCATTGACCGGCCGATCGGGCTCAGCGGATCGCTCTGGCCGCTGAATGCGCCATACCAGCAGGCCAGCGCATAGAACAACAGTAATAACCCCAGCAACTGCGCCAGGCGCTGTCTCGGTGCCTTGTAGATGAACTCCAGTGCGCCGAGAAACAAGCCGACACCGGCAGCCAGCAAACCGATCAACAGCAAGGTGATCTCGCCTGGAAGCACGCGACTGAGCAAGCCGACTGCCAGCCCAAGCAGCAGAATGCCGATGGCATGTTTGACGTAGATCAGCCATGGGCCGCTTTTTGGCAGCCAGGCCGCGCCACCAGTGGCGACGAGCAACAGCGGTGCGCCCATGCCCAGACCCAATACGAACAGCTTCAGCGCGCCGCCCAGTGCATCACCGCTGGCGCTTATGTAAAGCAGGGCGCCAGCCAGTGGCGCCGAGACGCAGGGCGAAACCAGCAGGCTCGAAACCACGCCCAGCACTGCTGCGCCCCACAGGGAACCGCCTTCGGTGCGGTTTGCCACCCGGTCCAGGCGACTGCTGATGGCGTGCGGGAGTTTCAGTTCGAAGATGCCAAACATAGCCAGGGCAAACACCGCGAAAAACAGTGCGAACGGCACCAGCACCCAGGCTGACTGCAGACGTGCCTGCAGATTCAGTTGTGCGCCGAACATTCCCATCAGTGCGCCGAGCAAGGCAAAGCAGGCCGCCATCGGGAGCACGTAGGCCAGCGACAGATTGAAACCGCGCAAGCCACCGACCTGGCCGCGCAGTACAACGCCGGAAAGAATCGGCAGCATCGGCAGCACGCAAGGGGTGAAGGTCAGGCCAAGACCTGCAAGGAAGAACAGCGCCAGTTCGCGCCAGGTCCAACCGGTCTGATGACGGGGCGTCGGCATATCGGTGCCGACGACTGAAGCAAACTTGCCGTCGATGCTCAGTCGCTCGGTTTCCGGCGGGTAGCACAGACCTTTATCGGCGCAGCCTTGATAGGTGACCGCCAGGGTCAAGGCGCGCTGATCGCCGGGCACGCGCGGTAGCTCTACATCGAGAATGCCGTGGTAGACCTCGACGTCGCCGAAATACTCATCATGTTTTTTCTCGCCCTGCGGCAGTTGAGCGGCGCCCAGGCCAATGTCGGCGGGCTCGCTGCGAAACTGAAAGCGATGGCGGTAGAGGTAATAACCTTCGGTGGCGACGAAGCGCAGCTTGATCGATTGCGGCGTGCTTTCAATCAGGCTCAACTGAAAGGCTTCGTGTACCGGCAGGAAGTCGGCGCTGTTATTGATCGCGCCCAGCGTCGAACTGGGACGACTGTCCAGCAATCCGGTGGCGGTCGCCGGCAGGGCGAGCAATAACAGCATCAGGCAGAGCAGACGGCGCATAGCGATCTCGCGTATCTAACGTGTGCGCATGATAGCGGAGTGGGGCGGGGTATGCAGGAAGAGGGGGGATGATCGTTCCCACGCGGGAGCGTGGGAACGATCAAAAGTGGTCTTTAAACCCTGAAGGCCTGAACGGCGGTATGTAACTGCCCGCCCAGCGCCAATAAATGTTCGCCCTGGCTGCGCCCTTCACCAATCCTCAGCAAGTTATCCCCACCCAATTGGTGAATCCGCTCACTGTGATCGCGGATTTCACTGACGGCGCCGCTCTGCTGGGCGGTGACATCGGCGATGCGAACCGCGGTGTCGGAAATGGTCTGTATCGCCCCGACGATTTCATCCAGGGCTCCGTCAGCTGCTTGTGCCTGGTTGGCTGTGGCTTCAGCGTGTTCGACCTGGGCGCGCATGCCTTCCACCGATTGTCGGGCTGCGGTTTGCAGGCCAGCGATCAGCGTCTGGATCTCGGCCGTGGCACCCGCGGTACGCTGCGCCAGTGAGCGGACTTCTTCGGCGACCACCGCAAACCCTCGACCCATCTCCCCTGCGCGAGCGGCTTCGATGGCAGCGTTCAACGCCAGCAGATTGGTCTGGTCGGCGATCGAACGGATCACTGTGAGCACGCCGCCGATGGTCGCCGACTCTTCGGCCAGGTGTTCGATCATCTGCGCATTGCCTTGCACTTCGCCCACCAGGGCGTGTAACCCGGTGAGGCTCAAACCGATCACCTTCTGGCCATGCTCGACCGCAAGCCCGGCGTGACGGCTGGCGTCGGCGGCCTGGCTGGCATCACCGGCCACCTGCACAATGGTGGCTTCCAGTTCGCCCAATGCGTCGCGTATTTGTGCGGTATCCCCAGCCTGCCGTTCGGCACCGCTGTGCAGGCCGCTGCTCAACTCGGCCAGGGCGCGGCTGCTGCCAGCGACTTGTTCGGCGTTCTGCCGGATGGTCCCCACCAGATCAACCAGATACGCCCGCAGGCGATTCAGCGACTCTTCAATATCGTGCAGCTCGCGGTTGGTGGCGCCCAGTTGGATATTCTGGCTGAAGTCGCCTTCGGCCCAGGTCGACAAGGCCGGAGCCAGATTGGTCAGCACGCGGGCGAGCCGCCGTTGCAAGGTATCAATAAGCAGCGCGATCAACAGGATCAGGCCAATCATCAGTCCCTGGATCATCCGTACTTCGCTCTGAATCTGTCCATGTTGAGCGCGGACGGCAGGCTCCAGAGCAGCAATCGCCTGCTGAACGTCAGCGATCTTGAGGTGAGTGGCATCACTGAGCCCGGCGCGTTTTTGAATCTGCTCGCGAGTGCGGCTCAGTTCGGCCGGGTAACGTGTCAGCAGGCTGTTCAGTTCGCGCTTGAGGCCAATGCCAGTATCTTCTGCGGCGCTTTTTTCAGTGTTCTCCAGCCCCATCATGGAGGCGAAGTCTTCGGTATTCGATTCGCTACTGGTGGTGACGCCTAACAACGGTAGAGTCTCCAGCTGTTCAGCCTGGGAGCGGATGCTGGTCACCTCACGCTCGACGTCGGCAGCCAGTTCGCTACGACCGCTGCTGACCAGTTTGTCCCGGGCCAGCGACAGCTTGGCCAGGTGCTGTGACGCCGCCAGTAACAACGGCAAGTAACCTGCGGCAATCGGGGTATTGGCGCCGGTGGCGTACTGGCTGAGTTGTTCCAGGTTGGCGCCCAGCTCACGCTCGGCCTGCAGGAGCAGGGCTTGCGGGTCGCCGGCGAGTTTGCCGGCAGCCAGCAGGTCGGTCTTGCTGAAGCTATCCAGGCTCGAAAGGCTTGGGCGCAGGCTTTGCGCCAGCTCGGCAGGTAATTCGCCGAGCTCTGTTTGAAGCGTTTCGAGCGATTGGCTGGCGGCACTCAAGCGCAGGGCGTCGCCACTGGCCAGGTAATCTTCAACATTGCGTACCACCTGATTCTGGAACTGCTGCGACAGGCCCAAGTAGCGTTCCATCAGCACATAGGGGCGTTCCAGTGCCTGTTGCGACCACCAGAGCGTGGCGCCCAGAGCGAGACAAACGGCGACTAAAAGGAGGGTGTTGAGATTGGTCAGCAGCTTCAGGCGCATCGTGGCTCTACCAACGACAGAATGGTAAGCGCTTGAAGTTATTGCGTTTCTGTTACAGCGTTATGACTGACTCGGTGGTTTCCGATAAAAAAGTGGCACTTTGCTTTGATCGCAGAGCGGCTTGCACACGATTGCGTCCGGCGTGCTTGGCACGGTACAGCGCTTCGTCCGCCTGGCTGGCCATCATCAGGCTGTCGGAGTCCTCGCGCAGTTCTACGACGCCGGCGCTGAAGGTGCACCAGAGATCCTGAGGTTGCGCCGGATAGTGAATCTCGGCAAAGCGCTGACGGATTTCATTGAGCACGTTGTAGGCCGATTCGATATCGGTGTCGGGCATGATGATGGCGAACTCTTCGCCACCATAGCGGCCGATGAAGTCGGTCTTGCGCAGACGTTGCTTGAGGAATAGCGCCAGGCTCTTGATCACGCGGTCGCCCATGGGGTGGCCGTGGCTGTCGTTGACCCGTTTGAAGTGGTCGATGTCGAGCATGGCAAAGCTCAGCGGCTTGCTTTCGCGGCGGGCACGAAAGCTGCAGTCTTCGAGCAATTGCAGGATATGGGTATGGTTGTACAGGCCGGTCAGGCTGTCGCGAACCATCCGCGCCTTGAGATTGCGCGCCCGGGCCGCACGGTTGCGCACCGTGGTGATCAGGTGCCGCGGCTTGATCGGCTTGGTCAGGAAGTCGTCGCCACCTTCGCTCATGGCGTCGAGTTGCTTGTCCAGGTCGTTTTCGGCCGACAGATAGATGATCGGCACGCTGACATAGCGGTCATTGTGGCGGATCACCTTGGCAAGTTCCGTACCGGTGCAGGTCGGCATGTACATGTCGAGAATGATCAGGTCCGGCTGAAACTCCGCCAGTTCAGCCATCGCTTGAATCGGCTCGATCAGGGTGCGGGTGACGATACCGGCGCTGTTGAGCAGGCGTTCGGTGTGCAATGCCTGAGCGCGCGAATCATCGATGATCAGCACTTTGTACGGTTCGTACTGGGCGACGCAGGTCAGGACTTCGATTTTCTCCAGCAGGCTCGAAGCTTCAAGGGTACCGGTCAAAAACTCCTGACCGCCGGCGCGAACGGCGGCGAGACGGGTCGGGGTATCGGTTTCGTGCAGGCTGAAGAACAGCAGTGGCAGCTTGTGCTCAAGGCCTTCCTGGGCCTCGGCCGCCAGCTGCAGGCCCATGCCGGCGCCACAAAAATCGACATCCATGACGATCGCTGCCGGAAGCCGCTCGACCAGCGAGGAGCGGAACGCCGCTACACTGTCCAGCGACTGAGCGCTGAGTCCAAAGAACTCGAGTTGTTTGGCCAGCCGCTCGGCGCGGTCGTGATCTTGCAGCATCACGTAGATCGGCTTGCGCAGCGGTGGCAGGAAGGTTTGTTCGAGTTGCTCGCCATGACGCAGGCCGGTGCGGGACAAGCGTTGCATCAGGCGATTGAGATCGGTGATCAGCCCGCTGTTCAGGCGCCCGCGGTTGGCATCCACGGCTTTCAGAGAGTGGCCGATGCTGTGCGCGAGCTGACAGTGTTCGGGCTGTTCAAACCGTTCGGCGAACCGCAGCAGGCGCAAGTTGGCCTCGGCCAGTTCGGACATATCAGTGGTCGACCATTCGCTTCGCTGCAGGCGTTGCCATATCTCAAGAATCTGACGTGCCTGATGAATCACCCGCTGGGCAAAGTGGTGCTTGAGGCGCTCACGGCTGGGGTCTTCTGGCTCGGTCATATCCTGACTACTAGTTAGGGGGCATGCTGAGATTGACTGGTGGCTCTATGCTAGCACCTCTTTTCGATTGCATGAGTGTCCTGCATCAATAAACTGCAAAGCGATGCCATTCATTTTTTGAACGGCGGGTCTCATGGGTTGGTGGCTGCGCTTCATTGATAGTGACGGCTTGATGCGCGACTATTGTGCGGCGTCCTGGTTTGCGGCTGATTTAATCCGCTCGAACCGGGGCGCGATGGAGTAGGGTTGTGGTCGAACCGATGAATTCAAGTGATTGAAAGGATATAGCCATGCTGGACTGGAAGAACCGCGCAGGCAGCGCGCCTGATCGTGCCGCTGAACCTGAGTCGGCAACCCGCAGCTATTTCGGTGGTTTGCTGTTCAGCCGTGCCTTGGGCACAGTGGTGGGTTTGTACCTGCTGGTGACCCTTGTCGTGGGCTGGTACTGGAGCCAGGAACCGGCACTGTTTGCGGTTCAGCAGAATGCTCAAATGGCGGCTGAGAAGGACGGCAAGCAGATGGTCGTCGGTTACACCACGGTGGAAACCCTCAAGACTGTTGCCGGTACGCTGCTGCACAAACCTGGCGGCTACCTCTCCAATGATCGCTTTCCACCGGGCGTCTGGCTGGACGATATCCCTAGTTGGGAATATGGCGTGCTGGTACAGGTCCGCGACCTGACCCGTGCCCTGCGCAAAGACTTCGCCCGTTCGCAATCGCAGTCCGCAGAAGACGCTGATCTGGGCAAGGCCGAGCCGCGTTTCAACTTCGACAACAAAAGCTGGATGCTGCCTTCCAGTGAGTCCGAGTACCAGGAAGGCATCAACTCGCTGAGTCGCTATCAGGCGCGGCTGTCAGATCCATCGCAGAAGAACGCCCTGTTCTACGCCCGGGCCGACAACCTCAATAACTGGCTCGGTGATGTGGCCACTCGCCTGGGCTCGTTGTCGCAACGACTGTCGGCCAGCGTCGGTCGGGTCAAACTCAATACTGCGCTGAAAACCGAAGCACTGGCACCCGGTCAAGTGCCGCAGCTAGATGAAGAATTGGTGGAAACCCCTTGGCTGCAGATCGACAACGTGTTCTACGAAGCCCGCGGTCAGGCCTGGGCATTGTCCCATCTGCTGCGCGCCATCGAAGTCGACTTTGCCGACGTATTGGCCAAGAAAAACGCCACGGTCAGCGTGCGTCAGATCATTCGTGAGCTGGAAGCCTCCCAGGAGCGAGTATGGAGCCCAATGATTCTCAACGGCAGCGGCTTTGGCGTGCTGGCCAACCACTCGCTGGTCATGGCCAACTACATCTCGCGGGCCAATGCAGCGGTCATCGATTTGCGTCAACTGCTCTCCCAGGGTTGAGTCATGGTCGTTACCTCTAAAGAGGCCGCACATCGCGCGGCCTCTGATGCCGAACACATCGCCTGGGTCGATGAGCAAGACAACTTGCTTGGCGCCCTGGTCCGGTCCGATTTGCGCGAGCGTGGGCTGATCGGGCGCGGAACTTACATCATGCTATTCAATTCGGCCGGTGAGCTGTGCGTGCATCGGCGCACCCTGAGCAAAGCTATCTATCCCGGTTATTGGGACGTGGCAGCCGGCGGGATGGTGCTGGCGACTGAGACCTATGCCGAATCGGCGGCCCGTGAACTGGAAGAAGAGCTTGGGGTCAGCGGTGTGGAATTGACTGCACATGATCACTTTTTCTTCGAAGACACTGATAATCGACTGTGGTGTTCGGCGTTCTCGGCGGTCTGGGACGGGCCATTGCGTTTGCAGCCAGAGGAAGTGCTGGAGGCGCGCTTTATGCCGATCGATCAGGTCATGCAGGAAATTCAGCAAAAGCCTTATTGCCCGGACTCTCTGGCGGCCTTGAAACGTTATCTGCGCTCACAGGGCGCAGACGTCGCAAAAGATGTATAAATTGGCGCCGATTGGCTCTTAGCAAGTGCGCTTTTTGCCGTTACACTGCGCGACCTTTTGTAGGAGCGAAGCTTGCTCGCGAAGGACGCATGAACGACACGTGCTGTCTGATGCCGCGCGTTTTCGTTGACGTCCTTCGCGAGCAAGCTCTGCTCCTACAAGTCTGTACCGTTTCAGTAGCGCTGCCCCTGCCTGAGTGGGGCTTCGCGGTCGATGGCACTTGCCAAAGCGCTTCGACCAGTCTTTGTCCTCCCAAGAGGATTGCCGGTGGCCAAAAAAGCCGCATCCTTCGCCGCCCTTGGTGGCCTGGTATTTTCCACCGACGCAGGTCGACATTGCCCGGACTGTAGCCAGCCGGTGGATGCCTGCATCTGCAAACAAACCGTTGTCCCTGCCGGCGACGGCATCGCTCGCGTGCGTCGCGAAAGCAAGGGCCGTGGCGGCAAGACGGTGACCACCATCACCGGCGTGCCGTTGGCCGAAGATGCCCTCAGTACGCTTGCCACGACGCTGAAAAAGCGTTGCGGTACCGGCGGCACGTTGAAAGACGGGGTCATCGAGATCCAGGGCGAGCATGTCGAGCTACTCTTGGCAGAGCTGATCAAGCTCGGTTTTAAAGCGAAGAAGTCCGGCGGCTAGCAGCCTCTGTGAAGACCACCCCGACTTGACGCAGTCCTGATCCGGTACAGGTTTGCCGTCGTCTCCATGGTTTTCACAGAGCCTGTTCATGACCGGTTTCTAAACTCCGCGCTGTATGCGAGGTCTATCCCCCTCGAATACAGGCTAATCGTCATTTTCATTCTTTAGACTGCGCCAGCCTGATCTCAGGCGACGCTCTATGACTTCATTTATAGGGGACTTCGATGTCCGTACGACGCACACGCAAAGACGATGGCAGCCAATGGACAGTTGCGGACAGCCGCAGTGTTTATGGGATTCGCCATTGGGGGGCCGGGTATTTCGCGATTAGTGACGCCGGTCGCGTCGAAGTTCGTCCGAACGGCCCGAACAGCTCGCCTATCGATCTGTTCGAACAAGTCGATGAGCTGCGTAAAAGCGGCCTGTCGTTGCCGCTACTGGTGCGCTTTCCGGACATACTGCAAGACCGCGTACGTCAGCTGACCGGCGCATTCGACGCCAACATCGAGCGTCTGGAATACCAGAGCAAGTACACCGCGCTGTACCCGATCAAGGTCAACCAGCAAGAAGCGGTGATCGAGAACATCATTGCCACCCAGGACGTGTCCATCGGCCTGGAAGCCGGCTCCAAGCCGGAACTGCTGGCGGTGTTGGCGCTGGCGCCCAAAGGCGGAACCATTGTCTGCAACGGTTACAAGGACCGTGAGTTCATTCGTCTGGCACTGATGGGCCAGAAGCTTGGTCACAACGTGTTCATCGTGATCGAGAAAGAATCCGAAGTTGAGCTGGTGATCGAAGAAGCGGCCTCGCTCAAGGTCAAACCTCAGGTCGGTCTACGGGTGCGTTTGTCTTCCTTGGCCTCGAGCAAGTGGGCTGACACCGGCGGTGAAAAATCCAAATTCGGTCTGTCTGCCGCTCAGCTGATCTCAGTGGTCGAGCGTTTCCGCGCCGCCGGTCTGGATCAGGGCATTCGCTTGCTGCACTTTCACATGGGCTCGCAGATCGCCAACCTGGCGGACTACCAGCATGGCTTCAAGGAAGCGATCCGCTATTACGGCGAATTGCGCAACCTTGGCCTGCCGGTGGATCACATCGACGTCGGCGGCGGCCTGGGCGTTGACTACGACGGTACCCACTCGCGCAATGCCAGCTCGATCAACTACGACATGGACGACTACGCCGGTGTAGTGGTCGGAATGCTCAAGGAGTTCTGCGATGCGCAGAGCCTGCCGCATCCGAACATCTTCTCCGAGAGCGGCCGCTCGCTGACCGCCCACCACGCCATGCTGGTGGTCCAGGTGACCGACGTCGAGAAGCACAACGACGACGTGCCAGTCATCGAGAACAAGGAAGAGCTGCCGGAAACCGTGCAATGGCTGGTAGACCTGCTGGGTCCGACCGACATCGAGATGGTCACCGAGACCTACTGGCGTGCCACGCACTACATGAGCGACATCGCTGCCCAGTACGCCGATGGCAAACTGACCCTGGCCGAGAAAGCTTTGGCCGAACAGTGCTACTTTGCGGTCTGCCGTCGCCTGCACAACTCGTTGAAAGCCCGTCAGCGTTCCCACCGTCAGGTGCTCGACGAACTCAACGACAAGCTCGCCGACAAGTACATCTGCAATTTCTCGGTATTCCAGAGCCTGCCGGACACCTGGGCGATTGGCCAGGTACTGCCGATTCTGCCATTGCACCGTCTCGACGAAGAGCCGCTGCGCCGTGCTGTGCTGCAAGACCTGACCTGCGACTCCGATGGCAAGATCAAGCAGTACGTCGATGAACAAAGCATTGAAACCAGCCTGCCGGTGCATGCGCTGAACGACGGTGAAGATTACCTGCTGGGGATTTTCCTGGTGGGCGCCTATCAGGAAATTCTCGGTGATATGCACAACCTGTTCGGTGATACCGACTCGGTGAATATCTACCAGAATGCGGACGGCAGCGTGTATCACGCCGGTATCGAAACCCACGACACCATCGAAGACATGCTGCGTTACGTGCATTTGTCTCCGGAAGAGCTGATGACCCACTATCGGGACAAAGTCGCCTGCGCGAAGATCAGCCCGGCCGAACGCACTCAATACCTCGACGCTCTGCGTCTGGGGCTGACTCGCTCGTCTTACCTGTCTTCTTGAGGTAACAAACTGTCGCGCCAGGTTGTCTGAAAACGCACTGCAACCCGTGTGTTTTTTCAGATGGTCTGGCGCGGCATTTTTTTCAGACGTATATGGCGCAAGCCATTTGTTTTCGAAGAATCAAAGAGTGCAGGTCTTCATTTCATTTAGGCCGCTTTCTGATTTGTACCAGGCTCTCTACATCGACGATGTCTCTCAGCGAGTATCTCACGTCGCCCCCTCTGTAGAGACACGCCAATATTTGATCCAGCCAGCGAACCGTTCGTGTTCGAACTGCACCCGCTCAGCGGGCGATGACGCTAAACCAGCCATCATTCTTGCTTAAGAGCCAGGCGAAAGCGCCGAGGGTCAGGCTGCGTAGCAGCATGAACAGCAGAAACGCCAGCCACAGACCATGGTTGCCAAAGCTCTGTAGAGCCCAGGCCACCGGTAGCACGATGATCACGGTCAGCAGCATACCGTTGCGCATTTCCCTGGCACGGGTGGCGCCGATGAACAGACCGTCGAGCAAGTAGCTCCAGACCGCGATCAGCGGTAGCGCGGCGAGGTAAGGCAAGTAGCTGAACGCGGTGTCGCGCACGCTCTGGATGTTGGTCTGCATCTCGATGAACAGATGACCGGCAAACAGAAACAGCACGGCGAAGCCCAGACTGGTCAGCAACGACCAACCGCAGGCTACCACCAGCGAACGGCGCAAGGCCTGCCGGTCATGGGCGCCGATGGCGTGACCGCACAGAGCTTCCACTGCATGGGCCAGGCCATCGAGCGCATGGGCGGTCAGTAGTAAACCGTTGAGCAGCAGAGCGTTGGCCGCGACGGTTGCGTCACCCAGCCGTGCGCCTTGCACGGTGATCAGGAAAAACACTGATTGCAGTGCCAGGCTGCGAATGAAAATGTCCCGATTGACCGCCAGCAGCGGTCGCCAGCTTTGCCACAGTGCCAGCGCCGCCCACGCAATGTGGCCGGGGTAGGCGCGCAGGGCTTTGCGGGTCATGGCCAGACCAATCAGGGTACCGGTCCATTCGGCGATGACCGAGGCCCGCGCCGCGCCGACTACACCCCACTCCAGTCCGAGGACGAACCACAGGTTCAGCGCGATGTTTACCAGGTTCGTGCTCAGCAGAATCGCCAGCGGTGCGCGGGCGTTCTGGGTGCCGAGGAACCAGCCGACCAGCGCGTAACTGGCCAGCGCTGCGGGTAGACCGAACAGCCGGGTATGGAAAAAGTCCCGGGTCATTTGGTCGAGTTCGGCGGAGGGGTGCATCAGGTTTAAAGCGACGCCGCTCAGCGGCACGGCGATGACCCCAAGCAGCAGCGCCAGGCCCATGGCCAAGAGCAAACCTTGCAGCAGGACCTGTCGAAGTGCTGCGCCGTCTTCACGCCCGGCGGCCTGGGCGGCAAAACCGGTGGAGCCCATGCGCAGAAAGCCCATCGACCAGGCCAGAAACAGATACAGGTTGGCACCGATAGCCACAGCACCGAGTTGGTGGGCGTAGGGCAGATGACCGATCACTGTGCTGTCGACCAGGGCCACCAGTGGAACGGAGATGTTCGACAGAATCATCGGCGCCGCGAGCGCCCAGACACGGCGATGGGTTGAGCGGTGGCGCCAGTCGGTGATCAGGGTGGACATGCAGGCTCCTTGATAGAGCAGGCATTGTAGCGGCAGTTTCGGGACTCGCGCCGCCTCCTTGATCGTTCCCACGCTCTGCGTGGGAACGCCGCCATGGACGCGCAGCAATCGCCGTTGATGTGACGCGGAGCGTCACGGGATGCATTCCCACGCGGGAGCGTGGGAACGATCATCAGCAAATTCTTCAATGACCAGAACCAGCCCGCCCGGCGTCGGTCAATGTGACCGGCGCCCCAGGCGGTTTGGCATCAGTGATATATAGTTCAAGGCTACGATACTCCTGCCAATGAGTGCCCCATGCTTAACAAAGGACTGTTTCTGGCCTGTGCGTTGGCGCTGCTAAGCGCGTGCGATTCGTCGACTTCCGAAAAAGCGCCTCCCACCGCCGCGCCCCCGGCGGCGGTCACAGCGCCCACGGCCAAGGCGATTCAGGACACTGCGGTACTGAAGCAGCGCTACGCCGGCCGTGAGTTAAGCGTGGTGGACGTTTCCGAAGTTCAGCTTGATGGTGCCAGCACGCTGTCGGTGAGCTTTTCGGTGCCGCTGGACCCTGAGCAGAAATTCGACGAAAAACTGCATCTGGTCGACAGCAAATCGGGCAAGATCGACGGTGCCTGGGAACTCTCCGACAACCTGATGGAACTGCGCCTGCGCCATCTTGAGCCCCGGCGCAAACTGGTGCTCACTGTCGATGCCGGGCTACGCGGGGTCAACGATGCCAGACTTGCCGCCGAGTACGTCAGCCGCCTGGAAACCCGTGACCTGCAACCCACAGTAGGCTTCGCCAGTCGTGGCACCTTGTTGCCGACCCGTCTGGCCGAAGGCCTGCCGGTGATCGCGCTGAATGTCGACAAGATCGACGTCGAGTTCTTCCGGATCAAACCCGAATCCCTCCCGGCGTTTCTCAGTCGGTGGGGCCGCAGCGCCAGCCTGCAAAGTTATGAATCGCGCGAACTGCTGCCGATGGCCGATCTGGTTTACGGTGGTCGCTTCGACCTGAACCCGGCGCGCAATACCCGGGAAACCCTGTTACTGCCGATCGCCGGCCTCAAGCAACTGCAACAGGCTGGCGTTTACCTGGCGGTGATGCGGGCTTCCGGCACCTATAACTACTCGCAACCGGCGACCCTCTTTACCCTCAGTGATATCGGCCTGTCGGTGCACCGTTACCAG
The DNA here is from genome assembly GCF_059420325.1 of Pseudomonas sp. GW821-FHT04C07. Lineage (NCBI taxonomy): Bacteria > Pseudomonadati > Pseudomonadota > Gammaproteobacteria > Pseudomonadales > Pseudomonadaceae > Pseudomonas > Pseudomonas sp. GW821-FHT04C07. Next base: position 197,100 of record NZ_JBWKTM010000008.1, read on the forward strand.
AACCGTCTGGATGTCTTTACTCAAGCGCTGGACGGCGGTAAAGCTCTGGATGACGTCAGTCTCGAACTGCTTGATAGCGAGGGCCGGGTAGTAGGCCAGGGCAAGACCGAGAAGGGCGGCCATACCGAGTTGTCGCTGCCGAAAAAAGCCGAAGTGTTGCTGGCCCATCAGGGCGAGCAGACCAGCATGTTACGACTCAACAGCGCCGCGCTGGACCTGGCCGAGTTCGATATCGGCGGGCCACAAGCCCATCCCCTGCAGTTTTTTGTGTTTGGCCCGCGTGACCTGTATCGCCCCGGCGAAACCGTGCTGCTCAACGCCTTGCTGCGGGACAAGGACGGTAATGCCGTCAAACCGCAGCCGGTCAGCGTTGAAGTGCGTCGCCCGGATGAGCAGGTCAGTCGCAAGTTCGTCTGGGACGCCGATGCGTCCGGTCTCTATCAATACCCACTGCAACTGGCCGGTGAAGCGCCGACCGGGCGTTGGCAGCTGGTGTTCGATCTGGGTGACGGCAAGCCGCAGTTGTATGAGTTCCTCGTCGAAGACTTCCTGCCCGAGCGTCTGGCCCTTGAGCTAAAAGGCCGTGATGCCCCGATCAAACCGGCCGATACCGCCGAAATCAGCGTCAAAGGCCGTTATCTCTATGGTGCCCCGGCCTCGGGCAATCGCCTGAGCGGCCAGGTTTATGTGCGTCCGCTGCGTGAGGCGGTCAACGCGCTACCCGGTTATCAATTCGGCTCGGTCACCGAAGCAGAGCTGAGTCAGGATCTGGATCTGGACGAGAGCACGCTGGACGCCAACGGCGAGGCAACCATCGATCTGGAAAGCAAATGGGCCGGGGCCAGGTCGCCGCTGCAACTGATCGTTCAGGCCAGCCTGCACGAGTCCGGTGGTCGCCCGATCACTCGTCGTGTGGTGCAACCGGTATGGCCGGCGGATCGTTTGCCGGGGCTGCGGGCGTTGTTTGATGGCAAAGAAACCGACGGCAACGGCCCGGTCGGGTTCGAGCTGCTGCTGGCCAACAATGAAGGTCAGAAGCTGGCGGCGGACAACCTCAAGGTACGGCTGGTGCGCGAGCGTCGTGACTACTACTGGAACTACTCGCAAAGCGATGGCTGGAGCTATCACTTCAACGAAAAATTCCTCACCCTCGATGAAGAGACCGTCAGCATCAAGGCCGGTGACACCGCGAAAGTCAGTTTTCCGGTGGAGTGGGGCCCGTATCGCGTCGAAGTCGAAGACCCGCAGACCGGACTGCTCAGCAGTCTGCGTTTCTGGGCCGGTTACCGCTCCCAGGACAACACCGAAGGCGGCGCGGTGCGACCGGATCAGGTCAAACTGGCGCTGGACAAGCCCGCCTATGGCGATGGCGACACGGCTAACGTGACAGTCACGGCGCCCGCAGCTGGCAAAGGTTATCTGCTGGTGGAGTCCAGCGACGGACCATTGTGGTGGCAGGAAATCGATGTGCCGGCCGCAGGCAAAAGCTTCGCGGTCAAGCTTGATCCGAAATGGTCGCGGCATGACCTGTATGTCAGCGCGCTGGTGATTCGTCCGGGTGAACGCAAAGCCAATGTCACCCCGAAACGCGCGGTCGGCGTGCTGCACCTGCCGCTGGATCGGACCCAGCGCAAACTCGGGGTGACCCTGAATGCACCGGAAAAGATGCGCCCCAAACAGCCGCTGACGGTGAAGATTCAGGCGAAAAATGCCGATGGCAGCATGCCGAAACACGTGCACGTGCACGTGCTGCTGGCTGCGGTGGACGTGGGCATCCTCAATATCACCGAATACCCAACGCCTGACCCGTACTCCAGCCTGTTCGGTCGCAAGGCGTATGGCGCTGACCAACTGGATATCTATGGGCAACTGATTGAAGCCGGGCAGGGCCGTTTGGCCAGCCTGGCGTTCGGTGGCGACGCTGCGCTGGCCAAGGGTGGCAAGCGTCCCGACACCAGCGTGACCATCGTTGCCCTGCAAAGCGCGCCGGTGACCCTGAACGAACAGGGCGAAGGTGAAGCCAGCGTCGACATTCCGGACTTCAACGGCGAACTGCGTCTGATGGCTCAGGCCTGGACCGATGATCGCTACGGCATGGCCGAAGGCAAAACCGTGATCGCCGCGCCGCTGATCGCCGAACTGTCGGCGCCGCGTTTCCTTGCTGGTGGTGACCAGACGAAGCTGGCGCTGGACCTGTCGAACCTCTCGGGCAAGGCACAGAATCTGACGGTGCAACTGAGTGCCGAGGGCCAACTGAGTCTGCTCGGTGACGTGACCCACAGCGTGCAACTGACTGAAGGCCAGCGCACGACGTTGCAGATTCCGGTGCAGGCACTGGGTGGCTTTGGTCAGGGCAAGGTCAAGGTGCTGGTCAACGGCCTCGACCTGCCGGGCGAGAGCTTGCCGCCGTTCACCCGCGACTGGACGCTGGGCGTGCGTCCAGCCTATCCGGCGATGCTCAAACACTACCGCGCGGTGCTCAAGGATCAGCCGTGGAACTTGCCGGAAGGTGAGCTGGCGGCTTTCGAGCCGGCCGGGCGTGAAGCCTTGCTCAGCCTGTCGAGCCGACCGCCGTTGAACCTTGGCGAACAGATCCGTGCGCTCAAGGCGTATCCGTATGGTTGCCTGGAGCAAACCACCAGCGGGCTGTATCCGTCGCTTTATGCCGATGCCGCGAGCCTTGAACGCCTCGGTCTGGAAGGCGAGCCGGATGCTGACCGCAAACGCAAGATCGAGCTGGGCATCGAGCGCCTGTTGGGCATGCAGCGCTACAACGGCAGCTTCGGTTTATGGGGGGCGAACGGTGAAGAAGAGTACTGGCTGACCGCCTACGTCACCGACTTCCTGTTGCGTGCTCGCGAGCAAGGTTTCACGGTACCGCCTGAAGCCCTGAAAAAGGCCAGCGAGCGGCTGCTGCGTTATGTGCAGGAACGTAACCTGATCGAAGTGAACTACAGCGAAAATGCCGAGCACACGCGTTTCGCGGTGCAGGCCTATGCCGGTCTGGTATTGGCCCGCAGCCAACAGGCGCCGCTGGGTGCGTTGCGCAGTCTGTTCGAGCGGCGTACCGATGCCCGCTCCGGTCTGCCGCTTGTGCAACTGTCCATTGCCTTGCAGAAAATGGGCGATCAGCCGCGTGCTGATCAGGCCTTGATCACAGGGTTGGCAGCGTCGCGCAACAGCAAGGACTGGCTCGCCGATTACGGCAGCCCGCTGCGCGATCAGGCGCTGATTCTAGCCTTGCTGGAAGAGAACGACCTGGCCAGGGGTAAGCGTGAAGAGCGTCTGTTCGAGTTGTCCGATCAACTGGCTGCCAGCCGATACCTGTCGACCCAGGAGCGCAACTCGCTGTTCCTCGCCGGCCGTGGTTTGCTGGGTAAACCCGAAGCCATCTGGAATGCGCAACTGAGCAGTGGTGGTGAAACCCGTGAGCTGAGCAATAACCAGCCTGGCCTGAAACTTGAAGGCCCGTTGCTGGCTTCGCCGCTGTCCCTCCACAACGAAGGCAAGGAGCCTGTGTATCAGCAACTGACCATCTCCGGTTATCCACAACTGGCGCCGGTAGCCGGCGGCGAGAACCTGAGCATTCACCGCGAGTACCTGGGCATGAACGGCCAACCGTTGAACCTCAAGGCCTTGACCAGTGGTGATCTGGTGCTGGTGCACTTGGCACTCAGTGCCAAACAGCGAGTGCCGGATGCCTTGGTGGTGGATTTATTGCCGGCCGGTCTGGAGCTGGAAAACCAGAACCTGGCTCAGAGCGCTGCGAGCCTGGAAAACGCCAGTAGCAAGGTCAAGGAATGGCGGGACTCGATGCAGAACGCCCGCCTCAAGCATCAGGAATTCCGCGATGACCGCTACGTGGCGGCGATGGACCTGGACGGTTACGGCACTGCGCACCTGCTGTACCTGGCGCGGGCCGTCACCCCTGGCGCCTACCGCGTACCACCGCCGCAAGTGGAGTCGATGTACCGGCCGAACTGGCAGGCTGTGGGCGAAACAGTGCCGCAGATGGTGATCAAGGGTAGATAGCGCAGAGATTTTTGTGATCGTTCCCACGCTCCGCGTGGGAACGATCAGCGCGTAGGAAATGCCGAAGGTTCGGGCCGCGTTCGGACGATATTTTGCTCTTTGGGTTCAATGAATAATCCAGCTCAACAACCACAGCCCGAGCACCAGCCAGATGATCCCCATGATGATTGAGGCCCGCATAAAGGCGCGGATCGCCGAGTACAGCAGCATCAGGCCGATAATCAGCGCGAGGATGCTGATGATCGAGGCGTCCATGCCCAGCGCCCGGGAAAACCCCTCGATAAAATTGCTGCTGGCGTGAGTCAATGCATCGAAAAATCCACTGAGCACATCGACGATAAACCGGATGACTGAACCAAGTGCCTGGCCGAGCCATTCGGAAAAGCTTTCTACCTGCATGTATGCGTCCTGATGAAAGGGTTGGCGTCATTGCCATGCCCGGGCCTTAGGCCATTATTCGCTTCAGCGAGTTCCCTTAAAGCATAGAGGTTTGCGGGTTTGAATTTGCGATTAGTTACTGAGCGTCTGCGTTCCCTGTGGGGGCTGGCTCGCCTGCAATTGCGGCGACGCGGTGTGTCAGGTGAATTACCTTCGCGAGCAAGAACCCGGCGTCCCCCCAGGCTCCGGCAGGGGCCGCGCTGGATGAGGTTTTTGCGTAGGGTTCTGGTTGCTGTACTGCTGTTGATCGCACTGCTCTGGCTCGCCGACCGCATCTGGCCGTTGCCCTTGCCCCAAGACGATCTGGCGCGTGTGGTGCTGGCCGAAGACGGCACGCCGCTGTGGCGGTTCGCCGATGCCAATGGCGTATGGCGCTACCCGGTGGAGCCCCATCAGGTTTCGCCGTATTACCTCCAAGCGCTGCTGACTTACGAAGATCGCTGGTTTTATCAGCACCCCGGCGTTAATCCCTTGGCGCTGGGGCGCGCCGTATGGCAGAACCTCTCTGGCGGGCGCGTGCTGTCGGGGGGCAGCACATTGTCGATGCAGGTCGCGCGCCAGCTTGATCCGCACACGCGAACGCTGCTCGGCAAACTGCGGCAACTCTGGCGCACCGCGCAACTGGAATGGCATCTGTCCAAGGATCAAATCCTCAGCCTGTATCTCAATCGCGCGCCGTTCGGCGGTACGCTGCAAGGCGTGGCGGCGGCCAGTTGGGCATACCTTGGCAAGTCGCCGCAGCAACTGACTCACGCCGAAGCTGCACTGCTGGCGGTCCTGCCGCAGGCACCGAGCCGCTTGCGCCCGGACCGTCACCCGGCGCGAGCCCAAGTGGCACGGGATAAAGTCTTGCGGCGGCTGGCACAGTTCCATGTCTGGCCGCAATCAGCGGTGAACGAAGCACTGGAAGAGCCCTTGCTGCTGGCGCCACGCCTGGAACCGAGCCTCGCGCCGTTGCTGGCGCGAAGGTTGAATCGCCCGGACAGCCCGCCGCTGATCCGCACCACCCTGGATGCTACTTTGCAGCGACGTCTTGAGGACCTGCTGCTGGGCTGGCGCGCGCGCTTGCCGGAGCATACGTCCGCAGCGATTCTGGTGGTCGAAGAAGAGACCATGGCGGTGCGCGCCTACCTTGGCTCGGTGGACATCAACGACACACGGCGCTTTGGTCATGTGGACATGATCAGCGCCATGCGCTCGCCCGGTTCGACCCTAAAACCCTTCCTGTATGGCATGGCCATGGATGCCGGGCTGATCCATTCCGAATCCCTGCTGCAGGACGTGCCGCGGCGTTACGGCGATTACCGGCCGGGCAACTTTTCCATGGGCTTCAGCGGTGCGGTGTCGGCCAGTAGCGCGCTTGCGATGTCGCTGAATCTGCCCGCGGTGCAGCTGCTCGAAGCCTACGGGCCGAAACGTTTCGCCGCCCGGATGCGCATCGGCGGCGTTCCGCTGACGCTGCCGGCGTTGGCCGAGCCGAACCTGGCGTTGATTTTGGGCGGGGCTGGTAGTCGTCTGGAGGATCTGGTCAGTGGTTACAGTGCTTTCGCCCGTGGTGGCAAGAGCGCCAATATTCGTTTGCAACCGGACGATGTGCTGTATGAGCGGCCGTTGCTGTCGCCGGGCTCGGCGTGGATCGTGCGGCGGATCCTCAGCGGTCAGGCGCGGCCGGATCGCGATCCGCTTGCCGAGTTGGTGCAGCGCCCGGTGCTGGCCTGGAAAACCGGCACCAGCTACGGTTTTCGCGATGCCTGGGCGATTGGCGTCGGCCCACGGTACTTGATCGGCACCTGGATCGGCCGCCCGGATGGCACCCCGGTGCCGGGGCAGTTTGGTCTGGCCTCGGCAGCGCCACTGATGCTGCAAGTGCACGACGTGCTGATCAACCGCGACAGTCAGCGGGGAATCACCGTGCCGGCGCAACCAGTGCCGATGAACGTCGGGGTAGCGGCGATCTGTTGGCCATTGGGTCAGCCCATGAACCGTAACGATCCCAATTGCCGGCGCCAGCGTTTCGCCTGGACCCTGGACGGCACCACCCCGCCAACCTTGCAGGCACTGGATCAACCGCTGGGCGTCGGTTTGCTGGAAAAAATCTGGGTTAACGCCAAGGGCCTGCGGGTCGACGTCAAATGCCCAGGGGCGCAGGCTCGTGATATTGCGTTGTGGCCAGCACCGCTGGAACCGTGGTTGCCGAGGGTGGAGCGTCGCGAAGCGCGTTTGCCGGCCAACGACCCTGAGTGCCCGGGGCCGATGCTGTCAGCCGCGTCGCCATTATCGATTGTCGGCGTGCACGAAGGCGATCAACTGCGCCGCCCGGCCGCGAGCCAGGAACTGCTGCGATTGGAGCTTTCGGCCTTGGGCGGCAGCGGTCGACGATGGTGGTTTATCAATGGCGCACCGCTGGGTGACAGCGCCAGTCAAGACAGCATCAACGCGACCTTTGATCAGCTCGGCCGCTACCAGCTCAGCGTGCTCGACGAGGGCGGGCAGACCGCACAGGTCGAATTCAGTGTTGTTGATTAGTCCGTCATCGCGAGCAAGCTTGCTCCGAAAGGTTATGCGCTGTTCTTGCAGGAGCGAGTTTGCTCGCGATCTGTCGCGAAGCGACAGCAATGCCCGGTACTTGCCTTCACTCGCCATCCACCCGAAGCTATACGCCTTCAGGAGAGCCCGATGAACCTTGACGAACTGACCGAACGCCTACACTCCATCCGCGACCGTAACGACTGGCGCCAATTCCATAGCCCGAAAAACCTGGCCATGGCCGCCAGTGTGGAAATGGCTGAACTGGTGGAAATATTCCAGTGGCTCAGCGAGGATCAGTCGCGGCAGTTGCCTGCCGAAAAACTTGCCCATGCCGGTCAGGAAGTGGGCGACATCGTGCTTTATCTATTGTTGTTGTGCAGCGAGTTGGGGCTGGACATGGAACAGGTCGTGCGCAGCAAGCTGGCAGACAGCGAACGGAGATTCAGCTAATGAGCGACCGTCATTTCGATCAGTTGGCGACCCGTTTCGCCGAGAAAATCTACGGTGGTGCCAAAGGCGCGATTCGCCTCGCGGTGCTCCAGGCCGATCTGGCCGAGGCCCTGCCGGACCGCCCATTGCGGGTGCTGGATATCGGTGCCGGTCTTGGTCACATGTCCCTGTGGCTGGCCGAGCGTGGGCATCAGGTGACACTGGCCGAGCCTGCCGAGCCGATGCTCGAAGGCGCGCGCCAGCGTTTCGCCGAGGCGGGTCAAACCGCGACCTTCATTCAGGCACCGTGGCAGGAATTGCTCGGCCAGCTCACCGAGCCTTACGACCTGGTGCTTTGCCACGCGGTGCTGGAATGGCTGGCCGAGCCCCACGCGATCCTGCCGGTGCTGCATCAGCTTACGACCCAGGAAGGCTGGCTATCGCTGGCGTTCTACAACCGTGATGCGTTGATTTATCGCAACTTGCTCAAGGGCCACTTCCGCAAGATGCGCAAGAACAACATGGCCGGTGAAAAGCAGAGCCTGACGCCTCAGCAGCCGCTTGATCCACGTGAATTGGCAGTGCAACTCGAAGGTCTGTGGCAGGTCGAAACTCAGAGCGGGGTGCGGGTTTTCCACGACTATATGCCGGTGGAATTCCAGGCACGCGCCGAATTGCTGGATTTGCTGGAAATGGAGCTGGCTCATCGTCGTCACCCAAGCTTTGCCGGACTTGGGCGTTATTTGCATTGGATCTGCCGTCCGGTTTAAGCGGTCCCGTCAGTGGAGAGCGAAATGAAACGCCGCGTTGGATCAGTCGTGCTGTGGTGCTCGCTGTACTTGAGCCTGGTCGCTTGCCAGGGCAACAATCCTTATGTCGCCAGCTCTAACCCGATTCCGCCCGCACCGCCACAAGCCGCCAATACTTTCGACCGCAGCGCCTATCCGGCGCCGCAACGGGATTACGGTCGCTATCGCAACTGGGCCTGGCTCAACGGGCGTTTGCCCGTCGGCTCGGCTTGGGCCGATTCGGCGCAGATTGCTGAAGCGGTCAGCAATGCTCTTGACCAACGCGGTTTGCGCCCGCTGCGTGACAACCGTCCGGCGGACCTGTGGGTCAGCGCCGACGTGCATCTGGAGAAACGACTGCGTCAGGTGCAGGACGACTACGGCTACGGCGGTTATAACCGATATGGCAATGGCTACGGTATGTACAACACGGTGCCGGTCGTGCGCACGTATGAGGTGCAAGTGATGGTCGTGCGGGTCGACTTGTTTGACGCCGGCAGCGGTCAGCCGGTGTGGAGCTCCAGTGCCGAAACCAGTAGCCAGGGCAGTCTCAGCGAGCGTGCCGATGCATTGCGCAAAGCTGTGGAAAAGGCCCTTTCGGCGTATCCTCCTGGTTAGCGACACGCCGTCAGGTTCATGTCTTCGACCGGAGAAAAATCATGTTCCGCCGTCTCGTTTTACTGGCTTTGGTTGCGTTGCTCGGCGCTTGCGCTTCCAGCCAGGTCAACCACGACTTCGATGCCAGCCGAGACTTCGCCGCCTATCGCAGCTGGAGCTGGAAAGAACCCGCCCTGCAATACCGCCCCGATGATCCACGGATCAAAAGTGACCTGACCGAGCAGCGCATCCGCCAGGCGATCAGCGATCAATTGGATCAGCGTGGTCTGCGTCCGGCTGCCACTGGTACCAAGGGCGATCTCAAGGTGCAGGCTTACCTGATCGTCGAAAACCGTCAGCAACAAGTGACCACCAGTTACGGCGGCGGCGGCGCCTGGGGTCGCCCATGGAATGGTTATTGGGGCGGGCCGATGTACAACGAAACCCGCAATGTCACCTACAAGGTCGCGACCATTCAGATCGACCTGCTCGATGGCAAGGACGGCAAGCTTGTCTGGAGAGGCAGTGACGAGCAAATGCTCAGCCGCACGCCGGAGCCGGCAGACCGCAGCGCCGCTATACGGGTAACAGTGGGCAGGATTTTGGCGAATTATCCGCCGAGGTAAGGACCTTTTCATCAGAAGCCAGGTAATGTCAGTCGGTTAAGCGATTGGTTTTGCGCAATACCCTGCTGCCGCAGCCTGCGGCAGCGGTTGCAGGGAACTTCGCCTCCCCCGGGGATTACCTACTGGAGGAAGCGCTCGGCACTGCGCCGGCAAAGGAGTGCTCGATGTCCCATTCGGGTGATCTAACCCACCACCGGCAACTCAATACAAAACCGCGCACCCTCAACCGTGTTGCTGGCGCTTAGCCGTCCGCCCATGTTCTCGACGATGCCGTAACTCACTGACAACCCGAGTCCGGTCCCGACACCGACCGGTTTGGTGGTGAAAAACGGTTCGAAAATCCGCTCCAGCAGCCGCGGGTCGATTCCGCCGCCGTTGTCCTCCACCCATAGGCGCACCGAACTGCCATCTCGTTGGGCAGACACCGCAATCCAGGGTATGAATTCCCGGTTGGCCTCGCGTTTGCTCAGCAGTGCGTCGCGGGCGTTGACCATCAGGTTGATCAGCACCTGCTCAAGCTGATCGACATAACCGCGTACTTGCACCTCGAAGGCCATCTCCCTGACCCGCAGTTCGACGCCTTTGCCGCGCATACCTTCGCTGAGCAGCGATAGCGTGCCTTCTATCGCCTGCGCCGGGTTGAACGGTTGCTGTTCGACTTCCGAGCGTCGACCGAACACCCGCATATGATCGACTACCCGCGCCGCACGCTGGACCTGGGCGTCGATACGGTTGAGTGTGTCTTGCAGGTAGTCGATCTGCACCTCGCCGCGGCTCAAACGTTTGAGCACATTGAAGATGGCCATGCGCATCACGTGCAACGGCTGGTTGATTTCATGGGCAAGGCCGGTGGCCATTTCACCGAGTGTGGCCATTTTTGCGCTTTGAGCGAGTTGCTGTTGGGAGCGACGGACTTCGGTGTTGTCACGGCCCACGGCTTGAACCTCCAGCAATCGGCCTTGCTCATCGAACACCCCCCGATCCGACCAGATCCACCAGGCGTGTTCGCGCCCAGGCAATTGCAGGCTGATTTCTGCGGTGCTCACCGGGAGTTGCGGGCTTAACCGGCTGATGCGCTGGACAAACGCTTCGCGCTGTTCGGCAGACAACCAACTGCCCAGACTCACCCCCGGCAGTTGCGCAGGCAGACATTCCAGATAGTTCGCCAGGGGCCGGTTGCCGAAGGTCAGGGTCAGGTCCGGGCGATAGCGACAGATCATCGCTGGCGAGTCCTCTACCAGAATGCGATAGCGCTCTTCGCTCTGTTTCACGTGCTCGGCGGCCAAGGTCGCCTCGGTGATATCCAGCCACAGTCCGACGGCCTCCACCGGCAGGCCCAGGTCATCACGGAGCAATTTGGCTTCATCCAGCAGCCAGTGGTAATTGCCGTGTTTATCTTGCAGGCGATAACGGCAGCGCACCGAGCCTTCGCGCAGCAGTTGCCGGGTGCGTTCGAAATACAGGTCGCGATCTTCGGGATGAACCCGGTCTACCAGTGCACCATTGAGACAATCGACCAGGTTCCAGCCGAGCAGCGGCAGCAAACTGTCGCTGAAAAACGTCGGTTGCAACGCACCTTCGACATAACGCTGCACGTAGATCACCGCAGGCGAGCTGGCGATCAGGTTATCCAGCCGCGCATGGGCGGCATCGGCTTGCCGTTCCTGGTTCTTGATATCGCTGATGTCGAGCATGAAACCGACCACCCGCCGAGCTTCGCCCACTCCCAGTGCCTGGCCTTGAAGGCGATACCAGATCGGGTTTTGCGCGGCGTCTGACCGGTGCAGGCGTACACACAGCAACAAGGCTTTGCCGTGTTGTTGCAGGTCCTGCAAGCGGCTGCTCAGCTCCAGGCGGTCAGCGGGATGAATCAGGGCCAGCCACGCGTCCAGGGGCAGCCGGGCAGTGTCTGGTTTCAGATGCAGGTTGAGGGCCAGTTGTGGCGCCAGTTGTACCTCGCCACTGTGCGCATAAAGCTCCCAGCAACCGGTGCCGAGTAATCCTTGCAGGGTTTCCAGTCGCTCCAGTTGCTGATGGTGATGCTGTTCGCGCAAGCGGCTCAACAACGGCCCGGCCAGCGAAGCGGTCAGCAGCAACCAGTCACGCTCACTCAGGTCCGGGGCGCGCTTTTGCACCGGGTAGAAGCCACAGAGCAACCAGGCCGCAACACCATGATCATCGCGGTAGGGCACCATAAACCCATCGCTATTGCCAAAGGCACTTTGCAAGCGCGGATGTTCGCTGAAGCCCTGGCGCACGCTCAGGCGCAACGGTGTATTGCCGTTCAAGCTGTCCAGGCTGGTACCCAGAAGCTGCCCGGCGTGCCATAGCGCCGGGGCATCGTGGGCCGCATACTGGCTATGGATTTGCCAACCCTGCTCCTGTTCGTCGAGCAACGCGAGGGCGATACAGGGGATGCACCAGCGCTGGGCAAGCGCTTGCAGTTGTTCGTTCAAGACCTCCGCCAGCCGCGCCATGCTGCACAAGTACAGATGTTCACTCATCTGTCCGGCAAACACTTGGCATTGCTCACGGCTTTGGGACAGCTGCCGCTCGTGGAGCAAGTCGCCGATATCAAGTAACTGCAGCAGCCAGCCGTCCGCTGTGGGCTGGACCCAACCGCGCAGATGCAGGCTTTGTCCGGTGAGGCTCAGGAAGTCCAGGTCGAGGGTCTGTCCCTGCCAATCGGCGGGCGCGCCGTCGACCACAAGCGCGCTGTGGGGCAACAGGAAATCGAGCAGACGCGGCGACTGATTACCGGGTGTTTGTTGGACCAGAGCATGGTGCAAGGGTCCGGTCATCTGCAGCACGCGGCCATCGTGGTCCAGGTACAGGTGCAGCCCGACACTGCGCGCGGTGACGCTGCCCGGCGTCTGGGCAGTGAGCGGGGGCTGGCGTCCGAGCAAGCGCCCGAAGAGTTTTTCCCCCGAATTCAAAACTGCAAACTCGACTTCGCGCTGAGTGTCACCGGCAGATTGGGGACTGTTCCCACGCCGGGTAGCAGCAGAAACGGCAGGACCTGATTTAATTTAATGGTTGGATAGTTCATGCTGACGGTCAACACCTCGTTGAACGATTGCATCGGCAGCAGCGGCAGGCTGTAACTGACCAAGCCATAAAACACCGCGAAGAAAATGACAAACACCAAAGCGAATTCAATCGCCACGGCACCTTTTTGCTTTCTGAGGAGGCTTAGCGTCATCAGTGCGTCTACCCTGACAAGTACTACGTCATACCAGCATAGAATCATTCAGCCAAAAGGGACGCTTTTTACCTGATGCAGAGCTTTATCCTATTTATCTGGCTGGCTCTCTGCGCTGTGCAGGACATTCAGCACCGCCAAATTGCCAATGGCTTGACCCTTGGCGCGACGGTCGTGGCGCTGGTGTATTTGCTGTGGAACGACACCACGTGGCTAGGCGCCCGTGCGGAGCAGGGTGTCTGGGCATTCTTGCTGGCGTTGGCCTTCACGTTGCCCGGCTACGTGTCAGGGCGTCTGGGGGCGGCTGATGTGAAGCTGATGGCTGCGTTGGGGCTGGCGACCGACAACCTGCATCTGTTGGGAACCTTCATTGGCGCGGGCATCGTCAGTGTCATCTGGCTGCTGATTGCTCCCAGGCTATGGCCGCATATCAGTAAAAAGCTGAGAACCCGCTTGCAGTACCTCGATCCGAAAGAGTCCAGACAACAACCCTTTGCGCCATTCGTTTTTGTCGGCATGCTCCTGGCTGTCGCCTGGATTCATTAGTAGCCCTGAGCTACTAGTGGCCTGTGTGGCTAGTTCTGTTAGTCAACTTCGGCGCCAGCAGCCCATATCCTGCGTTGCTGTTCCTCGCCATAGCGGGCTATGACTCGTCACAGCGCCTTGGCTCTGGGCCGCCGGCATCCGAATTTGAGCTAACGAACTAGCCACACAGGCCACTAGCGCTATGTACATAGTCGCAAAGTAGTCTATTTTCAATTCAGTACCTGAACAGCCCGACGCTGCAGGTACAGGAAAGGTCAGTCAGTCTTCGGCTGCCAGACATGGAGTCGCGCGTGAACAAGCTAATGTCCCCGGTAAAAGTGCTTGTGGTCGACGATCAGCCGCCGGTCGTGGAAGAACTCTGCGAATTTCTCGAAAACAGCGGTTATCGCTGTGTCCCCTGTAAATCCAGCAGACACGCCATCGAACGTTTCAGTGAGGACGCTGAAATAGGCCTGGTGCTGTGTGATTTACACTTGCCCGAGCTGGACGGCATTGAGTTGGTGCAGGAGCTGCAACGCATCGCCGGCAAACAGCGAGCGTTCGAGGCGATCATGCTCACCGGGCATGCCGATAAGCAGCATGTGATCAAGGCGCTACGCGCCGGGGCCGCCTTTGATCAGCGAGCCGGACACAGCAAAGCCGTGTTGACGGAAAGGCTCAGGGCGTGATGGCGGCCTGTCATTGAACGAAGATCTCGCCTTTACTAATTGGATTTCACCCTCCCGGCCATTTTCTGCTCATAGAGGGCAGGAATTTCATGTTGATAGCTTTTCAGCCAGCGCTGCATGCTCAGCTCACGCTCGGCGGGCGTTGCGATTTGCGGTATTGACGATGCCACTGTGTTGCGGCCTTGCAGCTGCAGCCAGACTTCGGTTCCTTGTTGCTGCGCCGAGGCGGGCCCGGCATCCATGGCCAGGGCGGTCAACGGCAGGCTCAGCAGGCCCGCATAGCAGAGGATATTCAGTTTCATCATGGCCTCTCTTGGTGCTTACTTGATACTCGGTTGTTGTGGATCGCTGGCGGTAACGACTTGATCGCCTACGGCCGGTTTGGCTTTGATCAGGGTTTTGAGCTTCTCGGCGCGCGCCTTGGCATTGGTGAATTGTTCAGGGCTCAGGCCGGCGCGGCTGACCACCTCGGAAGCTTGTCTCCAGTTGTCTTGATAGAGTAGCAAGGACACCAGATTCACTGCCGCCAATTGATCTGTCTGCTTGAGCTCAATGGCGGTGAGGAACTCAAAGCGTGCTTCGTTGATCCGCAGTTGGTTGAGGTAGACCACGCCCAGGTCGTTGCGGATTTTCTCGTCAGTGGGCGAGAGTCGTGCGGCACGCGACATATGTTCCAGGGCCTGGTCGTTGTCACCTTTGGCCGCGGCCAGTTGGCCCAGGCCATGTTCAGCTTCGGCTGACAGGCAGGTGCCGAGCAGGCTGCGGTACAGCGGCTCGGCTTCATTTTGGCCCAGCAAGCGGTAAATCCTGGCTTTGCGCAAGCGCACCTGGTTGAGGTCATCGGGCAGATTTTGCAGGTTGGCCAGGCCGGCGTGCAGCTTGCCATCATTGATCATGTCGTCGGCCAGGTTCAGCGACAGTTCCTGATCGGAGTTCAATTTGGCACAGGGGCCGGGCGGGGAAAGGCTCGACCAGGAGCCCTGACCGTTGGTGGCGCAGCCGCCCAGCATCAGCAGGCTTAGTACAGCAATCATTGCTTTCATCAGGATCCCTCTAGTAAGCAAATGCACGGGCGATGTCGGCGCTGATCACTTGCCCCAGTGGCGCCTCAAAGTAAGTACTGTTGCGAGTGATCGCAAGGAAGGTCTGACTCAGGCTTTGGTTCATTGCGAGAGTCCCATTTTTTTGTCGAAGTCGCCGTTTTCCAGGAAGTACATGCGGTAAAAGTTCGGGTCGTAATTGCGCAGTTGCTCGCCGGGCAGCGACGGCAGTTGCGCATTGGCCGCCAGCGGCTGAACCAGGTGCGGGGTGACGATCATCAGCAGCTCGCGCTCTTCGCGATTGATCTTCGAGTCACGGAAAAAAGCCCCGAGGATTGGAATATCACCCAGGCCGGGAAACTTGTTGACCTGAGAATTATTGCGGGTACTGATCAAGCCGCTGATCACGAAGCTTTCGCCATCGGCCAGGGAAACGCTGGTGTCGGTACGTCGCACCGTCAGTGCTGGCACCACGGTACCGGCGATGGTCACGGCGTTGGTGAAGTCGAGTTCACTGACTTCCGGCGCCACCTTCAGGGCAATGCGGTTGCGGCCGACGATCGTCGGCGTCAAGCTCAGGCGGATGCCGAATTCCTTGTATTCGATGAACACGCTGTCGCTGCCGGAGCTGGGCACCGGAATCGGAATCTCGCCGCCGGCGAGGAAGCTTGCACTCTGGCCGCTGAGGGCCACCAGGCTCGGACGTGCCAGGGTGTAGGCAAAACCGCTGCCCTCCAATGCGTTGATCGCTACCAGGGTTTTGCCGCCGATCCAGTTGAAGTTGAACTGGGCGTTATCCACTGGTGCGACGGCGGTGACGACTCCGTTAATCGTCGGCAGGGTTTTCGGTGCGCCGAACAGGAAGTTGCCACGGGTACCAAAAATTGAGGTCGTGGCTTCTTTGAGCTTGGTGCGGCTGACCTCGACAAAGCGGATGTCGGTCTGCACCTGGATGGGCAGCGTCGGGTCTTCGGACGGTGCTAACGAACTGCTGGTCAGGGAGGCGCTGGCTTTGCCCTGAACGAATATCATGCTCTGACGAGGAGCACTGGAGCACGCGGTCCAGACCATCAGGCTGGTTGCGCCCGGGGCCATACCCGTGAGCAGAAAAGCATTGTTGCCATTGAGGTGCACGTCGGCGACTTTCGGATCGCCCACCGCCAGGCGAGTGATCGCCACAGGTGATGGTATCTCTCGCTGGAGGCCCTCGCCGACTTCAATCGCTGCTGGCAATCGGTCTAATGCGGGGCAGTTGCTGGAGGCGGCTAGCGCCATATCGATAGGTAGTCCGGCCAGCATCATGGCCCAGATCACACGTTTGAACTCTGGCACGGAATGTTTGCGCATGTATGTTCTTCCCTGCTTTATCAAGGGGTTTGTCATGAGGCCTGGTTACCGCGAATAATCTCTATGGCTGTGTGTAGCGTAGCCACAGTATTGTTTCTAGCCAGCCCTTTGGACGCCGCACCGAGGGCCAGTTGGGTGAATTGGAACAAGTGACTATTGACGGCGTAGAGGTTGGCCGGGGAGTCGCTTTCGCCTGCCCAGGAAAGGGCTTGCGGGCCACCGGCCTCGAAGCTGTCATCACTGAACCAGGCACCGGCGCTCAGGTGCCGCCAAGGCGCACGACCAACAACCTGATCGATACTGCTCAGGCTGCCAGCAGGTGCACTGCGAAGTTTTTCCAGAGCAAGGTCAGCGGCGCTGATCGGCACGAAAGGAGGTACGTCGTGGACCAGCACCACGACCGGTTGACAGGGCTGGTCTTCGGCCGTGGCAACAGCTTTTTCCAGTGCGACGGGGGCGGCGCTTTGGATCATTGGTTCGGCTACCAGCACTGGTTGGTGGCTGAGTACGAGCCCCCAATAAACAACAAAAATGGCCCCTGCTAAAAGTAATCCGGCCAGGCCCATGGTGATGCGACTGTTCATCACGGCTCTCCCTTTCCTGCCGTATTACCAGTCTGTATTTCCAGACGGTCAGTTTCGCAATCAGGCAGCTATGAACATGTATCTATTTGCTATTTGACGGTAGCGCAGACCAGCCAAAATGCCATTACCCAGAAAGAAATAACTCGAAGACGTCTGAAAAATTTCAAAAACGACGGACTTTTGGCGTGATCCTTCCGGTTAATACTTTGTGATTAATCCGTTCTTGCAGTTGCTTCACCGCGACCTCGGTCAAACTTGCCCTGCAACACTTGACCCGCAATCCGGATATCGCGTTGGTCATCGCCGACCTGCGCATGCCGGAAGAAAGCGGAATGCCGATCATTTAATCAAGAGGCATTGCCTTATACTGCGCGTCCTGACTTCCCCGCTGGAGAACACTATGCCCGCCCCTGTCTGGTGGCTGCTTTGCCTGCCCTTTATTGCCGGCGCTTTTCTTCCGCTGCAGGCGGGGATCAATGGCCAACTGGCCAAGCAGGTGTCCAGCGTTCTGGCTGCGGCATTGATTTCATTTTTTGTCGGGGCCGTGGCGCTGCTGATTCTGGTCATGGTTCAACGTGAAGTACCAACCTTGAATGCGCTGAAAAGCCTGACCTGGTGGCACTGGAGCGGGGGGCTGCTCGGCGCTTTCTTTATCACCACAGCCGCGTTTGCCGGCCCGCGAATCGGCGCCATGTTGTTCATGGCGCTGGTACTGGCCGGTCAGTTGGGCATGGCCCTGGCACTGGACCATTTCGGCTGGGCCGGTTTTCGCGAAGCGCCGATCAGCGTCGGCAAGGTTGCCGGGCTGGTGCTGATCCTGGCCGGGGTGTTCATGATCCGGCGTGGTTGAGTCGCAGCCTCAGGCAATCGGCCGCCAACTGCCGAGCATGTGCTCCAGATCCCCGACACCCATCAATCGCAAATCCCCACTGGAGCCCGCTGCGCTGCTCAGTAATGTGACCTCGCCGGGCAAGCGCACCGGTTTTTTGAACTCCACCGCAATTTCTACATTGGCCGCGGGCAAACGCTCGCTGAGTGCTGCCAGGGTGCGCGCCTTGTTCCACAATCCATGGGCGATGGCCTTGGGGAATCCGAACATTTTGGCGCTGACGGCGCTCAGGTGAATCGGGTTGTAATCGCCGGAGACCCTGGCGTACCGACGGCCGATGTTGGCGGGAGCCCACCAGCGCGTCAATTCGCTCAAGGCCGTGGGCGCTGATTGCGTTTCTTCGAGTGGTTCGCCCGGCAACTCGACGCCTCTGCACAGCATGCGGCTTTCGGCTTCCCACAGCGGACCGAGCGGATCTTCAAGCGTGGTGATCAGGTCGAACACCGCACCTTTGGCGTGAGGTTGCAGGTTTTTCAGATGAACACTCACTCGCACACTGCCGACGCCGCCCATGGGTCTTAACACGCGGATGCGATTGGCCAGATGAATCAGCCCCAGCAGCGGGAAAGGGAAGTCACTGGCGGTGAGCAGTTGCATCTGCAAGGCGAACGCCAGCACATGGGGATAGGTCGGCGGTAGCAAGCCGTTCTCGGTAAAACCGCAGACTTTGCGATAGGCCGCCAGCCGTTTTGGGTCGACATCGACCCAGCAGCGCAAGCCATTCTCGGGCAGTGTGGTGCCGGTGATCTTGCGCCGCGTGGCTGCCCGAACGTATAGCTCGGTCAGGTTGGGGGCTCTGTTGAGTGTGTGCCAGTCCACTGCCATGATTATGCTCCCAATACGTTTTGCCCACAGACGCGCAAGGCTTGCCCGGTGACTGCGCCGCTACCCGGCTGGCTGAGCCAGGCCACAGCTTCGGCGACGTCCTGGGGCAAACCACCCTGACCCAGAGAACTCATGCGCCGCCCGGCTTCGCGCAGAGCGAACGGAATATGTGCAGTCATCTGTGTTTCGATAAAGCCCGGCGCTACCGCGTTGATGCTGATGCCGCGCTCCTGCAGCAGCGGCGCCCAGGCCTGGGCGAGGCCGATCAGCCCGGCCTTGCTCGCGGCGTAGTTGGTTTGCCCGCGGTTGCCGGCAATGCCGCTGATGGAGGCCAATAGAATCACTCGACCGTTATCGCACAGGGTGCCGCTGTCCAGTAGCGCCTGGGTTAGTACTTGCGGCGCGTTGAGGTTGACGGCGAGCACCGCGTCCCAGAAATCCGGGGTCATGTTGGCCAGGGTCTTGTCGCGGGTAATCCCGGCGTTGTGCACCACGATATCAATGCCGTCCGGCAGCTGTTCGATCAGTTGCGTACCGGCATCCTCTGCGCAGATATCCAGCGCGATACCGCGCCCGCCCAAGCGAGCGGCGAGGGCATCGAGATCGGATTTGGCCGGCGGCACGTCGAGCAGGATGACGTCGGCGCCATCTCGGGCCAGAGTCTCGGCAATCGCTGCTCCGATACCGCGTGCAGCGCCGGTGACCAGGGCTTTGCGCCCGGCCAGGGGGCGGCTCCAGTCCTGCACCTGGGTGTCGCAGGCACTCAGGCGCAACACTTGCCCGGACACGTAGGCGCTTTTGGGCGAAAGGAAAAACCGCAGTGCACCTTCAAGCTGCTCTTCGGCGCCTTCGCCCACCTGCAACAACTGCAAGGTGCCGCCGTTGAGCAATTCCTTGGCCAATGAGCGACTGAAACCTTCCAGCGCCCGCTGGGCACTGGCGGCGAACGGGTCGCTCAGGGTGTGCGGTGCGCGTCCGAGAATTACCACGTGAGGGCTGTTGTCGAGGTTCCTCAGCAGCGGCTGGAAGAATTCGCGCAATTGCTTGAGTTGATCGGTCCGGGTAATGGCGCTGGCATCGAACACCACGGCTTTGAGTTTGGGGCCGTGACCGGGAATCCAGGCAGGCGCCACCAGCGGCTCGGGGCCGTAGCTGTAAATAGCATCGGTCAGCTTGTTGGCGAACGCGCTGATGTTCTGCGCCAGCGGGCCACTGCCAATCAGCAACGCGCCTTCGACGGGTCGCAGGCGCCCGGCCTGCCAGCGCTCCAGACGTCCCGGTGACGGCAGGCCAAGGGCACCGACCAGGCGGCGGCCGATTGCCGAGTTGGCGAAGTCGATGTAGCGATCAGACATGGAACGCCCTCCAGCTGCTGGGGTTCAAACTGTGGACCATTGATGGTCATCAGTCGTTCGATTAAACGAGATACAACCTACGCTTGTACAAGCGTGCACCACTCACAGGATAGGGAGCTTTTCATGACTCAGCCGCGCCGCGTCGCGATTATCGGCGGTAACCGTATCCCCTTCGCCCGCTCCAATGGTCCTTATGCCACGGCGAGTAACCAGGCGATGCTGACGGCGGCGCTCGAAGGGTTGATCGAACGCTATAACCTGCACGGCCTGCGCCTGGGCGAAGTGGTTGCTGGCGCGGTACTCAAGCATTCGCGGGATTTCAACCTGACCCGCGAATGCGTGCTTGGCTCGCGGCTGTCACCGGCCACCCCGGCCTACGACATTCAACAAGCCTGCGGTACAGGCCTTGAAGCGGCGCTGCTGGTGGCGAACAAAATCGCCCTGGGGCAGATCGAATGCGGCATCGCTGGCGGGGTCGACACAACCTCGGATGCGCCGATCGGGGTGAATGAGGGGTTGCGCAAGATTCTGTTGCAGGTCAATCGCAGCAAAACCACCGTCGAAAAGCTCAAAACCCTGCTGCAACTGCGGCCCCATCACCTGAAGCCTGAACTGCCGCGAAATGGCGAACCGCGCACCGGCTTGTCCATGGGGGAGCATTGCGAGTTGATGGCGCAGGCCTGGAGCATTCCCCGTGCCGAGCAGGATCAGCTGGCGCTTGAAAGCCATCAGAAAATGGCTGCCGCCTACGCTGAAGGCTGGCAAAACGATTTGATGACGCCGTTCCTTGGCCTGACCCGTGACAACAACCTGCGCCCTGACCTGACCCTGGAAAAACTCACGTCGCTCAAACCGGTGTTCGAGCGCAGTGAAAAGGGTACGTTGACGGCGGGCAATTCGACGCCGCTGACCGATGGTGCGTCGCTGGTGTTGCTGGGCAGTGAGGCATGGGCCAAGGAGCGCGGCTTACCGATCCTCGCGTATCTGCGCGACGGCGAAGCGGCTGCGGTGGATTTCGTCAAAGGTGCGGAAGGCCTGTTGATGGCGCCGGTGTATGCGGTGCCGCGCTTGCTGGCGCGTAACGGTCTGACGCTGCAGGACTTCGATTACTACGAGATCCACGAAGCCTTTGCCGCGCAAGTGCTGTGCACCCTCAAGGCTTGGGACGATCCGGTGTATTGCAAAACCCGTCTCGGCCTGGACGCGCCGCTGGGCTCCATTGACCGCAGTCGGCTAAACGTCAAAGGCAGCTCTCTGGCCGCCGGACATCCGTTTGCGGCCACGGGCGGGCGGATCGTCGCGAGTCTGGCCAAGTTGCTGGACGCGGCGGGGCAGGGTCGAGGCTTGATCTCGATCTGCGCCGCTGGCGGTCAGGGTGTCACTGCAATCATTGAGCGCTGAGCACAGCTGCGCCTTGCTGCTCGGCGATCAACCGATTGCGGTTGGCGTAACTCTCGGCCATCACCGAGCAGACGATCAACTGCAAGGGGTGATAGATCATGATCGGCAACAGGATCAGCCCCAGCCCCGGGTTGGCGCCGAAGATCAGCGCGGCCATCGGTGCGCCGGCGGCCAGAGACTTTTTGCTGGAGCAGAACACCGCGGCGATCTCGTCGGCCGGACTGAACTTCAAGGCGCGGGCGGTGCGAGTCGTCATCCAGAGGATAGCTGCCAGCAATATCGCGCTGCCAATCAAGGCGCTGAGAATGACCGAGTTACCCTGCTGTTGCCACATGCCGGAGACCATCGAGTTGCAGAACGCGGCGTAGACCAGCAACAGGATCACCAGCTTGTCGACGATGTTGGTGTAGCGCTTGTGTCGGGCGAAAAACTTGCCGAAGAACGGCCGTAGCAACTGGCCGAGCACCAGCGGCAGCAGCAACATTGCGCAGAGGTCGAGCAAGGTCGAGCCCAGATCGATCCCGCCCGCGCCGCTGCCCATCACCAAACTCACCAGCAACGGCGTGAGGAAGATCCCCAGCACGCTGGACAGGCTGGCATTGAGAATCGCCGCTGGCACGTTGCCGCCGGCGCTGCCGGTCAGGGCCACAGAGGAGGAGATCGTCGAGGGCAGGGCGCACAAGTAGAGAAAGCCGAGCATCAACAGCGACGGGAAATGGGAACCCAGCAGTTTGTCGCTGAGCAGCCAGATCAGCGGAAACACCACGAAGGTGAAACTCTGCACCATGATGTGCAGACGCCAGTTCTTCAGACCATGGCTGATCTGTTCGCTGGACAGGTTGACCCCATGCAGAAAGAACACCAGAAACACACCAATGTTGATCACCCATTCGGCATGCATCGATCCGCCCGAAGCGCCGATGCGTGGGAACAGGTACGACAGCAAGGTCGCCACCAGCATGCCGCACAAGAACCAGTCGGTGACCACGCGTTTGAGGTGTTTGAAGGCATGCATATCCGGCACCGATAGGATTGTAAGAATTGATGACTTAGCCTAACGTCGGTGCAACAAGCCGTCTTGCGACATAAGGCCAATCAATGCCGACTAACGGACAACGTGGACTCGAACGGCAAATTCCTGCCCTGACGGCATTGCCGCGTCCGCTGTATGCGCGGGCTGAAAGTCTCAGCGCCGGCTCATGGACGCCGGCTCATCGCCACGACTGGGTGCAGTTTTCCTACGCGATCAGTGGCGTACTTGGCGTGCATACCGCCGAGGGCAGCTTCTTTGCGCCGCCACAGTGGGGGATCTGGATTCCGGCTGACCTGGAGCATCACGTGGTGACCTCGATGCGTGCGGAAATGCGTAGCCTCTATGTGCGCCGCGAAGATTGCGCATGGGCCCCTGAGCGTTGCCGGGTGCTGGAAGTGACGTCGCTGACGCGGGAGTTGATCAAGAGTTTTTGCCAATTGCCGGTGGATTATCCACAGGGCAACACCCGCGAAGCGCGCCTGGTGCAGGTGCTGATGGACCAGTTGGCGAGCTTGCCTGAGGTCGGCTTCTCCTTGCCGCTGCCACGCCATCCACGCCTGCTTGGGCTGTGCAACGAGTTGATCGCCAGCCCTGAGCAAAGCGTCACGTTGCACGAGTGGGCTGAGCATCTGGGGACATCGGAGAAAACCTTGATGCGGCTATTTCAGCGTGAGACGGGTCTGAGTTTCCGCAGCTGGCGTCAGCGTATGCGCTTGTTGTCGTCATTGCGCACATTGGAGGAGGGCGACAGCGTGACCACTGCTGCGCTGTCGTGTGGCTATGACTCGACCTCGGCGTTTATTGCGGCGTTCAAGGGGTTGTTCGGATTTACCCCGGGAGAATTGTTCAAACAGTGAAAGCGCTAAAAGAGCGATCGCTCCCACGCAGCGCGTGGGAGTGTAGCGATGGACGCTCCAGCGGCGCTTTTGAAGCGTGACGCGGAGCGTCACCGGAGGCATTCCCACGCAGAGCGTGGGAACGATCAGGCTCTCAAGTGCGGAACCTTCTCACCAAAACATCCAGCTCATTGGACAACCCTGCCAGGCTCCGGGAGTCCAGTTGCGCCGAGTTGGCCAATTCGGCCACCAGCTGCGCATCGCCATGGATCTGGCTGATGTGGCGGTTGATGTCTTCAGCGACCTGGTGCTGCTCCTCGGCGGCCGTAGCGATCTGGGTGTTCATGTCGCGGATCACGTCCACCGACTCACGGATCTGCCCGAAACTGCTACGCGCCAGCCCGATGCGGCTGACGGACTGTTGCGACACTTCAAGGCTGGCGTGCATCTGCTGCGTGACCTGACTGGTGCGCTTGGCCAGATTGCCCAGCAGGCCGTCGATCTCGGCAGTCGAGTCGGCGGTACGCTTGGCCAGGGCTCGCACTTCATCGGCAACCACGGCAAAACCGCGACCTTGCTCACCCGCACGGGCGGCTTCAATGGCCGCGTTCAAGGCCAGCAGGTTGGTTTGCTCGGCGATGGAGCGGATGGTGCCGAGAATCGACTGGATGTCATTGCTGTCGCGCTCCAGTTGCTGCATCGACTGCGCTGACTGCTCGATCTCCTGGCTCAGCTGATCGACGCTGCTGACCGCGGCATCGATCTGTTGCTGACCTTCGCGGGCCTGGCGCTGACCACTGTCGGCCGATTCGGCGGCCTGGCTGCAAGAGCGCGCGACTTCGTTGGCGGTGGCGACCATTTCGTGGAACGCGGTGGACACCATGTCCACTGCTTCGCGCTGGCGTCCGGCGGCTTCGGCCATGTCGCTGGAGACCTGGGTCGAGCTCTTGGAAGTGGCGAGGATCTTGTTCGCTGCCTGGCCGATGTTCTGGATCAGGTTACGGATCGCTGCCAGGAACTGATTGAACCAGTTGGCCAGTTGCGCGGTTTCATCGCTGCCACGGATCTGCAGGTTCTGCGTCAGGTCGCCTTCACCCTGGGCGATCCCTTCCAGACCGCTGGCGACGCTGCGGATCGGCCGCACGATCAGGCTGGCGAAACTGGCACCGACCACGGCGAAGATCACCGCCAACACCGTGGCGATGATTGCGATCAACCAGGTCAGCTGGGTCGCCGAACTCATCACTTCGGTCTGTTTGATCAGGCCGATAAAGGTCCAGCCCAGCTGTTCCGATGGCCAAACGTTGGCCATGTAGTGCTCGCCGTTCAGTTCGACTTCCACCAGGCCTTTGCCGGCCTTGGCCAGTTGCGCATAACCATCACCCAGGCTGCTCAGGGCTTTAAAGTTGTGCTCCGGTTGCTTGGGATCGACCAGCACCGTGCCGGTGTTTTCCATCAGCATCAGGTAACCGGTATCGCCAAGCTTGATCTGTTTGACGATTTCGGTGAGCTGTTTGAGCGTCACGTCGATACTTACCACGCCGCCCGTGGCGCCCAACTTGTTGCCGATGGTGCGCACGGTACTGACGTAGGTCGTGTCGTCGGCGGCATAGTAATAAGCTTCTGTGCGAAACGGTTTGCCCGGATTGGCCATGGCGGCCTTGTACCAGGGGCGCTGACGCGGGTCGTAGTTGTTCAGCTTCGCTTCGTCAGGCCAGGAGACGTAACCGCCAGCACTAGTGCCCACGATCGCATAGGCGTAAGACGGATGGCTGGTGCCTATGCTCTCGAGCAGGGTAAAAATCTGTTTGTCCATCTCCCCTTGGGGAATGTCCGCCGCGTTGGCGCTGATGTAGGTTTTGAGGCTGTCATCGCTGTTTTTGATCAGCGGCTGGTTGGCCAGATAGTTGACGTTCTGGCTGATGCTATCGAAAAATATTTGCATGGCGTTGCTGACCTGACGAATCTCACGGCCGCTGCCGTCGACGAAAGCGTCTTTCGCATCGCTGCGCAGGTTCAGCACCACCAGGGTGGCGACCAGTACGACCGGCAAGCAGGCGATGATTGCAAACGCCCACGTCAGTTTTTGTTTGATGTTCATCCGCGCTCCAGATTTTTCTTATAAGCCCACGAAGTGCTGATGACTCGCGGATTAACGGCAGCCGTAAAGCCTTGCGGTGTTTTTTGCAGTCTCTTGCATCCTGCGACGTGCGCGGCCTCCATCAAGGAGATCCAGTGCGGTACGCTGGCGTCTTTATTCTGATTGTCAGACAAAATAGGTTTGTCTCTGATGACTTCGGCTGATTGGAGAGAAAATTGAGGCTCTTCAAAAAAAATCCTGCACTGGCCTGGTGACCCGGTCTCAGCTTGTGTCACAAATGCCCTCGTATCGGGCCGCTAACAAGGGCAGGACTCTCGGCTATGATTCTGTGCGGTCGACCGATGTCGACCGGTTTCTCTGATTAATCTGGCACATTGAGTGCATCTGAGGTGTTCATAGGTCGGCAACCCCTCCCCGCTGTGAGAGGATTGCCGTATAACGAGTGACATTCGCGTGTTTGGTAATAAAGGACCCACAATAAAAGCTGATGAAGACTCCAAAACGCATTGAACCCCTGATCGAGGACGGTCTGGTCGACGAGGTGCTGCGCCCACTCATGAGTGGTAAAGAAGCAGCTGTTTATGTGGTGCGCTGCGGTAACGAGTTACGTTGCGCCAAGGTTTACAAGGAGGCGAATAAACGAAGTTTTCGTCAGGCGGCCGAGTACCAGGAAGGTCGCAAGGTGCGCAACAGCCGGCAGGCTCGAGCGATGGCCAAGGGCTCCAAGTTCGGTCGTAAAGAAACCGAAGACGCCTGGCAGAATGCCGAAGTGGCTGCATTGTTCCGTCTGGCCAGTGCCGGCGTGCGGGTTCCCAAGCCGTACGACTTCCTTGAAGGCGTGCTGCTGATGGAGCTGATCGCCGATGAATACGGTGACGCGGCGCCACGTTTGAACGATGTGGTGCTGGAACCGGATCAGGCGCTTGAGTATCACGCTTTCCTGATTCAGCAGATCGTGCTGATGTTGTGTACCGGTCTGGTGCACGGCGACCTGTCCGAGTTCAACGTGCTGCTGACGCCGACGGGTCCTGTGATCATCGATCTGCCGCAAGCAGTGGACGCGGCGGGCAACAACCATGCGTTCAGCATGCTGGAGCGGGATGTCGGCAACATGGCGTCCTACTTCGGGCGTTTTGCTCCGCAGTTGAAAGGCACCAGGTATGCCAAGGAAATGTGGGCCTTGTATGAAGCCGGCACCTTGCATCCGGCCAGCGTGTTGACCGGCGAGTTCGACGAACCGGAGGAGCTGGCGGACGTCGGCGGCATCATGCGCGAGATCGAAGCCGCACGGTTCGATGAAGAGCGTCGGCAAGCGGTGCGCGCCGCTGACGATGCGCCACCGGGCAAAACCGAAGAGCCGCCTCCACCCTGGATGCAGTGATTGGTTAAAAAAATCCGGCCTCGGCCGGATTTTTTGTGGAGGGTGTTTTCTCACGACGCGGCACATTTCCTGTAGCAGCTGCCGCTAGGCTGCGTTCGGCTGCGAAGCAGTCGTAAAATCAGGCACTGCGGTATTCCAGGCGAACCGTGGAAGCAGGATTTGCGACTGCTTCGCAGCCGAACGCAGCCTCGCAAGCTCGGCAGCTGCTACGGATCGTATAGCGGCTTCAGGCAACACCCTTCTCACAACATACGCCCGAGGCCAGCTCCTTGAGGATCGGGCAGTCGGGTCGATGGTCGCCGTGACAGTGTTCGACCAGGTCTTGCAGCGTGTCGCGTAACTGCCCCAGTTCGCGGATCTTCAGGTTCAGCTCCTCGATATGCTGACGAGCCAGCGCCTTGACGTCGGCGCTGGCCCGCTGCCGATCCTGCCACAGGGTCAGCAGCTTGCCGACCTCTTCCAGCGAGAACCCCAAATCCCGTGAACGTTTGATAAAGGCCAGCGTGTGCAGGTCGACGTCACCGTACACGCGGTAGCCGCTGTCGGTGCGATGGGCCGCTTTGAGCAGGCCTGTCGACTCGTAATAACGGATCATCTTCGCGCTCAGGCCGCTCTGACGGGCTGCTTGGCCGATGTTCATTCAGCGTCCTCCAGGTCGTTGGGTTTCCAGGTTTTCAACAGTAGCGCATTGCTCACTACGCTGACGCTGGACAATGCCATGGCGGCGCCAGCCAGTACCGGATTGAGCAGACCGAACGCCGCCAGCGGGATCCCGATCAGGTTATAGACGAAGGCCCAGAACAGGTTCTGGCGAATCTTCGCGTAGGTCTTGCGGCTGATCTCCAGCGCCGCCGGCACCAGCCGCGGATCGCCGCGCATCAAGGTGATCCCGGCAGCATGCATGGCGACATCGGTGCCGCCGCCCATGGCGATGCCGATATCGGCTGCCGCGAGGGCCGGTGCATCGTTGATGCCGTCTCCGACCATGGCCACCACGCCCGTCTTTTTGAGATCGGCGACGGTGGCGGCTTTATCGGCTGGCAGCACTTCGGCGTGTACGTCGCGAATCCCCAGCGCTTGGGCGACGACCCGAGCGCTGCCACGGTTATCGCCTGTCAGCAGGTGGCTGCTGATATCGCGGGCGTTGAGCGCTTGCACGGCTTGCAGGGCGCCGGGCTTGAGGGTATCGCCAAACGCGAACAGGCCGAGCACACGAGGTTGCGGGCTTTGTTCGATTAGCCAGGACAAGGTCCGGCCTTCGATTTCCCATGCTTGAGCGGATTCTTTCAGTATTCCGGCGTTCAAGCCGCTTTCCTCCAGCAGGCGACGGTTGCCCAGTGCCAGCTTTCGGCCGTCAAGGGTGCCGGCGATACCGCGTCCGGTCAGGGACTGGCTGGCGCTGACATTGGCCACGGGCAAATTACGCTCGGCGCAGGCGTCCAGCACAGCTTTGGCCAATGGGTGTTCACTACCGCGTTGCAGCGCACCGGCCAGTTGCAAGAGTGTGCCTTCGTCACCATCGATGGCACTGAGGTGGGCGATTCGTGGCGTGCCGCAAGTCAATGTGCCGGTCTTGTCGAAGACCACCGCGCTGACTTCATGGGCGCGTTCCAGTGCTTCGGCGTCTTTGATCAGAATGCCGTGGCGGGCTGCAACGCCGGTCCCGGCCATGATCGCCGTCGGCGTTGCCAGGCCCAGCGCGCAAGGGCAGGCGATGACCAATACCGCCACCGCATTGATCACGGCAATCTCTAGCGGTGCGCCATACAGCCACCAGCCAATTAGCGTTGCCAGGGCCAGCAATAGTACGACGGGCACGAACACCTGGCTGACTTTATCCACCAGTTTCTGGATCGGCGCCTTAGCGGCCTGGGCGTCTTCCACCAGACGAATGATTCGCGCCAGCACGGTTTCCGCGCCGAGTGCCAGGGTGCGCACCAACAGGCGACCTTCTCCATTGATTGCGCCACCGGTGACTTTGTCGCCGGGCTGTTTCGGTACTGGCAGGCTTTCGCCGCTGATCAGCGCCTCATCGGCATGGCTCTGACCTTCGAGCACCTCGCCATCCACCGGGAAACGCTCGCCGGGTTTGACCATGACCAGATCCTGGAGGCGCAAGTCGCTGATGGCGACGTCCTGTTCGCGGCCGTCGATGACTTGAATCGCCCGTTCCGGACGCAAGGCTTCAAGGGCGCGGATGGCGCTGGCGGTCTGGCGTTTTGCGCGGCTTTCCAGGTATTTGCCAAGCAGCACCAGAGCGATGACCACTGCCGACGCTTCGAAATACAGGTGCGGCATGCTGCCGGCGGTGGCAGTGGCCCATTCATAAAGACTCAGGCCATAACCGGCGCTGGTGCCCAGCGCCACCAGCAAGTCCATGTTCCCGGCGCCGGCACGAACGGCCTTCCAGGCGGCGATATAAAAGCGCGCACCGAAGATGAACTGCACCGGCGTCGCCAAGGCAAATTGCGCCCAGGCGGGGAGCATCCAGTGCAGACCGAAGGGTTGCACCAGCATCGGCAACACCAGCGGGAGTGCCAGGATGATTGCGAGCAACAAGGCCCAGCGTTCGCGAGGCAAACGCTGTTCCTGATCGGTGAAAGTCGATTGTTCGCTTTGCCACAGGCTGGCGGAGTACCCGGCGTTGCTGACGGCTGTGATCAAGGTCGCGGGATTGATCTGGCCAAGCAGTTCGAGGTGGGCACGTTCATTGGCCAGGTTGACGCTGACGCTCTTCACCCCGGCGACTTTGCCCAATGCTCGCTCGACTCGCCCGACACAAGAGGCGCATGTCATGCCACCGATGCTCAGTTCCAGGCTCTGGGCCGGAACGCTGTAACCAGCCAGCTGCACAGCTTCCATCAAGGCCGGGAGGCTGTCGCTCGGCGCCTGGACGCGAGCCTGCTCGGTGGCCAGGTTGACGCTGACGGCGCTGGCACCGATGACCTTGCTCAAGGCGCGTTCCACACGCCCGGCACAACTGGCGCAGGTCATGCCGGCAATCGGCAGATCGAAGGTGGTTGATTCGGGCATGGGCAGTACTCCCTGTAGAAATTACCTACAGGATCAACCTTGCCATGCTGGCAAGGTCAAGCGCCAATTTGCGGACACAGAATAACTGTAGGAGCAGCCGGTCGACGCTCGATTGCTCGCGATGGACGTTAACGATAACGCGTACTCATTGAAGAAACGCGTCAAGTTCATCGTCGGAACGCCGCCCGGAGCAAGCTCGCTCCTACAGGGCGGTGATTAATACTCCAGCGACGCCTGTTTCAGGTACATGCCTGCCTGGGTCATGGCGATGCGGAATTTGACAATGTCGCCCGCCTTGAGGGTGATGTTCTGCGGCCCCGAAGCCAGCATCCCGGGGTTGCAGCCCGGCGCCTGGCCCGGCAGCAACTTGAGTCGTAGTGAAACGTTGCCCGGTGGCAAATTGAACGAAGTGCTCTGCTCCTGGAACAATCGCGCAGATAACTGATCCTGTATGTACACGCCGATCTCGCACGAGGTCGCGACTTCCAGGCGTTCGCGGGAAATAATCAACACGCCGTAATCTGTTCCGGCGGCGCTGGTCGTTTGCGCGACACCGAAAAGGCTGAGGAGGCTGAATAGGCTAAAGGCTGACCAGCGCATGGCTGAATCTCCTACTGTCGTTTCATTGATGACGCAGCTTGGCCGAGCAGGGCGCCGATTGCCAGCCCGGCAGATCACTTCAGAACTTGACCTTGCCATCGTGGCAAGGTCGAGGATGGTCACATCCCTCATTAAAAGGAGAAGTGTGATGCAAGTATTCAATGTTCAAGGTATGTCGTGCGGCCACTGCGTTCGGGCCATTACTCAGGCGCTACAGGCCAAGGATCCGGCGGCCAGTGTTCGTGTCGATCTTGCTGCGAAAGAGGTGGGTGTTGAAAGCGCTCTGTCGGCGGATGAAGTGATCAACCTGATCAGCGAAGAAGGCTACGCAGTGACGCTCGCCTGAGTCTTTTTATTAGTTAGCGACCTATCGGAATGTTCAAGGCGTCCAAGCGCGGCTAGACTGTCGGGCTGCTGACTGACGTTCAACTGGATGCCTGATGAACTTTCGCACAATCCTGATTCTTGGTGCCTTGAGCGCTTTCGCACCGCTGGCGATCGATTTTTATCTGCCGGGTTTTCCGGCGATGGCGGTCGCTTTCGGTACTGATGAAAAACATATTCAGCTAACGCTGGCAGCTTATTTTCTCGGCTTGTCTATCGGGCAATTGGCCTATGGCCCGGTGGCGGATCGCTTCGGTCGGCGGATTCCGCTGCTGGCCGGGGTCACGCTGTTCACCCTGGCGTCGCTGGCTTGTGCCTTTGCGCCTGGTCTCGATTGGCTGATCGGCGCGCGCTTTATCCAGGCCTTGGGCGGCTGCGCGGGGATGGTGATTTCCCGGGCGGTGGTCAGCGACAAATGCGATGCGGTGGGGTCGGCCAAAGTCTTCTCGCAACTGATGCTGGTGATGGGCCTGGCGCCGATCCTCGCGCCGATGCTCGGCGGGCTGATGGTCAACCTCTATGGCTGGCAGTCGATCTTTATTGCGCTGACCCTGTTCAGTGCCCTGTCCGCACTGGCCGTGGCACTGGGACTGCCGGAAAGCCTGCCGGCCAGTCAGCCGCGCCAACCGTTGTCGGGTGCCTTGCGCCAATATGGTCGCTTGCTGTCAGACAAAGTCTATCTCGGACATGCCTTGACCGGCGGGATTGCGATTGCCGGGATGTTTGCCTATATCGCCGGTTCACCCTTTGTCTTCATCAAACTCTACGGCGTACCGGCTGAGCACTTCGGCTGGTTGTTCGGCAGTAACGCGGCGGGTTTCATTCTGGTAGCGCAGATCAATGCGCGGTTGCTGTCCAGGCGTGGGCCGGCCTTTTTGCTGGCGCGTACGGTGTGGATTTATCTGGCGGCCGGTTTAACGTTGTTGGGCGTCAGTGCGTTGCACACGACTCAGTTGTGGCCGCTGCTGGTGCCGCTGTTTATCTGCATCGCGAGTTTGGGCTGCATCATTCCCAATGCTTCGGCCTGCGCCATGAGTGGTCAAGGCGCACGGGCGGGCAGCGCCTCGGCCATGCTGGGATGTCTGCAGTTCAGTGTTGCCGCCGGGGCGGCGTCACTGGTAGGTGTTCTGCATGATGGCAGCGCAATGCCGATGGCTATGGTGATCAGTCTGTGCGGGATTCTTGCGGTGAGCGTGGCGATGGTCACTCGCCGACTGCAAAACGCCCGGACCGCAGCACAAGCGGCTGCCTGACTCAGCCAGCAGTGTACTGTTGTCTGTCGGGAAATCGATGGGGAGCCTGGAGCCGCGTTTCCAGTGTATGGGCAAAGGCGCGGGCTTCGGCTTCACTACGGAATGTCACCGCGTGTTGGTCGAGCCGGACCTGCCATTGAGGGCCTTGGGGTTTTGCCAGTTCTTTTATCAGGATCTTCATTGCTGACCTCCTCACGTAAAAGACAACGCTGCAAAGACCTAGAGTGTAGACCCGAATGCGGTCGCAGATATGACGCAGGTCAAGTCTCTGACTGACGGTGTCATCCGCATCCCGCTCAGGTTGCGGATGACTGCGATGTCCCTGCGCTTTAGAAGCCTTCGAGCACGATCTTGCCTTTGGACTTGCCGCTTTCCAGCAGTGCGTGGGCACGCCGCAGGTTGGCCGCGTTGATGGTGCCGAAGTGTTCGCCGACGGTGGTTTTCAGGGTGCCCGCATCGATCAACTCAGCCACGCGGTTGAGCAGCTTGTGCTGTTCGAGCATGTCTGTGGTTTCGAACAGCGAACGGGTGTACATGAACTCCCAGTGCAGCGACAGGCTCTTGCGCTTGAGCTTGGTGACGTCCAACGCCTTCGGATCATCGATCAGCGCCAGTTTGCCTTGGGGCGCCAGTGCTTCGACCAATTGGTCCAGGTGCTGATCGGTTTGCGTCAGGCTGGCGACGTGGGTCACGTGAGTCTGGCCGGCACGCTTGAGTTCTTCGCTTAGCGGCTGGCTGTGATCGATCACCAGATCGGCCCCCAGTTCATGCACCCAGCTCCGGGTTTCGGGGCGTGACGCGGTGCCGATCACTCTCAACGCCGTGAGCTGGCTGGCCAGTTGAGTCAGGATCGAACCCACGCCACCGGCGGCACCGACAATCAGCAGGCTTTGGCCCTGATCGGTTTTGCCTTCACTGACTTGCAGCCGTTCGAACAGCAACTCCCACGCGGTAATCGCGGTCAGCGGCAATGCAGCGGCTTGCGCGAAGCCGAGGGTTTTTGGCATGTGGCCGACAATCCGCTGGTCAACGACGTGCAACTCGCTGTTGCCGCCGGCACGGGCAATGGACCCGGCGTAGAACACTTTGTCGCCAGCCTTGAACAGACTGACTTCGCTACCGACGGCTTTGACCACGCCAGCCACATCCCATCCCAACACCTTGGCGGTGCCACCTTCGGGCTGGACGTTCTGGCGGACTTTGGTGTCCACCGGGTTGACCGAGATGGCTTTGACTTCAACCAGCAGATCCCGTGGGCCGGCCACCGGTTCTGGCAGCTCGATGTCTTGCAGGGATTTTGGGTCGTCGATGGGCAAGGAGGCGTAGTAGGCAACGGCTTTCATCGGAGCTCCTGAAGGGTAATAACGCTGAAGGGCAAAAGTTCGATGGGCGGATCATTGGCTATTTCTCTTGAAGATAAAACCCGCTAAAACAGCAGTCTCTTTCAATATTTTTTTGATAATCGGCTGGTGATAGACGATGTTGCGTTTCGATGACTTGCAGTTGTTCGTGCGCGCGGCGGACCTGGGCAGTTTGTCTGCGGCGGCGCGGGTGATGGATATGTCGGCGGCGGTGGCCAGTGCCGCGTTGAAACGTATCGAGCAGCAATTGGGTGCCCGGCTGCTGGCGCGTTCGACCCGCAGCCTGCGGTTGACGGCCGAGGGCGAAGGCTTTCTTGAGTACGCCAGGGCCGCGTTGAGTAACCTCGATGAGGGCCGGCGTCTGCTGACCAGCGGGCAGGATCAGGTGAGCGGGATCTTACAGCTGTCGGCGCCTTCCGATTTCGGGCGCAACGTGTTGTTGCCCTGGCTGGATGAGTTCCAGCGTGAGCACCCCAGGCTCACCGTACGTTTGTTGCTGGGCGACCGGATTGCCGACCTGTTCCGCCAGCCGGTGGATATCGCTCTGCGTTACGGTGAGCCGGAAGACTCAAGCCTGGTGGCGTTGCCGATTGCACCGCAGAACCGTCGGGTGTTGTGTGCGGCCCCCAGTTATCTGGCCCGGCGGGGTGAGCCCCGGCAACTGGAGCAATTGGCCCAGCATAATTGCCTGCTATTCATGCTCGGCAGTCGGGTTCACGATCACTGGAGTTTTCATGACGGCAAGCGCGAAGTGGGCCTGACCGTTAGCGGCGATCGCTTCAGTGACGATGCCGATGTGGTGCGTTTATGGGCCGTGGCGGGTGCGGGGATTGCCTACAAGTCCTGGCTTGATGTGGCCGCCGATGTGCTGGCCGGGCGTTTGCGAGTGCTGATGCCGGAATTGTCATGTGAGCGTGCGCCGCTGAATTTGTTGTGCGCCCATCGCGCGCAATTAAGTAAACCGGTGAACTTGTTGCGTGAAATGATTAAGTCACGTTGCGAGACGATATCCAGCCAATGTCCAACATTGTTTGTCTCTGATGATTAACCGCCATAAGACGTCTGTGCCCTGGGTTTAAAGAGTCGTTAACAGATGCGGGCAGGTCGCATCCAGCAATAGCCCTGGTAAACGATCCCGCACACTCGATTTGCAGACTATCGAATCGGGGGAGAGGACATGGGGATTCAAGGATATAGCGCTGCTGAGCGTCTGGAACGGTTACCCATCAGTGGTTACCACCGAATCATTTTCATCATCATTGCCCTGGCGTTTTTCTTCGACTCCATGGACCTGGCAATGATGACCTTCCTGCTTGGCTCGATCAAAGCCGAGTTTGGACTGAGCACGGCGCAGGCGGGGTTGCTGGCCAGTTCGAGCTTCTTCGGCATGGTCCTGGGGGCGTCCTTGTCCGGTATGTTGGCCGATCGTTTCGGCCGCAAGCCGGTGTTCCAGTGGAGCATTGTGTTATGGGGCCTGGCGAGCTACCTGTGTTCCACGGCGCAGACGATCGAGATGCTTACGCTATTCAGAATCCTGTTGGGGATCGGCATGGGCATGGAGTTTCCGATTGCCCAATCAATGCTCTCCGAGTTGATTCCGGCCAAGGGGCGGGGACGTTACATCGCGTTGATGGACGGCTTTTGGCCCCTTGGGTTTGTAGCGGCGGGAATTCTTTCCTACTTCCTGTTACCCGTCATTGGCTGGCGTGACATTTTTCTGGTGTTGGCGGTGCCGGCGGTGTTTGTTCTGGCTATCCGCTTCTTCATTCCGGAGTCACCGCGCTGGCTGGAACAGGCCGGGCACCACGACTCAGCAGACAAAGTATTGCTGCGCATCGAGGACCGGGTTCGCGCCTCGTTGAAACGGGCTGATTTGCCTGAGCCGATTCGCCTGCCGCGCATCGTCATCCACCCCGTGACCTTCTTTTCGGCATTCCGCGAGCTATGGTCGCCACTCTATCGCCAGCGCACGATGATGATCTGGAGCGTCTGGTTCTTTGCTCTGCTGGGCTTTTACGGCCTCACTTCCTGGCTCAGCGCGTTGCTGCAGCAGTCGGGTTTTGCCGTGACGCAGTCGGTGTATTACACCGTGCTGATTTCCCTCGGCGGGATCCCTGGCTTTTTGATGGCAGCGTGGCTGGTGGAGCGCTGGGGGCGCAAACCCGTGTGCATCGTGACCTTGCTCGGTGGCGGGATCATGGCGTTCTTTTACGGGCAAAGTGCGGTGTTTGGCGGCAATGTCAGCCTGCTGATTGGCTCGGGCTTGCTGATGCAGTTCTTTCTGTTCGGTATGTGGGCGGTGCTTTATACCTATACACCCGAGCTGTATCCGACGTCGGCGCGGGCTACCGGATCGGGCTTCGCCTCGGCGATCGGTCGGATTGGTTCTTTGCTCGGGCCGATGGTGACCGGGCTGGTATTCCCGATCACCGGGCAGGGCGGTGTATTCGCCTTGGGTGCACTGTGTTTTGCGACCGCCGCAGCGGTGGTCTGGCTGTTCGGGATGGAGACCCGGGGCAAGACGCTGGAGGAGTTGAGCGAGGCGGTTGCGGGGTAGGTCTGTCAGGGCACACCACGTTATCGTTCATCGCGGGCAAGCCTCGCTCCTACAGGTACATGCGGTCCGTAGGAGCGAGGGGCGCCCAGTCCTTGCCCGCGGCGTCCTGTTTGACGACGTTTCCAACTACCTGAACAACGCCGCCTGCCCCTCAGGCGATGTAAACATTCCATCCTCGTCATGCCCAACCCCGGGCACTTCGATCAGGCGCTGACTCAGTCCTTGAGGATGGCGCCGCCTCAGATAGTCAAAATAATTGTGCCCTCGAATCAATCGATAAGCGCCCTGGGTTTGGGCCTCACAACTTTTATCCAGCGTCGGATGATGCGGGTCGATGTCTTGCTTCCCCAGTAGATAAACGATGTCACGTTTGACGTAGTTTGCCTCCAGCTGCGCAGGCGTCTGCCCGCTTGCATAGGCGGGTAAATCCGTTAGCCCGTACTTCCAGTGGTTAAATGCCGGACAACTGGCGTGATTGAACGCGACTGGCCGTTTTTCATCGAAATACGCGTACGACGAGGGATTGACGATCACATAACGCACCTTCACGCCGGCGGTCTTGATGGCTGGCTGATCATGGCTCAGCAGCGCGTAGCGCTGAACCACCTGAGCGCCGCCGGAGTGGCCGGCGATGACGATTTCCTTCACATCCGGAAACTGTTGTCGATCGACGAGTCGGGCGACGATTTCGTCGATAACTGCGTAGGAACTCAGAGGGTGCGGAGCTGAGGACAAGCCGCCGGCCATCCAGTCATTGCCCTGCCAGCGCAACATGCTGTCGGGCAACTGATGGCGGGCGATATCGGATTCATTGAGAAACTGTGGTGCGATCACCAGTGTGGTCGCGCTTTGCCCGGCCTGCTCGGCTGCGCGTTCGGCACTCCGACGGTAGGTTTCAGCATTGCGTAAATGGCCATGAATGATGATCAGCACGCGTTCGATCTTCGTCGGCGCAGGGCCGATGTCCACGGTCATCTCGCCGGCTTCCAACTGCAAGCGCCCGGGGCTGATCTCCTTGACCCCGTGCTCGGCAGCCTGGCTGCCGATGCAGATGACCAACAGGCCCAGAAACGTCAGCCATCGAGCGATCATTTACAGGTCTTTCACAGCGAAGGTATCGCACTGGCTGATCTGGCCCTGGGCGAACCCGGTCTTGAACCAGCGAACCCGTTGTGCCGAGGTGCCGTGAGTGAAGGAGTCCAGTATTACGCGGCCCTGACCCTGCTGTTGCAAGCGGTCGTCACCGATGGCATTGGCTGCGTTCAGCGCTTCTTCGATGTCTCCCGGCTCGAGCCAGTTCAGACGTTTTTGCGCATTGTTGGCCCAGACACCGGCCAGGCAGTCGGCCTGTAACTCCTGACGCACCAACAGACCACCGTCGCCCTCCATCTGCCGACCCTGGTGCCGAGCAGCCTGGATCTTGGCAGAGACGCCGAGCAAGGTTTGTACGTGATGGCCGACTTCGTGGGCGATGACATAGGCCTGAGCAAAGTCGCCCGCAACGGAGAAACGTTGGGACATCTCCCGGAAGAAACTCATGTCCAGATAAACCTTCTGGTCCGCCGGGCAATAGAAGGGGCCGGTGGCGGAGCTGGCGAAGCCACACGCGGAGTTCACCCCGTTGCTGAACAGGGTCAGCGTAGGGTACTTATATTGGCGTCCGGCCTGCTGGAAAATTTGCCCCCAGGTGTCCTCTGTATCGCCGAGGATGGCGCGGACGAATTCTGCTTGCTCATCTTTGGCCGGCAGTGCCTTGCGCATCTGTTGGGTGGTGGCCGCTTGCTCGGTCAGCTGGCCGGACAGTTGCCCGAGAATCTGCATCGGATCCTGGCCGGTCAGCCAGCCGATGCCGACTATCAGCACGACGGCAGTCAGGCTCAGGCCCTTGCCACCACCGAAGCGCATCCCACTGCCGCCCTCGCCAGTATCGTCACCGCGAGCATCCACCACGTTGTCGCTGCGTCGACCTTTTTTCCATAGCATGTGGGAATCCTCTCTTAATCTGGTGATGAGTGTTGCTGGTGAGTGGCGCTGGCGCCAGTCCGGCCGTCCGGCGTTTGCCGCGAACGGTGGTATTCGCGGCAACGATTTCGTCGTCGCCGAGAAATATTCAGCGTTCCATAGAACACAGGCGACCCATCAAATTCCGTCGGGTGACGGGTTTTATTAAGGAGGGCAGAACGTCTGCTTCGAGAGGGCTGGTCGATCTCCTATTCGTAAGCGGCAGCACCGGCGATATGTCGACCGGCAATGTAGCCAAAGGTCAGCGCCGGGCCGAGATTGATGCCGCCGGCCGGGTAGTAGCCGCCCATGATGCTGGCCATGTCGGTACCCGCAGCGTATAGCCCGCGGATCGCCTGGCCGGTTCCATCGAGCACTTGGGCGTGTTCATTTACTTTGAGCCCGGCGAAGGTGCCGAAACACCCCGGCTGGACTTTCACGGCATAGAACGGACCTTGTTCGATGGGGGCGACGCAGGGGTTGGGCTGCTGCAATGGGTCGCCCTGTTTACGGTTATAGGGTGTCGAACCGCGGCCGAACTGCGGGTCGTCGCCGTGTCGCGCATGCTGGTTGTAGCGCGACAGGGTGGAGCGCAGGCCCTGCTCGTCGATACCGCAGGCGTGG
Organism: Pseudomonas sp. GW821-FHT04C07; assembly: GCF_059420325.1. Classification (NCBI taxonomy): domain Bacteria; kingdom Pseudomonadati; phylum Pseudomonadota; class Gammaproteobacteria; order Pseudomonadales; family Pseudomonadaceae; genus Pseudomonas; species Pseudomonas sp. GW821-FHT04C07. The sequence goes on from NZ_JBWKTM010000008.1 coordinate 235,560, forward strand.
GCCAGTTCCTCGAGGGTGTCGCCGGTCTTGAGGTAACCCGAGCGAATAAACGGCGACACCGGCAAGGGAAAGGGACGAGAGATGCCGAGACCATAACGACGCTGGAAACGATGGCTGCAGATCAGCCAGGATGCGACTTCCTCACCTTGTGGGGCTGCTTCAACCATCGCCGTGACATAGTCGTAGTAACCGTTGGCTTCGTTGACGAAGCGTTGGCCATTGCTCAAGACACCGATGATTCCCGGCTTGCCGCGCTCGATAATGTGCGGGAAGTGGCCGATCCTGCCGTCCTTGTACGGCACTTGCGAGACCGGCGCCCAGGCGACGGGGGACTCGAGATCGGTCTTGACCTGCGCGCCGACGCTTTCGCCCAGCCGCAGCCCGTCGCCTGAAGCGCCAATAGGCGGCAATGCCAGATGTTCGTGGCCGGTGGGTGTGCGCGGGAACAGTGCTTTACGTCGCTCTATGTCGTTGGGGAAACCACCCGCGGCCAGCACCACGGCTTTGCGGGCGCGGATGTGGAACGTGCCCTTGGCGGAACTGACTATCGCACCGCTGACCTCATCTCCCTCGCGCAACAGTTCTGTGACCGGTGCCGACTCCCAGAGCAGCACGCCGAGGTCTTCAGCCGATTTTGCCAGGCGTGCGATCAGCGCGACGCCGTTGACCAGTTGCATGGCGCGACCGTGCCGCGCAAGGTCAAACACATGTCGGCTCAAGCGCTTGACCACATGCAGTGCCGCAGATGGCGAGCGGGTCAGGTTGAGGAACGCCGAGAGGTCAGCACCGGCCATGATCGGCATGCCCATGAATGAGGTTTCACGCAGGGTTTTGCGCAGGCGTTTGAGCAGTTTGCCGACCAGGCGACCATCATAGGGCGCGGCGATGACCGAGCGCCCGCCGGTGCCGGCACCGGGAGTGTCGCCATGGATATCGGCGATGGCGTTGCCGTCGGCGAATTGCAGCGAGGTGTGGCGCTCGAAAAACGACACCATGCGTGGCCCGGCTTCGAGGAAGGCGTCGATCAGTGCCGGTTCATAGCGTTCACCCAGTTCGTGCTTGAGGTAGGTGCGCGGCAGCTCCACATCTTCGACGATACCCGCGCGTTGGGCCAAAGGGTTGCACGGCACCCACATCCAGCCACCCGACCAGGCGCTGGCGCCGCCGAACACCTCGTCCTTTTCGACGACGATGACTTTCAGGCCATGCCAGGCTGCTGTGACGGCGGCTGCCAGACCCGCTGCGCCAGAGCCGACGATCAGCACGTCGCAGTCGATTTCTTGCTGGGAGGAGGCGGCAGGCATCGTGGCAGAACTCCAGAAATATTCAGTAGATTGTTATTTTGTGGAACTTGGTTCCAAAATATACTTAGTCGAATTAGAAACGGCAAGTGACGGGCTACCGACTGATTTCACTCCGGAACGCAGTTCCAGGTTTCGTATTCGGTGTGTTGTCTTCTAGAATCACGCAAATTTCGTCTGGACCCCAACCATGGCCGGCAGTCAAATCGAACGTGTTTTCAGCGTTCTGGAAAGTCTCACCAGTGACCCGCGGGGCCTGCCGATGCAGACCCTGGCAGAGCAACTGGACATCCCGAAAAGCGCCACCCATCGTCTGCTCGCCGAGCTGATTCGCTTGGGCTATGTGCGGCAAAACCCAGACAATCTGCGTTATCACCTGTCAACCAAACTGGTCGCGATGGGCTTTCGTTACCTGGCGAGCAGCGGTGCGGACATCGTTCAGCCAGTGCTTGATCGCCTCGCTCAGGAAACCGGTGAGCTGGTGCGTCTGGGGGTGATCGAGGGCGAGTGTCAGACCTGGATTGCCAAGTCTCAGGGGGCGCGCTCCGGCCTGCGCTACGACCCGGACATGGGCCGTGAAGCGCCGCTGTTCTACACCGCTTCCGGGCATGCCTGGCTGGCTTGTCTGAGCGATGCCGAGGCCTTGTCGCTGGTTGAGCGACAAGCAGCGCACGTTCCAGCGGAGCTGGGGCCGAACGCGCCACGCTCCAATATCGAACTGCTCGAGCGTTTGCGATTGGCGCGTGAACAGGGCTATGCCTGGGTCGAGGAAAGCTCGGCGGTCGGTACCTCGGCGATTGCCGCGGTGGTACGTCATCCGGTGGATGGGCGGGTGGTCGGCGTGCTCAGCGTCGCCGGGCCGAGCGCGCGGCTGCCACAGGCAAGGCTGCATGAGCTGGCGCCGCTGCTGTTGAAGTTTGCGCACGAGTTGTCGGCGGCGAGCCAGGCGTCTGAACTCTTCAGCTGAACCTTTCGGGTTGACCTCAAACCTGTAGCAGCTGCCGAAGGCTGCGTTCGGCCGCGTAGCGGACGCAATCGGGTTTCCTCGTTTCACCTGACGAATCGCGGTTAACCTTCTTACGACCGCTTCGTCCGGATGCGACCCAGATCGAACGCAGCCTTAGGCAGCTGCTACACGGGCGAATCGTCTTCAAATCTGTTCGCTGTTCGCCCAGCATTTTGTTTTTCTCTTGATTGAAACTGGAACTGAGTTCTAAATAATTTTAGTTCAGCGTCCCGAGAACAATCACAAGAGGATTTCCGCTTTGAACCCGTCACTTCGTATCGCTCTGATCGGCGCCGGCAACATGGGCCAGCAGCATTATCAACACCTCAAACATCTGCCCGAGGCCACGTTGTGCGCGGTGGCCGATCCCGGGCCTCAGGCCGTGAACATTGCGGCGCAATGGGATGTGCCGTATTTCGCGGATCATCGGCAGATGCTCGAGCAGGTACGGCCTGAGGCGGTGATCGTCGCCAACCCGAACAACCTGCATGTCGGCACGGCGCTGGATTGCCTGGCGATGGGCGTGCCGGTGCTGCTGGAGAAACCGGTAGGCGTGCACATGGACGAAGTGCGCGAGCTGGTTGCCGCCTCGAAAGCCACGGGGGTGCCGGTGCTGGTAGGGCATCATCGGCGACACAATCCGCTGATCGTCCACGCCCATGAACTGGTGCGCAGCGGCGCGCTGGGACGGCTGACCACGGTCACCGCGCTTTGGCAATTGCAAAAGCCCGACAGCTATTTCGAGACCCCCTGGCGTCGCGAACCCGGCGCCGGGATGCTGCTGACCAACCTGATCCATGACCTCGATTTGCTGCGCCACCTGTGTGGTGAAGTGCGCCAGGTTCAAGCCATTACCAGCAACGCGGTGCGCGGTTTTGCCAATGAAGATTGCGCGGCGGTGTTGCTGCAATTCGACAATGGCGTGCTCGGCAGCCTGACCGGCTCCGACGCGGTGGCGGCGCCCTGGAGCTGGGAACTGGGCTCCGGTGAAAACCCGATTTATCCATGGCAGTCCGATCAACCCTGCTATTTGTTGGCCGGGACCCGCGGTGCACTGAGCATCCCGCAGCTCAAGCGTTGGCAGTACGCCGAGGCCGGTGCCGGGTGGCATCAGCCGTTGCTGGCGGTGCAGGAAAGCTTCACCGCGGATGAGGCGTTGCGTCTGCAACTGCAGCACTTTGTTCGGGTTGCGCGAGGTGAAGTGGAACCGTTGGTGAGTGTCGCCGACGCCGCTCGCACCCTGGCGCTGATTGAAGCGATTCGTGAAGCCGCCGAAACCGGTCGTGCTTGCGCCCCAGCCCACATTGGATGAAGTGACGATGATGAACGAACGCGTTTTTTCTCTGGCAGCCCTGACGGTTCTTGAGCTTTCACCTCCTGAGATGGTCGAAGTCGCAGCCCGCGCGGGCTACAGTCATGTTGGCTTGCGCGTAGTGCCGGCGACGCCTGAGGAGCATCACTTCCCCTTGGTCGGCGATACCGGTTTGCGCCGTCAGACGATGGCGCGGCTGCGCGATACCGGCATACAGGTGCTGGATGTCGAGATCCTGCGGCTCAAACCGCAGACCTGCGTCGCTGATTTTGAGGCGATCATCGCTGTGGGCGCTGAACTGGGTGCCAGTGAATTGCTGGTCGCCGGTAACGATCCTGATGAACGTCGACTCACCGACAACGTTGCATCGTTGTGTGATCTGGCCGGTCAATACGGTTTGCATCTGCATCTGGAGTTCATGCCCTGGACCGATGCGCGCAACCTCGAGCAGGCTGTGCGCATCATTGAAAACGCCGACCGCGAGAATGGTTGCGTGCTGGTGGATGCTTTCCACTTCGACCGCTCGGGATCGCGCCTGGAGGATCTGGCCAGGGTCGCGCCGTCCCGGCTGCGTTATGCACAACTTTGCGATGTGGCGGGACCGCGACCGGACGACATGCAGGAAGTCCTGCGCCAGGCGCGTAATGAGCGGCGTTTCCCTGGTGATGGCGATTGCGATTTGCTCGAGCTGTTGCGTTGTTTGCCAGGCAATCTCCCTTTGAGTCTGGAAGTCCCTACCGCGCGGTTGTTGGAGCAGGGTGTGAGTGCCCTGCAGCGGGCGCAGATGGCGCTGGACAAGACCCGGGTGTTGTTGGAAAACCTATAGCTGATCGTTCCCACGCTCCGCGTGGTAACGCATCCATGGACGCTCTACGTCCGCTTCCAAAGTGACGCAGAACGTCACGGTATGCATTCCCACGCGGAGCGTGGGAATGATCAATGAAGAGAATCCCATGACCCTCAGCACACCCCTTTCCGGCGTCAATAAGCCCTTTAAAGGCATTGTGTTGATCGTCGTGGCGACCTTTCTGTTTTCCAGTCATGACGCGCTGTCGAAGTTCCTCTGTGGTTTCTATCCGGTGGTGATGGTGGTCTGGGCGCGTTATCTGGTTCATACGTTGCTGATGGCCGGCATCTTTGTGCCGCAGTCCGGCCTTCGGGTGTTGCGCACCAAGCGGCCGCTGCTCCAATTGCTGCGGGCGCTGTGCCTGCTCAGTACCAGCCTGTTGTTCACCACGGGATTGCTGTTCATCCCGTTGGCCGAAGCTACGGCGGTGAACTTTCTTGCTCCGGTATTGGTGACAGCCTTGTCGGTGCCGTTGCTGGGCGAAAGGGTGACGCGTGGCCAGTGGGTGGCGGTGCTCTGCGGCTTTATCGGGGTTCTGATCATCGTCCACCCCGGCGGTGAACTGTTCACCCCGGCGGTGCTGTTGCCATTCTGTTCGGCGCTGTTTTTCTGCTTCTATCAGTTGCTGACGCGCAAGCTCAGCGAGTACGACAGTCCAACCACCAGCAACTTCTTCGCCGGCCTGTGCAACACCTTGGTGATGAGCGCGTTGGTGCCGTTCTTCTGGCAAGTACCGAGCTTCAGTCATGGCTTGCTGATGCTGGCGCTGGGCGGTTGCGGCATGACCGCTCACTTGTTCCTGACCCAAGCCTTCCGCCACGCGGCGCCTGCGTTGCTGGCACCCTTCAGCTATTGCCAGATTGTTTTTGCCGGCCTGTTGGGTTGGTTGCTGTTCAAGCACACCCCTGACCTCACCACTCAGATCGGGATACTGGTGATCTGCCTGAGTGGCCTGGCCGCAGCGTGGCAACAACGCCGCCGCTGACATCGATCAAAACCTGAAGCGCACTACCAGGCTTTGCAACCCGGCCGCCAGCCGTGACAGCTCGTGGCTGGTAGCGCTGGTCTGGGTGGACGCACCGGCGCTTTGCAGGGACAGGTCGCGGATATTCAGCAGGTTGCGGTCGACCTCCCGGGCCACCAGGGCCTGTTCCTCGGAGGCGCTGGCGATTACCAGATTGCGCTGGTGGATCTGCTCCATGGTCCGGGTGATTTCAGTCAACGCCTGACCCGCATGTTCGGCGATAGCCAGGGTGTGGGCGACGCGTTGGCTGTTGCTATGCATCGATAGCACCACACTGTCAGTGCCGCCCTGAACCCGGGCGATCATCTGTTCTACTTCCCGGGTCGATTGCTGAGTGCGATGAGCCAGAGCGCGAACCTCGTCGGCAACCACGGCAAAGCCGCGTCCCGCCTCACCGGCCCGTGCGGCCTCGATGGCGGCATTGAGGGCGAGCAGGTTGGTCTGTTCGGCAATGGCGCGGATCACATCGAGCACCTTGCCTATTTCCCGCGACTGTCCGGCCAGGTCCTGGACCTGATGCAGGGCGGATTGCACGTCGTTGCTCATTGCCCGGATAGCATCCAGAGTCTCGGCGACTCGTGTCTGACCGCGGGTCGCTTCGAGGGTCGATTGGCCCGTGGCGTCGGAGGTCGAGACTGCATTGCGTGCGACCTCTTCAACGGCGGCGGTCATTTCATTGACCGCTGTGGCGGCCTGCTCGATTTCGTTGTGTTGCTGCTGCAAACGGTTGGAGTCTTGTTCCGTGCTCTGGCTCATTTGTCCGGCCGCGCTGGCCAGTTGCGTAGACGTGCCGCTGATCAATTGCAGGGTTTCGCGCAGGCTGGTTTGCATACTCGCCAAGGCCCTGAGCAGGCGTGCGGTCTCATCGGTGCCGAGGCTCTGGATAGGGCTGCTCAAGTCACCGTGGGCGACCAGCTCGGCGATCTGAACGGCCTGACGAATCGGGATGACGATGCTGCGAATCAACAGCCAGGCCAGGCACAACGTCAGCAGGGCGACGGCGATCAATGCACCGATCACGGTCATTTTCACTTGGGAATAGAGTGTGTCGGCATGGCTGGCCGACTGGCTGACTTCATTGGCCGTAAGGCTCATCAGTTCGGCGAACTGATCGCCGGTCCGGGTCGAGTAATCCTGGATCTTGCCGTTAAGCAGCGCGCTCATTTCCTCGCTGCGGTTTTGCCCGGACAACTGTTCGTACTGATCCAGCGCCTGACGGTAACTCTGCACGGTATTGACGAATTGTTGGTATTGCGGGCGATTGTAGTCACCGACCAAGGGCGCGAACCGACCCATAGCCTGCTCCAGCCAGCCTTCTACCAGATGCAGACGGGCGATGGTCGCGTCGAGCACTTTGGGCTCGCGATTCAGAGCCATGCGCAGGCTGAGCACGCGAATGCTCAGAATATAGTCGCGGATCTCCCCCAGATACTGGGTGCTGGGCAGGGAAACGTTTTCTGTATGTTGACCGGTGGCGCGAACCTCAGCGACCTGTTTGAGGGCGAATAACCCTTGCAGCAGGACCAGCAGGGCGATCAGGCCGAAGCTGATCAACGCGCGTTTGGCGATGCTCAGGTTGCCAGGCGACATGGTGTGAGTTCCTTGGGCGCAAGAGAAAAAAGAGGGGGCAGTGAAGGGCGAGGGGCAAGTACGCAGGCCTGGAGTCCAGGCCTGCGTGGAGGTGGATCAGTCTTCGATTTTCGGGATCTTGCGCGGTGCCATGAAGTACATCCAGATCAGCGCAATGAAGTACATCGCCGGGATCATGGTGAACAGTACGGTGTAGTTATTATGGGTGGTGGTCAGGATGTAGCCGACCAACTGGGTCATGAACATCCCGCCGATGGCCGCGCACATACCGCCGAAGCCGAACACCGTACTCATCATGTGCTTGGGTGTGTAGTCCATCACCAGGCTCCAGATGTTTGCGGTCCAGGCCTGGTGTGCGCCGATGGCCAGGGAGATGGCGAACACCGCGACCCACAGATTGCTCGAGCCTGCAGCCATGATCACGCCGATGATGCAGCAGGCGAACAGCAGCATCGACATCAGCCGCGCTTTGATCGGGTTGACTCCGCGACCGATCAGGAACGAAGACAGAATGCCGCCGCCGACGCTGCCGAAGTCGGCGGTCAGGTAAATGATGATCAGCGGGATACCCATTTGGGTCACGTTGATGCCCAGGTTGTATTGCTGGTTCAGAAATGGCGGCAGCCAGTACAGGTAGAACCAGAACACGGGCGCGGTGATCGCGTAGGCCAGGGCGAAAGCCCAGGTGCCACGCATGCGCAGGATTCGCGAGAAGGGTACGGAAGGTTGTTCCGGCTCGACTTCCTTCTGGATGTAGTCCAGTTCGGATTGTTTTACCGAGGGGTGATCTTCCGGGTTGAAGTATTTCAGGCCCCAGAACATCAGCCAGATCGCGCCCAGTGCCGACATGCAGAGGAACGCGGCTTGCCAGCCCCAGACCTGCAGGATCAGCGGCAGCAGCATCGGCGTGAACATCGCACCGACGTTAGTGCCGGCGTTGAAGATGCCAGTCGCTACTGCACGCTCGCCAGCCGGGAACCACAGCCGGGTGGTTTTAACGCAGGCCGGGTAATTGGCGGCTTCGGTCAGGCCGAGAATGAACCGACAGACCATAAAGCCCGCTGCCGAGGTTGCCAGGCCATGGGCGCCAGTGGCCAGGCTCCAGAGCAGCACGGCGAAGAAGAACACCCGTTTCACGCCGATCCTGTCGATCAACCGTCCTTGCAGGACGAAGCCAACGGCGTAGCCGACCTGGAACCAGAAGTTGATGTTGGCGTAATCCATCGCCGTCCAGCTCATTTCCTTGGCCAGGATTGGCTGCATCACGCCCAGTGCGGCGCGGTCGATGTAGTTCAGCGTGGTGGCGAAAAACACCAGTGCCAGCATGCCCCAGCGGGTCTTGCCGACAGCCATTGCTGCGCGAATCTTGTCACCTACGCCGCCTCTGGCGACGCCCAGATCTGGGGCCATGCGTGAGCTTTGAGAAGGAATCATGTGGGCCATCCGTTCAATGACTGACGAGCATTGCTCGTCGGGACTTCAAGGGCGCGTGATCAATCGTCAGGGTGCGCGGGCTTACGCAGGGCGAACTCAATGATTGATCGGCTGAGTGTTCTCGTCGACTCAAGGCTGGGCCGAGCGGACGAAAGCGGTTTATTCAGCGTGCAAGCACGGTTCAGCCGAGGGCGCGTAGGGCGTCGGAATGAGGGCTGCGGATGGGCGCCAGGCAGGGCGTGTGAAGGGGCGAGCAAGGGAGCAAAGCGTTGGATGCGAGCATGAGCGTGTACCCGATTTTTGAAATTTTTATGGTGTGTTCTGGGTCTTTGGTAACTGAAACCCGCTTTCTTAAGGTGGGTTCAATGTGGTGTCGATGGTGCGCAGTGAGCGAAAAATCGTCAATTCACTAACGGCCATTGTGTTCGATAATCGCCCGAAAAACTAACCAGTTCGTACACTTTGAATTGCTGTATGGATGGCTCGGCTCAATAATTCACACCGCTAACCCCGTAGCAGCCTTCGGCAGCTGCTACGAAAAGCGTGCAGGTCCTCTAACAAGATCAGCCCATTTCACCGGGAGTTGAAACATGCAGCGTTCCATTGCCACCGTTTCCTTGAGCGGTACCCTGCCGGAAAAGCTTGAAGCCATCGCCGCCGCCGGTTTTGACGGGGTGGAGATTTTCGAGAATGACCTTCTCTACTACGACGGCAGCCCGCGTGAAATCAGGCAGATGTGCGCTGACTTGGGCATCGCCATCACACTGTTTCAGCCTTTCCGTGATTTTGAAGGTTGCCGCCGCGATCGTTTGTCGCGCAACCTCGAGCGGGCCGAGCGCAAGTTCGACCTGATGCAGGAACTCGGCACCGATCTGGTGCTGGTGTGCAGCAACGCCTCGGCAGACAGCGTCGGTGATGAGCAAATCCTGATCGACGACTTGCGCCTGTTGGCCGAGCGCGCTGGCGCTCGGGGCCTGCGGATTGGCTATGAAGCGCTGGCCTGGGGCCGGCATGTGAACACTTATCAACAGGTCTGGAACATCGTCCGTCAGGCCGATCACCCGAGCCTTGGCGTGTTGCTGGACAGCTTTCACACCCTGTCGCTCAAGGGCGATCCGAGGGCCATCGCCGAGATTCCGGGCGACAAGATCTTTTTCGTGCAAATGGCCGACGCACCGATTCTGGCCATGGATGTTCTGGAGTGGAGCCGGCACTTCCGCTGTTTCCCTGGTCAGGGTGAGTTCGACCTGCCGGGCTTCCTCGCGCCAATCATCAAGAGTGGCTACACCGGACCGTTGTCGCTGGAAATCTTCAACGACGGTTTCCGCGCCGCGCCGCCCCGGGCCAATGCCGCCGATGGTTTGCGCTCCTTGCTGTACCTGGAAGAAAAAACCCGCGAGCGCCTGCAACAAGAAACTGTACCTGCGGCTAACCTTGATACTCTGTTCGCCACGCCTGCGGCCAGCGAGTACGACGGCATCGAGTTTCTCGAGTTTGCGGTGGACGAAAGCCTTGGCGCCAAACTGTCTCACTGGCTGGAGCGCCTGGGGTTCGTCAAGGCCGGTCAGCATCGTTCCAAGAACGTCAGCTTGCTACGCCAGGGCGATATCAACCTGATTCTCAACTCAGAGCCCTATTCATTTGCCCACAGCTTTTTCGAAGCTCACGGGCCGTCGCTGTGCGCTACGGCGATTCGGGTCAAGGACAGCGCCAGCGCACTGGCTCGGGCTGTTGCTTACAAAGGCCAGCCTTATCGCGGTCTGGTCGGGCCGAATGAGCTTGAGCTGGCGGCCGTACGGGCGCCGGATGGCAGCCTGATTTACCTGGTGGATCAGGACGTCGACGGCAAAACCCTCTACGACACCGACTTCAATCTGCAACCGGCGCTGATCGCCAGCGGCGGTCTCAAGCGCATCGACCATATGGCCATGGCGCTGCCGGCGGACAGTCTCGACAGCTGGGTGCTGTTCTACAAAAGCCTGCTGGATTTCGAGGCCGACGATGAAGTGGTACTGCCCGATCCTTATGGTCTGGTGAAGAGCCGTGCGCTACGCAGCCGTTGCAGCTCGATTCGTTTGCCATTGAACATCTCCGAGAACCGCAACACGGCGATTTCACACGCCTTGTCCAGTTACCGCGGTTCTGGGGTACACCACATTGCCTTCGATTGTGACAACATCTTCGCCGAAGTCAGTCGGGCCAAAGAGGCAGGGGTGCCGCTGCTGGATATCCCTCTGAACTATTACGACGACCTCGCGGCACGTTTTGATTTCGACGACGAGTTTCTCAGTGAACTGGCGTACTACAACGTGCTGTATGACCGCGACGCGCAAGGCGGTGAGCTGTTCCATGTCTACACCGAACCTTTCGAAGGGCGCTTCTTCTTTGAAATTATCCAGCGCAAGAATGGCTACTTGGGTTATGGCGCGGCGAACGTCGCGGTGCGCCTGGCAGCGATGGCCAAGTCACGCAGTGGTGGCGTGCGGCAGGCCAAGTTGTAAGCGTTTGGTAACGGCGGTCAGAAACGGCCGCCAGTGTCCTTTCCTTCACTGCGCGGCGCGGCCCATAATCGCTACCTGTGCAGTGATGGCCGTGAGCCCGGAATGACTATGACCCCAGACCTCTCTGTAGCGCCCGATGAGCCTGCTCTCGAGCCGCGCAAGAGTCGCAAGAACAACCCGGAAAAGACCCGCGAGAATATTCTTCAAGAGGCTATTGTCGAGTTCGTCCAGCAGGGGCTTTCGGGTGCTCGCGTTGATGCCATCGCCGAGCGTATCCACACCTCCAAACGAATGATCTATTACTACTTCGGCAGTAAGGAGCAGCTCTACGTCGAGGTTCTGGAGAAACTCTACGGCGATATTCGCAGCACCGAGAGCCGTCTGCACCTGGCTGAGCTGGAGCCCCGTGAGGCGATTCGGCGGCTGGTGGAATTCACCTTCGATCACCATGATCGCAACGTCGATTTCGTGCGCATCGTCAGCATCGAGAACATTCACAATGCCGAGTACGTGAAGCAGTCCGACGCGATCAAGGCGATGAACAACACCATTCTGGATTCACTGGGGGAGATTCTTGAGCGCGGTGCCGAGGAGGGCGTGTTCCGCCGTGGGCTTGAACCACTGGACGTACATTTGCTGATCAGTTCGTTCTGTTTCTACCGCGTCTCGAACCGCAATACCTTTGGCGAAATCTTCCAGATCAATCTGGCGGACGAAGCGATCAAACAGCGCCATCGCGAAATGATCAGCGAGTCGGTGTTGCGGTATTTGCAGGCCTGAGCTGTGGCGAGGGGCTTGCCCCCTCGCCACACATACCTGTGCATCTCTTAGCTATTCATGCTCTGAAAGTGCTCAAGCATTCGCTGCGCATCCGGCACCACGCCGCTGAACAATTCAAACGCCTTCACTGCCTGAAACACCGCCATCGTGCCGCCATCCAGTGTGCGACAGCCTAAAGCTCGAGCGTTGCGCAGCAGTTCGGTTTCCAGCGGGAAGTAGACGATCTCTGCGATCCACAATTCTGCTCTCAGTAACTCCACCGGCACTGGCATTCCAGGCAGCTTGGCCATGCCCATCGGTGTGGTGTTCACCAAGCCATCGGCTTGCGCCAGTGCGCTCGGCAGATCGCTTCCCGCACGGGCGCGACCGGCACCGAAGTGCTTGTTAAGGTTGTCTGCCAGGCTTTGTGCGCGGCTGGTTTCCACATCGAAAATGCTCAGCTGTTGCACACCTTCGCTCAGCAGCGCGTGGGCAACCGCCGCCCCGGCACCGCCTGCGCCCATTTGCACCACGTGCCGGCGGGCGACGCCATTCAAGCCACGCCGAAAACCTTCGGCAAAGCCCAGACAATCAGTGTTGTGGCCGATGCGTTTGCCATCCTTGAGCACCACGGTGTTCACCGCGCCGATGCCGCTTGCCTCAGGTGAAAGTTCGTCGAGCAACGGGATGATCGTTTGCTTGCACGGGAAGGTGATGTTCAGCCCGGTAAAGTTCATCCGCTCGGCGGCCAACAGCAGCTCGGGCAGGGCGTTGCTGTCGAGTTTCAACGGGTCCAGATCGATCAACCGATAGAGGTAGCGCAAGCCCTGGGCATCGCCTTCATGCTCGTGAAGTGCGGGTGTGCGCGATGCCTGGATGCCCGCGCCAATCAGTCCAGCCAGTACACCGGTTTTCTGCGACATATCGATTACCCCTTCAACTGCTGGCTGAAATGCTCCAGCGCCAGGCGATAGCCGTTGCTACCAAAACCGCAAAGCACGGCCTTGGCAATCGCCGACACAAACGAGTGATGACGGAACGGTTCGCGAGCATGGACGTTGGACAGGTGGACTTCGATCACCGGCAGCTCACTGGCCACCAGTGCATCGCGGATTGCCACCGAAGTGTGGGTCCAGGCCGCCGGGTTGATCACGATCCCGGCGCAACGGCCGCGAGCGCCGTGAATCCAGTCGAGCAACTCGCCCTCGTGGTTGGTCTGGCGAAACTCTACCGCCAACCCGAACTCCTCTGCGGCACGGCCGCACAAGGCAGAAATGTCAGCCAGGGTTTCATGGCCATAAGTCGCCGGCTCACGGGTGCCGAGCATGTTCAGGTTCGGGCCGTTGAGCACCAGAACGATAGGGGACATGTGGGGTATCTCCGCTGTTATTTTTGGCTTTGGCTGAGAGAGTCAGCCTGTGGGGATAAATTGTACTAACTAGTTACTTCGGTCAATTGAAGACATGCGGCAGGCGAAAAAAGGCAGAAATAAGTGTTCGGTGATCGGACATTTCGGCCAGGGCAGAGGGCAGGGTCGTAAGAATTGCTTACGGCTTGGAGCCGCAGGACGAGGGGCTTTGCCCGCTGGCAGAACTAATCTCAAGTCCGGGCAGTGGCATGGAAAACTGCCAGCTGTCGGATTCATTAAGGAAAAACGAGCCAAGTGGCTTATTAACCTAACGGATGGGTTAGCATGAAAATATGCAACTACAAGGGATTGGCGATGGTGCTCATGCTGCGAGACGAACACTGTCCGCCTCACGTGCATGTCGACGGAGGCAGATGGAGTGCTCGTTTCAAATTCAGCTTCTGGCATAACGGCGTTGAGCTGTGGGATGTCATCCCTTATGCCCGTCGACCGCCTTTGGCGATCCTGGAGGGCTTGCGTCAGGAGCTGAAACAACCTGCTCATTTGCAGCGTGCGCGCAGTATTTGGTGGGCCAAAATTCAGACTGCCTGCCTGGATAATCAATTGTGGGATTGGCAGGCAGATGAAGTGGTCGCAACGAAGAGGCCTGGCAGCACGACCTATCTGATTGAGTCGGCTCGTTATGAGCTAGAGGGCAATAGAACCCTGCTGGAGCTGGTTGATGCGCCAGACAGGGTGGAGATCGAACTATGAAAACGATAAAGGCCAGGGTGCCATTCGATGGGCCGGTAACCGAGGCCGTTCTGGATGAGGCGATAGAACGTGGTCAGGCTCGCCGCAGTTGCGGGGTCAATGCGACCACCGTGAAGTTTCAGGAGCAGCGCCTGTCTATCGGTTTTGAAGATGGCAGCGCGATCCTGCTGCCGGTGAAGAACTATCCGGAATTCGATGATTTCAAGGGCGAGGATTTCGCCGGACTGGAAATTGGCTTTGCAGGTACGGCGATCTGTCATGAGGCGCGGGATTTACAGGTATCCATTGCTGGTCTGATATCGGCCAGCAAGCCGTTGATGGACATGGCAGCGGTAGTGATCGCCTCGCGCAATGGACGGCAAAGCAGTGATGCCAAAGCGCAGGCGGCCCGTGCTAACGGTAGAAAGGGTGGTCGTCCGCGCAAGGTCGATGTCACCCTTTAAGCTGCCCGGATGACCCATGCAAAACAGCCATCATTGCGACGGCTGTTTTGTAGGTCAGAGCAGTTTCAGCGCCGGGTCAACAACACCCCGGACTCCATATGATGAGTCCATGGGAATTGGTCGAACAGCGCACAGCGGGTGATGCGGTGGGTGTCGTGCAGTTGGGCGATGTTGGCCGCGAGGGTTTCCGGGTTGCACGAGATGTAGAGGATATTCTCGAAGCGTCGGGTCAGCTCGCAGGTGTCCGGGTCCATACCGGCGCGCGGTGGGTCGACGAACACGCTGCCGAACTCGTAGCTCTTGAGGTCGATGCCGTGCAAACGGCGGAACGGGCGAACCTCGTTCAAGGCTTCGGTCAGTTCTTCTGCGGACAAACGCACCAGGGTGACATTATCCACAGCGTTTTCGCTGAGGTTGCTCAATGCGGCATTCACCGAGGTCTTGCTGATTTCGGTGGCCAGCACTTTGCGCACACGGGTTGCCAGCGGCAGGGTGAAGTTGCCGTTGCCGCAATACAGCTCCAGCAAGTCATCCGAACGCTCGCCGAGTGATTCGAACGCCCAGTTGAGCATCTTCTGGTTGACCGTACCGTTGGGCTGAGTGAACGCGCCTTCCGGTTGGCGGTAGCTGAACGTGCGGCCGCCGACGTCGAGCTTCTCGACCACATAATCGCGGCCAATCACCTCGCGCTTGCCCTTGGAACGACCTATCACGCTGACATTCAAGTCGGCGGCCAGTTTTTCTGCGGCGACTTGCCAGTGCTCATCCAGCGGGCGGTGATAGCACAGGGTGATCATCGCATCGCCAGCCAGGGTGGTCAGGAAATCCACCTGAAACAGCTTGTGGCTCAATGCTGCGCTGGCTTGCCATGCCGCCTTGAGCTGCGGCATCAATTGATTGATGCGCAGGCTGGCGATCGGGAACTCTTCGATCAGGATCGGCGTGCGATTGTCCCCCGGGGCGAACATCGCGTAGTGGCGCTCGCCGTCTTCACGCCACAGGCGGAATTCGGTACGCAGGCGGAAATTCTTCAGCGGTGAGTCAAACACCTTAGGCTCGGGCGCATCGAACGGCGCCAGCAGTTCGCGCAGGCGCGCAGCTTTTTCGTCGAGCTGACGGGTGTAGGCTTCGGTGTCGAAAGACGGAGCACTCATGCGTTGAACCAACCCAGCTTGATCACAAACAGAATCGACAGAATCACCAGCGCCGAGTTCAGTTCACGACCACGACCGGACAGCACCTTGATCGCGGTCCAGGAGATGAAACCGAAGGCAATGCCGTTGGCGATGGAATAAGTGAACGGCATCGCCAGGGCGGTGACAACTACAGGCGCGGCGACAGTGATGTCGTCCCAGTCGATTTCGGCCAGGCCGGAGGTCATCAGTACCGCGACGAACAGCAGGGCGGGCGCGGTGGCGAAGGCTGGAACGCTGCCGGCCAGTGGCGCGAAGAACAATGCCAGCAGGAACAGGATCGCCACAACAATGGCGGTTAGACCGGTACGGCCGCCGGCGCTGACGCCCGCTGCCGACTCGATATAGCTGGTGGTCGTCGAGGTGCCCAGCAAGGAGCCTGCCATGGCCGCAGTACTGTCGGCGATCAGGGCGCGACCCATTTTCGGCATGTGGCCGTCTTTGCCCATCAGGCCGGCGCGTTTGGCCACGCCGATCAGAGTGCCAGAGTTGTCGAACAGATCGACGAACAGGAAAGCGAAGATCACGCTGACCAGACCGATGTCCAGCGCGCCTTTGATGTCCAGTTGCAGGAAGGTCGGCGCCAGGGGAGGCGGCATCGACATCACGCCGCCGAACGGGGTAAAGCCCAGCGCGATGGAAACAATAGTCACCGAAAGAATGCCGATCAGCACGGCGCCACGAACCTTCAGGGCTTCAAGAGCGACGATCAGGGCGAAACCCAGGGTGGCGAGGATCGGTGCCGGTTGTTTCAGATCGCCCAAGCCAACCATAGTGGCTGGGTTACTGACCACGATGCCGGCGTTGTGCAGGGCGATCAGTGCCAGAAACAGGCCAATACCGGCGGCAATCGCCGAGCGCAGCGCCAGCGGGATGCTGTTGATGATCCATTCGCGGATGCGGAAGATCGACAACAGGAAAAACATCACCGCCGAGATGAACACCGCCCCCAGTGCTACTTGCCAGGTGTGGCCCATGTGCAGGACTACGGTGTAGGTGAAGAAGGCGTTCAAGCCCATGCCCGGCGCCAGAGCGATCGGGTAGTTGGCGATCAGGCCCATCACGGTCGAGCCGATGGCCGCCGCCAGACAGGTCGCGACAAACACTGCACCCTTGTCCATGCCGGTCTCGCCGAGGATGCTCGGGTTGACGAACAGAATGTAGGCCATGGCCAGGAAGGTCGTGAGGCCCGCAAGAATCTCGGTCTGCACGTTGGTGTTGTGTGCCTTGAGTTGAAACAGCCTTTCCAGCATGTCTGCTCCCCGTGGCGCGCCCGGCGCCGTGAATGTATCGACTCAAACAGCAAAGCACAGTCTGCCTGAAGCACCTGTTGATTTTCTGTGGGTCGGAAAAAGCCGCGCATCATACCAGTAGCTTGCACCAATGACTGCGATCCTTGGCGTTGTTTTGCCGTAGTGGGTAGTGGGGCATACTGCGCGCAAGTTTGGGGGTAGATATGTATTGCACAAAGAACAGTGTCGTTTTGCGTCTTGGGTTGTTGGGTGCCCTGCTAACAGGGGCACAAACCGCCTTGGCTGCTCCGGCCCCGCCGTTGAGCGAGGTGAAAATTCTCAAGGTCCAGTCGCCGGTCTGTGGCCTGGAAGACGTATCGGATGGCCGTGAACAGACCCACTGCAATCACGGCGGTGGGACTATCAGGGTTTTCGTGCTGGAGCAGGGTTATGGCCGAAACCCGATTGTCGCGTTGGACGGTTTAGCGGTGAGTGGTAATAAAACGAGGGTCTGTGCGGCCGCCGGCAATGGTTTGGGGGCGTGTTCCGATTCGGCGAAAATAGTCGGTTATCTCTATATCTTCGATCTGGTCGGCAAACAGGAGGGCACCTTCACCTTCAGTAACACGTCCATCAACGCGCCTGGAAACACCCTGTCAGCGCAGATCTACATCAAGTAATTGCACTCGCCGGACGCTTATAAGGAAAGCTGACTAAGCTTTAAGGATTATTGTGTGGAAACAGCCCATGACCTTTAGAGCTCTGATCACCCTCGCCGAAGGCATCGACGACCTGCAAAGCGTGACCCTGATCGATGTACTGCGCCGCGCCGGGATTGAAGTGGTGGTGGCCAGCATTGAGTCTCGGCGCATGCTCACTTGCGCGCGCGGTACCCGGCTGACGGCCGACGCCATGCTGGTGGATGTGCTGGCACAGCATTTCGACTTGATCGTACTGCCCGGCGGTGTGGTCGGCGTCCAGCACCTGGCGGCCAATCAACCCTTGCTGCAATTGGTCACGGACCAGGCTGCGGCCGGACGTCTGTTCGCCGGCATCGCCGAAGCCCCGGCGCAGGCCTTGCAGACTTATGGCGTTCTGCGCCAGCGGCGCATGACCTGCCTGCCAACAGCCAGCCATCAGTTGTCCGGCTGTAACTTCATCGACCAACCGGTCGTCGTCGACGGCAATTGCATCACCGCCCAAGGCTCCGGCGCGGCGCTGCCGTTTGCGCTGACACTGGTTGAGCAACTCTGCGGCAAGGCCAAGCGAGCGGCGTTGGCGGGGGAGTTGGTGGTTTAACCGCGAAGGGCTCCTCAGGCGTTGGTTTCGACACTCGCGACCGCATGCATGCGGTCGCGTTTGGCCAGTGTCGGAAACAGTTTGATCCATGCGCCGGTGACCATCAGCGTACCGATCCCACCGAGCACCACAGCCGGCACGGTACCGAACCAATGGGCGGTCACGCCGGATTCGAATTCACCCAACTGGTTCGAGGCACCGATGAACAGGCCGTTCACGGCGCTGACCCGGCCGCGCATTTCGTCCGGGGTCTCCAGTTGCACGAAGGAGGCGCGGATCACCATGCTGATCATGTCAGCGGCGCCCAGCACCACCAGGACCGCGAGGGAGAACCAGAATGAGGTCGATAAGCCAAAGGCGATGGTCGCAACGCCGAATACGGCGACGGCGGTGAACATGATTCGCCCGACGTTGCGCTCCACGGCAAAGCGCGCCAGCCACAGCGACATCAGCAAGGCGCCGACAGCAGGGGCCGAGCGCAGTAACCCCAGGCCCCATGGCCCGGTGAGCAGGATGTCTTTGGCGAACACCGGCAGCAATGCTGTCGCCCCCCCCAGCAGTACGGCGAACAGGTCCAGGGAAATCGCCCCGAGAATGTCCGGCCGACTGCGAATGAAGCGAATCCCGGCCAGCAGCGAGTCCAGCGTCGCCTTGCCTTTGTTCAGCGGTGTCTGTCGGGCGGGCAGGTTGAGCATCAGCAGGCAGGCAATGATGTACAAAATCACGGTGGGGCCGTAAACCCAGACGCTGCCGAAGGCATAGAGCAAACCGCCCAGAGCCGGCGCGACAATGGTGGCTGATTGTTGGGCTGACTGCGACGCGGCAACGGCTCGCGGGAACAGTGCACCGGGGACGATGGTCGGCAGCAACGCTTGAGTTGTCGGCATTTCGAACGAGCGGGCGGCACCCAGCAGGAAGGCGAGGATGAAGATCATTTCCCGGGTGACGTTGTCGGTGACACTGCCGATCACCAGGGCCAACGCGATCAATGCTTGTAAGGACTGACAGATGGCTGCGATTTTGCGCCGGTCATAACGGTCCGCAACATGCCCGGTGTGGAGCATGAACAGCACCCTCGGGGCGAACTCCACCAGCCCGACCCAACCGAGGTCCAGGACATTGCCGGTCAGTTGATAGAGGTTCCAGCCAATGGCCACGGTCAGCATCTGGAAACCACTGGCGGTAAACACCCGAGCAAGCCAGAACGCGATAAAAGGGCGGTGATGACGCAACAGAAGGGGGGCTTGGCTAGGCATCTGAAAGGCAGGTCTGTGCGGGGGGAAAACGAGACTATCACCAAGCTGTAACCATTGGGTGCTATGGCCGAAAATTTCGTTAGCCAAGCATCTATTTCAACAATGACGACATTCCCTATGGCGAGGGGGCCACTCCCTCGCCACAGTGTCCGGTGAGGCAACCTGTCACGCGACAAACGACCACACAGTCCAGGCCTGAAAATGGGACTACTCTTTGAACGTTGATTGATCCAGATCAATTCCTTTTCCGGAACTGATCTGGCGGCCAGATGGCCAGAATCCCTGCGTTGTGATGGTTTAGAAAAAACGAATTTGAATTCGCCACGCGCCATATCCGTGGGGGCAGTGGGTGCAGGCCTCTAGCCGGCAGCCGGTATTACCTGACAGAGGAAGACTTATGTTCGGTTTGGAGGCACTTGATCTCGCCCGAATTCAGTTCGCGTTTACCATCTCGTTCCACATCCTGTTTCCAGCCATCACTATTGGTCTGGCGAGTTACCTGGCGGTGCTCGAAGGCCTGTGGCTGAAGACGCACAACGATACCTACCGCGATCTGTACCATTTCTGGTCGAAGATCTTTGCCGTCAACTTCGGCATGGGTGTAGTTTCCGGGCTGGTCATGGCCTATCAGTTCGGCACCAACTGGAGCCGCTTCTCCGACTTTGCCGGGTCTGTCACCGGGCCGCTGCTGACCTATGAGGTGCTCACGGCGTTCTTCCTCGAGGCTGGTTTCCTCGGCGTCATGCTGTTCGGCTGGAACCGGGTCGGGCGCAAGCTGCACTTCTTCGCAACCGTCATGGTGGCCATCGGTACGCTGATATCGACCTTCTGGATCCTGGCTTCCAACAGCTGGATGCAAACCCCGCAAGGTTTCGAAATCATTGACGGTCGGGTGATTCCGGTTGACTGGCTGGCAGTGATTTTCAACCCGTCTTTCCCCTACCGTCTGATGCACATGGCCACGGCGGCCTTTGTCGCTACCGCCTTCTTCGTCGGTTCGTCCGCTGCCTGGCACCTGCTGCGCGGCCGTGATAACCCGGCAATCCGTACGATGCTGTCGATGGCGATGTGGATGGCGCTGGTCGTGGCGCCGATCCAGGCGGTTATCGGTGACTTCCACGGCCTCAATACCCTCGAGCATCAACCGGCAAAAATCGCCGCGATCGAGGGCCATTGGGAGAATGTCGGCAATGAGCCGACTCCGTTGATCCTGTTCGGCTGGCCGGACATGAAAGCCGAGAAGACCCGTTTTGCCGTAGAAATCCCTTATTTGGGCAGCCTGATCCTGACCCACTCGCTGGACAAACAAGTACCGGCGCTCAAGGACTTCCCACCTGAAGACCGACCGAATTCGAGCATTGTTTTCTGGTCGTTCCGGGTCATGGTCGGGCTGGGTATGCTGATGATCTTCACCGGGTTGTGGAGCCTGTGGCTGCGCAAGCGCGACACCCTGTATTCGTCTCGTCCGTTCCTGTATCTGGCGCTGTGGATGGGGCCGTCCGGTCTGATCGCGCTCCTTGCCGGCTGGTTCACCACCGAGATCGGGCGCCAGCCGTGGGTGGTCTACGGATTGATGCGCACGGCGGATGCCTCGTCGGGGCATGGCTTGACGCAGATGAGTATCACCCTTGCCTTGTTCGTCGTGGTGTATTTCTCGCTGTTTGGCGTGGGTCTGGGCTACATGATGCGTCTGGTGCGCAAAGGACCGGTGCTCAACGAGGGGGCCGAAGCAAGCCACGGTGGTCCTGGCCAGAAACGTACACCAGCGCGTCCGCTTTCCGCTGCTGATGATGATGGCAATCACAGCGACAGCCTGAACAAGGGGAACTGAGTCATGGGTATTGATCTTCCGCTGATCTGGGCCGTGATCATCATCTTCGGCATCATGATGTACGTGGTTATGGATGGGTTCGACCTGGGGATCGGAATCCTTTTCCCCTTCGTCAAGGAGGACCGCGATCGCGACGTGATGATGAACACCGTCGCGCCGGTCTGGGACGGTAACGAAACCTGGCTGGTGCTGGGCGGCGCCGCACTCTTCGGGGCCTTTCCGCTGGCCTACTCGGTGGTGCTCTCGGCGCTGTACCTGCCGTTGATCCTGATGCTGATCGGGTTGATTTTCCGCGGCGTTGCCTTCGAATTCCGCTTCAAGGCCAAGGACGACAAGCGACACCTCTGGGACAAGGCCTTTATCGGCGGCTCGCTGACGGCGACCTTCTTTCAGGGCGTGGCGCTGGGGGCTTTCATCGATGGCATTCCGGTGGTCAACCGCCAGTTCGCCGGCGGTTCGCTGGATTGGTTCACGCCCTTCACACTGTTCTGCGGTGTGGCACTGGTGGTCGCCTATGCTTTGCTCGGCTGCACCTGGCTGATCATGAAGACTGAAGGCAAGCTGCAGGAGCAGATGCATAATCTTGCGCGACCGTTGGCGTTCGTCTTGTTGGCGGTGATCGGCATTGTCAGTATCTGGACCCCGCTGGCCCACGTCGAGATCGCAGCCCGCTGGTTTACCTTGCCGAATCTGTTCTGGTTCCTGCCGGTGCCGATTCTGGTGTTGGTGACCCTGTACGGTTTGATCCGCGCCGTGGCCCGCAATGCGCATTACACGCCGTTCCTGTTGACCCTGGTGCTGATCTTTCTCGGCTACAGCGGTCTGGGCATCAGCCTGTGGCCGAACATCGTGCCACCGTCGATATCGATCTGGGACGCCGCGGCACCGCCGCAGAGCCAGGGATTCATGCTGGTCGGCACGTTATTCATCATCCCGTTCATCCTGGGTTACACCTTTTGGAGCTACTACGTGTTCCGCGGCAAGGTCACCCATGAAGACGGTTATCACTAGGTGTAGGAGCGAGCTTGCTCGCGATGGCGTCTTCTTGGGCGCCATCAAACCCCCGGAGAGGATTTCAGGTAATGACCGGCAAACACTCCTTGCAGGAAATCGAACAGGCGGAAAAGAAACCGCTCTGGCACAGGCTTGGCTGGCTGGCGGTGATCTGGACCGGTAGCGTGCTGACCTTGGCGATCGTCGCCAGCCTGATGCGCATGTTCATGAACGCCGCCGGCCTGACCACACACTGAAATTCGCGACACCCATTCCCATCCCGTTGCCTTGCGGCACGGATTTATAACCCTCCTGACGGAGGGTTTTTTTTGCCTGGGATTCGAGCGCTATTTACGCGCTTTGAGAATCACGAACTTGGGCGTGGTCGCTACTTGTTCGACGCCACGGAACAATCGGGCGAGTTTGCTGTGATAGCCCAGATGACGATTGCCGACGATATACAACGCGCCACCGACCACCAGCGCTTCACGAGCTTGTTGGAACATCCGCCAGGCAAGAAAATCACCGACCACCTGTTGCTGGTGAAACGGCGGGTTGCATAACACGACGTCAAGCGATTGCGGCTCTTGCCCGGCCAGGCCGTCGCCAGCGCGGACAATCACTGCGCGCTCACCGAGTGCCGCGCGCCAGTTTTCGGCCGCCGATTGCACCGCCATGAATGATTCATCCACCAGCGTGTACTGAGCCTGAGGGTTTTGCAGCGCGCTGGCGATGGCCAGCACCCCGTTACCGCATCCCAGGTCGGCGACCCGCGCACTGCCAAGGTTTTTCGGCAAGTGTGGGAGAAACGCCCGCGTGCCGATATCCAGGCCTTCGCGGCAGAACACATTGGCATGGTTCAACAATTCGATCGCAGGCTCCTCGAGGGTGTAGCGAGTCGGGTAAGGCGATACGGCTGGCTTTTTGCTCTCGGGCGTGGCGATCAGCAGGCGGGCTTTTTTCACCGCCAGCGAAGCCTGTACCGGGCCAATATAGCGTTCCAGCAGATCGCCGGCGGCGCGTGGCAGGTGTTTGACCATGGCGGCCGCAATCACCTGCGCACCGGGGGCCAGTTGGTCTTGCAGGCGAATCAGCTGTTCTTCCAGCAAGGCCAGGGTTTTCGGCACCCGGATCAACACCCGGTCGAACGGTCCGGTCAGGTTTTCGCTGGCGGGCACGATCGGCACGGCATCGAAGGCCTGGCCGTTACGCACCAGGTTCTTCTCCAGTGCCAGGGTGGCGAGAAACGAGTCGCTGCTGCTGGTGACCTGTACATGCCCGACCAGGCTGGCTGCCAGAGCGCCAAAGCTGTCGTTGAGCACCAATACCCGGGTACCCGCTGCCGGCCGTTGCTCGGCCAGATGGTTGAGCAGAAATTCATCAGCCGCGTCGAAGGCCTGTAACGGCTCGTTCTGTTGTTCAGGCTGGCGGATCAGGTCGAGCTGGGCGAAGGGGCTGTCGAGCAGGGGCATGGTGCGGGGACTCTGGGTAATCAACGGGTGTCCCGCAGGGCCTGGGCGGCTTTGATGCTTGCAGGATCGTCTGAGTGGACTGCGTCGCGGTGCTGGGCAACTCGCGTCATCACTCAGATGCGGCCGCAAATGGTACGTTTTTTTCTAATGAATTACTCGCAGGTTTTATCGGCGCGAACAGTGGATAGTTCGGTCTTTGTCTACCGTACGGCAAGGCTCAGAGCCATCCTTTCAGGCTGGCCTGCACCACTGCCGAGATTTTATTGTTGACGCCCATCTTCTTTATTGCGCTGCTCACATGGAAATTCACGGTCCGCTCCGAGAGATTGAGGATGGTTGCAATGTCGGAGGCGGTCTTGCCGTCCGCAGACCATTTCAGGACTTCGGTTTCCCGGGTCGATAAACTGGTCCCGTCACGAAAGTCAGCGTCGGATAGCATCTTCTGCGCGACGATTGAGTGCAGCGTGTGGCTTAGCCAGATAAGTTGGCCTGCCTTCCCGTAGAGCTCCCTGGCAGTGATCGGTTGGTGGCTTCGTGAGAGGCTCAGTACGCTGAAGAATCCACGAAGATCATGCACCGATTGCGACCAGCCATGACGCATCCCATGGGCTTGCGTATCTTCCCAAAAGGCAGGGGTGCCAGAGAACGCGTTGTCATCCCAGAGGATAGGCAAAACCGACTGACTGCAATATTTTACGATCGGATCTATTGCGACATAGTTATGCGCTTCGTATTTTTTGTTCCATTCGTCCGGGTAGTTGTTGATCTTTACAGTGTGTGTTTGAGTACTTTGCGAGTGAGGGCTGACCGCAAATGCGCAGTACTCAAATCCCATCTCGTAAATAAGGCTAAGAGCGACTTCGAATGTGGACTGAATGTCGCTGCCTTGCGTTAATCGCTGTATCTGGGCGTCGGTCCAAATAGTCATTGATTATTCCCTCTGTCGGGCTCTGTAGGGTGTTGCATTGGATCCAAGGAAAACTCGAAAACCGAGTGTAGGATATTTCTTTCGGAAATGCTGAGGACTTTGTTCGAAATTGAACGATATTATTCTTAGCAAGCTCACAATGTTACATGGCATAAAAATACCCTGCTTCCTCTAATGGTCGGGAAGAGAGAGGGGATTTTTAATAGTGTTGCGATTGTTTAAACCAAACCTGGTTAGTGCAATATATAGTCAGAATCTATCACTATGCAGTCAGTCTCATTCGTTTAAAGATTATGTTGAGCGTGTGCCACCCTCACACACAGCTAGATAACATTACAAATCGCCGGTGTTCCTGGGCTCGGCTTTGCGGGAAACTGGGGTACCTGTTCAATGGAGCGCCCCATGACCGTCAGCGCCGAGAAATTTACCCGCCAAACGTTGCTCGACGTACAACCGCTGACTCCTGGTCTGTTTACGTTGCGCACCACCAGAGATCCGGGCTTCCGTTTCCAGGCCGGGCAATTTGCTCGCCTGGGGGTTACCAAAGCGGATGGCAGTACGGTGTGGCGGGCCTATTCCATGGTGTCTTCACCTCATGACGAGTTTCTTGAATTTTTTTCCATTGTCGTTCCGGGTGGTGAGTTCACCAGTGAGCTGAGTCGTTTGGGGGAGGGCGATACATTATTGGTCGAGCGCCAAGCGTTCGGTTTTCTGACCCTTGACCGCTTTGCCAGTGGCCGTGATCTTTGGTTGTTATCCACAGGTACGGGCCTTGCGCCGTTTTTGTCGATTCTACAGGACTTTGATGTGTGGGAAAAATTCGAGCGAATCATCTTGGTTTATAGCGTGCGCGAAGCACGAGAGCTGGCCTACCAGGACCTGATAGCCGGACTGGCACAGCGTGAGTAC
The DNA here is from genome assembly GCF_059420325.1 of Pseudomonas sp. GW821-FHT04C07. Classification (NCBI taxonomy): domain Bacteria; kingdom Pseudomonadati; phylum Pseudomonadota; class Gammaproteobacteria; order Pseudomonadales; family Pseudomonadaceae; genus Pseudomonas; species Pseudomonas sp. GW821-FHT04C07. Next base: position 261,012 of record NZ_JBWKTM010000008.1, read on the forward strand.
CTGGCTGAGTACGGCCATAAATTGCAGTTCATCGCGACGGTCACCCGCGAGCAGTCTCCGGGAGCCTTGAACGGGCGGATCACCCGGTTGATCGAGAGTGGCGAACTGGAGCGAGCTGCAGGCGTGGAGCTTACGGCCGAGCATTCGCGGGTGATGCTCTGTGGTAACCCGCAGATGATCGATGACACGCGTAGCATGCTTAAAAAGCGTGATATGCAACTGAGCCTGAGTCGCAGGCCCGGACAGGTTGCTGTAGAGAGTTACTGGTAAAAAAACGGCGCCTTGATGGCGCCGTTCTTTATCGCGACAGGAGCGTTCAGGCTCTGTTGTTCTGCGCTTTGAGCAGGTCGCGAATTTCGCCAAGCAGCTCTTCTTCCTTGGTCGGAACCGGCGGCAGGGTTGGCGCAACGGCCTCTTCGCGTTTCAGGCGATTGATTGCCTTCACACCCATGAAAATCGCGAACGCGATAATCAGGAAGTCGATGATGCTCTGGATGAATTTGCCATAGGCCATGACCACTGCCGGAGTGCCGCCCTGAGCCGCTTTGAGCGTGACCGCCAGGTCAGCGAAATCCACCCCACCGATCAGCAGGCCAATGGGCGGCATCACCACGTCACCTACAAATGACGAAACGATTTTGCCGAAAGCCGCGCCGATGATGATACCGACGGCCATGTCGACCACATTACCTTTGACCGCGAAGGCCTTGAACTCACTTAGCACGCCCATAGGTTATTTCCCTGTTACAGATGAGGTTGGTGAGCGCAGTGTAATTCAGCAAAACGCATCTTGCTCGACGCGACTGCTTATAGCGCTCGCAGGCATCGACCTGCCCGGCAGCAAATGGTTTACAACGTGCCCTCAATCGCGCGCGAAGTCCGTGGGGATTCCATTATCGTGGCCGAAAAGCTGAAGGGCTGCCCAAGGCCAAAGTCCTCACCTCGAACCAGCCCGGCCGATGCTCACTCATTGCTGCGGGAGGGGGTGCAAGCTTGTCGCAACGCTCTGGATCGCGGGTGGTAATATCGATGACTTATGTCTGGTTGGTTTGTTTTTATGCTCCAAAACAGTAGGTATAAACAGACGGTGTTGTAGTTCAACGGCGGTACGTCAGCAGTTGTCGGAGGAAAGCAGTAGCGCAAGTGCACCTCTAAAAGTTGACCGACGCCAGGAATCAAGTTTATGTCAAAAAGGTTCGTCGCAAAAAAGTTGCTCTAAAATGCTCATCAAGTTTTCCGGGTAAGTTTGAAGTGGCAGGACTAAGGTGATGGGCGTTGCGTTAAAGGTGCTTTTCAGCGTGTTGCTTGTACATTGCGCTTTTTAAGTAGCAAGGTTTGTACAAGCTTTGGTTTGGTTTGATGGGCCGGGTCGAGGTCTGGACTGATGCGTCAAAACGAAAGTTGTACAACTAGTACTCAATCGTAATTCGGCTGACCCATTACAGGAAATAGAACACGTTACTAAAGCGTCTGGCGAAATGGGTTGATTGAACCTGCCTTGAAGCGACTCAGCTTTGGTGTAAACGCAACGGCAAGATTGAAATCCATACGGCGTGCGCCGCGCTGATCGCCGCCAGCTGAGCTATCATCGCGGTTTTTCGTTGGAGTTCTGATGGCCAAGGCAAAGCGCATGTACGGCTGCACGGAGTGCGGCGCAACCTTCCCCAAGTGGGCCGGCCAATGCGGCGAATGCGGCGCCTGGAATACGCTGGTCGAAACCGTGCTGGAAAGCGGTGCGGCCGCGGCTCCCAGCGGACGTACTGGCTGGACCGGGCAGCAGGCTCAGATCAAGACGCTGGCCGAAGTCAGCGTTGAAGAAGTTCCGCGTTTTTCCACGGCATCCGGCGAGCTGGACCGGGTGCTCGGCGGCGGTCTGGTAGACGGTTCGGTGGTGTTGATTGGTGGTGATCCGGGCATCGGCAAGTCGACCATCCTGTTACAAACCTTATGCAGTCTTGCCGCGCGCATGCCGGCGTTGTACGTCACAGGCGAAGAGTCCCAGCAGCAAGTCGCGATGCGCGCCCGTCGCCTGGGACTGCCTCAGGACAAGCTGCGGGTGATGACCGAAACCTGCATCGAAACCATCATTGCTACGGCTCGGGTAGAAAAGCCGAAAGTCATGGTGATCGACTCCATTCAGACCATCTTCACCGAGCAACTGCAATCGGCGCCGGGTGGCGTGTCCCAGGTGCGCGAAAGTGCGGCGTTGCTGGTGCGTTACGCGAAACAGAGCGGTACCGCGATTTTCCTGGTCGGCCACGTCACTAAAGAGGGGGCACTGGCCGGGCCGCGGGTGCTGGAGCATATGGTTGATACCGTGCTGTATTTCGAAGGTGAGTCGGATGGCCGTCTGCGTCTGTTGCGGGCGGTGAAAAACCGCTTCGGCGCAGTCAATGAATTAGGTGTGTTCGGCATGACCGACAAAGGTCTGAAAGAAGTCTCTAACCCGTCGGCAATTTTCCTTACTCGCGCTCAGGAAGAAGTGCCGGGCAGTGTGGTGATGGCCACCTGGGAAGGCACCCGGCCGATGCTGGTGGAAGTCCAGGCACTGGTGGACGACACTCACCTGGCCAACCCGCGTCGGGTAACCCTGGGCCTGGATCAGAATCGACTGGCCATGCTGTTGGCGGTCCTGCATCGACATGGCGGCATTCCGACCCATGATCAGGATGTATTCCTCAACGTGGTCGGCGGGGTCAAGGTATTGGAAACCGCTTCCGACCTGGCGTTGATGGCGGCGGTGATGTCCAGTTTGCGCAACCGGCCTTTGCCCCACGATCTGCTGGTGTTTGGCGAAGTGGGTTTGTCCGGTGAAGTGCGACCGGTACCCAGCGGTCAGGAGCGCCTGAAAGAGGCCGCCAAACACGGCTTCAAGCGGGCCATCGTACCCAAGGGCAACGCACCGAAAGAGGCGCCGCCAGGGTTGCAGATTATTGCCGTGACACGCCTTGAGCAGGCATTGGACGCGTTGTTCGAATAAAGACGACTCGGGGATACAATCTTTAATGTATCCCGCCTCCAGGCGACTTGCGGCCGGCTCCTGGTTGATCCGTCATGATCAAATCTTGATCAGCGCTCCCAGCTCCCGTTCAAGTACGGCCTGATCGCCCAGATTGAGCTCGATCAAGCGCCGCAGGCGGCTGACAGATTCCAGGTTGATGTACCGGCAGACGAAGCCAAGCTGGCCGTGATCTTCATGGGTAAGCTGTACGTCCATGGCGATCTCGACCTCCTTGCTCAAGTGAATGTCGACGGAAAAAATCTGTTCCTTGTTCCCCTGCCAAGGCTCGGGACGTTCGATCAGCAAGCCCTTGAGTGACAGATCAATCAGCTGCACTGGCCAACGATTCCCGCCCTGGCTGAGTTCAGTCGTGGCGTCGAAGGCTATACGTTTGAAGCGGCGGCGATCTGCAGGGTGGTCGCTCATGGCGCAGTCCTCTTGATGTTTGCTGACTATAGACCCGCATCTGTAGAAGCTGCCACCGTCTGTGCTCACTCAGGAGGGGGAAGGGAGCCTTGAAACAAGGCTCCAGACCAATGTCGGGTATGGTCTTTAATGCAAACAGGTCTAAACTCGAGGTGAGTTTCTCTCAAGTCCACCTGGCTGGAAGAAAAAGATGAAAAACAATAATAGCCTGCTACGCCACTTACCCTGGCTGCTGCTGGCAATCGTAGGTGCGTGTGCCTTAGGGGTAGTGGCCTTGCGCCGCGGCGAGGCGATCAACGCCTTGTGGATTGTGGTTGCGGCAGTGGCTATTTATCTGGTTGCTTATCGTTACTACAGTCTGTTTATCGCTAACAATGTGATGCAGCTTGATCCACTGCGGGCCACTCCCGCAGTGCTCAACAACGACGGTCTGGACTATGTGCCGACCAACAAACATGTTCTTTTCGGTCACCACTTCGCAGCCATTGCCGGTGCGGGGCCGTTGGTCGGCCCGGTTCTGGCAGCGCAGATGGGCTACCTGCCCGGCACGCTCTGGCTGATTGCCGGTGTGGTGCTGGCTGGCGCCGTGCAGGACTTCATGGTCCTGTTCATGTCGACCCGCCGCAACGGCCGTTCTTTGGGCGACATGGTCCGTGAAGAAATGGGCCGCATTCCTGGCACCATCGCGCTGTTTGGCTGCTTCCTGATCATGATCATCATCCTCGCGGTGCTGGCGCTGATCGTGGTCAAGGCCTTGGCCGAAAGCCCGTGGGGTATTTTCACGGTGATGGCGACCATCCCGATCGCGATGTTCATGGGCATCTACATGCGCTACATCCGCCCGGGTCGCATCGGTGAAATCTCCCTTGTCGGGGTGTTGCTGTTGCTGGGCTCGATCTGGCTGGGCGGGCAGATTGCCGCCGATCCCGTGTGGGCCAAAGCGTTCAGCTTTACCGGCATCCAGATCACCTGGATGCTGATTGGCTACGGTTTCGTCGCGGCGGTACTGCCGGTCTGGCTGATTCTGGCGCCGCGCGACTACCTGTCAACCTTCCTCAAGATCGGCACCATCATTGCCCTGGCGATCGGCATTCTGATCACCATGCCCGAGCTGAAAATGCCGGCACTGACCCAGTTCACCGACGGTACCGGGCCGGTATGGAAGGGCGGGCTGTTCCCGTTCCTGTTCATCACCATCGCTTGTGGTGCGGTGTCTGGTTTCCACGCGCTGATTGCCTCCGGGACCACGCCGAAACTGCTGGATAACGAAAGCAACGCCCGTTACATCGGTTACGGCGGCATGCTGATGGAATCCTTCGTGGCCATCATGGCCATGGTGGCTGCTTCGGTGATCGAACCGGGCGTGTACTTCGCGATGAACAGCCCGGCGGCCATTGTCGGCGCTGATGCTGTTTCGGTTGCTCAAGCGGTCAGCAGTTGGGGTTTTGCAATTACCCCGGAAGCGCTGCAAGCGGTGGCCAGGGACATCGGTGAAACCACGGTTCTGGCCCGTGCTGGTGGCGCTCCAACCCTGGCGGTCGGTATCGCACAGATCCTGCACCACGTACTGCCGGGTGAAAACACCATGGCGTTCTGGTACCACTTCGCGATTCTGTTCGAGGCACTGTTCATCCTGACCGCCGTCGACGCCGGTACCCGTGCCGGTCGTTTCATGCTGCAGGACTTGCTCGGCTCTTTCGTTCCGGCTCTTCGGCGCACTGAATCCTGGACCGCCAACCTGATCGCGACCGCCGGGTGCGTGGCGATGTGGGGTTATCTGCTGTACCAAGGTGTGATCGATCCGCTGGGTGGCATCAACACCTTGTGGCCGCTGTTCGGTATCTCCAACCAGATGCTGGCCGGTATCGCGCTGATGCTCGCCACTGTCGTACTGATCAAGATGAAACGCCAGCGCTACATCTGGGTGACCTTGCTGCCGGCAGTCTGGCTGCTGATCTGCACCACCACCGCAGGCTTCATCAAGCTGTTCGACGCCAACCCGGCGATCGGTTTCCTGTCCCTGGCCAGGAAATACAGCGATGCGCTGGCCAGCGGTCAGATCCTCGCCCCGGCCAAGGACATCACCCAGATGCAGCATGTGATCTACAACGCGTACACCAATGCGACACTGACGGCGCTGTTCCTGTTTGTGGTATTCAGCATCCTGTTCTATGCGCTCAAGGTCGGTGTTTCGTCCTGGGGCAGCAAAGAGCGCACGGACAAAGAAACGCCATTCCAGGCCCAGCCGGAAGCGTAATAGAGGGTTGCAGCCATGTTCAATGACCTGAGTCGCCTCGGTAAGTACCTCGGTCAGGCCGCGCGCCTGATGGTCGGCATGCCCGACTACGACACCTACGTCGAGCATATGCAAACCAAACACCCGGACAAACCGGTGATGAGCTACGAGGCGTTCTTTCGCGAACGCCAGGAGGCTCGCTACGGAGGCAAGGGCGGTCCGAAATGCTGTTGAAATACGGCGTTTAAGCAACACACCACTGTAGGAGCACGGCTTGCCGGCGATTGCGATCCTCTGGACGTCATCGCCGGCAAGCCGTGCTCCTACAGTTTTTTCTGCATATGGGAGATCTTCGTTTTGCTACCCACCATCCCCGTCACGGTCCTTAGCGGCTTTCTCGGCGCCGGCAAAACCACGCTGTTGCGCCATTTGCTCAAGGCCGAACACGGCTTGAAAATCGCCGTGATTGAAAACGAATTCAGCGACGCCAACATAGACGCCGAGCTGCTGGGCGATGAGCCAGTGCAAGTCATGACCCTGTCCAACGGTTGCGTCTGCTGCACCATTCACACCGATCTGACCAAGGCGCTGTACTTGTTATTGGAGCGTCTGGACAGCGGAGAAATCGCCTTCGACCGGCTGGTGATCGAATGCACTGGTCTGGCGGATCCGGCGCCGGTGGCGCAAACCTTCTTCATTGATGAAGAACTGCGCGAACGCTATATCCTCGACGGCATCATCACACTGGTTGATGCGGCGCACGCCGAGCAGCACCTGACCCAGACCATCGCTCAGGCGCAGATCGGTTTTGCCGACCGCTTGCTGGTGAGTAAGCGCGATCTGGTCGACGAGGCGACGTTTAACGCTCTGAGTGAACGTCTGACCCGGATCAATCGTCGCGCGCCGATCCGCGTGGTCGAACACGGCAAGATCGATCTGGCCGAGTTGCTCGATGTGCGTGGCTTCAATCTCAACGCCGACCTCGGCGGCGGTGTAAGCCTGCGCCCGGTGAGCAAGGCGCCTTCCATCGACCGCATCTCCAGCCTGGTGCTGCGTACCGACAAAGCGCTGGATATCGACAAGCTCAGCGAGTTCATGAACGAACTGCTGGAAGACCACGGTAAGCAACTGCTGCGCTACAAAGGTGTGCTGAACATCATCAACGAACCACGACGCATGGTGTTTCAGGGCGTGCTGAAGTTGTATGGCTTCGATTGGGACGCCGAGTGGGCCGAGGATGAAGCGCGCGAGAGCGTGATCGTGTTTATCGCCGATGAATTGCCGGAAGAGAAAATCCGCGCAGGGTTTGCGCGAGTGGCGGCTGAGTAAGGTCGAATATTTCCAGCGTGTTTGAGACCGCTATCGCGAGCAGGCTCGCTCCCACACTAGATCACCTGTGAACACAATATTTGTGAACACCACCAATCCAATGTGGGAGCGGGCTTGCTCGCGAAGGCGATCTAACCGGCAACACGATTTCAACTAGACGCTAGCCCTGAGTTCAGCAGTTTCTCCTCAAGATGATCCAGATGCAGGGTCATCAACCCCTCGGCAGCCTTGGCATCCCCGCGCTCCACTGCCTCGACAATCGCCGCATGCTCCTGCCACGCACAATGACTGCACGACTGTTCTTCATAGCAGGCGATAGCCAGTGAAGTCAGCGGCACCAGGCTTCCGAGAAATTGGGCCAGCGGTGCATTGCCGGCGACTTGCGCGAGTTGCAGATGGAACTCACCCGACAGGCGAATCGCCGACCCGCGTTGGTTTTGTTCGATGCAGCGGCGTTCGCGGTCGATCAATTCGCGTAACTGCGGCAGGTGCCGGGAAGTTGGTTGTTGGCAGGCCAGTCGCACCAGGGTGGTTTCTGTCAGCCTTCGGGCGTGGAGTATCTGGCGAGTTTGTTCGGCATCGGGGGCCGCGACTTGCGGGCGATGATTGGGCCGCAGAATGATCACCTGCTGATGAGACAATCGCGCCAGTACCTGGCGGATGATACTGCGGCTGACACCGAATGCCTGGCCAAGGCTTTCTTCGGTGAATCGGCTGGCCGGGGCAATGCGTTGTTCGAGAATGGCGTCGAAAATCTGCGGATAGATGTCGTCGACGCAACGCTTTTTTTCGCTCTGGCGGCGCAGGGGCAGGGCGGCAGAAATCGAGAAAACGGGATTCTTCAAGGCGTAGGAACTCATGGCCTGTCTCCAGTCCGGTTGCCGATAGGGTTTTTTCTACTACAGCTATTAGCCCAGATTGTCGTCCGGGATGTTCAGTTCAATGCCCATGCGTTTCCCTTCCTGAAGGATGTGCCGGCGCATTTCGGCGCTGGCCAGGGCGCTGTTTTTGCTGCGGATCGCACGCACCACGGTTTCGTTTTCTTCCAGGCGCTCGGCCAAATGCTCCGGCGAATTGCGCAGCATCTCGGCGCTCTGTTTGAGCGCGTTGCTGGTTTGCTGCACGACGTTCTGGAAGATCGGGTTCGATGTCAGGGTGAACAGCTCTTCGTGGAAGTCGATGTAGGCGTTCATCCCGGCTTCGCTGTCATTGGATTCGAGGGCTTCGCGCATGTCCATCAGCGTCAGGCGCAGTTGGCCGATTTCCTTGCTGCTGATGGATTGGGCAACCAGCCCGACAATGAACGGTTCGAGGGTGTAACGCAGTTGCAGTACATCCTCCAGGCTGGCGCCGGCCACGCCACTGTCAGTGGTTGGCGCATCATCGAGGCTGGCTTCCAGTACCACCACGCCCTTGCCGGGCATGGAGCGCACCAGGCCGAGGGTCTCCAGCACAATTACCGCTTCACGCAGGCTCGGCCGACTGATGCCCAGTTGTTCAGCCAGTTCGCGTTGCCCCGGCAACATATCGCCAGAGCGCCACTGCCCACGCGCCAACGCGGCGCGAAGCTTTTGAACCACTGAATTTACAACTGTTGACGAGGTGATCACTGTTCACTCCATGAGAGTCGGTAAGGCGTTGGTTATTGTGCCTGCCAATGACAGGCACAAGGTTGGGTCAAAACTCTTGCTGATGTGCCGGTGGTGGGGCTTTACGCGGCTGGAAGGTGTAACCCTGCTCGCCGGACAGTACCTTGTTGGCACGCTGGACATCGATGTCTTTTTCCCAGCGGGCGATGGCCACGGTGGCGACACAGTTACCGATCAGGTTGGTCAGTGCCCGGCCGATGCCCATGAACCAGTCCACCGCGAGTACCAGCACCAGACCTACCACCGGAATCGCCGGGATCGCAGTCAGGGTCGCCGCCAGAATCACCAGTGCCGAGCCTGGAATGCCGTGGGCGCCTTTGGAGGTGATCAGCGAGACCAGCAGGATCGTCAGCAAATCGGTCATGGCCAGCGGCGTACCGGTGGCATTGGCGATGAACACGATGGCCAGGGTCAGGTAGATCGAAAAACCATCGAGGTTGAATGAGTATCCGGTGGGAATCACCAGGCCCACCGTCGAACTGCCGATGCCCAGATGCTCAAGTTTGCGCATGATTTGCGGCAGCACGGCGTCGGAGGAGGCGGTGCCCAGAACGATCAGCAACTCTTCGCGCAGGTACTTGAGAAACGGCAGCATCCGCAGGCCGGACAGACGCATCACCAAACCGAGGACCAGTGACACGAACACCGCACACGTCAGGTAGAACAGACCGATCAGACTGCCCAGGTGTTGCAGTGAGTCCAGGCCATATTTGCTGGTGGTGAAGGCAATCGCACCAAACACACCAATCGGTGCCAGACGCACGATCATGCCCATGATGCGGAAGATCACATGGCTAAGCTCGTTGATCAGTCGCGAGATTCCCGAAGCTGCCTCACCTACCAGGTTCAGCGCGCTGCCGAACAACACCGAAAACAGCAGCACTTGCAGGATGTTGTTGTCGGCGAATGCACCAATCACCGAGGTCGGAATCAGATCCATCAGGAACTGGGTGGTAGTGTGCATATGCTGGCCACGCTGGGCGATGTCACCCATGTCGGCGGTGGAAAGTTGATCCAGATGAATATTCGCACCACTGCCGATGCCGGTGCTGAACGCGAACACCAGACCGATCACCAAGGCGATGGTGGTCAGCACTTCGAAGTAAATCACCGATTTGAGGCCGATGCGCCCGACCTTTTTCAGATCGCCGGCGCCGGAAATGCCGCTGACTACCACGCAGAAAACGATCAGGCCGATGAGCATTTTGATCAGTTTGATAAAGCCGTCGCCGAGAGGTTTTAGCTGGGCGGAGTATTCGGGAAGGGTCAGTCCGCAGACGATGCCAAGCACCAGGCCAAGGACAACTTGAAGGAAGATTGAACGCGAGCACCATCTGAGCATGGGAGGAATCCTGGTGAGTGTCCTGGTTGCTGTGCGCAAGGTGCATCAGATTCAGGACTTAATTATTGTGGTCTTACCGGTATGTCCAGTGCAGGCGCAGTGTAGGCGCTGTTTTCAGGTGATCGCAAGCAGAAAATAATGAATTGGCTTTACCGGTCTTACCAGTTGGGTGGCGATGCCCGAGCTTGAGCTGTTTTACAGGCGAAAAAAAACCGGCCATCACTGACCGGTTTCTTTGTGTTGCGGTTAAACGGGCTGATTAAGCGCCGTATACCGGCAGCTTTTTGCAGATGGCCTTGACCTTCTCGCGAACGGCGTCGATGACGGCGTCGTTGTTCAGGTCTGCCAGGATGTCGCAGATCCAGCCGGCCAGCTCTTTGCACTCAGCCTCTTTGAAGCCACGAGTAGTGACTGCAGGTGTACCGAAACGCAGGCCGGAGGTGACGAACGGGGAACGTGGATCGTTCGGGACCGAGTTCTTGTTCACGGTGATGAAAGCCTTGCCCAGAGCGGCGTCGGCATCTTTACCGGAAATTTCCTGTTTGATCAGGGACAGCAGGAACAGGTGGTTTTCAGTACCGCCAGACACCACGTCGAAACCGCGCTCGATGAACACACCGGCCATGGCCTGGGCGTTCTTGACCACTTGTTGCTGATAGATCTTGAACTCAGGCTGCAGCGCTTCTTTGAAGCAGATCGCCTTGGCTGCGATCACGTGTTCCAGCGGGCCACCCTGGGCGCCCGGGAATACGGCGGAGTTCAGCTTCTTCTCGATGTCGGCGTTGGCGCGAGCCAGGATCAGGCCGCCACGTGGACCGCGCAGGGTCTTGTGAGTGGTGGTGGTCACGACGTCAGCAAATGGAACCGGGTTCGGGTAGACGCCAGCAGCGACCAGACCGGCTACGTGAGCCATGTCGACGAACAGGTAGGCGCCGACCTTGTCAGCGATTTCACGGAAGCGCGGGAAGTCCAGAATCTGCGAGTAGGCAGAGAAACCGGCCACGATCATTTTTGGCTTGTGTTCTACCGCCAGGCGCTCGACTTCGTCGTAGTCGATCAGGCCGTTGCTGTCGATGCCGTACTGCACGGCGTTGTACAGTTTGCCGGAGGAGGAGACGCTGGCACCGTGGGTCAGGTGACCGCCGTGGGCCAGGCTCATGCCCAGGATGGTGTCACCGGCTTGCAGCAGGGCCAGGTAAACCGCGCTGTTGGCTTGGGAGCCGGCGTGCGGTTGAACGTTGGCGTAATCGGCGCCGAACAGTTCTTTGGCGCGGTCGATGGCCAGTTGCTCAACCACGTCAACGTACTCGCAACCGCCGTAGTAGCGCTTGCCTGGGTAGCCTTCGGCGTATTTGTTGGTCAGTACCGAGCCTTGAGCTTCCATCACCGCTGGGCTGGTGTAGTTTTCCGAAGCGATCAGCTCGATGTGTTCTTCCTGGCGCTGAGCTTCTTGCTCCATGGCGGCAAAAAGGTCGGCGTCGTACTTGGCAATAGTCAAATCACGGCTGAACATGGCGGTCCTCAAGGATCGGGGGGGCAGAAAAGGAAGGCATTCTAACCCAATGGGTTTTGTCTGGCATATGAAAGGACATCATGTCGCAGACAAGTGGCTTTCATGAGGGGATTGGCGGCGATCGTGCGGGCCTCATCGCGAGCAGGCTCGCTCCCACTGGGGAACGCATACCAAATGTGGGAAGGGCCGGGCGACGTTCGCTTGCTCGCGATGGGGCCGCCCGCATCACCACAAAATCTCAATCGAACATGAAGAGCGCATCATTGCTGAACTGCGCTTCGAAGCGGTTGGCCGGCATCGGGCGGCCGAACAGGTAACCCTGCACTTCGTCACAACCGTGTTCACGGAGGAAGTCCAGTTGCTCATGGGTTTCCACGCCCTCGGCGATCACCGCCAGGTTCAGGCTGTGGGCCATGGCGATGATTGCCCGGGCGATCTGCGCGTCCTGTTCGCCAGACGGCAGGCCATCAACGAAGGTGCGGTCGATTTTCAGCACATCGATGGGGAACTGCTTCAAGTAGTTCAGTGACGAGTAGCCGGTACCGAAGTCGTCGACCGCGATGCTCAGACCGAGGTTTTTCAGGCCGGCGAGGATCTGCATCGCCTCGCTGACTTCGCGCATCAGAATGCTTTCGGTCAGTTCCAGCTCAAGGCAGGCCGGCGGCAAGCCGATGTCCTTGAGGATGGTGGCGATCCGCGTGCCGAGCTGACCGTCGGAGAACTGCCGGGCCGAGATGTTCACCGAGACTTTCGGTACCCGGACCTTGGCTTGGTGCCAGGTTTTGAGCTGACGGCAGGCCTCGCTGATTACCCAGTCGCCAACATCCACCACCAACCCGAGCTCTTCGAGCACCGGGATAAAGTCTCCCGGCGGCACCAGCCCGCGCCGTGGATGACGCCAGCGCAGCAGGGCTTCGGCGCCGGTCAGGCGTTTGCCGTCGCCGCTGAATTGCGGCTGGTAGTAGAGAACGAATTCATTTTGCTCGAGGGCATGGCGCAAATCGCTTTCCAGTTCCAGGCGTTCCAGGGCGCTGGCATTCATGTCCGCCTGATAGAACTGGAAGTTGTTCTTGCCGCGCTCCTTGGCGTGGTACATCGCAGTGTCGGCGTTCTTCATCAATTGGCTCAGCTCGTTGCCGTCCTGCGGACTCAAGGCAATACCGATACTGGCGGTGACAAAGAATTCCCGGCCTTCGAGCACGAACGGCTTGACCAGGCTGGCGAGGATTTGTTCAGCGACGTGAATGGCTCGATTCAGTGCTATTTCACGGTTGGCCCGCGGTTGCAGCAGCAAGGTGAACTCATCGCCGCCCATGCGCGCCACAGTGTCGTCATCATCGACGCAGCCGAGCAGGCGTATGGCCATTTCCTTGAGCATGCGATCGCCGGCGGCATGACCGAGGGAGTCGTTGATCGGTTTGAAGCGGTCAAGGTCGAGGAACATCAGCACTACCCAGGACTTCTGCCGCTCGGCCGATTGCAATGCGCTGTGCAGGCGATCCTGGAACAGTGTGCGGTTGGGCAGGTGGGTCAGGGCGTCGTAATACGCCAGACGGTGGATGCGCTGCTCACTGGCCTTGCGCTCGCTGATGTCGCTGAAGAAGCAGACGTAGCTGGCGAGGTCGCCTTCGTCGTCCAGCACCGCAGTGATCCCGACCCAAGCCGGGTAATGTTCACCGTTGCGTCGCTTGAGCCAGACTTCGCCTTCCCAAGTGCTGTGTTGATGAAGTTGCTTGAGGACATAATGCAGATGAGCTTCTTGCTGATCATCGACGGTCAGCATGTTTGGCAACTGATCGAGGACTTGTGCCACCGCATAACCACTGACGCGGCTGAAGGCCTCGTTGGCCTGGACGATATAGCCGGCCGGGTCGGTGATCAGAATCGCCGAGGTCGAATGCTCGAATACCGTGGCCGCCATGCGCAGATCTTTTTCCGCACGGCGTTGCTGGCTGATGTCACGGCCGACGCCGAGCACACCTTCGAAGGCACCGTGTTCGTCCCACACCAGTACCAGCCGCAGTTCGATTGGAATCTTGCGTCCGTCGGCCCGCAGGCAGTCAAAGAGGAATAACTGGGTCTGCACCTGGCTGCGCAATTGAGCAAGCTGTACGGGCTTGTCCAGGGCTTTGCTGACCCGTTCCATCAGCGTGTAGATGCCGGTCAATTGTTGTGGGTTGGCGATGATCGATTGCCAGCCGTTCTGGAAGATCCAGTCGGCGTCATAACCGAGTACGGCCTGTACCGAAGGACTGACGTAATTGAGCGCCAGCGTGCTGTCAGTGGAGAAAATCACGTCGCTGATGCTTTCAGCGAGCATGCGGTAGCGCTGCTCACTGTCGCGCAGGGATTCGCTGGCTTCGATCTGGTCGGTGATGTCCTTGGCCACGCCGATGATGCGCGTGACCTGATCGTGCTTGTCGCGGGCGAGCGCCTGTTCGCGGATATCGAAACGGCGCCATTGATTGTTGCGGTGGCGGAAGCGCAGTTGGCATTGCATTAATTGCGCGTAACCGGCTTGCCGCTGATCCTGACGCAAACGGTGATAGTGATCGGCGTCTTCGGGGTGTAACAGGATTTCCCAGAAATACTCGCCCATCTGATGCAGCTCGGTCTTGTTGTAGCCCAGCGTCTGGCCCAGATGGTGGTTGCTGTAGATCATGCGTTGGCTGATCACATCCTGCACATACAAATGATCAGGCACGGTGCGCACGACGTCGGACCAGAAGCCCTCACGCTCCAGCAGGGACAATTCGACGAGCTTGCGGCTGGTGATGTCGCTGATACTGAGAATCACCGCCCGGTAGTCGTGCTGCTCTTGCGGCAGGCGCAGTACCAGCCACAGATGCTGGTCATGACCCTGGGCATCCTTGAGCTTGATTTCCTGCTCCAGCTGCTTCTGCTGGTTGAGTACAGCCTCGAGCAACAGGTTACCGATGGCCTTGTTGTCCAGCGGGCTGCCGTCGATCAAGAATTTCCAGGCTTGCTCGCAGGACTCGACCTTGAGCAGTTGCAAGGCAACCTGGTTGACTTCGGTGATGCGCAATTCTTGCAGCAGTTTCTGGCGTTGCTCGGGATTGTTTTCCAGCCAGAGGTACAGCTGTTCGCTGGTCTGCAGTTGAATTTTGTCGAAAAACGCCTGGAGACCGGAAAGGTCGAGCACACACAGGGCAACACCAGTGCCGTCAAAAATGTCCTGATAACGGCGACGCCCTTCATTCGATTGTCGCTGTCGGCGACGCATGTTCAGCAGTGTGATCACCGGCAGAAGGGAGAAGGCCAGCCCCAGCAGGCATTTGCCGATGAAGGCAGGCAACAGTTCATTGAGCGCTGCTTGCTTATCGAATAGACCGCGCAGTTGCCAGTCGCTTTTGCTCAAGGGCGCGACCAGGACGCTGTTGGTCAGATCATCCGGGGTCAATACATCTGTTTTGGCGGTCGAAAGGCTAGCCTCGCGACTGATGATTTGATGACTGAGCTGGTTTTGCACCACCCACATCGGCGGCGCCGGTTGATCGGCCTGCTTGGTCAGGGACTGGAAAAATGTCGGCGCCAGTCGCAACACCCAATAACCGTTTGTCGCACCACTGGATGAGGGCAGCAATAGTTGCACTACCGAACCATCGGCTGCGTTGCTATAGAAGTAGCGTTGGGAACGGCTGCGTTTGACCAGATCGGCGAGCCAGGCATAGTCGTGGCTGTCCGTCGCGCTGTCACTGAGCACTTCGCCGGTCGGCCCCAGCAATGCCACGCTGCGCAGATCCGGGAGTGATAGCTGCAGTTTTTTCAGCAGCGCCTGCTGTTGGTCGATGTGCTGCGGTTGTTCGACGAGCGGTAGCAGGTTAAGAGCAATTTGCGCATTCAACGCCATGTTCAGGCTGACATGATCAGCCAGATCAGCGGTGTAATCGATGGTGTATTGAAGCTGGTGCTTTTGGGTTTGCTTGAGCTGATCGAGCAACTGCCAGAACAGCAGGGCGAGCAGCAGCAATACCAGCGTCGCCAACGCGCCTTTGAGCGTGCCGCGCAGGGTCGAGCCGGGCGCAGAGTTTGATGCGCGCGCGGAAGATGGCAGAGTGACGTTGGACAAACTGTGATCCTGCGGATTGGCTGGACTGGCGCGACGTGCACTATAAGCCGGACGCCCGGAGGGCGGCTAGCATGCCTTGAGTTGTGGCAAAGTGCCAGCCTTCGCTGGCTGGACTGAAATCCTTCATTAAGGTAGCTTTGCCGGTTACGCGGGGGCGTTCCAGCTCCTACACTCAGGCTTTTTCCGCGCGCAGGTATTGATTGCGATCAATTGCTGGCACCGCGCATGGCCTGGCTCGAGCTTCGCTCGCGCTTTATTCATCAGTCACTGACGCTAGGTTCTCCATGGCTCAATACGTCTTCACCATGCATCGGCTGAGCAAAGTTGTTCCGCCGAAGCGGGAAATTCTGAAAAACATTTCTCTGTCGTTTTTCCCCGGCGCCAAGATCGGCGTGCTCGGCCTCAACGGTTCGGGCAAGTCCACCCTGTTGAAAATCATGGCAGGCGTCGACACCGAATTCGACGGCGAAGCGCGGCCAATGCCCGAGCTGAACGTTGGTTACTTGCCGCAAGAACCGCAGCTGGATCCGACCAAGACTGTGCGTGAAGTGGTTGAGGAAGCTGTCAGCGTGATCAAGGACGCTCAGGCGCGTCTGGATCAGGTCTATGCCGAATACGCGGATCCGGATGCCGATTTCGACAAGCTGGCCGCCGAACAAGCCAAGCTCGAAGCCATCCTGCAAGCGGGCGATGGTCATAACCTTGATCGCCAACTGGAAGTCGCCGCCGATGCGCTGCGTCTGCCGGCCTGGGATGCGAAGATCGAATATCTGTCCGGTGGTGAAAAGCGTCGTGTGGCGCTGTGCCGACTGCTGCTGTCCGCTCCGGATATGCTGCTGCTCGACGAACCAACCAACCACCTGGACGCAGATTCTGTGGCCTGGCTGGAGCATTTCCTCCACGACTTCCCAGGCACCGTGGTTGCGATCACGCACGACCGGTACTTCCTGGACAACGTCGCTGGCTGGATTCTAGAGCTCGACCGCGGCGCCGGTATTCCTTACGAGGGCAACTATTCGGGCTGGCTGGAAGCCAAGTCCAATCGTCTGGCCCAGGAATCCAAGCAGCAGTCGGCCCACGAAAAGGCCATGAAAGACGAGCTGGAATGGGTACGCCAGGGCGCCAAGGCCCGTCAGTCGAAATCCAAGGCTCGCCTGCAACGCTTCGAAGAAATGCAATCGCAGGAATTCCAGAAGCGCAGCGAAACCAACGAGATCTACATCCCGGCCGGTCCGCGCCTGGGCGACAAGGTCATCGAATTCAAGAACGTTTCCAAGGGTTACGGCGATCGGGTGCTGATCGACAACCTGTCGTTCTCCATGCCTAAAGGCGCGATCGTCGGCGTGATCGGTGGTAACGGTGCCGGTAAATCGACCCTGTTCCGCATGCTGATGGGCAAGGAAACACCGGACTCCGGCACTATTGAAGTCGGTGAGACCGTGCAACTGGCTTGCGTGGATCAGAGCCGCGAGGACCTGGACGGCAGCAAATCGGTATTCCAGGCGATTTCCGATGGCTCCGATCAGATTCGTATCGGCAGCTACGAAATCCCGTCGCGCACCTACGTTGGCCGTTTCAACTTCAAGGGCGGCGATCAGCAGAAGTTCGTCAAGGACCTGTCTGGTGGTGAGCGTGGTCGCTTGCACCTGGCGCTGACCCTGAAAGAGGGGGCGAACGTCCTGTTGCTCGACGAACCGTCCAACGACCTCGACGTTGAAACCTTGCGCTCCCTGGAAGAAGCCTTGCTCGACTTCCCGGGCGCTGCCATTGTGATCTCTCACGATCGGTGGTTCCTTGACCGCGTGGCCACTCACATCCTGGCGTACGAAGACGACTCGCAAGCGGTGTTCTTCGAAGGTAACTACACCGAGTACGAAGCCGATCGTAAAAAGCGCCTCGGCGAAGCGGCCGCCCAGCCACACCGGGTACGCCACAAGAAACTGGCCTGATAAGGTCGGTGGACAAAGAACGGAGCCTTCGGGCTCCGTTTTTTTCGAGCTGAGCACATCAACCTGTGGCAGGCCCGCTTGCCACAGAGAAAACTTCATCCAGGCGTCTAGTGGCCTGTGTGGTTGGTTCTGTTAGTCAACTTCGGCGCCACAAGCCCCTATCCTGCGTTGCTGTTCCTCGCCATAGCGGGCTATGACTCGTCACAGCGCCTTGGCCAGGGACTTCCGGCATCCGAATTTGAACTAACGAACTAACCGTACAGGCCACTAGTCCGGTTCGATGCGGATGATCTCAATCAACTGATCGCCGGCCGGTCGCTTCCACTGCACTTCATCACCGGGCCTGGCGCCAAGCAGCGCACGACCCAGCGGTGAGCCCCAATTGATCAGGCCATGGGCGGCATCGGCCTGGTCTTCGCCGACCAATTGCACGCGTTGTTCCACGTTGTGTTCGTCGGCAAAGGTCACCCAACTGCCAATCTGCACTTTCTCGGTTGAAATTGCCGGTGCGACCACCTGAGCGCTTTGCAGGCGTTGATTGAAGTAACGCAGGTCGCGTTCTATATCGGCCTGGCGTTGCTTGTCAGCTCCCTCACCTAGCATCGATTGCTCATTGCGCTGCGCCTGCAGTGCTGCGACTTTGGCCTGGAGCTGAGCCAGGCCTGCGGGGGTGACGTAATTGGGCTGCGCGCTGACCTGCCGTTCTACCGGTTGGTCGGCTTGCGCGGCGGCACGATCTTCATTGACGAAGGCGCGGCTCATGGCATTTCTCCCTTGATGGAGTTTGGGCCATGATCGCAGTCTTTTAGTTTCGTCGATTGTCCGAAAGCGACCTGCTGCAAGCGGTGCCGTTATAAAACCGTTGAAACCTCTATCTCCTGTAGGAGCACAGCTTGCTGGCGATGCGAACACCTGGATGTAGCTGAATGACCGCGGCGATACCATCGCGAGCAAGCTCAGCTCCTACAGGGGGCATGGGATGGGTCAGTAGTGATACCACTTCACTTCAAGCATCACCTCGTTCTCGGGGGATGCCAAGTGGCTGAACTCGCGCTTCGCGCTGAGCCGCAAGCCGAGGTTGCGCGACAGCTCCCACTGTTGATTCAGGCTCAGGCTGCGGCGCACTTCGTCATTGGTGAAGTAATCGCCTTTGGCTTCCAGGCTGAGATTACCCAGCGGGTTTCGCCAGAGCAGGCCGGTGTTGAAACCGGCTGCCGGGGCGATGAAGCCGGCGAAGTCGGTGTTGTGCTCAATGCGCACGGTGCCGAGGGCAAATCCGAGCATCTTGTCGCTGAGCCGCCAGGTGCCGCCGGCGCCACCATTGACGTGGCTGACCAGTGTTTCATCGTCATGCTTGCCCGGCACGCGCTCCAGACCGCCCATGACTTGCCAGGACAAGGGTTGCAGCAACTCGTTACGCGGGGTCAGCGAGCGGATGGTCGCCAGGTCCAGTTGCTGCAACTGCCATTTATTGCCTTCGTACTGGCGCAGCTTCATCTGGAGGATTTCGATCTGTGCACCAAGGGGGAAGCTTTCGGCATTGTCGTTGAGGTCGTGATAGGCCATGCGCAGGCCATATTCGCCAAAGGCTTTGTCGCCCCGGGTGCCTATACCGGCTTGCCAGGTGCGCGATTGGTGACCGTTCTCGGGTAGGCCAGGGCGTTCGATCGAAAGCTGCGGCGCGGGATTCTGACTGATCGCCCGCAATAGCTCGAAACTGCGTTGCGAGCGCTGTGGATCGCGCTCCAGGCCGTTGGCGCGGTAGCGTTCAAGACGGTAGGCGGCGTCGATGATCAGAGCCTGCCGGGCCCGCGGCTGAGCCTTGAAAACCGGATCCTGCAAATACTGCTGGTCGGCACTGACTTTCAGCACCCAAGCCTGTTCTTCGCCGGTCAATGGTTCAGCACGGCTCAGGAGCTCGCGTTCGCGGGACGGTCGAAAGTCGATCTTCTCCACCAGTGCGGCTTCCTTCACGGCTTTCACGGTGTCGGTGGGGATGGCGGTCAGCGGGAATTGTTCGGTCAGCTTCAGGCTCGGTCGCGCCACTTGCAGCAGTTCCAGCAAGCGGTAGGAGCAGTTTTCGTCGAAGAAGAAGTAGTCGAACCGGATCTGCTTGAGTTCCCAGATATGCTCGACCATGCGCTCGGTTTCTTCCTGGGTCAGGTTCAGCTGGTATTCCCACAGGTCGCGGTTTTCCAGGCTGCGGTATTCCGAGAGTTTTTCCTGGTAGGGCACCAGTGCGAACAGGCCGGGATAGCCGCCCATCAGGCCTTTCCAGGCGTAAAGGATGCTGTTGTCCGAGCCTTCGATATAGGCGCCGAAGTTGATCGCGTAGCTGAGCAGGGCAGTGTGATCGCGTTGTACGTCGGCCTGGTCGATTCGCAGTAAGGTGTGACCGAACATCGACGAGGGGCTGTTCAAATAAGCCGCCGGGAAAATCATCACCGCGCTGTGTGGCGCGACGTCCTTGAACCACTGCTTGAATTCGGAGCAGTCCACGGCCGGTAAATCAGTCAGGTTCAGCTGCGCTTTCAACCATCGGGTTCGCGCCGGGTAAACGCATTGCGCGTGTTTTTCGCCGGCGCTGGCCGGGGCGTACAACGCTTGCAGGGTCGCGTTCAGCTCGGCGTCGGGATGATGGGCGCCATCGGTGGCGAGGAAAAACTTCGGATCGCTGACATAGCTGCGCCAGCCGCCGAGCTTGGCGGTTTCATAGTGACCCAGGGCAATCCAGAAGGGGGTCTTGGCCAATTGCTGCAAACGTTGATTGTCGATATGAGGCGCGGCGGACAGCGGGACGCAGACACAGAGCGCCAAGCAGGCAAGGCGTTTGAGCATGGTGGGCAACTTAGTATTCGATAAGAAAGACCCAAGGCGGGACAGGTCCAAAAAACAAATCCCGCCCCCTCAAAGGAGCGGGAGGGTCGAGCTTATGCCGGGGTAGCATATTTGGCCAGACGAGCATCGCCTTTCAGTACGGCCAGGGTATTGGTGTGCACATCCTCGGCGGTCACATCGGCTTTGTTGAAGATTTGCTGGAAGTGCTCATGGGTGACAGCAGCGAAATGCGCGCGGTCTTCAGGCGCCACACCGAGCACCACCGCGTAGGTCGTCAGCGCTTCGCCCTGACCCTTGGCCATGTCTTCGGACAGCTCGTTCATCATGCCATTCATGGCAATCCAGGACTTGCCACCGTAGGTCAGCTCAGCGTTGGTCGCGCAGCCGTTGGTGCCGGAAGTCATTCCGAAAGTTGCGTTGCCAGAAGTGCCGTTGGTGGTAGATGCCAGGAAGTGGGCCGGGGTGCCACGCTGACCTTTGAACAGCATATTGCCCCAGCCGCAGTCCGGACCGCCTGGCGCCTGGGCCATTGCATTGAGAGATACAACGGTGAAGAGAGTACCGAGAAGAATCCGTTTCATAGCTTTGTTCTCTTTTGGACAAGGGGGTCTGGCCCGTGCCGGTGCCAGTTGGGCCGGTTATTAGTCCAGCCGCGCAGTCTGGAGTTTAGGCACGAACCAGGGGTTCCGTGATTTTTTGCAAAACATTCCTCAAAAGAGCCATTTACCACGGCCCGCCTTGGGTTTGTTACTTGTCTATGCTTTCGTCTACAGCGTGCCTTGCCAGCCGGGTACACCCGGCGCCAGAATGCCGTTATCTGCCCCGCCTGATGTAAGGAAGCCCGATGCCTGATCCTGTTGCTGCCAGCTTGCGTCTAGCGCCCGAAGCGCTGACACGTCCGTTTTCCGCTGAACAGTTCAGCTTCTCTACAACCAATGATCTGGAGCCTTTTCGCGGTGTGCTAGGCCAGGAGCGTGCGGTCGAAGCGTTGCAGTTCGGCGTGGCCATGCCGCGCCCCGGTTACAACGTGTTTGTCATGGGAGAGCCCGGCACTGGCCGGTTTTCATTCGTCAAACGCTACCTCAAAGCCGAAGGCAAACGTCTGCAAACCCCGGCGGACTGGGTCTACGTCAACAATTTCGATGAGCCGCGCGAGCCACGTGCGCTGGAGCTGCCCTCGGGCGCGGCCGGTGCTTTCATTACCGATATCAATGGTCTGATCGATAACCTGCTGGCGACCTTCCCGGCAGTGTTCGAGCACCCTTCCTACCAGCAAAAGAAAAGCGCCATCGACCGCGCGTTCAACCAGCGCTACGACCGCGCACTGGATGTGATCGAGCGCCTGGCCCTGGAAAAGGAAGTCGCCCTTTATCGCGACAGCACCAACATCGCCTTCACCCCGATGAGCGAAGGCAAGGCGCTGGACGAGGCCGAGTTCGCGCAACTGCCGGAAGCCGAGCGCGAGCGTTTCCACACCGATATCGCCATACTGGAAGAACGCCTCAACGAAGAGCTGGCGAGTCTGCCGCAATGGAAGCGTGAATCCAGCAACCAGATGCGCCACCTCAACGAAGAAACCATCACCCTGGCCTTGCAGCCGCTGTTGGCGCCTCTTTCGGAAAAATACGCGGAAAACGCCGCGGTGTGCGGTTATCTGCAAGCCATGCAGGTTTACCTGCTGAAAACCGTGGTCGAGCAATTGGTCGACGACAGCAAGACCGATGCGGTGGCCCGCAAGCTTCTGGAAGAACAGTACGGCCCCAGCCTTGTTGTCGGGCACCACGCCAGCGGCGGTGCGCCAGTGGTATTCGAGCCGCACCCGACCTACGACAACCTGTTTGGCCGTATCGAATACGGCACCGATCAGGGCGCGCTCTACACCACCTATCGACAATTGCGCCCGGGGGCTTTGCATCGGGCCAACGGTGGTTTCCTGATCCTCGAAGCCGAGAAAATGCTCAGCGAGCCGTTCGTTTGGGATGCGCTGAAGCGCGCGTTGCAGTCGCGCAAACTGAAAATGGAATCACCGCTGGGCGAGCTGGGGCGGCTGGCAACGGTAACGCTGGCACCTCAGGTTATTCCGTTACAGGTCAAGGTCGTCATCATTGGTGCGAGGCAGCTTTACTACGCGCTGCAAGACCTGGATTCGGATTTCCAGGAAATGTTCCGGGTGCTGGTGGACTTCGACGAAGACATCCCGATGGTCGATGAAAGCCTCGAGCAGTTCGCTCAGTTGCTGAAAACCCGTACCTCGGAAGAAGGCATGGCGCCGCTGACCGCTGATGCCGTGGCGCGCCTGGCGACCTACAGCGCACGCCTGGCCGAGCATCAGGGGCGGTTGTCAGCACGTATCGGTGATCTGTTCCAGCTGGTCAGCGAAGCGGATTTCATCCGTCATCTGGCCGGCGACAAGATGACCGATGCCGGGCACATCGAACGTGCCTTGAAAGCCAAGGCGACCCGCACTGGACGCGTTTCTGCGCGGATTCTCGACGACATGCTGGCGGGGATCATCCTGATCGACACCGCGGGCGCGGCGGTGGGCAAGTGCAACGGTCTGACGGTGCTCGAAGTCGGTGACTCGGCGTTCGGTATACCGGCGCGGATTTCCGCCACGGTCTACCCGGGCGGCAGCGGTATTGTCGACATCGAGCGTGAGGTCAACCTTGGGCAGCCGATCCACTCCAAGGGCGTGATGATCCTTACCGGGTATCTGGGTAGCCGCTACGCCCAGGAGTTCCCGTTGGCGATCTCCGCGAGTATCGCCCTGGAGCAATCCTACGGCTATGTCGACGGTGACAGCGCCTCTTTGGGCGAAGCCTGCACCTTGATTTCGGCGCTGTCGAAAACGCCGCTCAAGCAGTGCTTTGCAATCACCGGGTCGATCAACCAGTTCGGCGAGGTTCAAGCGGTCGGAGGGGTCAACGAGAAGATCGAAGGTTTCTTCCGTCTCTGCGAAGCCCGCGGTTTGACGGGTGAGCAGGGCGCGATCATCCCGCAGGCCAACGTCGCGACCTTGATGCTCGATGAGCGCGTGCTTTCGGCGGTGCGGGCCGGGCAGTTCCACGTCTACGCGGTGCGCCAGGCTGATGAAGCACTGAGTCTGCTGGTCGGTGAACCTGCCGGCGAGCCGGATGCAGAGGGGCAATTCCCCGAGGGTAGCGTCAACGCGCGGGTGGTTGAGCGTCTGCGAGTGATCGCCGAAATGGTCAGCGATGAAGACCTCAAAGAAGCAGAAAAAGAAGCGGAAAAAGAGGCAATTCAAGAGGCGCTGGCAGCGGCCAAACCTCTCTGAGGCTGACCTGTGGCGAGGGGGAGAGCCTCTTCGCCACAAAACTGACGTCAATGTTCGAAAAATGACCATTTGGTGCCGCTGGTCTTCGCAGACCATGCAGTCCAGACTTTTCCTCTATTCTCAGGGCAAGGATATCGACAGTAATCACTGGATCGAGACAGCCTTCCTGTGGAGGCTGAATACCGGATCTACCGAGGGTCGCCGCTATGTCGCGCAACCTCAGCCTTACCCGCCAATGCCTTGGCCTGGTTACCCGTATCGAATGCAGCATTCGCCCGCTTGCAGGGGATACAGGTATGTGGACCTTACTCTTCGCCGCCGGAATGGCCGGAGAACAACCTTCCGCCATCAAGGCTCAAGGCCCGTTTCATGGGCCTTTTGTGGCCGAATCGATCCTTGAAACCATCGTTGAAAGCCTGACGTTACACGGCTACGAACTGGCCGATGATCCGCAAATCTGGTGCCTGCACCTACAGGCGCAGTTGCGGGAAATCAACGGCGGGCGCTGTCGCCCCTCGGGCGACTTTTGAATGCATCCTGGACACTGAAACGCTTACTCGACAGGGTTTTCTGTTTCCGCTTTGTCGAGTTTGACCTCGAAGCCATATTCGACAGTGTTCAGTTCGGTGCGCTGGTAGGTCTCCAGATGGGTCGGCTGGCCGTAGAAGTAATGCACATCCGATAACGCCGGCCCGTCGGCGGTCGCGCTATGACTGACCGCAAGAATTTCCTTCAAGTAATTACCGCTGTCGTCCTTGGCGTAAAAGCGCCAGTCCTGCGACGGGAACAACTTCTGGTCGACAATCAAGGCATTGCCCTTGAGCTCGAGACCTTTAGGCAGCTGGCCTGCTGCGAGGGTGTTTTTTTTGATGCTGGCGAGAAAAAATGGCACAGAACCGATGGCGTAGGTCGGTGTTTCCGGAAACAGATTCAGGTCGTAGGTGATCGTGGCGCGTAGCGGATCGACCTGGAAGGCTTCAGGTGGCAGCTCTATGGGGCCGGCGCGTTTGCCGTTCTCGTCTTGAGTGAAGAAGGTCACGGGTGTGTCGCCGGCACTGAAAGAGGAGCCCAGTAGCTCATCATTGAAGGTTTTCGGATGATCGAATTCGATGCGCGCAGCACTGGGGTCTTCGACGGATTGGCTGATGGTGATGCTTTTCTTCAGTTTGTCCTCGTCGAGGGTCGCGTCCTTCAGCCAGGTCGCTGCCTGGTCGTCATACACCACCACGGGCAGTGAGAGGCTCTGGATGGTTCTCTCGGTGGTGTTCCTGTCGAACCGACGCACCGGTAACTGCAGATCCTTGCGTGTGACCGTGGCGCCCGAGAAGTCGAGCACGCTGACTTCCAGGTTCTCGATCGCGCCGTTGAAGTAGACCTTGGTGTAATGGCTGGTCTGCTGGTATTCGAATGTGCGCTGTTCATCCTCAAGCTGTTTCTGGAAGGTCTCGCTCCAGGCCTTCTGCTTCTGCATTTCGGCCAATTGTTTTTCATAGAACGCGACTTGTCTGGCGTTCTCGTTGATCGAGCCCGAGCGCGCGAGGAATTGCCCGGTCGTGTCTTTGGCCTGAACAATCAGCGGGTTGAGCGGAGTTGCACTGACCTCAGGTGCCAGCGATGCGCTGTTACTCAGTTCGATTTCCGCGTAGTTCTTTCCCAGGGTCAACAGCGTGACGGTGATGTTTTCATCGGTGCGCTTTTTACCCACGTCCTTTTTTGTCAGGTCAAAGGTGAATACCTTGCGCGGCGCGATGACTTCCACCTTGCCCTGTAGTGTCACCGGTTGAGGCTGATTTTTGTTTTCGACTTCCAGGCCCTCGATGTAGGGGTAGGTTACCGTCAGATCATCGGGGTTGGTCAGGTTGGAGCTCGAAGGACTGAACTGAATGCCGGGATCGGTTTCCGACCATTCGGGCTGGAAGGGAACGACTTTTTTGTTGCTTAACGTTACCGACTGCCATTCCAGACCGTGAGGAAACGGGAACTCTGCTGCCATGCTGAAGTTGAACGGGAACACCGGCTGCAGGTCGGTCAGGTAGTCGGAGTCGGACGATTTACGCAGTACGAACAGACCGTTGATGTAGGTGTCGACGAAGGCTTGCGGGCTTGGATAGTGTTTGAGCAAGGCCATGGCATCTTCACCGTACTCGGTTTCGATCGGCTTGCTCTTGAGTTTGAGTTGGGCGCGCTCAAGCAACAGTAAAGAGCCGCCGAGATTGGCCACGGCGTCCTTGAGTTTCGGATCCTCGATAGCATCCAGAGACTTCTCGAACTGCGCGGTCTTGTCTTCGAGACTGGTCTGCGACTTCCCATCGCTGGGTGAGCAGCCGCCGCAGATCAGCAGTGCGATGCACAGGCCAACACTCGCTAAAGGGAATCGCAAATCCATTGTTCAGTCTTCCTGTCCGACGTCAGTGAGCTGCGTGAATGTCTTCGACACTAGCAGAAAAACACCTTGGCAGACGCGCAGGTCATGGATTTCTCTGCGGTTTATGGGTTTTTGACCGGCTGATATACTTGCCGCCATTTTCAGACCTGATGTGAGATTTAATGGAACGCTTTATCGAGAATACAATGTACGCCTCGCGCTGGTTGCTGGCGCCTATCTACTTCGGTCTGTCCCTTGGCTTGCTGGCCCTGGCCCTGAAATTCTTCCAGGAAGTCTCGCACGTTATCCCCGACGTGTTCTCAATGGCCGAGTCGGATCTGATTCTGGTGTTGTTGTCGTTAATCGACATGGCGCTGGTCGGTGGCTTGCTGGTGATGGTGATGATTTCCGGTTACGAAAACTTCGTCTCCCAGCTCGACATCGATGAAGAAAAGGAAAAGCTCAACTGGCTTGGCACGATGGACTCCTCTTCATTGAAAATGAAGGTGGCTGCCTCGATCGTGGCGATTTCCTCGATTCACCTGCTGCGCATATTCATGGATGCGAAGAATGTCGATCCTGAGCATCTGAAGTGGTACGTGATCATTCACATGACCTTCGTGATCTCAGCCTTCGCCATGGGTTACCTGGACAAGTTGACCAAGCACTGATTGCTCTGAGCGAAGTTGTGAGCCGCCCGGCCGTTGCGAAACGGACGGGCGGTGGCGTTTCTGGCTTGTGCTTTTGTGCGGCGAGGCATATGCCTGTAACTGTCCTGGGCCAAGTTTAAGTTGCGCGAGGTGCGGTCATGAACCTGCAAGAGTTGAATGCTTATGCGATCGCCGGGAAGGTTGACGAGCTGAACCTGATCTCGCTCGAAGGCGGGATTTATTTGATAGAAGCGCGCATACATGGCGCGGCCTATCCGTTGAGCGACACTCATGGCCAGATGCTTCATCTGCGTTCGGTGGAGCACGCGCGCGAAGTCCTCCATGCCTTTCCGAAGCTGCCGTTCAATCTGATTCACACCTCGGTTCACGATGAAATGTGTGGGATGTCGGGCAGCACCGAGGAAAGCTTGCGGGTGCCGATCGCTATCCATTCTGCCTGACGGCTCGGACGCGCGTTCATCACGGGGCCGACTTGTGTGCTAGTCTGCTCGCCCTTTTGGTTCCGGGCGCCCCGGAATGCGCTGTGCACGCACGGCAATTTCCAGAGCCGTCCGCACAGCGGAGCAGCGTTATGTCCGAAGTAAATCTGTCCACCGACGAAACCCGCGTCAGCTACGGTATTGGCCGTCAGCTGGGCGACCAACTGCGTGACAACCCGCCACCGGGCGTTAGCCTGGACGCGATCCTGGCAGGTCTGACCGACGCCTTCGCCGGCAAGGACAGCCGTGTTGGCCAGGAAGAAATGTCCGCCAGCTTCAAGGTTATCCGTGAAATCATGCAAGCCGAAGCGGCAGCCAAGGCTGAAGCGGCTGCTGGTGCTGGTCTGGAATTCCTGGCTGAAAACGCCAAGCGTGACGGCATCACCACTCTGGCTTCCGGCCTGCAATTCGAAGTACTGACTGCCGGTGCTGGCGCCAAGCCATCCCGTGAAGACAGCGTGCGTACTCACTACCACGGCACTCTGATCGACGGCACTGTGTTTGACAGCTCCTACGATCGTGGTCAGCCTGCAGAATTCCCGGTCGGCGGCGTGATCGCTGGCTGGACCGAAGCCCTGCAACTGATGAACGCCGGTAGCAAATGGCGTCTGTACGTGCCGAGCGAGCTGGCTTACGGCGCGCAAGGCGTTGGTAGCATTCCGCCGCACAGCGTACTGGTATTCGACGTCGAGCTGCTCGACGTACTGTAAGACCTGAAAGTAGGAGCCGAGCTTGCTTTCGATGGCATCGATACGGTTTCATGGTTAAACCGGGTTATGCGCATCGCGAGCAAGCTCGGCTCCTACAGGTTTTGCGTCAGTCATATCTGGAACTTTGTGTTCAGATCATTCACAGGGCGCAGTGCCCGCGCGTAGCAGAACAGAAACAGGTTGCGCACCAACTCCTTGAGCACCACGGGTTCGCTGGAACTCAGGCCGTTGACGTCCAGGTCGCCTTGATCCTGCAGCTCATTCAATGCTTCTTCTTCCAATACCGCACAGACTTCCCCGGTTTCCCGATGCAGGATCCTGAGGTAAGGGTGTGGGCGGTCCAGCCAGGCATCGATCAAGTAAGTCATGGTTCTCATCTCCTTTAATGGAATCTGATGAGAATAGTTCTTATTCAATTAATGGCAAGCACCTATTGGCGGTTTCTGTTTTTTTCTGTGCGGCATTGTTGCAGTCAAAAGGACTGGCCTTTTGCTATTGATGCGGGGGTGTTTGCAGGGGAGGGGGAAGCGCCATCCCGCACAAGGCGCGGGATGGAAGCCGCAGGCTCAGACCTTTCTGACGAACTCGGACTTGAGCTTCATCGGGCCGATGCCGTCGATCTTGCAGTCGATGTCGTGGTCGCCATCGCACAGGCGGATGTTCTTGACCTTGGTGCCGACCTTGACCACCAGTGAAGTGCCTTTGACCTTGAGGTCCTTGATCACGGTGATGGTGTCGCCATCTTGCAGGACATTGCCGACCGAGTCCTTTTTAACGGATTCGTCGGACGTAGCCTCGGCTTCGCCGCTAGCGGACCACTCGTGGGCACATTCCGGGCAGATCAGATGGGCGCCGTCTTCATAGGTGTATTCGGAATTGCATTTCGGGCAGGGTGGCAACGTGCTCACTAAGGCTCCTTGGATTCAGGATGGCTAAAAAGCGCACATTATATAGGGTTTTGGTGGGGAGGGTGGAGGGCGGTGTTACGCGCTGCTGTAGCAGCGGCTGCGTCGGGTCGCGAAGCGACCCTTGGCGGTCTTGGTCTTAGTGCGTGCGGGCGACTGCGAACTCGCTCAGTTCGACCAGTGCATCACGGTATTCGCTGGCTGGCAGCGCTTCGAGGCAAGTGATGGCGCGCGCCACGTAATCGCGGGCCAGTTGTGCGGTGTAGTCCAGAGAACCGGAGGCTTCCACGGCAGCGCGGATGCTTTCGAGGTCCTCGATACCACCTTTCTGGATCGCCTGGCGTACCAGTGCAGCTTGCTCGGCAGTGCCTTCGCGCATGGTGTAGATCAGCGGCAGGGTTGGTTTGCCTTCGGCCAGATCGTCACCGACGTTCTTGCCCAGGGTTTCGGCATCGCCGCGGTAATCCAGCAGGTCATCAACCAGTTGGAAGGCCACGCCAAGGTGATCGCCAAAGGTGCGCAGCGCTTCAGCCTGTTCAGGCGTGGCGTCGGCCAGGACTGCGGCACTGTGGGTCGAGGCCTCGAAGAGCATTGCGGTCTTGCCGCGGATGACTTCCATGTAGGTTTCTTCGGTGGTGCTGGCGTCACGAACCTTCGACAACTGCAACACTTCGCCTTCAGCGATGATTCGCGTGGCTTGCGAAAGGATCTTCATCACTGGCATCGAGCCCAGTTCGACCATCATCTCGAAGGAGCGCGAGTACAGGAAGTCGCCAACCAGCACGCTCGGGGCATTGCCCCACATGGCATTGGCGGTCGAGCGGCCACGGCGCATGCCTGACATGTCGACCACGTCGTCGTGAAGCAGGGTGGCGGTGTGCAGGAACTCGATGGTCGCGGCGAGCAGGCGCATGTCATCGCCTTCGCGACCCAGGGCCTTGCCACACAGCAACACCAATAAAGGGCGCAGGCGTTTACCGCCGGCCGAGGTAATGTAATCGCCGATTTTTGATACCAGCGGCACTCGGGAAGTCAGCTGCTTCTTGATGATGCCGTCGACGGCGCTAAAATCGTCCGCCACCGCGCGGTAGAAAGCTTGGGGTTGCATCAGCGACAGGTGCTCCAGAAGGGTTGCGCGGCATGCTAGGACTCAGGTCCGCAGGTGTCAAGGCGCTATACTCAGCCACTTGCATCGCCTTCCCCGCTTGCGTACAATCGCGCACCCTGAACTTCCTGGGCAGCACCTGCCTTACGCAATTGCATCTGGGCCGTTCCAGCCTCATGCAGCCATGCCAGCCAATACCTCTTCTTATAAAGAGCTGGGTGAGCAGGATTATCGGAGAAATACCATGTCTTATGCAGTAATCGTTACTGGTGGCAAGCAATACAAGGTCGCCCCGGGTGAATACCTGAAGATCGAAAAACTGGAAATCGCTACCGGCGAATCCGTTACTTTTGATCGCGTTCTGTTGGTTGCCAATGGCGACGACGTGAATATCGGTGCTCCAGTTGTTCCTGGCGCTACCGTTGTGGCTGAAGTGATCTCCCAAGGTCGTCACGATAAAATCCGCATCATCAAGTTCCGTCGCCGTAAGCACCACATGAAGCGTATGGGCCACCGCCAGTGGTACACCGAGATCAAAATCACCGGTATTCAGGCTTAATTTCAGCCTAATTCCTCACTAGGAGAATTGAACTCATGGCACACAAAAAAGCTGGTGGTAGTACCCGTAACGGTCGCGACTCAGAAGCCAAACGCCTTGGCGTGAAGATGTATGGCGGCCAGGTTATCATTCCGGGCAACATCATCGTGCGTCAGCGCGGCACCCAATTCCACGCCGGTTACGGTGTTGGCATGGGTAAGGATCACACTCTCTTCGCTAAAATCGAAGGCGTGATCAAGTTCCAGGTTAAGGGCGCCTTCGGTCGCCGTTACGTGAGCATCGTCCCGAAGACTGAAGTCGTCGCGGCGTAATTGCGTAGTTGCTGGAAAAGCCCTGTCTTGCGACGGGGCTTTTTCGTTTGTGGGGTGAGTCTCTTGCAAAACTGTTTGTATGGGCTGCTGGCGCTGGATTGTGCGGTCGTTGATTGAGGTCGCTGCGCTCATTTTTGCAAGAGTCTTATGTCTTAGTGTTTTTCGGCTCGTCCGTATGGCGAGAGGCGTTTTGTTATGAAGTTTGTTGATGAAGTTTCGATTCGAGTAAAAGCTGGCGACGGCGGCAATGGTTGCATGAGTTTCCGTCGGGAAAAATTCATCGAAAACGGTGGTCCGAACGGTGGTGATGGTGGTGATGGTGGCTCGGTCTTCATGATCGCCGACGAAAACCTCAACACCCTGGTGGACTATCGTTACACCCGGCACTTCGATGCCGAGCGTGGCGCCAACGGCGGCAGCACTGACTGCACCGGTAAAAAAGGTGAAGAGCTGGTGCTTCGGGTTCCGGTCGGTACCACTGTCATCGACTCTGCTACGCAAGAAGTCATTGGCGACCTGACCAAGGCCGGCCAGCGTCTGCTCGTGGCTCATGGCGGCTGGCACGGTCTGGGCAACACCCGTTTCAAATCCAGTACCAACCGCGCGCCGCGCCAGACTACGCCGGGCAAGCCGGGCGAGCAGCGTGATCTCAAGCTGGAAATGAAGGTGTTGGCTGACGTCGGCCTGCTGGGTTTGCCGAACGCCGGCAAAAGTACCTTTATCCGTTCGGTCTCGGCGGCCAAGCCGAAAGTTGCCGATTATCCGTTTACCACGCTGGTGCCAAACCTGGGTGTGGTCAGCGTCGATCGCTGGAAGAGCTTCGTCATTGCGGACATTCCGGGGCTGATCGAAGGGGCTTCCGACGGTGCGGGCCTGGGGATTCGCTTCCTCAAGCACTTGTCGCGTACCCGTCTGTTGTTGCACCTCGTCGACATGGCGCCGCTGGATGAAACCAGTGCTCCAGACGCTGCTGAAGTCATCGTTAGCGAGTTGACCAAGTTCAGCCCGTCCCTGGCTGAGCGTGATCGCTGGTTGGTGCTGAACAAGTGCGACCAGATTCTTGAGGAAGAGCATGAGGCTCGGGTCAAGGAGATCGTTGATCGTCTGGAGTGGACTGGTCCGGTCTATGTGATCTCGGCCATCGCTAAAGAAGGTACCGAGCGCCTGACGCGCGACATCATGCGTTATCTGGAGGATCGTGCCGATCGTCTGGCTAACGACCCGGTCTACAGGGAAGAGCTGGCCGAGCTTGATCAGAGCATCGAAGATGAAGCCCGTGCCCAGTTGCAGGCCCTGGATGACCAGCGCGCCCTGCGTCGCAGCGGTGTGAAGTCGGTCCACGACATCGGCGATGATGACTGGGATGAAGAAGATGTGGATGATGAAGATGGTCCGGAAATCATTTACGTTCGTGACTGATTCATTTGTGGCAGCCTCGCCCTTGCAGGAGTGAGGCTTGTCGGCAATGACGGTTTATCTGGTGGGGTGCGGTGTTATCATCGCTCGCAAGCCAGTTTCCAAGGCGCCGCTCTTTAGAGCGGCGTTTTGGTGTCTGTAAAACGCAAATACGAATAATCGCATGGGTGGCGCTGGGTCGCGCCGCTCGCCGGCAAAGGTTGGAAGATGATGCGGAGCAAGGTGACAGGTGCGCAGCGTTGGGTCGTGAAGATTGGCAGCGCTTTGCTGACGGCTGACGGCAAAGGGCTGGATCGCGCGGCAATGGGTGTCTGGGTTGAGCAGATGGTCGCGTTGCATGAGGCGGGTGTCGAGCTGGTGCTGGTGTCCTCGGGGGCGGTGGCGGCGGGTATGAGTCGCCTTGGCTGGACTGCACGACCCAGTGCGATGCATGAGTTGCAGGCCGCTGCCGCCATTGGTCAGATGGGGCTGGTGCAGGCCTGGGAGTCGAGCTTTGCCAAGCATGGCCGGCACACAGCGCAAATTCTCCTGACTCACGATGACTTGTCCGACCGCAAGCGTTACCTCAATGCCCGCAGTACCTTGCGCGCGCTGGTTGAGCTCAAGGTCATTCCGGTGATCAACGAGAATGACACGGTGGTCACCGACGAAATCCGTTTCGGAGACAACGATACCCTGGCGGCGCTGGTGGCCAACCTGGTCGAGGCTGATCTGCTGGTGATTCTCACGGATCGTGACGGCATGTTCGATGCTGACCCGCGTAACAATCCCGATGCCAAGCTGATTTACGAGGCGCGTGCCGATGATCCGGCGCTGGACGCGGTCGCGGGCGGCACCGGCGGTGCACTGGGCCGTGGCGGCATGCAGACAAAGTTGCGGGCGGCACGTCTGGCGGCGCGTTCGGGGGCTCACACGATCATCGTGGGTGGGCGTCTGGAGAGGGTGCTGGATCGTTTGAAGGCGGGCGAGCGCATCGGCACCTTGTTGTCGCCTGAGCGCGGCATGCTGGCGGCACGCAAGCAGTGGCTGGCCGGGCATTTGCAGACTCGCGGCACGCTGGTGCTGGACGAAGGGGCGGTATCGGCGTTGTCTCAAGGCAACAAAAGCTTGCTGCCGGTCGGCGTGAAGCTGGTTCAGGGCAGCTTCCGTCGCGGTGAGATGGTGGTGTGCGTGGCGCCGGATGGTCGTGAGATCGCTCGTGGTCTGGCCAACTACAGTGCGCTTGAGGCGCAAAAAATCATCGGTCAATCGTCTGAGGCGATTGTCGGTTTGTTGGGTTACATGGCGGAGCCGGAGCTGGTTCACCGCGATAACCTGATTCTGGTTTAAGGAAAACGCGTATGCGCATGGCAAAAGGGTTGTTGGGGCTGCTGTTGGCGATGCCGCTGCTGGCTTCGGCGGAAGAAATCGGACAGGTATCGACCGTGTTCAAATTCGTCGGGCCGAATGATCGTATCGTCGTCGAGGCTTTCGATGATCCGAAGGTCGATGGCGTGACTTGCTACCTGTCGCGCGCCAAGACGGGTGGTGTGAAGGGTGGGTTGGGATTGGCTGAGGATCGGTCGGAGGCGTCCATCGCTTGTCGTCAGGTCGGGCCGATCAGCTTCAAGGGTGAGCTCAAGGATGGTGAAGAGGTGTTCAAGGAACGCACGTCCCTGGTGTTCAAGACCATGCAAGTGGTGCGTTTTCTCGACAAGAAGCGCAATACCCTGGTTTATCTGGTCTACAGCGACCGTCTGATCGAGGGCAGTCCGCAGAATGCGGTGACCGCGATTCCGATTCTGCCTTGGGCGCATCAGTGATCTGAGGATTGCTATCGCGGGCAAGCCTCGCTCCTGCAAGGTGTGCGATCCGTAGGGGGCGAGGCTTGCGTGCGAAGGCGATGTCTCGGGCGCTGCATTTCTCGGCTGTCAGGCTCAAATCGCAGGCAATAAAAAACCGACCCTGGGGTCGGTTTTTTAACAAGCGTGTCGCTTAGGCTGCAGCAGCAAGGTTCAGAGCCTTGATGTGGCCATTCAGGCGACCTTTATGGCGAGCAGCTTTGTTCTTGTGGATGATGCCTTTATCGGCCATACGGTCGATAACTGGCACGGCCAGAACGTAAGCAGCTTGCGCTTTTTCAGCGTCTTTTGCGTCGATGGCTTTAACTACATTCTTGATGTAGGTACGAACCATGGAACGCAGGCTGGCGTTGTGGCTGCGACGCTTCTCAGCCTGTTTTGCACGTTTTTTGGCGGAAGGTGTGTTGGCCACCGTCGAGCTCCTCGAAAGACTTTTTAGGAAATAGCAAACAAAATAGGCCGCGAATCATGCCGATGAGTTGAAGTCTTGTCAAGGGCGGGTGATGCGTTCCGCTGAGTGGTAGATGCGGAGCGCCGGGATATTTCTTTCCGGCGTGCGACCTGTAAACTCGCGAGCTTTGGCTCTGTGCTGTTGCGGCGCGGAGTATCGCATATGTGGGCGCTTTGTTCGCCTGCTCTTTATCTACAGGCAAAAACTCTTTCAATGAATCTGCTCAAGTCGTTGGCCGCCGTCAGCTCTATCACGATGCTTTCCCGGGTTCTGGGGTTTGTGCGTGACACCATCATCGCGCGCGCATTTGGCGCAGGGATGGCCACGGATGCGTTCTTTATTGCGTTTAAACTGCCCAATCTGCTGCGGCGAATCTTCGCCGAGGGGGCGTTTTCCCAGGCATTCGTACCGATTCTGGCTGAATACAAAAACCAGCAGGGTGAAGAGGCGACGCGCACTTTTATTGCCTACGTCTCGGGCTTGCTGACGCTGGTGTTGGCGCTGGTCACGGCGCTGGGGATGATTGCTGCGCCCTGGGTGATCTGGGCGACCGCGCCGGGTTTCGCCAATACACCGGAAAAGTTCGCGCTGACGTCCGATCTGCTGCGGGTGACCTTTCCTTATATATTACTGATCTCCCTGTCTTCGCTGGCCGGGGCGATTCTCAATACCTGGAACCGTTTCTCTGTGCCGGCCTTTGTGCCGACCCTGCTCAACGTCAGCATGATCATCTTTGCGGTGTTCCTGACACCGTACTTCGATCCACCGGTCATGGCATTGGGCTGGGCAGTCCTGGCCGGCGGTCTGGCGCAGTTGCTGTACCAGCTGCCGCACCTCAAGAAGATCGGCATGCTCGTGTTGCCGCGCCTGAACCTGCGTGATACTGGCGTCTGGCGGGTGATGAAGCAGATGCTACCGGCGATACTCGGGGTTTCGGTGAGCCAGATCTCGTTGATCATCAACACCATCTTCGCCTCGTTCCTGGTGGCGGGCTCGGTGTCGTGGATGTATTACGCTGACCGCTTGATGGAGCTGCCGTCCGGGGTGCTGGGTGTGGCGCTGGGGACAATTCTGTTGCCGACGCTGGCCAAGACCTATGCCAACAAGGATCGCCACGAATACTCGCGGATTCTCGATTGGGGCTTGCGCCTGTGTTTCATGCTGGTGCTGCCGTGCTCTCTGGCGCTGGGGATTCTGGCCGAGCCGCTGACCGTTTCGCTGTTCCAGTATGGCCATTTCAGTGCGTTTGACGCGTTGATGACCCAGCGAGCCTTGATCGCCTATTCGGTGGGGTTGCTCGGGATTATAGTGATCAAGGTGCTGGCTCCCGGTTTTTATGCGCAGCAAAACATCCGTACGCCGGTCAAAATCGCCATCTTCACGCTGATCGTCACGCAGTTGCTCAACCTTGCCTTTATCGGGCCGCTGAAGCATGCGGGCCTGGCGTTGGCCATCAGCGTCGGCGCTTGCATCAATGCCGGTCTGCTGTTTTATCAACTGCGCAAGAAGAAAATGTTTCAGCCGCAACCGGGCTGGGGGAAGTTTGGTCTGAAGCTGGTGGTCGCGGTGGCGGTAATGTCCGCGGTATTGCTGGGTTCGATGCGGTTCATGCCGGCCTGGGATCAGGGGCAAATGCTTGAGCGTTTCCTGCGTCTGGGGGCGTTGGTCGTGGCGGGCGTGGTGGCGTACTTCGGCATGCTGGCGCTGATGGGCTTCCGCCTTCGGGATTTCAATCGCAAGGCGTTGAACTAACGATTTTTCACGGATAAGCGCGGGTCAAACGTCGATTTTATCGGTTCGACCACTTTGGGTTGCGGTGTTGCCTGTCGTCGGCCGCCGGGTGTGGTTATAATCGACCACTTTATAAGCAAGAAGCGTGTTATGCAGCTGGTTCGAGGCCTCCACAATTTGCGCCCCCAGCATCGGGGCTGTGTCGCCACTATTGGCAACTTTGACGGTGTTCATCGTGGTCACCAGGCTATCCTGGCCAGGCTGCGTGAGCGTGCGCTTGAGTTGGGCGTACCCAGCTGTGTGGTGATTTTCGAGCCGCAGCCGCGTGAGTTTTTCGCGCCAGACACGGCTCCAGCCCGCTTGGCGCGATTGCGCGACAAGCTGCAGCTGCTGGCCTGCGAGGGGGTCGACCGGGTCTTGTGCCTGGCCTTCAATCAACGGTTGAGCAAGCTCAGCGCCGCCGAGTTCGTCGATACTATTCTGGTCGATGGCCTTGGAGTGCAGCATCTGGAGGTCGGTGACGACTTCCGTTTCGGCTGCGACCGGGCAGGGGATTTCGATTTTCTGCAACAGGCCGGGGTCGTTCAGGGTTTTACCGTCGAAGCGGCGCAGACCGTTGAACTGGACGGTATACGTGTCAGTAGCACCCAGGTACGCAATGCCTTGGCCGCTGCTGATTTTGCTTTGGCCGAGCGTCTGCTCGGTCGTCCGTTCCAGATTGCCGGGCGGATACTGCATGGGCAGAAGCTGGCGCGCCAATTGGGCACGCCAACGGCCAATGTGCAACTCAAACGCCGTCGCGTGCCACTGACCGGGGTTTATCTGGTAAGTGTCGAAATCGACGGTCAACCCTGGCCCGGTGTCGCCAATATAGGCGTTCGGCCAACGGTTGCAGGTGATGGCAAAGCCCACCTGGAAGTCCATCTTTTAGATTTTGCCGGCGATCTGTATGACCGGCGTTTGACGGTGGTTTTCCACCACAAGCTGCGCGAAGAGCAGCGTTTTGCCTCTCTGGAGGCGCTTAAGACGGCGATCAATGCGGATGTCGCCGCCGCCCGTGCCTATGCCGCACCTAGCGCCAATCGCTAATGAAGAGCCTTAAATGACCGACTATAAAGCCACGTTAAACCTTCCGGACACCGCCTTCCCGATGAAGGCCGGCCTGCCTCAGCGCGAACCGCAGATTCTGCAGCGCTGGGACAGCATTGGCCTGTACCAGAAGTTGCGTGAGATTGGTAAGGATCGTCCGAAGTTCGTTCTGCACGACGGTCCTCCGTACGCCAACGGCACTATTCACATCGGTCATGCGCTGAACAAAATTCTCAAGGACATGATCATCCGCTCGAAAACCCTTTCGGGTTTCGACGCGCCTTATGTTCCGGGCTGGGACTGCCATGGCCTGCCGATCGAACACAAAATCGAAGTGACTCACGGCAAGAACCTGTCCGCGGACGAAACCCGCGAGCTGTGCCGTGCCTACGCCACCGAGCAGATCGAAGGGCAGAAGTCCGAGTTCATCCGCCTCGGCGTGCTCGGCGACTTCGCCAACCCCTACAAAACCATGGATTTTGCCAACGAGGCTGGAGAAATCCGTGCGCTGGCGGAAATGGTCAAGGGCGGTTTCGTGTTCAAGGGGCTCAAGCCCGTGAACTGGTGTTTTGACTGCGGCTCGGCGTTGGCTGAAGCGGAAGTCGAGTATCAGGACAAAAAGTCCTCGACCATCGACGTAGCCTTCCCGATCGTTGACGAAGCCCAACTGGCGACCGCTTTCGGCGTTGCTGCCCTGAGCAAGCCAACCTCGATCGTGATCTGGACCACTACCCCGTGGACCATCCCGGCCAACCAGGCGCTGAACGTTCACCCGGAGTTCGAGTACGCCCTGGTCGATGTCGGCGACAAGCTGCTGGTGCTGGCTGAAGAGCTGGTCGAATCCTGCCTGGCTCGCTACAACCTGCAAGGTTCGGTGATCTCCACCGTTCCAGGCGCGGCACTGGAGCTGATCAATTTCCGTCACCCGTTCTACGATCGTCTGTCGCCGGTTTACCTGGCCGACTACGTCGAACTGGGCGCAGGCACCGGCGTGGTTCACTCCGCGCCAGCCTACGGTGAAGACGACTTCGTGACCTGCAAGCGTTACGGCATGGTCAACGACGACATCCTCACGCCAGTGCAGAGTAACGGCGTGTATGCCCCTTCGCTGGAGTTCTTTGGCGGCCAGTTCATCTGGAAAGCCAACCCGGCCATCGTCGACAAACTCGCTGAAGTCGGTGCATTGCTGAACACCGAAACCATCAGCCACAGCTACATGCACTGCTGGCGGCACAAGACCCCGCTGATCTACCGCGCTACCGCGCAGTGGTTCGTCGGCATGGACAAACAGCCGGCTACCGGCGAGACCCTGCGCAAGCGTGCGATCAAGGCCATCGAAGACACCACGTTCGTTCCGGCCTGGGGCCAGGCGCGTCTGCACTCGATGATTGCCAACCGTCCGGACTGGTGCATCTCCCGTCAGCGTAACTGGGGCGTGCCGATTCCGTTCTTCCTGAACAAGGAAAGCGGTGAATTGCACCCACGTACCGTCGAACTGATGGAAGAAGTTGCCAAACGCGTCGAAGTGGAAGGTATCGAAGCCTGGTTCAAGATGGACGCTGCCGAGCTGCTCGGTGACGAAGCAGCGCTTTACGACAAGATCAGCGATACCCTCGACGTCTGGTTCGACTCGGGCACCACTCACTGGCACGTGCTGCGTGGTTCGCACTCGATAGGCCACGAGAGCGGTCCGCGTGCCGACCTGTACCTGGAAGGCTCTGACCAGCACCGCGGCTGGTTCCACTCGTCGTTGTTGACCGGTTGTGCCATCGACAATCACGCGCCGTACCGCGAGTTGCTGACCCACGGTTTCACTGTCGACGAGAGTGGCCGCAAAATGTCCAAGTCCTTGGGCAACGTGATCGCGCCGCAGAAGGTCAACGACACCCTGGGCGCCGACATCATGCGTCTGTGGGTAGCATCCACTGACTATTCGGGCGAGATCGCGGTTTCCGAGCAAATCCTGCAACGCAGTGCGGACGCCTACCGGCGGATCCGTAACACCGCGCGTTTCCTGCTCTCGAACCTGACCGGTTTCAACCCGGCCACCGACATCCTGCCGGCTGAAGAAATGCTTGCGCTGGACCGTTGGGCGGTGGATCGCACATTGTTGCTGCAACGCGAGTTGCAAGAGCATTACGGCGAGTACCGTTTCTGGAACGTTTACTCGAAAGTGCACAACTTCTGCGTGCAGGAGCTGGGCGGTTTCTACCTGGATATCATCAAGGACCGTCAGTACACCACTGGCACCGACAGCAAGGCCCGGCGCTCCTGCCAGACCGCGTTGTTCCACATCAGCGAAGCGCTGGTGCGCTGGATCGCACCGATTCTGGCCTTCACCGCCGACGAGCTGTGGCAGTACCTGCCGGGCGAGCGTAACGAATCGGTCATGCTCAACACCTGGTACGAAGGCCTCAGTGAGTTGCCGGAAGGCTTCGAGTTGGACCGCGCCTACTGGGAGCGGATCATGGCGGTCAAGGTCGCGGTCAACAAAGAACTGGAAAACCAGCGTGCGGCCAAGGCCGTTGGCGGCAACCTGCAGGCTGAAGTGACGCTGTTCGCCGAGGAGTCGCTGTCGGCCGACCTGGCCAGGCTGAGCAACGAACTGCGCTTCGTCCTGATCACCTCGACCGCCAGCGTTGCACCTTTGGTGCAAGCGCCGGCCGATGCAGTGGAAACCGAAGTGGCTGGCCTCAAGCTGAAAGTGGTCAAGTCCTCTTTCGCCAAGTGCGCCCGTTGCTGGCATTGCCGCGAGGACGTC
The DNA here is from genome assembly GCF_059420325.1 of Pseudomonas sp. GW821-FHT04C07. Taxonomy (NCBI): domain Bacteria; kingdom Pseudomonadati; phylum Pseudomonadota; class Gammaproteobacteria; order Pseudomonadales; family Pseudomonadaceae; genus Pseudomonas; species Pseudomonas sp. GW821-FHT04C07. The sequence goes on from NZ_JBWKTM010000008.1 coordinate 301,074, forward strand.
GGGATCAATCCCGAGCATCCGGAAATCTGCGGTCGCTGCGTCGACAACATCAGCGGTGCTGGCGAGGTTCGTCACTATGCCTAACGCTGCTAGCCGTTTCGGACGGCTGAGCTGGCTCTGGTTGAGCGTGCTGGTACTGGTCATTGACCAGGCCAGCAAGTTCTACTTTGCAGGCTCGCTGACGATGTACCAGCAGATTGTGGTGATCCCGGATTACTTCAGCTGGACGTTGGCCTACAACACCGGTGCAGCGTTCAGTTTCCTGGCTGATAGCTCCGGCTGGCAACGCTGGCTGTTCGCTTTGATCGCGATCGTGGTCAGTGCGGTGCTGGTGATCTGGCTCAAGCGTCTGGGGCGCAACGAAACCTGGCTGGCGATTGCGCTGGCGCTGGTTCTTGGCGGTGCTCTGGGCAACCTGTACGACCGCATTGCCTTGGGCCATGTGATCGATTTCATTTTGGTGCATTGGCAGAATCGCTGGTATTTCCCGGCATTCAACTTTGCCGACAGCGCCATCAGTGTTGGTGCGGTAATGCTGGCGCTGGATATGTTCAAAAGTAAAAAGACTGGAGAAACCGTTCATGACTGAACAGTTATTGGCTGAGCAACGCATCGGCCAGAACACGGAAGTCACCTTGCATTTCGCATTGCGCCTGGAGAACGGCGACACCGTCGACAGCACCTTCGACAAGGCCCCGGCGACCTTCAAGGTCGGTGACGGCAACCTGCTGCCGGGTTTCGAAGTGGCGTTGTTCGGCTTCAAGGCTGGCGACAAGCGCAACCTGCAGATCCTGCCGGAAAACGCTTTCGGTCAACCAAACCCGCAAAACGTGCAGATCATCCCGCGTTCGCAGTTCCAGGATATGGAGCTGTCCGAAGGCTTGCTGGTGATTTTCAATGATGCGGCGAATACCGAGCTGCCCGGTGTGGTCAAAGCGTTCGATGATGCCCAGGTGACCATCGACTTCAACCACCCGCTGGCTGGCAAGACGTTGACCTTTGACGTCGAGATCATTGAAGTCAAAGCGCTTTAAAGGCAGCGCGAACAACCGCGAAGCGGTTGCAATGAACTAACTTCTTGCGCACACAGCCACGAGGCACAGTATGCAAATCAAACTCGCCAACCCCCGTGGCTTCTGCGCCGGTGTCGACCGGGCGATCGAAATCGTCAATCGCGCCCTGGAAGTCTTCGGACCGCCAATCTATGTGCGCCACGAAGTGGTCCACAACAAATTTGTCGTCGAAGACCTGCGCGCTCGCGGAGCGATCTTCGTCGAAGAACTGGATCAGGTGCCGGACGACGTCATCGTGATCTTCAGCGCCCACGGTGTTTCCCAGGCAGTGCGTACCGAAGCGGCAGGCCGTGGCCTGAAAGTCTTCGATGCGACCTGTCCGTTGGTGACCAAGGTTCACATTGAAGTCGCGCGTTACAGCCGCGACGGTCGCGAGTGCATCCTTATCGGCCACGCCGGTCACCCGGAAGTCGAAGGCACCATGGGCCAGTACGACAGCAGCAGTGGCGGGGCGATCTACCTGGTAGAAGATGAAAAAGACGTCGCCGCGTTGCAAGTGCGCAATCCAGAGAACCTGGCGTTCGTGACCCAGACCACTTTGTCCATGGATGACACCAGTCGCGTCATCGACGCACTGCGCAGTCGTTTCCCGGCCATTGGTGGTCCGCGCAAGGACGACATCTGCTACGCCACGCAAAACCGTCAGGACGCAGTCAAGCAACTGGCGGACGAGTGCGATGTGGTGTTGGTAGTCGGCAGTCCGAACAGCTCCAACTCCAACCGCCTGCGCGAACTGGCCGAGCGCATGGCCACCCCGGCCTATCTGATCGACGGTGCTGAAGACCTGCAGCTCAGCTGGTTCGATGGCGTCGAGCGGATTGGCATCACCGCCGGCGCTTCAGCACCGGAAGTGCTGGTGCGCGGCGTGATTCAGCAATTGCAGGCCTGGGGCGCAACCGGTGCCGATGAGCTGGCCGGTCGCGAGGAGAACATCACCTTCTCCATGCCTAAAGAACTACGTGTTCGCTCGCTGCTGTGAGGTGTCACCCTCGCACAGCTTCTGCTCGGTCTTATCGCTGCGCAGACTGATGCGGCCAGTCTTGGCCAGCACCACTTGATGGTGACTGATACCTTGGTCCGTGGCACAAACATACATGGTCCCGGCGCGAAAGGCACCGCCTGACCCTGACAGCAACGCTTCGCCCAAACCGGTGAAACGAACATAGTTCTTCACCGGTCCATTTCCGACAATCGTCACCCGCCCGCTTTCCTGGCGCTCAAGCAGCACCGGGTTATCGCTGTCCTTATGACCCTTGCCACTGATATCCAGAATGATTCGCCAACCCTGGCTCCAGTCGTCGTCCACTGCATGGATGACGATGATCTGGTTGCGCAGGATGGCTTCTGTACGGGCATTGCGCAGGCCACTGACGAGCGTTTGAGCAGCATTCTCTCGGTGCATCGACTCGATCAGTCCCTTGAACGGCGGGCTGGCAAGTTGCAGGAGGAGGGCGGTAATGGCCAGTCCTGCTAGCAGTTCAATCAGACTGAAACCTTTCTGAGGCATAGCGTCTCCCTCCATGGAGATGGTGTGAGCATGCGCGATCCGTGCGCGGGTCCTGGCAAATCAACCTACATCAAGTCGATGAATGATCCTGGTTGTAGGGTTAGTTATAGCCGATGACAGTGTCTGGACTGCGCAGCTTTCGATTTACGACGGTACCGGCAACCCGGCGAATGTATTGCCGGTTGTGCCAGCCATGAGCAGCGACGCGACGTTGACGCTAACCTTCGGGGTATCCAGCATCGATTTCAACAATCTGCGCAGGTTGTCGATGCCAGCCACAGCCGTGGTCATCAATTATGTGTCGCAAGCGCAAACAAGGACGATGAATGACGGTATCGGGAACGCGTGCACAGGACGGCATGACACTGATTGAAGTATTGGTTGCGGTATTGATCCTCGGCGTAGGGTTGTTGGGCGCGGCGGCAATTCAGTTGAATGCGCTGAAATACACTGACAGTTCGCTGATGACCAGCCAGGCCAGTTTTATCGCCTATGACATGCTGGACCGCATTCGGGCCAACTCCGGCGCCGATTACAGCGTCACGCCTCCCGGCTCGAGCAACCTGAATGTTGCCCGGGATCAGGACCTCTACGACTTCACTACCAACATCATCAATTTTGGCGGGCCGACGGCGACCGGGAGCGTTACGGTGAACCAGCGAGTGTTCACAATCACCATCAACTGGGACGATTCACGCGCTGGCACAGCGGCCAACCCCGGTCAGAGCAGCCCCCCTCAGCGAAGTTTTGTCCTGACCAGCCGCGTCGCCGCCGACCCTGCGGTGACGCCGTGAACAGGTTGCTCAGAGGTTTCGGCCTGATCGAGATGATGGTGGCGTTGGCGTTGAGTCTGATCGTGGTGCTGGGTGTAGCGCAGATATTCATTTCGGCGAAAAACACCTACGTCAGCCAGAACGCCTCAGCCAACATGCAGGAGGATGCGCGTTTCGTCCTGAGCAAAATGCTCCAGGAAATACGTATGGTCGGCATGTTCGGTTGCCTTGGGGCGATCACCGATTCGAGCTCGGCCTCGGACTTCGCTGCCAGCTCGGTAACGCCCATCAGCTGGGACAATGCCAATCTCAAGTTGACACTGGTGACCGCCGACGTCGGCAACAACGGCGGTGCGCCGATCTGGACTGTAATCTCCGACTGTCGAAACAGCGCAACGGCCTATTCCGGCGCTCATGCGGCCCCGACCGGGCAGTTGGCGTTCCCGATCCGCCGATTGACCTACACCTTCAGCAACAATCAATTGTGGGTGGCCATTGGCACCCAGGCCAGCCAGGTGCTGGTGAACAACGTCAGCGCTTTCGGCGTGACCTTCGGGGTCGCCAGTACAGCCACTGATATCGCAGCTTCCAGCTACACCAGCAACCCCTCCGATCCGGCGCGTATACGCAGTGTGCGCTTGACCTTGACCCTGACGGACCCGAACAGCCGCGTACGCAACCAGACCTATAACGTGGTTGCCGCTTTGCGCAACCGGTTGCTGTAGGGCGCGGTGCCAATGAGTATTCCTCGAATGACGGCACGGTCCGAGCGCGGCATGGCACTGCTGGTCAGCCTGGTGTTTCTCTTGCTGTTGACGCTAATCGGCATTTCATCGATGCAGAACGCGACCTTGCAAGAAAAAATGGCCGGCAGCGTAATTCTGCGCAATCAGTCGTTTCAACTGGCCGAAGCCGCATTGCGGATCGGTGAAAGCGCCGTGCAGCAGAACGCCTACTCACTATCGGTTTGCGCGGGAACTCGGTGCGCGCCGCCTGCCGAATCGTCGGTGGTGGCTACCGCCGGCCTCAATTCCTCCTCAGGGGTGAACTGGATCGCCGCCGGTGACGGCTTTTATGGGGTGCAGAACATCGGCACGACAATGATCGCCGTCAATGTCCCAGGCAACACCTGCGCTACGCTGTATCGGGTCACGGCGGTCGGGCGGGTGGGTAACTCACGCAGCGTGCTGGAGAGTATTTATGCGAAGTATTGAGGCCCGCGTAAGCTGGCAACGTTGGTTGCTGCAGTTGTTCTGCGCCACTGTGTCGAGTCTGTACCTGGCGGCGCCGACTTACGCCGTCGAGTCCTCGGACTCACCACCTTTGCTCGACAGCATCCAGGTCAACCCAGTGTTGGGGCACAAAGTATTGACCGGTACGGGCGTGGATACGGCGGACCTCTGTTCCAGCGTCGGCGCCGGTAAACTGGTCGAACTGGATGCGTTCAGCGGTAAGATGCTCAACTGTGCAGTACTCGATACCAACGGTGATGGGGGGATCGACAGCATGGATACACTGTCCAGTGGCGTGATCTTTAGTGGCGGTATTCCAGTACCGACCGCGATCATCGACGACGCGACCGGCAAGATAGTGAACGATTCCAGTGGTGGCATTTCCACGCTGGTAGAAAAACCGGGCGGTGCAAGCCGACGGATCATGTGGCGACAAATACAGTAAGTGAGATGTAGGCATGCGTAGATTCAACCAAGGTTTCACCCTGATTGAAATAATGATCGTAATCGCGATCATCGGGATTGTGGTGACCATCGGCTACCCGGCAATTACCGAATACGTGAAGAAAACCCACCGCACCGCAATCGCCGGGCTGCTCTCCGAGCAGGCACAGAATCTGGAGCGGTTCTATTCGAAGAACAATGTGTACACCAACGCCACCGGCCTCAGCGTGGGCAACGACTACTACACCATCACCCCGACGCTGACCGATCAGGCCTTCTCGCTGACAGCGGCACGTAAAAGCGGATCAATGATGGAGAGTGACAAGTGTGGTGATTTCACGATCACCAATACCGGCGTCAGAACCATTACCAATGCGGCTAGCGGCCTGACCGCCAAAGATTGCTGGGGTCGTTGAGTCCATTTTTCAGGCGTCCTTTGCGCCCTTTGTCTTTTTATTGTTGGATCAGAAGATGGCCAAGCAACAGCAAGTGGTGATTGTCGGCGGTGGGGTTATTGGCCTGCTGACGGCGTTTAATCTGGCTTCTGAAGTGCAGAGTGTGGTCCTGCTGGATCGCTCGAATGTGGGGCAGGAGTCGTCCTGGGCTGGCGGCGGGATTGTTTCGCCGCTGTACCCGTGGCGCTACAGTCCGGCGGTCACTGCGCTGGCCCATTGGTCGCAGGATTTTTATCCACAGCTCGCCGAGCGCCTGTTTGTAACGACCGGTATTGATCCGCAGGTGCACAAGACCGGTCTGTACTGGCTTGATCTGGATGATGAGGCCGAGGCACTGGCCTGGGCCGTGAGGGAAAACCGCCCGCTGAGCAAGGTGGATATTTCGGTTGCGCACGATGCAGTGCCCGTACTGGGCGCCGGGTTCTCGCGGGCGCTCTACATGGCGGATGTGGCCAACGTGCGTAATCCGCGATTGGTAAAGTCGCTCAAGGCCGCGTTGCTGGCATTGCCGAATGTCACGATTCATGAGCAATGCGAAGTCAGCGGTTTTGTTCGCCAGGGCGAGAGGGTCGTCGGCGTACAAACGTCAGCGGGCGAGATTCATGCGGATCAGGTGGTGCTATCGGCGGGGGCCTGGAGCGGTGAGTTGTTGCAAAGCCTTGGGCTGGAATTACCGGTCGAGCCGGTAAAGGGTCAGATGATCCTCTACAAATGCGCGTCTGACTTCCTCTCGAGTATGGTCCTGGCCAAAGGTCGGTATGCGATTCCGCGCCGTGACGGCCATGTGCTGATCGGCAGTACGCTGGAGCATGAAGGCTTTGACAAAACTCCCACTCAGTCCGCCCTGGAAAGCCTGAAGGCCTCGGCCATCGAATTGATTCCAGCGTTGGTGGATGCCGAAGTGGTGGGGCATTGGGCGGGGCTGCGGCCGGGTTCGCCAGAGGGCATTCCCTATATTGGTAAGGTTCCGGGGTTTGAAGGGTTGTGGCTCAACTGTGGGCATTACCGAAATGGCCTGGTGCTGGCGCCGGCCTCCTGCCAGTTGTTCGCCGACTTGATGCTTGGCCGCGAGCCGGTCATTGATCCCGCGCCGTATGCCCCGGCAGGGCGCATTTAGCGGGGATTGGGTTCGGTTATTCATTGTGGCGAGGGAAGCTCCTTCACCACAATGAGTCGCCTGAGGGATGCTCTCGCAAGAGTCCCTGCTCAATCCAGCCCTAGTTTCTTCAAGCGATAGCGCATCGAACGAAACGACAGATTCAGACGCCGAGCTGCTGCCGTGCGGTTCCAGCGGTTCTCTTTGAGGGCCTGGAGAATCAATTTGCGTTCGACGTTTTCCAGGTAGTTTTCCAGGTTGTCGATGTGCGCCAGATCCGGCTCACCGGGTTCGGCTGTGCAACTGCCTTCTGCCAGACGCAGGTCACCCGCTTCGATCTGTTTGTTTTCGCAGAGGGTATGCGCACGTTCAAGCACGTTCTCCAGTTCGCGCACATTGCCCGGGAAGCGATAGCTTTTGAGCGCGTCCAGGGCTTGCGGGTGCAGCTGCGCCGCCGGCAAGCCGCTGTCCGCGGCCAGTCGCTTGAGGACGTTGCTGGCCAACGGCTCAATATCGTCGCGTCGCTCGCGCAGTGGCGGCACCCGCAGTTCGATCACATTCAACCGATAATAAAGATCCTGACGAAAGCGTTCAGCGGCGACTTCGGCGTCCAGATCCTTATGCGTGGCACACAAAATGCGCACCTGGACCACGACTTCCTGTTGCCCTCCGACGCTGCGAATGGCTTTCTCCTGAATCGCCCGCAACAGTTTGACCTGCATCGCCAAAGGCAGGTCGGCCACTTCGTCAAGGAACAGCGTGCCACCGTTGGCTGCCTGAAACAGCCCGGGTTTGTCTTCGATTGCGCCGCTGAAGCTGCCTTTGCGATGGCCGAAGAATTCGCTCTCCATCAGTTCTGACGGAATCGCGCCACAGTTGACTGGCACGAATGGTCGGCTGGCACGCGGGCCTTGCTCATGAATCAGCCTGGCCACCAGCTCCTTGCCACTACCAGATTCTCCGCTGATGTACACCGGTGCCTTGCTGCGAGCCAGTTTATCAATGTGTTTGCGCAGGCTGCGCATTGGCAAAGAGTCGCCGAGCAGACGGCTGTCGATGGACGGAGACTGGCTACCCGCAGCAGGCAGGCGAAGGGCGCTTGCCACCAGCTCCCGCAAGCGGCTCAGGTCCACCGGTTTGGTCAAAAAGTCGAAGGCGCCGGCTTTCAGGGCGTTGATCGCCGTTTCCAGGCTGCCATAGGCGGTGATCATCGCCACCGGAGTCTGCGGGTAGCGCTGCTGGATGTGCTGCACCAGTTCCAGCCCGGTGCCGTCGGGCAAACGCATGTCGGTCAGGCATAGATCGAAAGGTTCCTGAGCCAGCCAGCGACGAGCTTCGCTGGCATTGCGGGCACTTTGGGTGTCGAGCTTCATCCGGCCTAAAGTGATTTCCAGGAGTTCGCGAATATCCTGCTCGTCATCGACGATCAGGACTTTTTGCCGTGGGCCCATATTCAACTCTGTTTTCGTCCGTGAGCAAAGGTGATGCAAAAGCAATCGCCGCCTTGGCGTGATTCGAAGTCTAGGCTGGCCTGGTTGCTTTCGCACAGCTCACGGGACAGATAGAGACCCAGGCCAGTGCCCTGGATATCGGTGGTGAAGAAGGGGTCGAACAAATGCACCCGATGTTCATCGTCCACACCGGGGCCGTTATCCAGTATTTACAGGGTCGGCAGCTCGTTTTCGGGTTCGATGAACAACTTCAGCCGGACCTCGGCGTGTTCGTGAGACTTGGCGTTGTGGCGAAATGCATTTTGTCGCAAGTTGTTTAGTTCTTGGGGCCGTTGATTCGGGTCCATCAAGGTGTCGAAAGAACCCGTACCGATCTGCAGATAAATCTGTTTGATGTCAGCCAATGTGAGGCTGAAGACTTCAACGGGCCTGTTTGCCGCCGGGACTTAAGGTTTCAGCGGTCACGTGAATCCGGGCCTTGCTCCAGGTGCGCCTGGCTGCAATACCACTGTTGTTGAAGACGTAACGCACGGTCGCGGGGCAAATGCACACCGCAGTGGGCACAGCGGACCATAGGCGGCGCGCTTTGCTCACTGGGCGTATTGGTCGCAGAAGTTGAGTGCTTGATCTTGCGCCAGAACCATACCGCAGCAGCAATCAGAGCGATCCAGAACAGTAAACGAACCATGGTGACCAGCTTTTCGACGAATGATCCGGCAGTTTAGCCAAGGACAAGACAAGCGCACAGCGCAATAAAAAAGGGAGACTCGAAAGTCTCCCTTTTGGCACCACGCTGGCGTCAGTCGAACACGCCGAAGGTCATACGGCTGAACCACGAACGGCCGCCCTTGTTACCTTCCGCTTCGTGTTGTTCTTCTTTGACCGCATCACCGTTTGCATCTTTAGGCTTGAGATCGGCCGGGATCGCGTCTTTGGCATCCTGGAACTGCCTCATCACGTCCTGGTTGGCGCGGGTTTCACCCGGCGGCAGCGGCGGACGGGATTCGATCAGGCCCAGGGTTACTTTGCTCAGCCACGAACGGTTGTCCGCTTCGGCAACCCGCGGTACGAACTGGCCGTCCACCAGCGTCGGGTGGTTCGGGTAGTTGAGCTTCAGGGTTTCCAGACTGGTATTGGCCAGTTCGTCCAGGTGCAGACGCTGGTAGGACTCGACCATCACCGCCAGGCCGTCACCGACCGAAGGGGTTTCCTGGAAGTTTTCCACCACATAACGACCGCGGTTGGCAGCGGCTACATAGGCCTGACGGGTCAGGTAGTAGTCAGCCACATGGATCTCGTAGGCCGCCAGCAGGTTGCGCAGGTAAATCATGCGCTGCTTGGCATCCGGCGCGTAGCGGCTGTTCGGGTAACGGCTGGTGAGTTGCGCGAACTCGTTGTAAGAGTCTCGAGCGGCACCCGGGTCACGCTTGGTCATGTCCAGAGGCAGAAAACGCGCCAGTAGGCCGACATCCTGGTCAAAGGAGGTCAAACCCTTCAGGTAGTACGCATAATCCACGTTCGGATGTTGCGGGTGCAGTCGGATGAAACGCTCGGCGGCGGACTTGGCAGCTTCGGGCTCGGCGTTCTTGTAGTTAGCGTAGATAAGCTCAAGTTGAGCCTGATCAGCGTAGCGACCGAATGGATAGCGTGACTCCAGAGCCTTCAGCTTGGCTGTGGCGCTGGTGTAGCTGTGGTTGTCCAGGTCGGCCTGCGCCTGCTGGTACAGCTCGACCTCGCTCAGGTTTTCGTCGACGACTTCCTTCGATGAGCAAGCAGCGGTCAATGCGAGGATGGCGATCAGCAGCAGGTGTTTCACTTGCATGGCGGCTTGCGTCCCTATGACGGCCGCTGTCTTGGGCGTGGCCGTCCTGTTATGATGAACGCCCCGTTGTAAGCCACGGGGCAAAAGACGCCGTATTTAACCACAAGCGCGCAGCCGAAACCAAAGGCTGTGCCGACGCCTAGTCTGAGCATGTCCGATAAAATTGAACTTCGCGCAGAGGTGCCGTCCGAATTGGGCGGCCAACGCCTCGATCAAGTCGCCGCACAATTATTCGCTGAGCACTCGCGCTCGCGCCTTTCCGCCTGGATCAAAGACGGCCGCCTGACTGTGGATGGAGCGGTTATCCGCCCGCGAGACATAGTCCATGGTGGCGCCATTCTTGAGCTGACTGCCGAGCAGGAAGCCCAAGGAGAATGGATCGCTCAAGACATCAAGCTCGATATCGTCTATGAAGACGACGACATCCTGGTAATCAACAAGCCTGCGGGCCTGGTGGTGCACCCGGCTGCCGGTCATGCTGATGGCACGCTGCTCAACGCCTTGCTGCACCACGTGCCGGACATCATCAATGTGCCGCGCGCCGGTATCGTGCACCGTCTCGACAAGGACACCACCGGTCTGATGGTGGTGGCCAAGACGATTCAGGCGCAGACCCAGCTGGTCACCCAGTTGCAGAGCCGCAGCGTCAGCCGGATCTACGAGTGCATCGTGATCGGTGTGGTCACCGCCGGCGGCAAGATCAACGCGCCGATCGGTCGTCACGGCCAGCAGCGTCAGCGCATGGCGGTGATGGAAGGCGGCAAGCAGGCGGTCAGTCATTACCGCGTACTCGAGCGTTTCCGCTCCCACACTCACGTGCGGGTCAAGCTGGAAACCGGTCGTACGCACCAGATTCGCGTGCACATGGCCCACATCAACTTCCCGTTGGTCGGAGACCCTGCCTACGGCGGACGTTTCCGCATCCCGCCGGCCGCTAGCTTGACCATGGTCGAATCGCTGAAAACGTTCCCGCGTCAGGCACTGCACGCGCGTTTCCTTGAGTTGGACCATCCGACCACCGGTAAACGCATGAGCTGGGAATCACCACTGCCGGACGACTTCGTCTGGTTGCTGTCACTGCTCAAGCAGGACCGCGAGGCGTTCATCGGATGACGAATTGGTTGATTCCTGACTGGCCTGCGCCGGCCGGGGTGAAAGCCTGCGTCACCACTCGAGCGGGCGGCGTCAGTCTGGCGCCGTTCGACAGCCTCAACCTGGGCGACCATGTCGAGGACAGCCCTGCGGCAGTTGCCGAGAATCGCCGTCGTCTGACTGAACACTTCTCTATTGAGCCGGTCTGGCTGCAGCAAGTTCATGGCGTTGCCGTGGCTCATGCAGATCCCGATCTGGTCGCAACCGCTGACGCCAGTTGGTCCGCGACACCGGGCATCGCCTGTACGGTGATGACAGCGGACTGCCTGCCTGCGTTGTTCTGTGACCGCGCCGGCACTCGTGTCGCAGCGGCCCATGCCGGGTGGCGCGGGCTGGCGGCTGGCGTGCTTGAAGCCACGCTGGACAGTCTTGCCGTGCCACCTTCCGAGGTACTGGTCTGGTTGGGGCCTGCCATCGGCCCGCAAGCGTTTGAAGTCGGTCCGGAAGTTCGCGAGGCCTTTGTCCAGCAACTTCCCGAAGCGGATCAGGCCTTTGTCCCGAGTCACAACACCGGCAAGTTCATGGCCGACATCTATCTGCTGGCGCGCCTGCGTCTGGCAGCTTGCGGCGTTACGGCCGTGTACGGCGGCGGTTTCTGTACCGTGACCGATCCACGCTTCTATTCTTACCGCCGCAGTCCTCGCACCGGTCGGTTTGCCTCCCTTGTCTGGCTCGAACACTAGACTCTCCTGACCTGCGTCAACCCTGCGTCGCTTGAATCTTCCAGAATCGACCGCATCTTGTGGGGTATCTGGCAGGTTTTCTTCATTAAGGTGTGTCCATCGCTCCGGCCTGCCCAACTAGGAAGGTGACTCATGCGTATAGACCGTTTAACCAGCAAATTACAGTTAGCCTTATCCGATGCCCAATCTCTGGCAGTCGGCCTCGATCATCCGGGCATTGAACCTGCGCACCTGATGCACGCGCTGCTTGAACAGCAGGGTGGCTCGATCAAGCCGTTGCTGATGCAAGTGGGCTTTGACGTCAACAGTCTGCGCAAAGAGTTGAGCAAAGAGCTCGACCATCTACCAAAAATCCAGAACCCTACCGGCGACGTCAACATGTCGCAGGATCTGGCGCGCCTGCTCAATCAGGCGGATCGCCTGGCGCAGCAAAAAGGCGACCAATTCATTTCCAGCGAACTGGTGTTGCTCGCGGCAATGGACGAGAACAGCAAGCTCGGCAAGTTGCTGCTCGGCCAAGGCGTCAGCAAGAAAGCACTGGAGAATGCGATCAACAATCTGCGTGGCGGCGAAGCGGTCAATGACGCCAACGTTGAGGAATCGCGCCAGGCCCTGGACAAATACACTATCGACCTGACCAAGCGCGCCGAAGAAGGCAAGCTTGACCCGGTGATCGGCCGTGACGACGAAATTCGCCGGACTATTCAGGTGCTGCAACGGCGTACCAAGAACAACCCGGTCTTGATCGGTGAGCCAGGCGTGGGTAAAACCGCTATCGCCGAGGGCCTGGCCCAGCGGATCATCAACGGCGAAGTGCCTGATGGCCTAAAAGGCAAGCGCCTGCTGTCGTTGGATATGGGTTCGCTGATCGCGGGTGCCAAGTACCGTGGTGAGTTCGAAGAGCGCCTGAAGTCGTTGCTCAACGAGCTGTCGAAGCAGGAAGGGCAGATCATCCTGTTCATCGACGAGCTGCACACCATGGTGGGCGCCGGTAAGGGCGAAGGCTCGATGGATGCAGGCAATATGCTCAAGCCGGCGCTGGCGCGAGGCGAGTTGCATTGCGTTGGCGCGACTACTCTCAATGAATACCGCCAATACATAGAGAAGGACGCTGCGCTCGAGCGGCGTTTCCAGAAAGTATTGGTAGACGAACCGAGCGAAGAGGACACCATTGCGATCCTGCGCGGTTTGAAGGAGCGTTACGAAGTCCACCACAAGGTGGCGATCACCGACGGCGCAATCATCGCCGCGGCCAAGCTGAGTCATCGTTACATCACCGATCGCCAGCTGCCGGACAAGGCCATCGACCTGATCGACGAAGCGGCCAGCCGTATACGTATGGAGATCGACTCCAAGCCAGAAGTGCTCGATCGCCTGGAGCGCCGTTTGATTCAGCTTAAGGTTGAATCCCAGGCGCTGAAGAAGGAAGACGACGAAGCCGCGATCAAACGCCTGGAGAAGTTGCAGGGGGAAATTGTCCGGCTGGAGCGTGAGTATTCGGATCTGGAAGAAATCTGGACCTCGGAAAAAGCCGAAGTGCACGGCTCTGCGCAGATTCAGCAGAAAATCGAACAATCCCGTCAGGAGCTGGAAGCTGCCCGTCGCAAAGGTGATCTCAACCGTATGGCCGAGCTGCAATACGGGGTGATCCCGGACCTGGAGCGCAGCCTGCAGATGGTCGATCAGCACGGCAAAAGCGAAAATCAGTTGCTGCGCAACAAAGTGACCGAAGAAGAGATCGCTGAAGTCGTTTCGAAGTGGACCGGTATTCCGGTATCGAAAATGCTCGAAGGTGAGCGCGACAAGCTGTTGAAGATGGAAAGCTTGTTGCACCAGCGCGTTATCGGTCAGGACGAGGCCGTGGTGGCGGTAGCCAACGCGGTGCGGCGTTCTCGTGCCGGGTTGTCCGATCCGAACCGTCCAAGTGGCTCGTTTATGTTCCTGGGCCCTACCGGTGTGGGTAAAACCGAGCTGTGCAAGGCACTGGCCGAATTCCTTTTCGATACCGAAGAGGCGATGGTGCGCATCGATATGTCCGAGTTCATGGAGAAACACTCTGTGGCGCGGCTGATTGGTGCCCCTCCGGGCTACGTAGGCTATGAGGAGGGCGGCTACCTGACTGAGGCGGTGCGTCGCAAACCCTATTCGGTGATCCTCCTGGACGAGGTTGAGAAGGCCCACCCGGACGTGTTCAACGTGCTGCTGCAAGTCCTGGAAGATGGCCGGTTGACTGACAGCCACGGGCGGACCGTGGATTTTCGCAATACGGTGATCGTGATGACCTCCAACCTGGGCTCGGTGCAGATTCAGGAGTTGGTGGGTGATCGTGAAGCGCAGCGGGCTGCGGTGATGGATGCGGTGTCTACCCACTTCCGTCCGGAGTTCATCAACCGGATCGATGAAGTCGTGATCTTCGAGCCTTTGGCCCGGGATCAGATTGCTGGCATCACCGAAATCCAGCTGGGCCGTCTGCGTAGCCGTCTGGCTGAGCGTGAGCTGAAACTGGAGCTCAACAGCGAGGCGCTGGATAAGCTGATCGCGGTGGGTTACGACCCGGTATACGGCGCACGACCGCTCAAACGAGCGATTCAGCGCTGGATCGAGAACCCGTTGGCGCAGTTGATCCTTTCGGGGCGGTTTATGCCTGGGGCCAGCATAAAGGGGACTGTGGAGAACGACGAGATCGTTTTCGCCTGATCATCCGCTACGCTGCTATAGAAGAGGCCTCGCACTGCGAGGCCTTTTTTTTCGATAGGGCGTTGAACTGTAAGGCAAAGGCTTGTAAAGTGCGCCCCGCAGTATGTCAGCCCAGCGGTTTCTTCTCCCCAAGGAGAAATCTGAAAAAAGTCGCAAATCATTGTCTTAAAAGCATTTTAAAGGGTTGACAGGGGTTTTTAAGATTGTAGAATAGCGCGCCTCAGACACACGAACGCAGCGATGCGAACATGTAGAAGAGAGTGAAGTAAGCAGCAAATGTTGTAATTGAAATATGTAGTTCCGTGATAGCTCAGTCGGTAGAGCAAATGACTGTTAATCATTGGGTCCCAGGTTCGAGTCCTGGTCACGGAGCCAATTTCAAGCCGGGGTATAGCGCAGTCCGGTAGCGCGCCTGCTTTGGGAGCAGGATGTCAGGAGTTCGAATCCCCTTACCCCGACC